>NZ_WQGG01000001.1:0-795771 GCF_013034565.1 Ruegeria sp. HKCCA5491
AGGCACCGACACCGTGTCGACCAACTGAATCTATCAGGGAGCTAAAGACAGGTTTCATCAGAGTACTCGACGTTCGTTAGCAGTGCAGCGTATGACCGCCTTGAGCCCAAAGTTACCAGGTGCTGCGTTGCACATAAGGCGGCACTCATTTACACAACCCCGCTTTTCAACCACGTAGAGTAGAGAACTAGTGGGACCGTTCTCACAACTCCGGTTGCTCAAAAACATAGAGCCGCGATTTTTTGGTATCGTCTGTCAGGATATAGAGAAGCCCCCTAGTCTCATCGAGAGCGATCCCTTCGGGATGTTTAACTTCCTTTTGTTTACCATCTTCTATGAACGTCAAGCTGATAGTCTTTGCGGACTTGGACTCTGGATTGTAGACGAAGATTTGACGCCCTTTATCACTCAGAATCCAAAGTAGACCTGAGGTCGCTGACCAAGCCAAACCGCTTACATCCAGTTCATCGTCCTTTACGCGATCAGACATAAAACCAGATTCGCGATCCAAAGGGATGATTTCATCAATCTCAGTTAGCTCTGAGGACAATACCAACAACAGCCGGGGCTGTCCTTCGATAACCACGAAAACTCGCCCGGTGTCCGGATCGACGGTGATGCCCTCAGGTCCCTTGTTCAAAGGATTGCCGACGAGTAATTCAGCGGCGGTCGGGTAACCTTTAAGAGATGCGAGAGGTATTGTCGTCAGTTGAATGGGGTCAGTTGGGTGAACGACTAGGATTGATCGGTCAGTTTCTTGAAGCACCAAAACAGACCCATCCTTTCGAGGTGCAACACCCTCCAAATCTGATCCTGCCAATGCTGGCAACCTGAAAGAGTTTCCTAATACTCCGTCGGCTCCGAGTAGGTGCAGTTTAGGTTCGGCGTCACTTACAGACCACAAGAAACCTTCAGCGTTAGACATTGCCAAACCGGAAGGCTCTGAAAATCCCTCTGAATTGTCTGCCACCTTGAATTTATCGACCAGAACCAAACCAGCACTTTCGGCGTAGGCAAAATCGGTCCAAGGCAAGAAGGCTGCCGCAACCAAGCTGGCCGCAAAAGCGAGTCGTCTAAGTTTGCAGAAACACCGTGAAATTTCAGCTTTTGACGAAAACACTCTGTTTTCTGTCATTGGATTCTCTCGCGCTTGGACCATATCCCTGTATCAGCGTTCGTATCACAATCCGGATACGATGTCCGAGGAATGCACTGAAATCTCTTTACCTGATCCCGCCTGTTGCGATTGAATTGAATAGGGCACGATGTGCCTTTTGTGAAGCGTAAGCCTTTGGCGTGAGCAGGAAGGAAGACAAGTTGAATACGACCCTCACATTTGTGACCGTGTTGTTGATGCTGCTGTTGCCAGGTGCTGCGGTGTCACAAGTCGACCCTGCGACGATGCTGGCCGGGGCTTCGGGGTCGGAAATCGTTATCGAACGCCGGTGGACGCAGTTTCGTGGCAAACAGGAACTGTATTTCTTTACTCTCGATGTGATCGTTACGATCGTTCTGGCTGGCTTGATCGTCTATCATCCGGTGAGACGTAAAGCCCGTAGAAGTGTCAGCGATATCGTCATGCCGCGACTGTTCTTCCTTTATGCGCTTGTCGGCATGGCGGTTGGGTTTCTGGTAGTTCAGCACGGTTCAATGATCGGTTTCGTTATCTTTGGCATCGGCGCGTTGCTCAGGTTCCGCTCCAATCTCGATGATCCGGTGGACACTGTCGAAATGATAATCGTGACCGTTCTTGGTCTTGCGGTCGGTCTGGGCTTGCCGCTGATGGCCACACTGGTGGCGGTTGTATGTTGGTGTTTCATTTGGCTTGGTGGAAGAAACAAGGGTGTAGAGATTTCCCTCAAGGCCTCAGACGAAGAGCACTCGTTGAATGTCAGCGGCGCCATTGAAACTATGGCCGCAAACGCTGGATGGAAGCTGGTCAGAAAACACCACGTCCCCGGAAAATCTCGCGTTTCATTGCTGTTCATCACCTCGGGTGGACTTTCAGAAGCTCGGATAGAAGAGATGATAAACGATCTGGTTCCTGAAAAAGTTGAACTGAAACTCAACCTCTAGTCATTTAACAAGGTCTAAACGTTTCAACACCGCGTTCGGGGATCTGATCTCTTTCGGGAGCGACTTGAAGTTTACCGAACTTTCGAAATCAGGCCCTCGATATACTGCTATCCCAAACTCTCCGTTTGGCTGGAACGTAACATGAGTGAAGCTGTGAGGTGATCTGGCTTTTGAGCCAATAAGCCGCCGCGGGCCACCCCCCAAACAAGCTTGAGAGACGTAAACTACCCCGTCTTTCCAACCGGGATAGAAGGCATGATGGTGGCCTGACAGATGCAGAACGACACCGCTTTCCAAATAGATTTTTTCAAGTGTTGGGTCACCGATGATTTCGCGTTCGCGCTGGATCGCGAACGGCCAAAGTGGGAGGTGACTGAAAGTGACAATCGGGTCTCCGTCTGCACCCAGTTCCTGTAGGCGGTCCTGCTGGTCACCGGACAGGGCTCCTAGGGTTGTTGCATCCAGAGACGCAAACGTAATGCCCTGCATCTCAAATGCGTAGAAGAACGGGTAGTCATTTGAAACTAGGAAATCGACGTCTGGTTTTCTCGGAGTCCATTCCTCGGCGTATATTTTTCTTTCACGCTCAAACCCACGGTACGCAGAGGCATCATGGTTTCCTGGCGTGACCGCAAATGGAATGCCGGCAACCTCTAAAGGATCTGATACGGCCTCGTGAAACGCCTTCCACATATCCCTGACCTGTTTATCGGACAAGTTGGGAATGCGCTGTCCCGCAACCATATCTCCGGTCGAAATAACCAGATCTGGATCAATCTCGATTATGCGCTCAATCGCTTTGTCGACACGGGCATCGTACCTTACCGAACCGTAGCTTCCATTCAGATCCGATATGACGATAACTTCCAATGCCGCCGCTTTGCAGGCGATCAGAGCGGTCCAAATGAACGCCGCAAAAAGCGTAGTAAGCCTACGGGTCATTACAATCCACTGTCTCTACCTCGGTGTCGTCTCTCGAAAAGAATGCGACAGGGTCTAAGTCGAACATCAAATCACCACTAGAACAATTGTTCTGGAGGATGGACGTTGCCAACGCGGTGTTATTCACAACTTGGGCAACCTGCCTATCTGACAACCCAAAGCTCTGCGACAACCATTCATAAACCGGGCCTTGCGATTGAAGGTCATTATTCAATGCAACCAAGCGCCGGTAGGTGCTTGGAGAGAAGTGCCGCATTTTTTCCAGCATTTGAGTAGATTTCGCGAAGTTGGCATATTCTACCCGCCCACCAGCGTCGTTGTCGTTTAGATTGCTGCGACGGATCAATAATGCGTCGGCGGGAACATCTCCATTGTTGGGCTGATGGTGCTTGGCCTTCCTATGCTTCAGGTCTCCGTCTTCGACCCAATACCAATAGGGTGTGAAGTCTATGTTTCCTACGCGGTCCTGCTGGCTAAAGATGAAATCGAGGAGAACAATCTCGGTAAGTTCTTGCATCCAAAATGCCATCTGTTGGTCGCTGACATCGGGACCGAGATCCTTGTTGATCATCCGGTCTCTTCGACCTTCTTTAACGCCCTCTGCAATGGCCTCTGACAAGGGTTTCGAAGAACGCAAAGCCAAGAAAGCAGGAGTTTCCTGAAAATCGCGGTTCTGACCTTTCCCCCAACCAGATTTACGGGTGCCGTTGATTTCCGAGCCGTATCGATGCCCAGGGCTATCAAGCAGCACACCGTATATTTGCGTTCGATCTGCGGTGAACAGATCGTCGGTTGGCTGGTATGAGTTCGGGTCAGCATCCGCAGCTGCGAAGACCCGCCAGCCTTCGTGGTTCATGCGCCCGCCATGAGAGCCACCAGAAATCGCAAGGCCAGGCTCGGCGACCTCGGAAAAATGCGCCTGAGCGTCCATGCTACGCCAAACGGCGACTGGAACTTTGACGGTCGCATCAAAATATCTGGAAAAATGATAATAAAGCAGCGACGAGGTAGAAAATGTTCCACTGGTGCCCTTTTGGTTCATGGTGGACTTGAATTTTGCCACCCTGTCCTTGGCTAGATCATTTGCTGCCTTCCCCTCTTTGCAAGCGTTTCTCTCGAATTCAGAACGGTTTCCTACGTAAGGTCCTGCCGAAATATCGTAGACTGCCATTCCTGGGCTGGTGCTCCAGGTTTTTGGGCAAATAGCAATTTCGGAGGCATAGAAATCGATCTCGCAATAGGCCGTTTCTTCCTCAAGATCGCTTTTCTTATACTCGCCCGCTGGAACTTTTTCGATCCGAATACAGCGTTCAGTAACGCCGTTGGGACTATCAAATGTCGTGGCTTCACCGAGAACATCGTCGTTCGCCCACAAGACAGTGGGTGCAATTAAAGCAAGTGACCCCAGAAGATTGAACTTCATTTGGATAGTCCTCCCAATATCATTTGGGGCAAATCGCTGCCTGTTGCTCGTTGGAGATCTTCAATTTTGGGTCGACACTGAAGTTGGAAAATTTTGAGTCAATCCACTGGTCGCACCCGCCTGAACAAGGGGCTCCGTTTCGGGCATCATTCCAATATTCCTTGGCCCTTTCTTCTGTCCAACCGCAAAACTGAACGAGCGCCATCGCCGACAAAGCACCTGAGGAATGAACGCCCCACATGCAGTGCACCAGAACAGGGCCCTTTCCAGGGTTTTGAATCACCTCGTGTATGGACGCCATGACAGCATCGGGTCGGGAGGATCTGGCGCTCTGATAGTCAAAGGATCCGTTTCCGCAGCTGGTGCGACCGTATTCAGTGTTTTTGCCGAAGTCGACATAAAACCCTGTTGAAAACCCTTCACTGCACAGAGTTTCGCGTTGACCTTCACTTAGGCCAGTTCGATCCTTGTCGCCGCCCTTGAAACCGGATCGATACAACACTCCGCTTAAGACTGGGCGAAAGAAAGTGACACCATCAATGCCTCCGTCACCACCCTTTGAAAGCATTTGACTGTTGCTTGGACCGCCATTTCGACTGGTCACGTCAGAATTCGCAGCGGTTGCGAGAACACCAATGAATATGAGGGACGCCAAGAACCGCATGCCAAATCCTTTCTATTCTTGAACCTTTAATGCTCAAACTCTTGCGACCTAATAGTCTCTCGGAAAGGCTAGTTCATGACAACCATATCAAGTGGGTAAATAGCTTTCCGCTGTGAAACTTTAGATTGGCCACACGAGATTGATGATAACGACGACTACGAAGTAGGCTAGAACAACTTTCCAGTTCCATTGGTGTTTGTTTTCTTCGTTGATCACGCCAGCCGATTTCAATGCCAGGTTAGTGATGATTAAGGCGACAACGATGACCGCCGCGTGTGCCAGGTCGAATTGCAAGTTTGGGCTCCTTCTCTTGGATTTGGGATTGATGAAAATGTGTCAGCAGTTACCTGATGGCAGCATAGCTACATCTGAGTACCTTCCATCAGATGTCGAGATCCGAGCACATGCACCAGTATCCTTGTTAAACCAGTACGAGGTCAAACCTTCGCTTCGGATGAGTTCAAATCCGAGACTCTGGATGCCCATTTCAGCTTGGCCCGCTCTTGCCCCTTCAAATGACGAAAGATCGCTAGAGCTGCCCACAGTTGGTGCACTTGCATCCACTGATCCGCCACTCTCATCGCATGCTGCCAGTGCAGAAATACATACCGCGCCAATCACCATTAGGACATTGGTTCTCATGTGTTTTTTCCTGGCTGTTTTGGGAACGTGTTCAAGGGCTTCTGGTCGATCACCTATTCAATTCCGAAAATTACGTTGTAGTCGACGGAAGAGTTGCTGCGATTGATAACCTCCACAACATGATCACCAGATTGCCAAAGCTGCCCTCGATACTCCTTGTCCGCCGACATCAATCCCAACAGTTCAGAACCATCGGGGTTGCGAATAACGTAGTCCAAGGAGCCATTTCGCGGAGCAACGCGGACGTAAAGAAACTGTTCGTTTTTCGCACCAAGAACATATTGCTGCGACGCTCCGGGCGCGAGTTCACCAACGAGTTCTGCGCCAGTGGAACCAGGATCAAATTTGACACGCTGGCTACCAGTAGAACCTGCGGCACCTGCCATGGCTCCACCGCCATCGTCCATCGCCTCGACAACCGACATCTCTCCAATGCTTCCATCCTTGTACGCAATGCATCGCCAAAGTGTTCCACCTGCATCACGCAGCATGACGAGCGTACCAGCTTCCGAGAACTGAGAGCTTTCAATCGTTCCGGATTGACCGTCTGGTCCACCAACCTGCCGCAAATGGTCGATACAAGCGTCGTCGGCTTCTGACATTGCAAAAGCAGCTGTGCTCGCGATTGCGAACATGGGTGTGAGGAGCTTGAGTAAAACGAGTTTCATCAGATGGTTCCCTGCTGGCTTGTCCTTACTGTTTTGTTCCGTACAAAGCGGAACCTCATTTAGCTTCTCGTAACTTTGACAGAAACTCATCGCATGCCTGTGCGCTGCCGACGATCTCGCCTGTCGTTTCAATTCCTTGCAGAGATGCCATCTCGGAATTTACGCGATTGAGGATCTGATCCGCTTGCTCGGCGGTGATAAGGTTCTCGGCTTGTGCTCCTTTCAATGTGGTGCAGACACCGGCGGACAAGCCTGTCGCAATACCGACACCCACCGCGGCCCCACCACCCAAGGTCATAGCCCCAACCACGCCAAGGATGAGCCCGATCACAATTCCCAAGATCACTTTTCCCATGTTTTCCTCCCTTTTGGTGAGACAGAGGTCCGCTTTCATTTCTAGTGTAAACTGCGAGCCCACCTGCAAATGAAAACCAGCGCCAAAATGTTGAGCACCGGTGCAATCGCCGCGAACCATGGCTTGGCGGACTCCGAAACTAAGTCCGCTACAAGTATCCAAGGTAGTCCCAACGGCAGTAGGAACGCTCCGGACAAAGGGTCTCGTTCCTGTCCCAACCAGCCAAATGTGCCCGTCAAGAATGCAACCAACGCCAATAGGTACAGGACCGAGAATACGATGATGGTGGTTCTACAAACCAAGTCGAGCCTCAGAAGACCAAGCCAGTGCTGCGCAGCCGATTTCAGCTACGCAGCAGACAGGTCACAATGCGCCTTCGTCGCCCAGGAACTCGATTCCAGCTGTTGCGCCATCACTGTAAGCAATGCAATTCCAAGGAGCACGATCCTCGCCTACGCCGACTGTGACCTGTGTTCCCGCCTCGCTAAACGCGGATGAGAGCACCACGACTTGCGAATTGTTCGTCGTGTTGGCTACATCTCGCAAACACGCCTGCTGAGCCGGCGTGAGTTCGGCGGACGCACTTGATGTACTCGTATCGTCGCAGGCCGCAAGCAGTGCGAAACATGTCGCGCCCGCAATCATCACCATCTTGTTGGTCATCTTCTTCTCCCTCTGGTTCCCTTGAAATTAGTGAAATTGGATGCGCTTGTTTGAAGCTCTCGCGTCTGTGCAGCCAATTGAACATACCTTGATCCTGTGACTACCTTTCCCAAAACTTGCCGCGGTGGGCTTGGTCGGCGGGACGATATTTCGTTGACTATCGGGGCCGATATTAACGTGTGAAGGCCGAATGAAGTCGCTAGCAAATGCTAGAGCAAACTCTGGAAAGAGAGCGAGTACGTTTAGTCTGAGCATCGCGTCCTCCCAGCGCTCAATCATTGTAAAGTGCCTTCCGACCGCTAGCACTCACTCCAGCAGTCGAAAGGGCTCGGCACAGCGAGCAGCAACGACGACAACGGAGGTAAAATAAAGTTGTGTCGAATTCGCATGTTTGAATCTAATTTTTAGAAAATCAATATTTTTTCCGCGCGTAAATTTCCCTACGCTCTCGTACGATAGGCCTCTGCGTTCAAACAAAAAAGTAAGTGGGAGCTACGAGTGTGTTCGCCTGAGCGGCGAAGCGATTTGAGGCCGCACAAAAACAATGAAGGGATTGAAAGATGGGATTTGGTGAAGCCGTTAAGACGTGTTTCTCGAAATACTTCCAGTTCTCCGGTCGGGCTATACGCTCAGAATACTGGTGGTTCTTCTTGTTTGTGGTTCTCGTGAGTGCCGCTTTAGCTGTGCTGGATACGATCATATTCGGGACCAACCCCGAAACAGGCCAGGGATCTCGGGTCCTGTCCTCTGTTTTCCAGCTGGCTGTTCTCATACCTATGCTGGCCGCCGGTTGGCGAAGGCTACATGATACAGGACGACCTGGCTGGTATTTGCTGCTGCCGATGGCGCTCAGCATTACAACGCTATTTGTTATGCTGGGTGGGGTGGCGTTCTTCTCTGTATTGGAGCAAGGGACCGAGAACCCTGACGCATTGCGAGGACCTGCGGCCGTCCTGGGCGTAACCGGTATTGTTGTTGTCTCAATTCTTCAGTTGGTTCTGTCCATTCTGATGATCTGGTGGTTGACGCGCCCTTCGGAAGAAGGCGCAAACGAATACGGCGAACCTGTTTCCTGACCTGGTTGTCCAGGCAATTGGCTGGAATCTCTGCTGAACGACAGCGCGAACCGTAACTCCATGGAGAGAAAAAATGAGCTTCAAAACGATTTCCACTGGGACGCTGATGGTGGTTATGGCGACTACAGCATCAGCGGAGTGGTCGTTTAGTTCCGGGCTCAATCCCAATGCATTTATTCAATCTGGAAACATGACGCTGGAACTTCAGTGTAACCGTATCCGCTTTGCACCGGCAGGATATGAGGACAGCCAGGACATTGTGGAGAAGCAGGGGCTTTCCATTCGATTTTTGAAGAACGGCACCACCGAAGTTGGGGCATTTCAAGTTGGCGCAGAAAACGCGGCTTTGCAGATCGTCGACAATTTTCCTGTCGAGGTCAGTTTCAATAGTCAGCAAGACTATGGTTTTGTGCTGGACCAGCTTGCGGCCAATGCGTCGGTTAATTTGTCGATGATTGATCAAGATGTTAGCTACGGAATTTTTGACTTGAAAGGTTCCAGCGCAGCAATTCGGTCCCTTCGTTCTGCGTGCGATTCAGAAGTTAGCCAAGAGACGTCCTACGAAGCGCCCGAAGGCATCGTCTATTGTGGTGGCGGGGCGATAGAGCGCGTGATCGAACCCGTAATTTTGGACAATCCAGAGGGGGAGTGGGACGCGCGAGTAGCGGTTAACGGCGAGTCGATCAGAGCCATGACAGCCTACAGCTACTTCGGAAACTCTGAGCCACCGGCCGGATTTGTCGTCGCCCTTCTTGGTGAAGACAGGTCTGAATTTCTGATTTTTAACGAAGGCTCGGCAAACTGGCTGGAATACGGGGACTACAGGTATGAACAATGCAACTGAAGCCACCTTCCAACCGGCTGACCAATTGGCAAGCTACTTGAAAAGTTTGGTATCTGCGATCCTGCTTAGTTCGGGCCTGGTTTGGACCTCACCAGTTGTCGCGGCTGACGTTTCGCAACTTCCAACCGGTTTGCAAGCAAAGGTTGATCTGGCGGCGCAGGCATGTGCGAAGTTCAACGACGGTCAGTTTGACTTAGATTGGGGTGCGGTTGAAAGGGTCGATCTCGACGGAGATCTACAACGCGACTGGGTGCTGAATGAGTCGGGTTTTGCGTGTTCGAGCGCCGCATCTCTTTACTGCGGAACTGGCGGATGCATGTCGCACTTCTTGATTGAAGAGGAGGTTCAATCCTTGCTCAACCAGGGCTGGACGGTTGTTGATTTTGGGCGTCAACGCGTTGTTGTTGCGGATATTCATGGATCCAATTGCGACGGAATAAACCCAACGCCTTGCGTCACGGCCAGTGTTTGGGACGCGGTAGCTAAAACGTGGCGCTCGTCTACTGGATATTGGGAGTAAACTGGAATTGGGCACCGTATCAAAGCTTGAGAGCCTGTTTGTTCGATGGGTTCTCTGTAGCATGCAAAGTTATGCACAAACACCGCGCAGAGTTATGGGCAGGATTTCAAGATTTTCTTCAATGAAGTCAATGATGGGAATGCAGCGTTTTCAGCGCACCTATATCCGGTCCCGGAAGTTACAAAGTCCTGTTTCGAATGTCCGCTTTGGGCTGACTGCGGTCCTTTGGAATAAAAATGTGGATGGCTGCAAAGTCCGCAGAGCAGGCATTCATTGAGTTTTGCCGAATGACCGCTTCGAGCCCAAAGCAGACATAGATGATGAGCGCAGCGTTCGTCACTCAGGGCGGGAAGCTGACATTCTCTGTGAGTGCAAATTGGAGGGTCTTTTTTCGCGGAGCAGTCATTTGACTTCCCGGTGGTTCATAAAGTGAACCGCCACTTAACAAATTGCTACGGATCGTGCCCATCATTGGCAAATGGGGGCGGGTCGACCTGAGTCGGCTAAACACTCATTGCGTGGTATAGAATTGATGAAAACATGCACCGACCAGTAAAGATTGCACGATCCGGAAGCAGAGCACGGCCTTCGAATACCAGTTTCGATGCTTCTTGAGCCATTTGGTGTTCATAGTATGCGGAGGCGCAAGGGGGAAGTTTTGACTAAAGTCCTGTTGGTGGAAGACAATGAAATGAACAGCGATATGCTGTCGCGCCGGTTGGAACGCAACGGGTTTCATGTTGTCGTTGCGAGGGACGGGCTGGAAGGCGTGTCCATGGCCGGAGAAGAACGTCCCGACATCATTTTGATGGATATGAGCCTGCCTGAGATTGATGGATGGGAGGCTACACGGCGTATCAAGGCAGCGCCCGAGACGGCCTCGATCCCAGTGGTGGCCCTGACCGCGCACGCGATGGCCAGCGATCGGGAAAAGGCGCTGGAAGCAGGTTGCGACGACTTCGACACCAAACCGGTTGAGTTGAGCCGTTTGCTAGACAAGATGGGGAATCTTCTGCCTACGACCTAAGGAAGAACCGCTCAATCCGCCACCGTTTTGCGTTGGGTGACATAGTAGGTTCTAATCTGACCCTTGCCTTTCACCCTTGTTTCGACAGGTTCAGAGATGTCAAAGCGATGCTCGACCCGTCTGGCGGTGGCCTCAGAAACCTGCACCCGGCCCGGCGCACCCGTTGATTCAAGGCGGCTGGCAAAATTAACAGTGTCTCCCCAGACATCGTAAAGGAAACGGTGCGATCCGATGATACCAGCAACCACCGGCCCGGTATGCACGCCGACCCTGATATGCATCGGGTGGTCCGTTTCAAGGTTCAGCGCCTCGACCTGATCGAGCATCCGAAGCGCCATCTCGACGATCACTTCGGCATGATCTGCGCGACCATCCGGCACCCCGGCGGCAGACATATACGCGTCGCCAATCGTCTTTATCTTTTCAACGCCAAGTTCCGTCGCCGTTTTGTCGAACCCCGAGAAAACCCGGTTCAGATAGGAAACCACCTGTGCCGGGGCGAGCCTGGCTGACATCTCAGTGAAGCCGACGATATCGGAAAAGAGCACGGTGACGTCGTTGTGGCGGTCGGCGATTGTAGCCTCGCCGTCATTAAGACGCGCCACGATTTGTTGCGGCAGAATACTGAGCAGAAGGTCTTTGTACTTTTGCTTTTCCGCTTCCATCATCTCAAGATACTGGCGTTCGCGCTTTCGCCAGCGGTTTTTCTCCAGCGCGGCGCTGATCCGGGCTTGCAACAGGATCGGATTGAAGGGTTTGGGCATGTAATCCTCGGCACCGGCCTCGATGCAGCGCGCGACGCTTTCTATCTCATCAAGAGCAGAAATCATAATGACGGGGATATCATGAAGAGCGTTATCCTTTTTCAACCGTGCCAGAACGTCAAAACCGTTGATGTCCGGCATCATCAGATCGAGCAGAACCAGATCGAACGGCTGGCGGGACAACTCCTCCAGAGCAGAATAGCCGCCGTCGGCAGTCCAGACGCGATGCCCGTCCCGCTTTAACCGGCGGGCGAGCAAGTCCCGGTTGGCTTCGGCATCATCGACGACAAGGATGTTTCCGGTTGATCTGGATGTATCGGCGATTGAAGGCAGGGGCTGCATGCTCTGTACCAGATTGGCAAACATCGCGACCGTTTCGCGTGGCGGTTCAGAGATTTTGAGAGCATCACCCGGCAAACCCGAGAGCGTGTCGATACGTTGTAGCAAGGCGTCGGTGTGATCCAAAAGCCCAAGCAAATCCGGCCTCAGATGTTCTGCGTTCAGGTCCTCTAGATCCTCAAGCATCATCTCGCTGTAGCCTTTGATCGCGTTCATCGGAGTGCGAAGGTCGTGACGAAGCCGTTTCACGCCTTCATCGCCGCTGACCGTCAGCTTTTTCGCCATCTCAGGGTGCAGAAGCTGATCCACCACGGCACTCAGTTCCACCGTTGCCTGGGAAATCCGATCCAGATCCGAGTTGACTTCATCCAAATTCAGTCGCCTGAACTCGCCCTGAAGCAACTCACAAAAACCGACGATGGCACTTACCGGAGAAATGAGGTTTTGACGCAAATTGGCCAGCCACACCGCTTGTGTGTTTTGTGCTTCGTTTTCAGCGCCGTCATTCACGACTTAGTTTCCCCTGCAGAGGCAGGCCGGTGTTTGACCAGAATGTCGTTCAACTGGTTGAGAATGGTTTCAATTTCATCCCCGTTCTTGCTGATCAGTGTCTCGACCAAGCCGCTCAGTCGCGCGCGGTCATCGTTTGACAGGGTCTTCGCGGTGACAACGATGACTGGTATGTCTTTCCAGTCCGAGTTTTTCCTCATCCGCGCCAGAAATTCAAACCCATCCATCTTAGGCATCATGAGATCTAGCAAAATGACGTCCGGTAAGGATGCAGAAAGATGTTGAAGGGCGTCCAGTCCGTTGACTGCTTGTTCGATCTGCCAGCCTTCCTTGCCTAGAACGCGACAGATCAATTCACGCGTTGCAGCCTCGTCTTCAACGACAAGCATCCGGGGCGCTGGCAGGGTCGGACAATGCTCTTTCAGCGCGCTCAGGAGTTCGACCGTGTCGATGGGTTTGCCCAGATATTCGCTGGCACCCAGAGACAGTCCTCGCGTGCGGTCCTCTGCGAATGTCAGCATGATCACCGGGATGTTTGCCAGGTCCGGATCGTCTTTCAGTTTGGACAAAACCGCCCAACCATCGATCTCGGGCATGAACACATCCAGTGTGATGGCGTCAGGCTGGGATTTGCGCGCCAGTTCCAGAGCTTCGTCACCCTTGATCGAGGCAAGAACGCGGTATCCTTCCCTGCGCAGTCTTCGTCCCAAGAGGTCGTGCACCGTAGGGTCATCATCGATCAACAGAACCAATGGCGCGTTTGGATCGCTGTTTGGATTGTCCTCAAAAAACCCGGTTTCCCGTAGCAAATCTGTGGACGGATCTCGGCAGATACGCGGAATGCGAATTGTGAAAGTTGACCCCTCACCGAGAGTGCTGGCGCAATGAATGTCGCCACTCAATTGTGTGCAGAAGACCTTGGTGATCGATAAACCCAGACCGGTACCGCCATAGTTGCGGGTGGTGGAGGAATCCGCTTGAGTAAAAGCATCGAACACTTTGTCGACTTGCTCAGGCGACATGCCGATGCCCTGATCGGAGACTGAAAATTCCAGCTGATCCTGTTCCTTCGATCGTAGAACGGACAGCGTGATTGTTCCGTTTTCGGTGAACTTGCAGGCATTGGACAACAAGTTGAGCAATGCTTGCCTCACTTTGGTCAGATCGCAGACCATATCCCCGACGTTTTTGGCGCACTCAATCTTCAGAGCATTGTTGTTTTTTTCGGCCAGTGGCCTCACCGTTGTGGCAACGTCCTTAATCATTTGAAAAACGTCGAAAGATTCCAGATTGAATTCCATCTTGCCGGCTTCGATCTTGGATAGGTCCAGAATGTCGTTAATCAGCGCAAGTAGGTGTTTCCCGGCAGATTGAATTTTTAGAAGATCGCTCAGATTCGTCTCTTCATTCTGATCGATAGCTTCCTCAAGCATCAACTCACTGTACCCGATGATCGCGTTTAATGGCGTGCGGAGTTCGTGGCTCATATTGGCAAGGAATGTGCTCTTGGTCTTATTCGCAGCTTCAGCATTGTCTTTTGCCACGCGCAGTTCGCTTTCAACTTGCTTCTGAGTGGTAATGTCCCGACCGTAGATATTCGCATAGCCGCCCTCCGGTACCGGCCATAGTAAAAGGGCATAGATCAGACCACCTGCCTCG
Organism: Ruegeria sp. HKCCA5491; assembly: GCF_013034565.1. Taxonomy (NCBI): domain Bacteria; kingdom Pseudomonadati; phylum Pseudomonadota; class Alphaproteobacteria; order Rhodobacterales; family Roseobacteraceae; genus Ruegeria; species Ruegeria sp. HKCCA5491. Next base: position 14,173 of record NZ_WQGG01000001.1, read on the forward strand.
TATTCGAAGTCTTGCCGTTGATCCTCGTGCAAACCTTTGGTGACCCTTTTGCGCCAACCCGTTCCCACGCGGTCGCCAACCTTCAATTGTAGCGCTTCAATCAGCGGAGTGCTTGCCTTGTTGGCGTATATCAATTTGCCCTGATCAGTGATGCGCAAGACCGGGTTAGGGTTCTCTTCAGGAATGCGCGCCAGTTCTCGCATCCGCTTTTCTGCTTGCTTCAGCTGCGTAACGTCTCGCCCGTACAAGTTGACATGTTTGGCATCCGGCACCGGCCAGAGCAGTAACGAATAGACCATACCGCCAGCATGACATTCAAAATCCTGCCTTTCGTTCTCTTCAAGCCCTCTTACGACGCGCGCTAGCCATTCTTCTGTAACGGCTGCACCGACTTTCATGTTCAACGCTTTCAACATCGGGTCGCTGGCTTTATTCGCAAAGAGCAGCTTTCCGTCGCTACTGATGCACATAACCGGATTGGGGTTTTCCTGGGGGATCTGAGCAAGCTCGGCATTGCGAGCTTCGACCTTCTTCAATTCGGTCACATCGCTGTAGATCGCAACGGTTCCGTTATCACTGGTCTTCCGCTCACTGATCTTGATCCAGCCCCCGGCTGTCCGGCTTTGCATCTGGGTGCCTTCCGGATTGTCGTGGCGTATTAGTCGCTGCGCCAACCATTCTTCTTCACGTCCGACTGCATCTGCGATCACGTTGAGCGACAGTGCTTTGCGAACGACCTGTTCGAATGTCATCCCCGGTTTCACCAGATCTTCGTGCCCTGGATACAGCATCTTGCGATACGTCTCGTTCGCCAGAACCAAACGATCATCGGAATCGTAGAGGGCAAAGCCTTCCGGTATTGTGTTTATTGCATCGACGATCCGGTCCAGCGCCTGCCTCGTTCCAACCGGTTTCGACACATGGTGATCGTCGGATTGGTTCATTTCGCGCTCTCCATCTGGTGAGACCGACACGTCGGTAAGCTACTGTTTTCAGTTGAATTGAAATGCGGTTTCAAAACAAGGCTGTTTCGGCCCGTGTGAGTGCCTCGGGATTGATGTTGACAGAGCCGCTGTTCTGCCGGACCCCGTGAGGCCAATGGTGCAGCTGTGGCCAATGTCCGGAATGCGGGTACGATAGCAGATATCAATCAATCTGCTCAAAGTCGGCTCTGGGCCTTCATCACACATCCCAACAAACTGACTTATCGGCAGTTTTGTCCGCGAAGCAGACATGAGAGAGAGTTGCGCGGAATGACAGCTCTGTGGACAAAGCTGACTTAAATCGTATTAGGAGCTTGACCTGTCTGTAGCTTCTCACTTTAGGATAATCATTACGATCGAGAAACGGTTTGAGCGGAAAAGGTGATTGGCAGTGCGGATTTCGGAACCGGCGGAGAGCGTGGGCCTGTCGCGCACCACGCTACCGAATTACGAGAAGCCCGGGCTACTTAAGGGCGAACGGTTGTCGCGTTTATTCGGACGTCGACCACCAGCGGTTGCGGCCTATGCAGCAGTTTCATCCACGCAGGCTGACCTAGCAGGAGTGTCGGGCTTGTCTCGATGGCAAGCTCGACCGCGATATGCCACGTCAGTGATTCACAGTGATGGACGCGGAAATTGCCGAGAAGCACAAATCGCGCGACCTTCTGGAAGCTCTGCTCGGACAGTCGAACCTCAAAGACTGGCACTAAGAGGTCGAACGCGTCGCGCCCAACACGAATATGGCTGGCTTCCTGGAGATTCTCGCGGGCCCCAACTGGTGGGGCCCGGGAACGGCCGAGGCGAGACGCCGGTGCTTACTTTGGCGCTGAGTGAGCCTGAGACAATCCTCGAAATCGTACGTGACCCTAGCATGGCGACGATGACGTTGGTCGAAGTGACGCAGACACGGATAACCGACACAGACACAGCCGAAGTCGCTTTGGAGCAGCTCAGGTCGCGGATCTTCGTATTTGGGTTCGCCGACCGAAAAGAGGCACAGAACGTCGATATGGTCTATAATTCGGCCAACGAGCACTTATGGGACATGGTCTGGTCTGAGAGTAGCGCCTATATCCTCGCGGTGGAGAAGGCGTTTGCAGACTGGCGCGCACTCCCGCGCCACGGCGACGCGCTCCTCGGCGGCATCTTCTTTACCTGCCGCAACAACGCACGCGACCCGCGCGCATTTTTCATGATTGCCCCCTTGGCCGTCGCTTCAGAACGCCAGGGCGAGGGAATCGGGCAGCGACTGGTCGCCTGCGGCCACGACACGCCCTGTTAGATCGATGGTACGTGATTACTCCGCCTTCTTGCCGGGTGCAGTGCCCGCACGCCGCGAGCCCACGGTGTTGGAACGCCTGGGCTGGGGCCCGGCCTTCGCCAGCCAGATCGACGCCGGAGAATTGACCGAGACGCCTCCGGTGCGCGTTGTCGCCGTGCACCGCAGCGGGTTGCAGGTGGCGGGCGACGGCATCAACGAGACGAGTCCACCAGGACCGGAGGCTACTGTCGGCGACTGGCTGCTACTCGATCGCGCGCGTCCCCGGTCGAGCCGTGTGCTGGAGCGCAAGAGCCTTATTAAGCGCCGGGCGCCAGGAACCAGTCGTGAGGTACAGCTGATCGCGGCAAACATTGACACGGTTTTCGTCGTCACTTCTTGCAATCTGGATTTGAATGTGGCGCGACTGGAACGCTTTGTGGCGGTCGCCTTCGAGGCTGGGATCGAGCCTGTGATCGTGCTGACCAAGGCGGATCTTACCGATTACACCACGCACTATATCGAAGAGGCACAAAAAGTGTCGAACCGAGTACCTGTGGTGGCGCTTGACGCTCGTGGTAAAGAGCCGGAAAAGGCGCTGGCCGACTGGTGCAAACCGGGCCGCACAGTCGCGTTCCTTGGCTCTTCAGGCGTCGGCAAGTCCACTCTGACGAATGCACTCCTTGGCACTCGGGCCATCGCTACCCAAGGTATCCGAGAAGATGATGCCAAAGGCCGGCACACCACGACCACGCGGGAATTACATGTGACCCCAAGTGGTTGCCTCGTCCTCGACACGCCGGGCATGCGTGAACTACAGCTGACCGATGCGGCCACAGGCATCGCCGACGTCTTTGAGGATATCGAAGCGCTGGCAGCGCGCTGCCGCTTCACTGACTGCCAGCACGAAACAGAGCCCGGCTGCGCCGTCTTGTCTGCCATGGAGGACGGCAGCCTCGACCCTGCGCGCCTCGCTCGTTGGCGCAAGCTACAGGCCGAGGACGCCTTCAACTCCGCCAGCCTGGCCGAACGCCGGGAAAAAGATCGAGCTTTCGGTAGGCTCGTCCGCAGTGCAATGAAGGCGAAATCGGATCGAGAGCGATAGGACGCAGCCCTTCCAGTCTGCGCCGCTTATGAGCCGTCATTCGCTCAATCGCGACAAGTGTTAGCCAAGCGGACAAAGTGGACAATTGTTTCGCCCCTCTAAAGCGTACGTTTTGCTTCAAAAAAAATGACATAGGCGGTGGGCTGCTCCAAAGTGCTTTTTGAGGAGAGCATTATGCCGGATGTTTTCGACCGAATTTCAGATTGGTTGCAGAAATTAGCCTTCTTCGAAGGCGAGGTAGGTGGTCTGGTCGAGCATCTGAGCCACAGGCTGATCGACGGCGGCGTGCCAGTTGCCCGGGTCTCTCTGGGTCGCCTCATGATGCATCCCGTCATTGGCTTGGTCGATGCCACTTGGGATATATCAACGGATCGTATTGAATGGACTGTCATGCCTCGCAGTTCCATCACGGATGAGCTTTTTGACAGTGCACCCTTTGGCGAAAACACTAAACTGTCAGATCAAGTGGCCAGCAGGTTTTTTCACCGAGAAATCTGGGACCTTGCCGATGGCCTTGTAGGCGAATTGGAAATGGTGCCGCTTTTGCGTGCCAACCTGACGAACCAATCAATCCGGGATAAATACCCGATATACCAAAAACTGGCTTCATCAGGTTTCACCGACTACCTCGTATTGTCCGTTCCGTTTGGCACACGCACCGTATCGTTCGATAATGGATCGGAGTGGGTGCTTGGTGCTTCTGTATCCTTTGCAACAAAGAGGCGCTCTGGATTTACGCAACGAGAAATCGATGGTCTTGCGCGTCTGTCCATACCGCTTTTTGGCACGGTTCGTGTTTATACAGAGCAGTTTTTGGCAGCAGAATTAATGGAAGCTTATCTGGGCAGGATTTCCGGTCAATCAGTCTTGAACGGTCAGATATCACGTGGCGATGTTCAGGAAATCGATTGTGTCCTTCTATTCAGCGACATGCACGGGTCAACGGCTCTGAGCCAACGCCTGTCGCCGGAAGACTATGTTGCTGTCGTTAACCGTTACTTTGAATGCGTTGCCGGAGCGGTTCACGACCACGGCGGAGAAGTGTTGAAATTTGTAGGTGATGGCTTGCTGGCGATTTTCCCGTTTGACGATCACCGACGTTTGCCGGAAGACATGTGCGAGGCAGCCCTGTCAGCTGCTCGAGAAGCGTTTCAAAGGCGCGCAGAAATTGCGCCTGATTACCAAACCGATTTTGGAATTGGCCTACACATGGGTTCAGCGATCTATGGCAACGTGGGAACCGAAAAACGATTGGACTTCACGGTGACAGGTACGTCAGTTGCTTTGGTCAGCAGATTGGAAAACTTAACTCGGTCGCTTGATGCGCCTTTGCTGGCAACGAGTGATTTTGAAAAGCTTGTATCCGAAACGCCTCTTGCACTTGGGTCGCAAACCATGCGTGGGTTTGAAGAAGCCGTAGAGATTTTTGCTTTCAAACACTTGGACTGAAGTACGAGTTCCCCACCATACGGAGCACGAACACTAAGACATTAATGTCCGCTCTGCGGACAAAGCTGCCGATAAGTCAGCTTGTTGGGATGTATGAAAACGGCCCAAAGCCGACCTTCGGGTTTCAGCTTTTGCCGCAGCGCGGCATGCTCTAATTCTAAAGTGGTTTTTGATAGCCTCAGTACTAACCCTCACTTAGGCTCACTTTTGGCAAACCATTGCTGACGCAAAGACGAAGTGACCTAAATTCATACCCTCGCTTTCTCGAAGGCTGACCAAGCGGTTTCGAATACTTCAAAATCAAATCCCGGCTGGCTCGCCGCGTCGAGGATAATGTGCTCTGTTGTCAATAGCTTTTGGATTGCGGCTTCCAATTGATCGACGACATCCTCGGGAACCACCAGAGCACCGTGTCGGTCGGCGTGCATCAGTTCTCCCGAATTGACCGTCAGACCGAATACCGAGACCTGCGTGTCGATCTCGCGGACATGGACGAAACCATGGCTCGGCCCGATCGAACCGGCGACAACTGGGAAACCTTCGGGCAGGTCTCCGAGGTCGCGCATGACACCATTGGTCACCACGCCAGACATGCCAAAGCCTTTGTGAACCGTAGTGTTGACCTCACCCCAATAAGCTCCGATGCAGTCCGGATAATCCACGTCCTCAATCACCGCGACTGATGGGTTTGGGCCTTCGGCCATATATTTATAATAGGCCATGCGTCGGCATTTGATGACCTCCTGCGGCTCGGTCGGCGGATGGACCGCTGCAATTTTGGCGGTGCGCGCATAGCCGACGATTGCCGGTTCGTTCGGTGCCGAACTGAGCATGGTGCCACGCGTGAACCGGTCAAACCCGCGTTTGCCCTGCGCCACCTCAATGGCGTTGCAGACGGTGGGCGTGTCGACCTTGCGAAGCAGAGACAATAGGGATGGTGTCATGTGTCCTCCAGCCAGCGGATCAAGGCCGCTGTGGTTTCCTTGGGTTTTTCCAGTGTGGGCAAGTGACCTGCCCCGTCGACGATCTCCAACGTGCTTTGCGGCAGTAGGTCATGCATCATCTGGTGACGTTCAACCGGGCAAAGTCCGTCGTCACGCCCGCACAGGACCAGTGTTTTGCCCGCGTAGGATGAAAGGGTCGCGCATTGGTCTGGACGGCCCATCAGCGCTTGCGACTGGCGCAGAAACACATCCGGGCCCAGATCGGTTGCCATTGCCATGCACAGGTCAAGAATAGCCCCTTGCGGGGGACCGTCAGCAAGGTAGTTGGGCTTCATCTCATCCCGCATCACATCCCATAGTCGACCCTCACTTACAGCCGCCATCTGCGGCGCGCGGCGGGCTTTGACCTCGGGCTTTTCGGCCAGCGGGTTGGTGTCGAGCAGAGCCAATTGCGTGACCCGGTCTTGTGCTTGACGCACCACCTCCATCGCCACGATACCGCCCATGGACAGGCCAGCGAGGGCGAAGTTTGGTGGCGCATGATTCAGGGTATCGGCCGCCATCGCCTCTACATCGTCATGCTGGCTCAATGGGAAGGTCATCACGGGCACCCTGCCCGACAAAGCCTGGATCTGAGGACCGAAGAGGCGGGCATCGCACATCATGCCCGGTAAGAAGATAAGCGGCGTCATGCACTGGTCAGCTTTGCGCCGTCGGACAGTGCGATGAGCTTGGCGTAGGCAATCTGCGGGTCCACCGCGCCGAACCCGGCGAAAGTACCAAAGCCGCAATCGCTGCCTGCGATCACACGATCCGTACCGACGATGCTGGTGAATCGGTCGATCCGTTGGGCGACAAGCTCTGGATGTTCGACAAAATTGGTGGTGGTATCGACCACGCCCGGCACCAAAACCTTGTCACCGGGGATTTCGGCTTTACGGTCGCGGAATACGGTCCATTCATGCGCGTGGCGCGGGTTGGACGTTTCGAACAGGACATAACGCGACTTGGTGGCCATCAGCGTGCTGAAAACCTTGTCCATCGCAATATCACAGCAATGCGGACCCTCGTAGTTACCCCAGCAGATATGCACCCGGACGCGATCCTGCGGCACGTTCTGCAGCGCATGGTTCAGGGCCTCAACATGCATGTTGGCGATCCTGACAAACTCCTCATCAGACAAATCAGTGAACAGCATATGGCGAGACAGGGCCAGATCGGGGCAATCCAGTTGCAAGTCCAAACCGGCAGCAACGATAGTTTCGTATTCCTCTTTCATCGCATCTGCCAGGGCGGCCAGATAGGCCTCTCGCGTCGAATAGAAATCGTTCTGCAAGAAAAGCGAGATCACGCCCGGCGACGCAGCGTTCATAAACCCGCGCTTCACCCCATGCTGCGTCATCGCGGCCTTGAGATTGGCTATATCTTTTTCCAGTTCGCCCTGCCCCTTCGAGCGCACCTCTCCGGTACACATGGGGCGCGCGTATTGTGGTGTGCCACCGTCATCAGCCAACCGTTGCAGGAAGCCGGGGAACATTTTCAGGTCGGCGGGGGCGTTACGCGGGCTGTCACCGGAAAAGCCTGTATAACGGTCCTTTACGTAAGTCGCGTATGAAATCTTTGAGGTCTCGCCGTCACTAACAATGTCCACCCCGGCTTCAACTTGCTTGCTCACCGTTTCAGTTACGGCGTCGGACATGCAGGCATCAAACGCGGCTACGTCATAGGGTTCGCCCCGTTCCCTGGCAAAGATGAAATCCACCACGTCCTGCGAACGCGGCAAAGACCCGACATGAGTAGTCTGGACCGACATTGAGCCCTCCTAATTCTTTCGCGCCATCAGCACGCTGTGGCTTTCGGTTTCCTTTTTCTTTGCAAGGAGCCCAGTCATACGCAGACCACTTTATCAAGGCACACGGGATAGCCGGTCGGAGACAACGAGGCGTGATAAACGCTTTCTGTTCCAACCGTGCCGTGCTCTACCCCCGCATTGGGGCCAACGGTCTGCAACAACATTCCACCATGGCGCGCCATGCGGGCGATACCTTCTTTTTGTTGGTCTGCAGTCAGGTGGGAGAAATTGTTCCAGGCAATGATCCCATCGAAAAGTTGATCCAACTCAAAAGTACGCCCGTCCGCCTGGCGCCAATCAGCATTTGGCCAGCGCTCACGCGACCGTTGATCGTCATAAGCCTTGGCCTGACGCTCGTAGACGGCGTGGGTATCTTCGGGATCCGCGATCATCCAGTCCAGGTTGCTCCTGCCGGGTCGTCAGTCGCCTTGATCCGGTACAGACCCGCCTGCCCGGTCATCGACGGTTCAACGCTATAGCGTTCCCCCGGCAGAACCAAGGCAGTATCCCCATTTGATATTGTGGTTTCAAACCCCTCGACCGAAACCCGCCAGTGTCCGCTTGCGGGCATCAGAACAACCGGTTTCTCAGCGACAACCGGATCGGTCACACTAGATCCACGCCCAAGGAAGTCGACCTCGAACCCGGGCTTATCCTTAATCAGACCGTTTTCACCGATCACTTGGGCCGGTTTATTGGCTGACAGCGCCATCAGGTCCCAGTAACGAGCAACGTATTTGCCAACCACATCTTCGACCGGAACCTCAGGGTAGTCTTTCAACTGTTCGTCGGTCAGCACCGGCATAGGATGCACGTTGTGAGGCAGTTCCTGCCCTTTCTTGGAGTCATAAAGAACCCCGTTGTCACCCAGCATCAGCCCATGCGCCTGCGCGTCCTCGATCACCTGCGGAGCCCATGTCACCCCGCCGCCTGCATCATCCCCGCCAAGGATCGACATGATCATGCCGTAGTCCTGGCCGACATTTTCAAAACCACGGAAGATACCCGTGGGAATGTTGAAGATATCACCCTCTTCGGCGATGAACTCGCCCGCTGTCCCATAGCGACCCCAGAAAAAGCGCCAACAGCCCTTGGCAACAAAGAACACCTCGGCAGTTGTATGGCTGTGCAGCGAGTTGCGGCACTTGGGCGGCTGTCCCGCCGCGCCAATGTTGAACCCGATCTTATCGGTGATGTGGACGTGCTGATCAGGCGACTCGGACACCCCGCCGCCGATGATCGTGAAGTTTTCCTTTTGGTCCGATCCCGGTGTGTGGGCGTCGATAAAGGCGGTTTTGCAGGGCCGAAGTTCGCCATAGCGAACGATGCGGTGTTGTATTGTGCTCATGATAGTCTCCGAAACGAATAGCAGTGCGGCAGGTCGATCGAACCCATTGCGCCCGGAGGACGATTGTTCAGCCGCCGTGCCCGCAAAGACGCCCGGTGACAATGCAGTCGCCGGGTTCCTTCGCTGGTGTCGAGCAAGGCAAGGCTTTGCGGCATTACACGTCCCCTGTGGCCAGCAGCACCTGTTTCCAAACAGCGGTTTCATCGAACAGGGTCCACTCGCGCCGAACCCTGATGTCGCCGCCAATCAGCTCTCCCCACTCGACATGGCTGATGCCAAGAACATAAAGCTCGGCCCCTGTCGGCGCGCCAAATGTGCCCCAACCGTCATGGGTTCCGTGCAGGCTCCACCGCAGGGCCGAGCGCGGCGGCATGTTGGGATCGTCGCGCCCGATCTGGTGATGGATGGTGAACGTGGCGTTGGGCATCGCGGCACGCAATGACATCCAGAACCGGTCAACCGGATCCCACCCATGCCCTGTCACACCACCTGGGTATTCGGATTGCACGGCCCTGTCATAGTCACGCTCGACCGCGCCCATATCCGCGTTCATCATCCGGGTCAGCAGATCGGCATGGCGCTGGCCCCACGCGTTGTCGTTTCCCTTTCCCTTATAGGGACCTTCGACATCGTTGGATGGGGTCAGGGGCCGGACGCATTTTTCAGGGCCGCTTTCCCGCGCGATCAGATCGGCCGCATAGCCCTTGGGATCCCAGCCCAACTGACGGACGATCGCCCCCTGATCCCGGATCAGCCATTCGTCATCGATCTTGTTATCTTTCGCATGACAATCCGCGAGGATCCGGTATTGCAGTCTGCTTCCCTTGGGCTTGCCATAGACGCCTTCGCTCAAATGTGTGGCCGTGGACAGAATGCGATGAGAGCTGAGCATGCCTTGTTCCGGGGTGCCGGACCAGATCACGTCCTCGCCCAGAAGCTGGCGATCCGGGAACTCTGCCAAGGTCGCCATGGTCGCGCCGATCACGTTCTGGTTCCCCAAAACGACGGAACCGGGCGACCGGACCACGATGTCCTCACCGTAGTAGTCGTGCAAGGTCGCGATACCGCGATCTTCCCAGATTTCCTTGGTGATACCGACGATATAGTCCGGGAAATCCCGGAATTTCGGATCAAAGCCCTTCATGTTTCTGTCCTTTGTGGAGTCCAGCCCCGCGGCAGCCGCGCCGAGGTTCGCACGACCAGCGGGCCGTCAATCGCGACCTTGCGTGGCTCGACTGCATCGGGATTTTGAATGTGGTCCAGCAGGGCCGCGACGGTTTCCGCGACCATCAGATTGGCCCGTTGTCGGATCGTTGTCAGGTTATACGCTGGCCATCCAGCCGGAGGAACGTCGTCATAACCAACGACCGAGACATCTTCGGGGATGCGCAACCCCAGTTCAAACCGGATTACGTCCATCACGGCCAATGCCATGTGGTCGTTGGCCACAAATACCGCGTCGGGGCGTTCGTCGGGGTCTACATCAAACATCTGACGCGCAGCGGCTTGGGCGTTTTCGGTGTGAAACATCCCGTCCTGCACCGCAAACACGGATCGACCCGCTTCGGACAACACCGCCCGAAAACCCGCCTCGCGGTCACGCTGAGTCGAGGCGCCCTGCCACCCCGAGATATAGCCGATCCGTTCGTGCCCACCCGCCAGAAGGAACTCGGCCACCTTTCGGCCGCCTGCGTAGTTATCCGACGTGACGGTAGTGATCCCCTCGATATCCTGACTACGGTTGAACAGGACAACCGGGACACCTGCCTGCTGGCACCGCGTCGCGATATCGGAAGACATCGGGACCGAGGCCAGAACAACGCCGTCGACCTGATAATCCAGAATCTCCTCCATCACGTCGTCTATGTTGCCAGCCGACCGAGAGGCCATGAATATCAGAACGTGATAGCCATGCTCCTGCAAACCGTTCGACAGTTTCTCCAACGCTTCGGGATAAAAGTAGTTGTCCAGATAACCGACCACCAAACCGATGATGCGGCTTTTGCCAGAGACCATGGCGCGGGCCAGCACGTTTGGGCGATATCCCAACTCCTCAGCGGCTTTGCGCACTTTTTCCTCGGTCTTCTTGCTGACGGATGCTCCGGGCGTGAAGACGCGGCTGACGGCGGACTGGCTGACGCCTGCGCGCTGCGCGACCTGAAGGGATGTAATTTTCTCAGCCATCAGTCTGCCGTCCACCCGCCGTCAATCAACATGGAGGTGCCGGTCACAAGCGCCGACGCGTCCGACGCCAAGTAGCGCACGGCACCCATGATGTCCTCGACCTCGCCCACGCGGTCCAGCTTGATCATGTCCATGATCCACGCGGCGCGTTCGGGATTGTCGAAGGTCGATTGCGTCAGCGGCGTGCGGATGAAGGTCGGGCACACGGTGTTGATCCGTACGCCCTGTTTGCCCCATTCGATGGCCATCGACTTAACCATACCCTCCAGCCCGTGCTTGGTCGCGCAATAGACCGCCCGGTCAATCCCGCCGACATGACCCATCTGGCTTGAGATATGGACGATCGAGCCGCGTTTGCCGGCGTTGATCAAAGCCTTGCCTGCATAGGCCGACAGGAAATACGCGGATCGCAGGTTCAGATTTGCGACCGCGTCGAAATCCTCGGGCGTTGTCTCGGTCGCCCGGCTGTGCCGCGCCAATCCCGCGGAATTGACGACGACGTCAAACACACGGGACGCAAACAGGGTTTTCAGCGCCTCCAGATCCGTTTGATCCACGACCAATGCTTCTGCGGACCAGCTGTTCGATTGCAACGCGGCCACCGTGTCTTGCAACCGATCTGCCCCGCGCGCCGCACACACCACATGTGCCCCGGCCTCGGCCAGAGCAACGGCACATCCCTGCCCGATGCCCGATGACGCTCCGGTCACCAGGGCGGTTTTGCCGTTCAGGGAAAAGGATGGCGTTCGGGGCAGGTCTGTCATTGGCTCATTCCGTCAGGTATTTCGATACGGCCCAGATTGCGGGCCTTATTGAATTCCCGCAGACGGGCAAAGACGTCAACGCCAAGCTGCCGAAAAGCATCCAGAAGATCGACCAGCACCCAGTTTTCGCGAATTTTGCCGTCTTCGAGACGCCAGAAATCGAGGCTGCGCATGGTGATCTTTTTGCCTGAAGGCGCAATGCCCATCCAGCCGTCATGGGTCACAGTCTGGATCATGTTGGGCCAACCAGTGACGGCCGCATACTCTCCATCTCCGAAGAAGTGATAGGTGATGTCATCCACATATTGCCCGCGATCTGGCATGCCATTCAGGAAGGGGATCTGATGCCAGTTGCGGAACCCGGAAATACCCCGCCCTGTGCCGATCCCGGACGGGCCGTACCAGTTCATGCGGGGATGCCAGAACCGCTCCATCTCCATCACTTCGGGACCGCCCACTGATGGGTGTTTCTTGAGGTATTCCAGCATGTCGATGATGTGCTGACAGGTTTCCTTGCCCTTGGCCGCATCATAGGGGCCGGGCACGAACCCATCTTGGGTCGCAGGACCGGGCACGTGCCATTCGCGGCCAAGGCTGGGGGCCATGGGCCACGCATTTGCCTGCATCATCACCTCGGGGATGTCCCAAAGCGCCTGCATCTCGACCACTTTACCGTCCACGAACCGATAGAATTCGTGGAACCGCATCGTGACCTGATGACCTGTTGGCGGGATATCCAGCCATGGTCCGGTGAAGGTGCCGGTGTAGTACCCGCCGCAACCGACCCAATCAGCGCCAAACTCATCCGGTCCGGCCATGACGATATAGTCGCGCCGTTCCAGATCGGGCCACGCCGTCAGCAAGCCCTTGTAAACGCCATCGTAGTAGGTTTCGCTGCCGGTCATGTCTCCGAACGGATGACACAGGCGGAACAAGGCATCGGGCGCACAAAGATCAACCAGGACGCGACGCACCCCGGCTTCGGAAAAGTCGTACATCGCTGCCCTCAGCGGGGCGATCAGGTCTTTGTGCAGACTGTGCTGGTCACTCATTCCGCCGCATCCCTATACGGCGCGGCCTTTCCGTATGGCACGTTGATGCCCCCATACCGGCGAACGCGCACGTTGCATTGTTCCGCGTGCCCCACAAACCCTTCCAGCATGCACAGGCGCGAGCCATATTCACCGATCAGAGTTGCCGCTTCGTCGGTCAGAACCTTCTGGTACGAGTGCGTTTTCAGGTATTTGCCGACCCAAAGACCGCCCGTGTATCGCCCTGCTTTCTTTGTGGGCAAGGTGTGGTTCGTCCCAATCACCTTGTCCCCGTTCGACACATTGGTGCGAGCCCCAAGGAACAGCGCCCCGTAGCAGGTCATGTTCTCAAGGAACCAATCGTCACGATCCGTCATCACCTGCACATGTTCCGAGGCAATGTCGTCGGCCACCTTCAGCATCTCGTCATAGGTTTCGCAAACGATGACCTCGCCATATTCCGCCCACGACACTTTGGCGGTGTCCGCCGTCGGCAGAATGTCCAGCAGCCGATCAACTTCGGCCAAAGTCTCCTCGGCCAGTTTGCGCGAGTTGGTCAAAAGCACGCAGGGGCTGTTATATCCATGTTCAGCCTGACCCAGCAGGTCGGTCGCGCACAGTTCCGCATCGGCCGCGGTTTCATCTGCAATCACCATGGTTTCGGTCGGGCCTGCGAACAGGTCGATGCCGACACGGCCAAACAACTGGCGTTTGGCTTCGGCGACAAAGGCGTTGCCGGGGCCGACCAGCATATGAACGGGGTTGATTGTCTGAGTGCCAAGCGCCATTGCGCCAATGGCCTGAATGCCGCCCATGACATAGATTTCGTGTGCTCCGCCCAGATGCATGGCCGCGATGACCGCAGGGTTTGGCTTGCCCTGAAACGGAGGCGTGCAGGCGATAATGCGTGGAACCCCCGCAACGGACGCCGTCGCCACCGACATATGCGCCGAAGCCACCATCGGGAACTTACCGCCGGGAACGTAACAACCAACGGACTGCACAGGGATATTCTTGTGGCCCAGTATAACGCCCGGCAGGGTTTCGACCTCGATATCCAGCATCGAATCCCGTTGCGCCTGCGCAAAGTTACGCACTTGCTCTTGGGCGAACTTGATATCCGCCAGCTCACGGTCGGAAAGCTGGCTGATCAGGTCTTCGATTTGGTCCTGCGACAGCCGGAACGAGGCCGGTGAATAATTGTCGAATTTCTCGCTCAGCTCGCGCACGGCGACATCGCCGCGGGTTTCAATGTCTTTCAGCGTCGCTTCGACCACGGCACGGGTTTTGGCGTCATCTTCGGCCCGGTCAGCGTCAGATTTACCGCGTTTGAGATACTCGATTGCCATTTTTCAATCCTCAGTTTTCGGGCCGAGGTGGAAGTTTTTCCCCTCGGTCAAATGCTTCCCAGCCCTGACCGTTGAACAGGTCAACGCCCAGTTGGGCTGCGACATGGGCAAAATCCACGTTCACCCAGTTGTCGACAATCTTGCCGTCGACGACTTTCCAGAAATCCATGTACCGGATCTCGACCCGCTTTCCTGTCGCGGCGATGCCCAGAAACTCGCCGGAATGGGTTGCTTCCTGACGGCCGAAGGCGGCAGCCCATTCCCCCATGTAAAGGCGGGCCTCATCAATGCAGACCTTGTCGGAAAACGCCGCCTGAAACGGGCGCTGCCAGTTGTTCTGGAATTCCTGCAGGCCGGTCTTCGTGCCGCAGCCCTGATTGCCCATCCAGCGAAAGCCCTGCGCGAAAAACTCGCCAATGTCGTCAATGCGATGGTCATTCAGACCATCCACCATGGTTTCGATAACCCGGCGCGTGTCGTCTGTTTTGCTCAGGTCAGTGTCACGGGTCAAAACCGCTTGTTCGGGGCGCGAACCTTTCATTTCCATATCCTTTCAGGTTGCCAGAGAGTGGTGTTGGGGGCGTGACCCCCGACACTCAGAAAATCTCTGGGCATCCTGTTCAGCGCCGGGTGGCGCGACATGGCGTTATGGCGGGCGTGGTTGCTCATCAGCCTTTCACCGCCCCTGCTGTCAGACCGCTGACGATCTGACGCTGGAAGATCAGGACAAGGAAGATCAGCGGCGCGGTGATCGACACGGCGGCGGCCACGGCGACAACCTGATCGGTGGTCGTGGTCTCACGGTTGAACATGCCGACGATAGCGGGAACCATCGTCTGGTTTTGTGCATCCAGCAGCAGCGCGGTGACGAGAAAGTCGTTATAGGCCAGAAGGAAACTGAACAGTCCGGTTGTGATGACCCCCGGCCACATCACCGGCATGATCACACGGCGGAACGCCTGAAAATGGCTGCACCCATCGACGCGGGCGGCCTCGTCCAGTTCGGCAGGGATATTCTGGAAGAAGGACCGCAGCATCCAGATTGTAAAGGGTTGGTTGATCGCAACCAGAACCGCGATGACCGCGAAGGGTTTGCCATACAGGGTCGGCGCGTTTTCCCCCAGAATGGGGCTGAGCCATTCGGCCGAATTGATGAAAACTGGCAGGTAGCCCGCAACCAGAACCGAATGCGGCAGTGCGCGGAACACCAAAGCCACAATCAGAATCCAGAATGCCAGCGTGGACCCGGACCGTGCCAGACCGTACCCGGCCAGCGTTCCGACGGTCAGGGACACGGTAACCACCCCGGTCGTAACGATCAGAGAATTCTTGAAGTTGTTCGAGAACCCCCGGTCAATCCAGACCGTTTTGTAATGTTCGGTGGTCAGGCCCAGCACGTCCCGCCCCAAAGGACCGAATACTGGATTCAGCACATTCAGAATGGCGGGAAGTACAACAAAAAACAGCAATAGGAAGCCAACCAGCAAAGCCAGCACGCCGATCAGCCAGCCAAACCACTCCTGCCTGGGCTTGGTGTAGGATTTGATCATCGACGGCAGCTTTTTGGTTGCCAGAGTGATCGTTCCCCAGATCATCGCGATACCCAGAATGATATCCAGCAGGGACAATCCCTTTCCGACGCCCAAGGTCGCGGGGCCAAAAATCACGTTCAGCGCGTTGCTGTCAAAGGCATCGACGGGTGACTTGAAGCTCATCACCACGATCCAGAAGATCGGGAAGGCCGCAATCAGGCACCAAAGCGCCAGAAAGATGTTCGAGGTCAGCCGCAGGCTGAAAGGCTGGCGAAGCGCGCGTGAGGACATATCAGTGGCCTCCTTTGTGATCGCGCCATGTACGGCGCAGCGGCAGGATAAGCAGGATGACAACACCGATCATGGTCAACATCGAGTTGGCCGAGGCCCGACTGATCGACCGGTTACCCGCCTGATCCGGCGTCAGATAATCGAAGGTCAGCCATTGCAGCGAGATGACGTAGCCTTGGCTCGAGAAGCCGACGATCTCTTCAAACACCCGGTAGCTGTCCATCAGGTGGATCATCGACACGAAGATGATCAGCGGCATCAGATGCGGGATCACGATGTACTTCATCCGCTGCCAGCGCGTTGCCCCGTCGATGACGGCGCTTTCCAGACTGTCCTGATTGACGGTCTGAAGACCCGCATAGAAGACGATGGCGGCAAACGGCGCGACGTGCCAGACGCGGTAAAGCATCATCAGGATTTCGATCGTCCACGCCTGGGCAAACAACGCGATGTCGCGGTTCAACCACCATTCGATCAACGCTGTCATGATCCCGTCGCCGCGAAACAGCCAGTTGATCGACAAGACGCCGATCACAGGCGTGATGATGAAGGGCAGCAGCGAGATAAAGATCACGGGGCCTCGTATCGACCGGGCCGCATTGTTGATCAAAACCGCGATACCCAGACCGCATCCGACCACCAAAGGCAGCGTGATCAGCGTGAAGGTCAGCGTGAAGCGCAGCGCTTTCCAGAAGTTGATCGTGGATAGAACCTGCCAATTCCCGTCGCTGATCGCGCGCCAAGCTCGCTCGGGCTCTAGCACGTTACGGTAGCTTTGCAATCCGACATACTGGGTCTGGGTGATAATCTCGCCGTGTTCATCCAGTTTCGGCTGCGACACCAGCTCGGTCACGCAGGTCTGCGTGAGAAAGCCCGGCGTGCAGGTTTCCTTCTCAACCGTCTCATAGATCGGCTGGGTGACGTAAAAGCTCTGCTTGAACACGCTGACCAGCGGGAACGCGATAAAGAGAAGCATCATAAAGACAGAGGGGCCGACAAAGGCGGCAAATGTCCGGATATTCATGGCTCTGCCTTTCTCATGGTTCTCGGGTGGAAAAAGCGGGAGGGCGCAGGGCCCTCCCCAGAGAGGATCAGTTGCTGATCAGACCAGCCTCTTTCGCAGCGGTGATGTAATCCGCCTCAATGTCGGCCAGTGTGGTTTGCGCATCCTTGGCACCGGTCAGATAGTCCGCCAGACCATTGCCCAGAGAGGTGTGCATGATGCCCATCGGACCGGACGCAGGATAGGCTTTGGCGCCACCTTCGGCCGAGGCCGCGGCACCGGCGGCCAGATCGCCCGGGGTATACGCAGTGCTGAGCCAGACCGCCGTGTCGTTGTTGGCGCTGACCATGTCACCATCCATACCTTCCAGTGCGACACGGAAGGCGGCGTCGGCCTCTTCATCGCTCATGTTCGAGGCCAGCACGATACCGTCCCACCAAATCGTGGTCGCAGGAACAGCCGATCCCATCGGGGCTGCGGCCATCGTAACCTTACCAACCACCTGGCTTTCGGCTTCGTCGTTCATGGCAGCCGCGCGGCTGGCCCAAAGGTTCGCCATCGCAATCTTGCCTTGCTGGAACTGCTGCTGAACATAGGTCGAGTCCGACACCAGATATTCCGGGTCCATGAACTCGGTCATGGCCTTCATCGTCTCAAGCGCGGCTACGCCCTGTTCGTTGTTGATCGCGGGCATGTTGCCGTCGCCAAAGAACTGGCCGCCTTCGCCAAGGTACATGTTGACGAATTCCTGACCCAGATTCCAACCGGTCTTGAACGTACCGCCAATCGGATAGTCCATGGCGCCCGCTTCCTTGATCTTGGCGGCTGCGGCCAGAACGTCGGCATAGGTCTTGGGTTCTTCGATGCCCAGCTCGGCCAGAACGTCGTCGCGATACATCAGGTGCTGCGCGTTCACCATCATAGCAATCGCCATGGTTTTGCCGTCCACCTTGATCAACTGGTTCGGCAGAAGGTCCTGTCCGTATTTCTCAACCAGATCATCCAGCGGCCGGATAGTGCCCGCGTTCAGCAGCGGCACCAGCGTGGCGTTCGAGACGCCGCCAATCTGGTAGAGCGCGGGATCAGCCGCAAACGCTTCGGGCTGTTTTTCGCGGAATTCCTGATCGAGCGAGGCGCTGAAATTGCCGCACTCGGCCATCGCGTCGGTCACGGCTTTCCAGGCTTCAAACCCGGCCGAGAGCGACTTTAGCGGGACATCGTTTTCAAAGGCACAGTCCGACCACGCGCCTGCGGCGGCAAAGGACATGGCACCGGCCAAGAGGATTGTTTTGAGTTTCATGCGTTTCTCCCTGTCAGGATCGGTCCGTCGTCGACGTCCGGACCGGTTGTGTGCCCGGTTGGGCTGTTGTGGGGCTATGCCCCGATCCGCGCACCGCTTTCAGCTTCAAAGAGGTGACAGATGTCTTTCGGCACCGAGAACGAGACGCTTTCGCCGATCTCGGCGCGGAATGCTTTGTCGGCTTTCACGGACACCAGCGCACCACCGACGCGGACCGAGATCATGGTCGCGTCACCCAGCAGTTCGAGCGTGTAGATCGGAGCCGTAATTTCGCCCTGTCCTTCGGCAAGGCCCGCGTCTTCGGCCCGGAAACCCAAGGTCAGGGGGCCATCGGGGGCATCGACCGGAATCTGGACGTTCTCGGCGCGGAACACACCGCCCGACACCTCTCCGTCCATGAGGTTCATCGCAGGCGAGCCGATAAAGCTGGCGACAAATGTATTGGCAGGCCGGTCGTAAATCTCGGTCGGGCTGCCGACCTGCTGAACTACGCCCTGTTTCATGACGACAACGCGGTCAGCCAGCGTCATCGCCTCGATCTGGTCGTGGGTCACATAGATCGTCGTCACCGCCAGTTCATGGCTGAGGTTCTTGATCTGCGCCCGCGTCGAAACCCGCAGCTTGGCGTCCAGATTGGACAGCGGTTCATCCATCAGGAACACGTTCGGCTCGCGCACGATGGCGCGGGCCAACGCCACGCGCTGACGCTGTCCACCAGACAGTTCGGCAGGTTTGCGATGCAGGAAGTCATCCAATTCCACCATCGCGCTGGCCTGGCGAACTTTTTCGTCATGGGTCGAGGGATCAATCCCGCGCACTTTCAGAGGAAAGCGGATGTTTTCATAGACGTTCATGTTCGGATACAGAGCGTAGCTTTGGAACACCATCGCCACGTCCCGATCCTTGGGCTCAAGATCGTTGACGACTCTGCCATCAACCAGAATTTCACCCTCGGTCACGTCTTCAAGCCCGGCAATCATCCTCATCGTCGTGGTTTTGCCACAGCCCGACGGCCCCAGCAGAACCAGAAACTCACGATCCGCAATTGTCAGGTCGAAATTATGAACCCCAACGAACGAGCCCCAGCGCTTGCCGACGTTGCGCAATTGAATTTCCGCCATGATGCCCCCTGCAAGGATTCGTTTTGCATACGTTTGCAAAACTGTAATATGCACTTATCAATTCTGGCAAGACATTTTTGCATACGTATGCAAGAATGCGCGGAACACCCGACTCACAACGGCTGTAAACCAACCGTAAAACTTGATCGCAATGGTAAATACCGTGACCTTTCAGACAGAAAAAAGCCTTGTCTCTGCATTTCACAACGCGCTGGAAACCGCGACACAGGAAGAAACCTCAAATGTCCTGAGCCAATTCTGCGCCCCTGATTTGCTGTGGCGCGGCTTTCATCCCTTCAACCAGATCATCGGTGCCAACCAAGTTGCCCGGTATTTCTGGCAACCGTTGAAAAGCAGCCTGACACGGCTGCAAAACCGCATAGATATCCTATTTGCAGGGCAAAACTCGCTGCGGGACGATGCGGATGTCTGGGTTGTATCCATGGGGCATCTGATGGGGTTGTTCGACCAGCCGTGGCTGGGCATCCGCCCCACTGGCAAGTTGGCTTTCCTGCGCTATTGCGCATTTTACAAAATTGTCGGTGACAGGATTGTCGAAACGGCAATGTATTTTGATATACCGCATCTGATGGTTCAGGCCGGACAGAACCCCTTTCCACCACAAACGGCGGCGCATCTGGTTCAGCCCGGACCAATGACCCATGACGGTCTGCTATGGAACAAACAACCTGTCGACGAGGGCGAAAAGACCTTAGCAGTCATCAACGCAATGATATCGGATCTCGGCCAATGGGACAGCGGGTTATCTATTGAGGATGAACTGGCCCGAGCCTGGCATGATGACATGATCTGGTGGGGCCCAGAGGGGATTGGCGCGACCTACTCAATCGACCGATACGCAAGGCAACATTCGGGCCCCTTCCGGGCCACTTTCACAGACCGGACAAAAACCAGCCATATCTGCCGTTTGGCCGAGGGGCACTATGGCGGCTTTTTTGGTTGGCCCAATTTCACTGCAATTCCTTCGGGTGGGTTTATGGGGATGCCAGCCACCAGAAAACCCGGTGAGTTCAGGGTGATTGATATCTATCGCCGCGCAGGCGACAAGCTGGCCGAGAATTGGATTTTCATCGACTTGCTGCATTTCTGGAAAGGGCAAGGGGTAGACATTCTGGGCCGCACCACAGGAATCGAAACACCATGAGAATAGATGCGCACCACCATCTGTGGGACCTTACGGCCGTAACCTATCCCTGGCTCATGGAAAAAGGTGCCGTCCGCTTTTTCGGCGACCCAGCCTCGATTCAACGGGACTATCTGTTGCCGGAGTTTCGCGCAGATGCCCAGGCTCAAGGCTTCACCGCATCGGTTCACGTTCAGGTCGGCGCAGCCGATCCTTGGGCCGAGGCGCAATGGGTGCAGTCAGTGGCCGATCAGTCCCCGGATTGGCCGTTGGTTCAGATTGCTTTCTGCGACCTGACTGCTGGTGATTTGAGCGAACAGCTTGACCGCCTCCAAACGTTGCCGTCTGTGCGCGGCGTGCGTCAAATCATTGGCCGCGCCCCGGGAGAGGATGCAAAAACGGGCACGAATGCGCTGCTTCAGGACCCAAGGTTCCTGTCTGGCCTGAGGCAACTGGGCGAGCGCGGTTTGTCCTTTGATCTTCAACTGTTGCCCGAGCTGATGAAACAAACCGCAAGTGTGCTTGCGAAGGCCCCGGATACGCAGATCGCGCTCTGCCATGCTGGCTCGCCCCATGACCGGTCCGCAACGGGGATACAGAAATGGGCGGACGCGCTGACGGCACTGTCGAACCTGCCACAGGTCTATTGTAAGCTTTCTGGCCTCGGGATGTTTGACCACAACTGGAGCGCAGAAAGCGTCTCCCACATCGTTTCGACCTGCTTGTCAAAATTCGGCGCAGATCGTTGCATGTTCGGATCAAATTTTCCGGTTGATAGCCTTTCGTCTACTTACGAAGAGCTTGCTCATCGATATCAACTCCTTATCCCGAGGGAGAACCACACCGACGTTTTCTGCAACTCATCAAGGCACTTTTACTACATCGATTAGGGTAGGACGCACGCGAACTAAAAGGCTTCCGCGTAGTTTCAAGAGTGTCAGCTTTGCAGCCGCAGCGAATGGCCGCTTTCCGCCCATTGAGGAGGATGCTGCGCCAAGAAGCAAGGTCCAGTTGGGCTCGCAGCGGACGTTCGCTGCACCCGGCGTGAACGACTGCTACGTGGACGGAGCAGACATTCAAAGCAAAGGCCGATGCCACCAACGGCCCATCGGTTTCGGAGAGCTTGCGATGCGCAACAGAAGCGATGCACAATGGACGCATGTCAACCTTGCAACGGATCATTCTAACCGCAACCACTTTGACGCTTGCTGGTACGGCGGCAGTTTCTTTGGAGATGTCCTGCACTCACCCTGACAGCCCAAATCACACTTACAGCATTACCGGTGATCAGGGTGTATTTACCTGGGGTGACCACGACATCAAGCGCACATGGTTGCTCAAGTGCAATGACCAACGAAACGGTTTGTCTGCATGCCAAAGGTCAGAGAGCTTCGGCGAGCGTGGCGCTAGTGTGATAACTTTCGTGATGCTTCCAAACGGAATCTTAGTCGAAAGCGGTTATTGGGCTCTGCTTGATACTAGCCGTGTCAGCGTAACAGCAGACTTCGTTTGTGAGACAGAAGGCGAGTGACCGCTTTGCGGACACAATGGTCGGTCACCTCAGCCATGTCATTGCAGGGGTTGCACAGCGTTAGTCTCCGGGACAACCTTAGTCTTGAATTTACCGAAGCGGAGTGGCCATCTGTCGACCACTTCAATCAATCAACTTCTAGAGTTCCCTATTTATGGCCCTGCATGATCACCCTATGTGGCGAAAGCCCCAACATCATCAAGATCTTGACCACGCGCATGACCACGTCCATTGGGCCGAGTTATTCTATGACCTGATCCATGTTGTGACGATCTTCTTATTGGGCAACTACCTGTCGCACCACCTTGATTTTCATGGGTTTCTTGTGTTCGCAGGAGTCTTCATCACGCTCTGGTACGCTTGGGGTGAACTCAGCATCTTCAATTCGATCTATGTCAGCACCGATTTCTGGCACCGCCTGATTATGTCGGTGATGATTTGTACGGTGATGTTTATGGCTGCAGCGATTCCGGCTATAGACGGCAAGGGCTGGGTTTTCTTTGCTTTAGGATTTTCTGCGAACAGAGCCATGATCGCGGCGCTTTATTATCGCGCCAGGCGGGTCAATTCTTTCGGCGAGTCGATGTCGGCAGCGCAGATTCGGAACTTTTCGGTTTTTGCGGTGATCTTCGCCATCACAGCGTTTCTGCCGGCACCGCTTGCCTATTGGGTTTTTGCTGTCGCGATGGTCGCTACTCAGGCAATGTACATGATCCCAGGCGTCACTGTCCTACGCTTCGAGCGGTTCGTTCCGCGCCTTGGTCACATGGCAGAGCGGTTTGCTCTGCTGACGCTAATCGTTTTGGGTGAAGGCTTCTTCAAACTGGTCGTCACTCTCTCAGAGAAGGGCATCTATAAAGTTTCACCTGATGTGCTGGTCAACTTCGTTATCGGCGGCGTTTCGATGTTTGTGATGTGTTGGATTTATTTCGACTTTGTCGGTAACGCCAAACCAAAAGACAAAAAAGTGTCGACCTTAGTCATCTGGTGGCTTGCGCACCTGGTCCTGATGTTGTGCGGCGTCATGGTTGGCGTGGCACTTGCAGCGGAGGTCAAGGTCGGGTTTTGGGAGCCTTACCCAACCGAATATGCAGCCATTGGCTGTTTTGGTCTTGCCGGATACATAGCCATGCTTTGGGTGCTTCAGAACGTCATTGAGCACCGCCTGGCCTCAGACTTCGGGCGCTGGGACATCCGAGTGTTTGGGATCGTTCTGGCAATTGCCTGTTTCTATATCGTCCCACATGTTCCTTCATTGGTTGGTAACCTGATCTGGGGGACAGCTTTGCTATCACAGATCGCCATACCTTTGACGCGCGCCTGGATGAAGTTCCGAGATGGGTGAGGCTGTGACAGATTCAAGCTATTTGAGGCAGAGGGTCTATTGGTGGCTGGAGCGCCCAGACCGGGCAGCCACAGGCCCTTGGTTGTTGGAAATAGCTTTGATCGCCCTGATCACGCTGAACGTAGCTGCAGTTATCCTTGAGACGGTCGCTTCCATCTATGCTCGTTGGGGTTTCGCGCTTAACCTGTTCGAAGGCCTTTCCTTGTTCGTGTTCGTGGTCGAATACGTTGCCAGACTTTGGGTCTCGACCGAGAACCCAAGCTATAAAACGCGCGCCTCCTGGGCTGTGTCTCCGATCGCGATCATCGACTTACTGGCTGTGCTGCCTGCGCTGCTTTACCTGATCTTTCCGGTTGACCTGCGACTGCTTCGAACTTTCCGTATGTTGCGGCTACTCAAACTCACTCGGTACTCGCCTGCGCTCGGCATGCTTCTCGCTGTATTTGAAGAAGAGGCTGGCGCTTTTTTCGCCGGTTTCTTTATCTTGATGGTGATGCTGATATTTGCCGCAAGCGGTGCTTGGCTGGCAGAGCATGAGGTGCAACCAGATGCATTCGGCTCAATCCCGGCGGCAATGTGGTGGGCTATGGCGACACTTACGACCGTTGGCTATGGCGACGTGACCCCGGTCACGGTCGCGGGGAAGGTCTTCGGAGCAGCGATCACGGTGATCGGCATAGGTATGGCCGCATTGCCTGCAGGGATCATCGCAAGCGGTCTAAATGACCAGTTGCATCGCCGACGCGCAAGCCTAGAGCGTGAATTTCGAAAAGCCCTAGAAGACGGGGATATCTGTGAGGCGGACGAGGCCGTTATTGACGCCGTTCGCAAGCAATTGGGCCTGTCGCGCCGCGCTGCTGACCACATACGAAATCGCGTGCATGCCGAAACGGTGTCGCAGGTCGATCGCTGCCCCACCTGTGGCCAACCGACGACCCAAAATACCAAGCCTGTTTACGAAGAATGACTTTTCTAAGAAACACCCTCAATTGACTTGGGTCGGGCGTCCACTTCGGGCTCAACGCAGTCACCTGACGGATTTACTCAGATGACCGATTAGCGGCTTTGAGCAGACGTTCACCCCTGAAAACTCGGAGTTCGAACAGGAACGACCGCTCGCACCAAAAGCGGTCGCTCTCCCAAATCTTGGCTACGACCGGCTTGCGGACAAAGCTGCCGATAAGTCATTTTGTCGGGATGTGTGACAACGGCCCGTTGCGGACATTTAGGACGGAATTCAAATGCTGCGGTGGCATACCGGTCTGCGGACATCCGCAACAGTGGCGCAAGCTCTTCATTGTTCACTGATTCCGCCAAGCCACGTTCGTGTCGCTTCAAGCCCCTTGCGCAAGATAGAAAACATCTGCTCGATTTCACTTTCGCTGATGATAAGGGGCGGTGAAAGAACACACATGTTGATAATAGGTCGAACTAATAACCCACGTTTTTGGCATTCTATATCGATCTGGCCGCCAATCTCGTAGTCGCATCCCAGATCACTCCGGGGATCACCATCGACTGAGCATTGTACGCATCCCATCAACCCCATCCCGCGCACATCGGCAACGATATCAATCTGTCGCAAATGCTGCAGCTGATCCTGAAAAACCGGAGCGACCTTTTGAACGTGTTCGAGAAGTTTTTCCCGCTCTATGATCTCAATGCTCTTCAAACCCGCAGCCGCGCTAACCGGATGACCAGAATAGGTGTAGCCATTTGAGAAGGTCGCATCTTTTCCTCCAACGTCTGCGATCAATCGGTCAGAGATAACCGCGGCACCCATCGGCGCATACCCAGATGTCATTCCTTTGGCACAAGTGATTATGTCAGGCTGAATGCCGAAAACAGCATCTGACGAAAACCAATGGCCCAATCGCCCAAATGCCGTCACCACTTCGTCGGAGATATATAGAACATCATACTTCTTGCAGATGTTTAGGCAGCCTTTGTGGTATCCATTCGGCGGCACGATCACGCCGCCAGATGCCAGAACCGGTTCGGCGATAAAAGCGGCAACGTTTTCGGGGCCAAGAGCTACAATGGCGTTTTCAAGATCGGAAATTTTCTCCTTTAGAAAACTCTCGTCGCTTTGACCAGGTGAACGGTAGAGCGGATTCACGTCGGGCAGGAAATGTGCGAGGTCATCCGCCTTGTCAAGCCAAAGCCTGTCACGCTCTTTTCCACTGACGCTGGCCGCCAGATAAGTGCTTCCGTGATAGGCTTTTTGCCTTGAAATGATCTTCTTTTTCTCGGGCCGACCCAAAAGGTTGTTTCGAAAGTGGACAAAGCGGATGGCCGTATCCACCGCAGTCGAACCGCCGGTGGTAAAAAAGACATTGTTCAAGTCGCCCGGCGCACGTTTGGCGATTTCGCGTGCGAACAGCGCGGCAGTTGAGTTGGCGTTGTTGAAGGGAGAGAAATAGGCGAGGTTTCGAGCCTGCTCAGCCATGGCCTCGGCCATCTCCTCTCGCCCATAACCGATCTGAGTGCACCACATCCCGCCTGGTCCGTCGATCAAGCGTTCGCCTATTTCGTTAACCACATGGATGCCGCTGGCACCTTCGATAAAAGTGCGGTCGCTTTTGCCCAAAGTTGCCATTCCTTCCCACGGGTGCAGGAAATGGTCGTTGTCCCAGTGCTTGGCGTTAGAGTTATCCACGGCGGGCCATGCTTTCTGCGCTCATCACAATTGGGAACTCTTCGCGCACCTGAGCGTCTGAGGCGCCGAAGTAGTTGGGGAAATGACTGTCGAGAATGGAATTGGCCTTGTCACGGGCGCGGTCCAATAGATCAGTTTTGCCTTCGTTTTCCCATGTATCTGTACGCTCACGATCCATGAGCCGCGGGTAGACAAATTCGGTGTTCATATAGTTCAGCGTGTGAGGGTTACCGAGGAAATGACCTGGGTCGATGGCACACTGGTGGATCACATCTACCGCCATGGTTTCATCCGTGACCTCTATCCCGCGCAACGATCGCAGGATCATACCACCCGCTTCGTCATCGATGACCATACTTTCAAAGCTGCATCCCATCAGGCTACCCATCATACCGCCGAACTCGCACAAACGATTGGCACCGGCATGGGCGGCAAGCGTGAAGGTCAGTGCTTTTTCCAACCCGTATTGCGCGTCGGGTATTTTTGCATCGGTCATGCCTGCGCCAACGGATGTGGGAAGGCCGTAGAAATTGCCCATCTGAATGGCTGCCGCCCCGATGAGAGCCTGTTCACCGCTGCCGCCGGTGAACGATCCGCTACGCAGGTCTGTGATGAAGGGCCAGGCGGCAAAGCAGACCGGACAGCCCGGTGTGATGAGGTTTACAATGGCAACACAGGCCAGCGTTTCGGCCACGGTTTGCACCAGTGTTCCCGCAAGCGTCGCGGGGGCTGTGGCCCCGGCCTGAGGAGGCACGGCCAGATCGACAGTTAGACCAAGTTTGGCAGTATCAATCAGGATTTCCATGTTCTCCTTGCCGATCCGCAAGGGGGAAACCATTGGGCAGCCGCCAAATATGACGCTTGGCTTCTTCATGAAAGCCCCTTCACCACCGTGAGCCAAATCAAACATGCGGATGGCATGCGGGATATGGCTGCGGTCGCGAAAGGTCAGACAGGCAGGCTTTTGGCTGCCTGCGAGCATCGCATATATGGTGTTCATGTCGTGAGCGAAATCATCGGTCACGTCGGTGGCCAAAACTGTGTCGCCCAGCATATGGATGTTGTCCAAGCGGTCCACTAGTCGGGTGAAATCATAAACGTCGCGCAGAACCGATGGACGATAGGACTTGGTCTCGGAATCGAAGGTTGTGACGGCGGTGCCAGAGTTGGCGAAATAGACACTCTCGGCCGAGCAATGCATGTCGTCTTTGCCTGCACGCTCACCGCGGGCATAGACATAAAACTCCCTGGCGGCAGCCGCCAGGATGTCTTCCATAAGGGCGCGGGGGAAGCACAGCCTATTGAGGTCATTCAAAACTGCGCCTTTGGGAAGCACCAGATCAAGCAATTCCGGGAAATGGTCGGTAACGCCCGTGTTTTCCACAACGGTTAAGGCCGCTTGATGGATGTTCTCCATATCTGCTTGGGTCAGCGGTTTATAGCGGCCGCCACTTAGGCCTCCACGTACGGCCTCATTGCCCGTGGTAGCCTGTTGAACCTTGATGCGCGCGGCGCGTCCGCCGCCGCCGCGACGGCGTGATTTTGCCTCAGCCATGACCGGACATCCTTTGTTCTGGGTCCGGGCTGATCATGTTGAAATAGAAATCGTAGAAGTCCTGGATCGAGGTTTCCATCTCGCCCAAGGGGCCCGGTTGGAAGTATTGAGAATTTACGCCGGACTGGTTGTGGCGAATGATGCGTTCGTCATCCAAAGATGTGACATGCCAAAGCCAGGTCAGGTCTTCTTTGTCGTAGTCTTCGCCTTCTTCGGCGTCAGCGCGAACCAGCCAGACCACCTGAATGTCGGTTTCCTGTAAGCCTCGTGGAATGAAGCGGTAGCCGACCATGTGATCCGAATAAATCAGGAACCAATTCAACGGACCAATATCAAAGTCAGTTGCGCCACCGTCGAAGCCTTTGAGCGTTCCAAGCAATGGTGCAAGTGCCTCGCCCGATTGGCTGCCGGTTTTGTAGCCTTGGTAAAGCGGATAGCGACGATAGTACCCGCTGGTAAATGGGGTCAGCGCAGCGTCGCCGACAAGAGTCAATTCATTGGGTGACAGCCCGGCTTCTACAGCCCTAGCCTTTAGCGGTTCGACCAAACCAGCCATGTCTTGCGGTGATTTCAAGCTATGGGAGCGAGAATACTCTTTGTGAGCTGGCCCGCAGTGGTAGCATTCAAGGTAGTTCTCAACCGCTAGTTTCCAATTCGCGGGAACAGGAAATGACGCGGTATGCGCTACTTTCAAATCGTTCAGGCCATAGGGTTCGACGAGTGGCTCAAGTTTGCTGAGGACAGGATCAAGTGATGGGGTGTTTGCATCGGCACAGACAAAGATCAGGCCCTTGAAGACACTCACCTGAACGGGAAGAAGCCCAAACTTTGACGGGTCGAATTGTTCCCCCATATTGTGACTTGCACGAAGTTTTCCTGATAGCTCATATGTCCATGCGTGGTAGGGGCAAACAAGAACGCGGGCGTTGCCGGATTGTTCAGTGCAGACGCGAGATCCGCGATGGCGGCAGACATTCAAATGAGCACGAATGTCGCCATCGCGGTCGCGAACAACGATAATGCTCTCCGGGCCATAGTCTAACAGGAAGTAGTCACCGGGGCTTGGGATTTGACTGACGTGACCTGCCCAAAGCCAGTTGCGGTTCCAGACCCGGGCGATGTCATAGTTATAGATGTCTTGGGAGGTATAGAATTCGCGCGGCAGGGCGTGGCCGTACTGGTGCGAGGCTATCAGCGCATCCAACTCAAACGGTCGGCTGTTCATCTCGTTTCCTCCAAATCGATTATCTCGCGGCGAAACCAATCCTGGTCTGCTTCTGCCTTGGGGCGTTCAAAATCACGGGCCGCGCGGTGGCCCGCGAAGACTGCGTCGACGATCAGCCCTGGAGAAGCGGCATCGCCAATAAGTTCGACGGTTTTCAACCTGAGCCCGCGCAAGCTGTCATATAGCGTCGTCTCACGCTGACGTTCAGTGACCAGAATTGTCGAGGCACATGGAATATCCATTTCGCGACCAGTAAAGGCACAACCGATGCGGGCCATGTCACCTTGAACCGCCGTCAGCACCTGATTGCAACGAATGTCGATACCAAGCTCCATCAGACGGGCCTGAATGCGAGGCTGCTCCAAAGTATTGATGGAGTAAGCTGAAACCAAATTCTCCGGCGTGACAAAGACCAACTGGTATCCTGCCGTCGCCAGTTTTTCGGCGATCACTCCTGCCAGATAGATATGATCGTCATCATAGATCATGACCGGGCCATCAGGCGGTAGAACACCATTCATTATGTCATCAGGCGTCAGCACATTGGCGCTTTGCTCGATCTGGGGCACATGGCGCTGGGTGTTACGGCCCATGCCGTCGGTTCGCCAAAGGCTGCCGGTGGCCACAAAGACGTGTTCGACGCCCAGCTCTGCCACTTGATCGCCATCAAGCCTGCTGTCAGTGAAAAGCTGAACGTTGCCGCGTTGCTTTAAATCATGCAGACGATAGTCGACGACGCGGGACCAAGCTGCGAGGCCGGGAAGTTTGCTTTCCTTCGTAACCCGCCCGCCCAATTCGGCTGACGCTTCGGCCAAGGTCACCTGATATCCTCGCCTTGCCAACTGCATGGCGCATTCAAGACCGGCAGGGCCACCGCCAACAACCAAAGTATCCGCGTTGCTCTTTTTCGGCGCGATGATCTCGGGGTGCCAACCGCGTCGCCATTCCTCACCCATCGTAGGGTTTTGAGTGCATCGGATCGGGATACCCAGATTGTCCGACGACACGCAGATATTGCAGCCGATGCATTCGCGGATTTCGTCGATCCTGCCTTCCCCGATCTTTTTTGGTATGAAAGGGTCCGCAATGGATGGCCGCGCGGCACCGATAAGGTCGACAATTCCTTTTTTGACCATCGACAGCATCATGTCGGGGGATGTCAGGCGACCGACACCAACCACAGGTTTTTGGGTGATCTGTTTAACGTGGGACAGAAACGCGTTCTGATATCCGTCCTCTGGCTGAAAACGAGTCGTAGCACTGTCATAGGACCAGTCAGCCACATTCACATCCCATAGGTCAGGAAGATCGGCCAAAAGCTCGACAACGGCGCGGCCTTCTTCTGCTACCTGCATGCCCCCGGCACCCATCATCTCATCAATAGCAAAACGGAACGCCACAGCGCAGCTGTCGCCCACGGCTTCGTGAGTGTCTTCCAGCAGTTCACGTGTCAGACGCACGCGATTTTCGAGCGACCCACCATATTCATCGCTACGCTGGTTCATATGCGGCAGCATGAAATGTTGCGCCAATGTCATGTTGTGCCCGGCATACACATAAATGATGTCAAATCCGGCATCTTTCGCGCGCAAGGCGGCCTCGCGGTGCCAACGGCGAAATTCCCGAATGTCGGCTTTATCCATAGCCCGCGCCTGCTTGGGGTGTGTAGTGTCGACAGACATTTCGGAAGGTGCAAGAACCGGGGCGCGGGTAAGCAGGTTTTGCGCATGATTGCCGTTATGAACCAGCTGGATAGCCGCCAGCGCACCATGTGCATGCACTGCGTCTGTCATCAGCCGCAACGCGGGCACATCGCGCGCGTCCCATAGCCGCCCTTCGGCGTAAGGAGAAAGGTCAGAAGTCGGGTGAATCTCGGTCTCCTGATTGGAAACCACCGCCCACCCGCCTTCGGCCTTCATTCCACGAACGGCAGCATCCGCCCTTGGTCGGAGGTGCCCCAGCCCGGTGCAATGAGGCACCTGATAGAAGCGGTTCCTGGCAGTGACTGGCCCGATCTGAACCGGTTCCAAGAGCATACCATATGGGTTCGCGTCTGACATGTTCACGCGTTTTCCTGTGTTTGTGTTCCAGGGCTGGTTGGCCCCGGAGATACTGTTGAATCAGAAGCCGGCTTTGATCCGTTCAAACTCCGCCAGCATTTTTGCCTCAAGCTCGGGGTTCACCGCATCAAAGAACAAACTGCCCTCGAAGAAGCTTTTTGGATCGGAGAAACCATAGGCTTCGATGTTGGCCTGATCGGCAACTTCGAACGCTTTTGCGTTCGAATGCGGGTAGCCCCAGTTGTCGATGATGTACTGACCGCTGGCCGGGTCGGTAAGCGCGTTCAACAGATCATAGACCTGATCGACCGGTGTCGTGGATGATTTCAGATGCACGTAGCCGCACGCCCAGGTCGCGATACCCTTGTCGACGTCTCGCATCATCGCGGCAGGCACCTCATTCCAGATCAGGTTTAGTTCTGACTGGTTCCAGGCCCAACCGAATTCGATCTCGCCGCTGGTCATGGCCTGGTCAAACTGACCTGCGTCGGACCAGTAAAAGCGCATGTTCGGGTGGATCGAGCGCAGGAAGTCAGACGCTTCCTTGAACTGCTCATCGCTCAAGTTGGTGTAGTCGTCAGCATTTCCAGTAGCCAGCGCCGCTAACGCATAAGCAGATGATGCGGCATCCGGGATAGCGATCTTACCGGCATAAGCCGGGTCGGCCAGCAATTGCAGTGAGATATCGTCCCCCGAGATCTTGTCGGTGCGATAGATAAGGCCCGTGTTCCCCCATTCGAACGGCAACATGTAAAGCTGGCCGTCCAGAACGATGGCGTCGACCTCCTTGATCTCGGGCAGCACATCCGCCCAATTGGTCAGCTTGCTTTCGTCCAGCGGCTGAATCAGATCGGCTGCGACCCATTTTCTGACCGCGTCGGAACAAGGATGCGCTAAATCAGCTGTAAATCCGGAGCTTAGCTTGGTAAAGGCTTCTTCCTGGCTACCGAAATAGGAATAGCTCGGTGCTTCATTCCCGTATTTTTCCATGTAGCTGGCAAAGAATCCCGGGTCTTCATATCCCGACCAGTCAAATACCGTCAGATCAGCTCCACCGGCGCTGGCGCTTCCTGTACTTATTGCCGTCGCACATGCGAAGGCCGCAATTCCCTGAAGTTTCAATTTTTTTCCTCCCATTGTCTTATTCTGTGTCAGTGCCAAGATCGATCACGCTGGCGCTTTGGACTCCCAGCCAAACTGCGTCGCCGCGATTGAAATCAACCGTGTGAAAGTAGTTCGGAACCGAGACCGAGATCGGCTTGTCGGTTTCCGCAACCTGAATGTGGTAGTGAATGTTCTCGCCATAGAAGGCGACGTTGCTGACTTTGCCCTGAACAGTTGATGGATAGTCTTCGGGTTTTTCAGAGGTGATTTCCAATTGTTCGGGTCGAATACCGATGTTCATATCTCGGGCGCTGGTTGCGACGTTGGGGTTTTTTTCAATCTCCATTTGGCCAAAGGCCTTCGCGTCGATTGAAAGCGTATCGCCATTTTCCTCAAGCAACTGGGCAGGCAAAATGTTCATCTCACCGATGAAACTGGCAACCTGCTGATCGCAGGGCCGGGCGTAAAGCGTTGTTGGCGTATCCACCTGCTTTAGCCGCCCATTGAACATCACGCCAATGCGGTCAGACATTGTCATCGCCTCGTATTGGTCGTGTGTGACCATCACAAAGGTGATACCCAGCGATTGCTGCAGATTACGCATTTCAAATTGCATCTGCTCGCGCAGCTTCTTGTCCAAGGCCGACAAGGGCTCATCCAGCAACAGTACTTTGGGTCGCATGATCAGCGCACGGGCGAGCGCCACCCTTTGCCGCTGCCCACCTGACAGCTCACTTGCGCCGCGATCCTCAAGACCGCCCAGCTCGACAATTTCCAAGGCTTCGGCCACACGCTGGTCGATTTCGGCCTTGGGGGCCTTGCCACGTAATCCATAAGCCACGTTGTTTCCAACATTCAGGTGCGGGAAGATGGCGTAGCTCTGAAAAACCATGTTCGTCGGGCGGTTGTTGGCAGGCACACCATCCATATCCTGACCGTCGATCAGTACGGTGCCTTTGGTCGGCTCTTGGAAACCAGCGATCATCCGCAATACCGTGGTTTTGCCGCATCCCGATGGGCCGAGGAGTGAGAAAAACTCGCCTTCCTTGAGATCGAGGTCGATCCCGCTAGCCGCAAGAAAAGTGCCATAGCGTTTCTCGACGCCCCTGAGTTCGATGATGTTTTTTTCTGTCATTGGACCCCTGATGCGGATGAGCGGCGCCGGAAATACTCGGCCAGCACCAAAAGTAGAACCGATGAAAGCAGCAGGATAGAGCCTAAGGCCAAAACGTTTGGAAGCTTGGCGGGGAAACGAATCTGACTCCAGATGTAGACTGGCAAGGTTGGTTGGTTGCCGGACAGGAAAAAGGCGAGCACGAACTCGTCGAAGCTGACTGTGAAAGTGACCAGCAAACTTGCGACGATACCCGGGGAAACGACCGGAAGCGTCACGCGGCGGAAGGTGTCGAACACGCCGACACCTAGATCGTATGATGCTTCCTCCAGCGACGCATCGAAGTCATCAAACGCAGACTTCAGGATCGAGACGGAAAACGGCAGCGCAAGAAATGTATGACCCAGAACGACGGTCAGCAAAGACGGCTTAAGACCGATAAACAAAAACAGAACCAGCATTGAAGAAGCGACGATAATGCCCGGTATAACCAAAGGCAGCATCACCAGACCTTCGGCAGCACGCTGACCCCGAAAACGGTACCGAACAAAGGCGCGGGCGGCGAACAATCCCATAGCGGTAGAAAGAAGTGCCACGACGGTGCCGACGCCAAGCGAATTCCAAAGGGCCTGGATCAAGGTATCCTGTTCGCCCAGCTTCCGATACCAGTCCAGCGTCCAGCCCTTGATGGGAAAGGCAACGATTGTGCCGCTGTTGAATGAAAACAAGGGCAGAAAAAGGACCGGCAGGTAAAGAAAAACCAAATACAGAAAGGCGTAGGCTGTCAGGGTCGAAGGGCGTCTCATCTTATCCGCCTCCCTAGCCGGGTGGCGGTAATTACAAACACTATAGCGACAAAGCCAACCGATAGCATCGCGATCAGTGAAAGGGTGGCGCCGAGTGGCCAGTTGTTGGCGGCCCCGAACTGCACCTGAATAAGGTTGGCGATCATCTTTCCATCCGACCCGCCAACCAGTGCCGGGGTCACATAGTCACCTACCGTGGGAATAAATATGATCAGACAAGCAGCAATGATCCCCGGGATGGTTAGTGGCAGCGTCACCCGCATGAAGCGTTGAAAAGGGCTGTTACCGAGGTCGGTGGCGGCTTCCAGTAAGCTCGGATCGATCTTCTGCAATGAGACATAGATCGGCAGGATCGCAAATGGCGCCCAAGCATGGGCAAGCGTCAGCACGACTGCAAATTCATTGTAGAGAAGGAAGTCGAGCGGTTCGTCGATCAGACCAAGCATCAGCAGTGCAGAATTCATTACGCCGTTGAACCCCAGGATGAGTTTCCACGCAAATACACGCAGGAGGTAGCTAGACCAGAATGGAATGGTGATGAGCAGAAGCCAGATGGTCTTTTTACGGGCCTTCATCGCGATGAAATAAGCGATGGGATATGCCAGTGCGACAGTAACTGCTGTAACTGCTCCGGCAATCCAGATCGACCTTAGCATTAAGTGTCTAACCAGAGGATCAGCAAACGCGTCGCTATAGTTTTTTAGTGTCGGCGTCTTGTCGAGCGTTACGTAGGTTTGCGTCCAGAACGAATAGGCGATCAAGATCAACAACGGAGCCGCCACCAGAAAGCCCACATAAGCCGTGGCTGGTGCGCTGAGGGTATAGCCCCGGGATGCTTCGCTACGAAAGATTACCCAAACTCCCATCCGGATTTTCACGAGTCACTAATGGACGATCGTCCATTAAATGTTGCGCCAGAACGGTCTTTCGTGTCAATCTTCCTGTGAGAAAGACTTGAGTGATGCCATCAAGGAAATGGAATTATTGAATAAAGTGGAAAACGTTAGAGGAAGAAAACGTGGCTCGAAACGTGATCCAGATGCCAGTAAGCAACTTCTGATCAAGGCGACTCTGGACTCTATCGCGGATATTGGAGTCACCGAGACGACGGTCAGCTGCATCTGCGAGCGTTCTGGTTTGTCACGCGGAATGATCCATTTGCATTTCGGCGGGAAGGACAATTTGCTGACGGCAGCAGCCCAGCATTTCAGTGCCCAATATTATTCCGAGATGGACAAAATGACCGATCTGGGCTCGGATGCATCGCCCGAAGACCGAGTGATGGCTGTGATCGAGGCGGATCTGTCCGAAGCACTGCTCAATCCAAGAAGTACAAAAATCTGGCATGCATTTCGCGGCATCGCGAGCTCACACCCAGGCATTGCCCGCTACAGCAGCACTCAGGATCAAAAACTTGTCGAGACATTGCGGCTTGCGTTTAAGGAGATAGCTCAAAAAAAAGAGCGTGACCCAAACTTGGTGGACGATGCCACTGCCGGAACGCTGGCTTTGCTGGAAGGTATGTGGGTCAATTACCTAACAGATATGCAGGGTTTTTCACGACGACGCTCTGTTGATCTTATCAGACGTTTCTTGTGCGGACTTTTCCCCGAAAAATTTAAATTGTGAGATTTCGGGACGCTCAGATTTGAGACAGAAAAACAGCATGTTCTTGGAAAGCCGACTGCTGGTATTGGCGAATTCCCTGGCGTCTAAATGCAACACCCCCGTGCATTGGACGAAATCCAACGCCCGCTTTCCCCCGAAGAAAGGTTTCCATTGCACGTGCAGCGAAAGACCGCTTTCCGCCCAAAACGACAAATGCTGCGCCCGTAGCCTAAGTCGCCTTTGGGCTCAGAGCAGACGTTCGCTGCGTATTGCATCAACGACTGCTCTGCGGACAAAGCGGATGTACAGCATCACCGAAAGGTGGATGATCTCGAGATTGGTTTTAAGAATTTGAAAGAGGCAGGTCTAGGCATTGGCAAAAGCAAGCAAAACTCCTGCCCCGCCCAAGCAAAGTTCTTCTGACACTACGCTTGAAAGATCTGCGTTTTGTAGCGCCGGATCGCTATTCAGCTCCCCGCCCGCTCAGAACTGATCTCTTCAGATGATCGCCAGCAGAATCTTAGTAAAGACCCGCGACCTTTGCCCTCAGTTTTATCAGTGATGCAACAGTGTCGATTGTGGGTGTTGCGATCCCGGTCAGTTGCCCCAATTCCTGTACTGAAGTGACCAAGGCATCAATTTCCATAGGTCGGTTCAGCTCCAAATCCTGCCACATCGAGGTCTTGTGTGCTCCGACAGCCGCTCCTCCGTCAATGCGCTTTTCGACATCAATCGGGAACCTAACCCCCAGTTCTTCACCGATTTCCTGAGCCTCTAGCATCATTCCACGTGCCACGGAGCGTGAACCTTCATCAGTACACAAGACATCAAGTGTAGAGTGGGTAAGTGCGGAAATCGGGTTGAACGACAAGTTGCCCCATAGCTTCAGCCAAATTTCGTCCCGTATTCTTGGTCTTACGGGCGCGCGCAACCCGGCGGTGGACAATGCAGCCGAAAGGTTGGAGGCACGGTCTGATTTAGTGCCATCGGGCTCACCCAAAGAAAAACGATTGCCTTCGACATGCTTGATCGATCCCGGAGCAATGACTTCCGCGGCCGGATAAACAACACACCCAAGCACACGATCCGGTCCGAAACCGTTCCATTGCGCGTCTCCCGGGTCTACAGATGACAATCTCGTCCCCTCGAATGGACCGCCCAGCTTGTGGAAATACCACCAGGGTACCCCGTTCACTCCGCTCACTATTGTCGTTTCATCCCCAATCAGTGGCTGGATCGAGTCCACAACTGCTGGAACGGAATGCGCTTTCAGTGTGATAAAGACATAGTCTTGGGGGCCGAGATCGGCGGCATTGTCCGAGGCGCGTATTGGCACGTTGATTGGGTCCTGCCCATCCTCTTGGAGAGTCAGCCCTTTTTCTTGCATTGCAGCCAGATGTGGGCCACGTGCAACGACACTGACGTCGACGTCAGTCTGCGCGAGCCTCGCGGCAACGTAACCTCCGATAGCTCCGGCACCAAAGATGCAAACTTTCATGTGTCTAAGCCTTTGCCAGTCCCAATTTAGCGGCCAGCCCAATCCTTTGTATCTTACCAGTCGCACCTTTTGGTATCTCTTCGAGAATAACCACTGAAGTCGGCACCTTGAATTTTGCGAGCCGTGCGCCAACAAAATCCCGGACGTCCTGACCTTCAATCGTCGCTCCTTCTGAGAGCACCACCGCCGCCGCTATATCTTCGCCCAGTTTCTCGTGGGGAACCGCAAAACAAACTGCCTGAGCAACGTCCGGATGGCTTAGAAGCACGGCGTCAACTTCAAGTGGACTTATTTTTTCTCCACCTCGATTGATAAGCTCCTTAAGGCGTCCAGTCAGTCGCAGATAATCCTCTTCGTCGAACGACCCTTGATCACCGGTGCGAAACCAGAGTTTTCCATCCGCTTCAAAGAAATTGTCTGCATTTGCCTGCGGGTTGCTCTCATACCCAGGGGTCACGTTCGGACCGCTGATAACGATTTCTCCGACATCCCGCGAAGCGATCAATACATTTTCCGTTTCGTCTGCAATTCTGACTTCAGGGCCCGCTGCTACTCCGACGTATCCGGGCTTTTGCTTTTGTGGAGGAAGCGGGTTGCAACACATTTGATGCGTGGCCTCAGTCATACCGTAGGCCTCGATGACAGGCGCATTGAATGTCGCCACCAACTCTTCCATGACCGGCGCGGGCAACGACGCGGAAGACGACCGCAAGAAACGCAAGCGCGATTGCTCAATGACTGATTGGTTTCGGGCGGCTCGGGCGAGAATAGCTTGGTGCATTGTCGGAACCGCCGTGTACCATGTCGGATCAACCTCAGCGACCTGTGAAAAAAAGCTAAGAGCGTTGAACCCAGGGGCGCAGCTAATTTGCGATCCGGCGCCTAAAGAAGCCGCGACTGCTGCGATCAACCCATGGATATGGAACAGCGGCATGATGCTTAGACAACGATCATCGATTGTCAGCTTCAAAGACGAAGCCACGTTCCGTGCCGACGAGTAGATATTGGCCTGCGTCAAAGGAACGATCTTGGGGCGCGACGTTGTTCCTGATGTATGGAGTATCAGGGCGACGTCATCTTCACCCGGCGCTGATGTATCAGCCACTCCAATTGGGTCACAGGCCAAAACGGAAAACTGTCCAGCTGGACTAGAACTATCGCTAGAAATCCGCAAGACGGCCACACCCAGTTCAGTCGCCGCTTGCACGGCTGGGCCACTTTCGTTTTCGCTTACTACAAGAGCCTTGGCTTTCAAGTCTTTGAGATAGAATACATATTCTTCGATAGTATAAGAAGGGTTTAAAGGCGCCGTCGTCGCCACTTGGGCGACGGATATGAATGCCGTCGCCATCTCTGGTCCGTTAGGCAACACAATTGCCAC
Organism: Ruegeria sp. HKCCA5491; assembly: GCF_013034565.1. Lineage (NCBI taxonomy): Bacteria > Pseudomonadati > Pseudomonadota > Alphaproteobacteria > Rhodobacterales > Roseobacteraceae > Ruegeria > Ruegeria sp. HKCCA5491. Next base: position 52,717 of record NZ_WQGG01000001.1, read on the forward strand.
CCTGTCGCCGCGCCCTATTCCGATCTGATGCAGATCCTCTTTGACCTTCGCGCAATGCTCGCGCAAACCAAGGTAGCTCAACCAAGGCTGGCCAGGAGCGCCAATGGCATTTGCCGTGTCTGCATGGTGTGCAATCAATTCAACGACTAAATGGGGCATCTGTTATCCGTTTACGCAAGCATCGGTTTCTTTCGCAATGTTAGCTCGTCGCAGCAGGTTCTAAGTCACGCGTACGTTCAGGCTGCCCAGCTTGTCGACGGCCAAGACCATAACATCCCCTCGGTTGACGGGACCAACACCAGAAGGTGTCCCTGAAAGGATAACGTCCCCGGCCGCAAGCTCGAAGTAGTCGCTCAGATATGAGATCATCTCGGGGACTTTCCAAATCATCTGGTTCAAGTCGCCTTCTTGCCGAACTTCACCATTCACCGTCAGAGTAATCGGACCTCTGTCGAGATGCCCGACCTCTAATGCCTTGTGAATTGGTCCGCATGGCGCCGAGCGCTCAAACGCTTTCCCAATTTCCCACGGGCGGCCCATCTTTTTCATCTGCCCTTGCAGGTCGCGACGGGTCATATCAAGCGAAAGGCCGTACCCAAAGACATGATCCAATGCATCGTCCACCGAGATATTCGTGCCGCCGGACTTGAGCGCAACAAGCATTTCTGCTTCGTGGTGCACGTCGGAACTGTGCGGAGGGTACGGGAATTCCCCTGAAGGGTCCAAATTGTTTGGGTTCTTTTGAAAGAAAAATGGAGGTTCCCGGTTCGGGTCATGGCCCATTTCAATTGCATGCGCCGCGTAGTTTCGCCCAATGCAGTAGACACGCCGGACAGGGAACGTGCCGCCCCCCGATACGGGTATGACATGCACCTGCGGCGCGGGAATTACATGATCGGACATCGCTTTCCTCCTGAACGCTTGACTGCCAAAGATCGGATTTCCGAACGGTCAGTTACCTTCCGATCGATGCCACGCCACATTCAAACGGACGCGGCGGCTTACCAAGTCATCGCCAAAATTCAGGCTGTTTTGCAAGACCAACGGCTACAATCTGCCCCGACCATTTCCCGAATTGGTTGGGCACCAGCGCTACTTCAGCTGTCGGACTGGATGCTCGTAGGCAGCACCCGCGAATAAACCGATTTCAGGTGATCCACCATGGCACTGGCCGCAAGCTCACAGTCGCCCTTTGCTATGGCAGACACGATCACATCATGTTCGCTAAAGCTGGAATAGTCTTCTGCGGGCTTTAAAGTTTCGCGTGGCTGCCCCCAAACAATCGATCTTCGAACCGAATTTAAAGTCTCAAAGAAGTATAAAAAGAGTTGGTTACGAGTGGAGCGGGCTATAGCGTAATGCAAATTATTGTCCCAAGCTTCGTACGTGCGCCAATCCTCTGCGGTACGACATTTGTCCGCGCATAGCCTCATTTGCTCTCGATCGGAACGTGTGGAATGGAGCGCTGCGAGGCGGCTAAGCTGCGGCTCGATCGTAAATCTAACGGATACAACCTGCTCAGGTTTAATTTGGTTGCCCAAATAAGTTACATCGGTGAGGTTGAGAACCGGCCTGGATCCAACAAATGTTCCCCGCCCCACATGACGCCAGATCAGCCCCTGGGCCTCAAGCTCTGCCAACGCTCTTCGCAACTGATTGCGAGTGGTCCCAAGTTTTGAACACAGCTCACGTTCAGGTGGGAGCCTGTCGTTATGCCTGTATCCGGCATTGTTAATCAGGTCGCGTACGCGGTGCGCGAGTTCGGTTGGTGCACTCATATCTCCACCCAATTTAGCGATTGGTTGATTGATTGAAACGCCAAGTCGGAAAAAACTCAAGGGCAAGAGGAAAGCAAGAAACGAGTCGCCGGACAGGATCCGTGACCACGTCTTGACACAAGCACGAGGGAGGAGTGCCGAGTGCGGTTAGCAACTGTTTCCGTAGAGGGCCACGCCGTTTGCGTGGCAATACTAAACGATGGCGGCAAGTTGGACGTTTTGCGCGCAGCGCAAGTGCTTGGCGAAGCGCTGGACGCAGGTTCAATGCAGCATCTGATCGCAGGCGGAAAAGAAACGCTTGGCGTTTTGAAAACCCTCGTTTCATCGGCCGAAACGGGTAATCTAAACGACGCACTGGTCCCGGATGACGTGCCGTTTCTGGCACCAATTCCTTCCCCGCGTAAGAACGTTTTCTGTGTCGGGCGCAATTATGCTGAACACATCGCCGAGGGCGAACGTGCCCAAAACCAAAAAATTGGCGTAACAGAACATCCGGTCTTCTTCACAAAACCGCCGACATCGATTGTGGCGCCAGAGGCAGACATTCTGATATTCCCCTCGGTCTCACAAGCCATTGACTATGAAGTTGAACTGGCAGTTGTGATTGGAAAACCGGGGCGAAACATAGCCAAGGCTGACGCATACGACCATGTATACGGCTATACGATCCTCAATGACATCACCGCACGCGACATTCAACGCCGACATGGTGGGCAGTATTTCAAAGGCAAAGGTTTAGATGGGTCTTGCCCATTGGGCCCCTGCATAGTGACCGCTGATACAATCAGCGATCCGCACGCTCTATCAATCGGATTAACAGTCAACGGCGAACAGCGCCAAAACGGATCGACGTCGGACATGATTTTCGACATTCCAACGCTGATCGCATCCCTTTCAGAAGGTATGACCCTGGAACCTGGCGACGTAATCGCGACCGGAACACCGTCTGGTGTCGGATACGCCATGGACCCACCACAGTTCCTGAAAGACGGGGACACTGTGGTTTGTGAAATTTCAGAAATCGGCACGCTCAGGAATACCGTGCGCGTCGTTTAAGTGGCTCCTGCATAGCTGAATCTGCGGGTTGCCAACCATGCAAGGGAGGAAGACTAAAATGATGAACAGAAGGACTTTCACAGCGTCCTTGCTTTCGGCGGTTCCGGTAGCAGGAGCACTAGGAACACAGGGCTTTGCGCAGGACTTGCGTAAAATTACCTTCGTGCAGCCAAGCCCTTCGGCAATCAATTCATTTCCGGTTTTTGTCGCCATCGGCGAAGGTTATTTCGCTGATGAAGGGTTGGATGTGACCGTCGAGGCGATCAACGGCTCAGGAGCCGTGCTTCAAGCATTGTCCGCCGGACAGGCTCACTTCGGTCGCCCCGGTCCTGGCCCCTTAATTGCCGCACGGTCGCGGGATGTAGATGCCGTACACATCTACAACGTTGCGGCACGCAGCAACTTTGGCATAGCCGTGCCAGAAGACTCTGACATCCAAAGTGTTGAAGAGCTTCGAGGTAAAGTTATCGGAACAGGTACGGCCGATGGCGCAGAAGTAGGCTTTGCACGTAACGTGATGACCGGAGCAGGCATGAAAGAGGGTGAAGACTTTACCTTCCTTACCGTCGGCGACGGTGGCCCGGCGACCGCGGCTTTCCTAAACGGCGAAATCGACGCTTACTCTGCTTCGACGGCTGACACGGCAATTCTGAACCAGCGCGGAATGGCGGTGCGTGACATCACGCCTGCGGAGTTCGGGCGTTTCTTCGGTAACGGCATCGCCACAATGGCTGACACAATCGCCAACGACCGTGAATTGGTCGAAGCTTGGAGCCGCGCGTTCACACGTGGTCATGCATTTGCACTGGATGATGCCAACCGTGAAGCTGTTTTGAAGCATTTGGCGGATGGCAACCCGCAGGAAGGCGAGGACAAGGAGTTCCAGTCAGCACTGTTCGATGCCGTACGCTCGAAAACTATCGCGGCGGATCCGAGCAATGGCCTGGGATGGTACCCCGCCGAAGTTTGGCAGGAATGGCAAGACGCACTTGTTGCAGGGGGCGAAATCCCAGGGCCGTTGGATGACCTGAGCGCTGCTTGGACCAACGAGTTTGCTGCCATCGGAAACGCGGCTGTCAGCAAATGAACGCTGTAGTCACACATGAGTTTTCCGGCGCGCCTTTGGGCACGCCGGTCTATGAGTTGACCCATGTAAGCAAGACCTATGCACGCAATCTTGTTGTTGCTCTCGAGGACATCAATCTGACGCTTCGGAAAGGAAGCTTCACATCTGTCATCGGGTCCAGCGGGTGCGGCAAGTCAACTCTACTAAAGATCATGGCGGGTCTGATCCCGCCCACCAAAGGGCGTGTAATCCTTCAGGGGCAACCAGTCACTGGGACCCGCCGGGACATCGGTATGATGTTTCAGCAAGCGACGCTTTTCCCCTGGAAAACAGCGGTGGAAAACATCGTCTTGCCAATTGAGATCCGCGATGGAAAAGCGGCGGCCAAGCAAGCTATGGCCAAGGCGCACGAACTTTTGGACATCGTAGGTTTGCAAGGGTTCGAAAACGTATATCCGAACGAATTGTCAGGCGGTATGGCACAACGCGCTTCGATCTGCCGAATGCTGATCACGGAACCAGCCGTGCTATTGATGGACGAACCGTTCAGCGCGCTCGACGAGTTGTCACGCGACATGATGAACATGGAATTGCAGCGGATTTGCAAGGAACAGGATGCGACTGCTTTTCTTGTGACGCACTCAATTCAGGAAGCTGTTATTTTGTCTGACGAAATCGTCGTCTTGAAACCGCGCCCAGGCAGGATTGCTGAAATCGTTGAGGTCGACCTGCCACGCCCACGAACACTCGACATGATGACGACACCCAAATTCGGCGCTATCGTAGACTACATTCGCAGCCTCCTTGATAAGGGAGAAGAAATGTGAGCGAAGTTCAGAATTACTCACCTTCCGTAAAAGACGCTGCCCCCTCAGAAGACACTGTATGGGAGCAGAAGGTTCACTTTATCGACTCGGTTCCTCGCTGGCTGGCGATGACCTTTGTCTTCGTGGTTTTTGTCGGAACTTGGCAAATTGTGACCAGCCTTAGGCTGGTCTCTCCGATCATTCTACCGACGCCGATGGAGACCCTCAAAGATATGATCTTCGTAGGGCAAAACCTTTTGACCGGCGGCTACATGCTTGGGGCACTGTGGATTACCATCAAAGAGGTCATCTATGGTTTTGCGCTGGCAATCGCGATCGGATTTTCGCTGGGTGTTTTGGTTGGCGAAACAGCCTTTGGCGAGAAGGCAGTAATGCCCTATTTGGTTTCTATCGATACGATGCCGAAAGTCGCGTTCGCTCCTCTTTTTGTGGCTTGGTTGGGTTTCGGCATTGAATCCAAGGTGGCACTTGCGGCCTTTATCGCGACGTTTCCAATCGTGGTTGGGACTGCGGCCGGACTTCACGCCGCCGACGAAAACGCGCGCATGTTGTTCAAGACGATGGGCGCCAGCCGGATGCAGACATTGATCAAGATGAAGCTGCCAACCGGTCTGCCGCAGATATTCACCGGCCTTAAAATCGGAGCAGTTGGTGTTATGGCAGGCGCGATCACAGGAGAGTTCCTAGGGGGCGGTAAGGGATTTGGTGAGTTGATCCGTGTTGCGGCATCGCAGCTCAATACTCCGCGCGTGTTCTCCTTGATCCTGTACCTAAGTCTCGTTGGTCTCGCTGTATTTGCGACGGTGGTTTGGACACAGCGAAAACTGGTGTTCTGGCACAAAGAGCAGGTTGGCAGAGATGACTTCTGAGCCAGTGAAAATAAACTGCCAGATCTTGCGTGAATTTGTGGCGAGCGCGCTCGAAACTCGAGGTGTTCCAAAAGCGGATGCAGATCAGGTGGCCTCGACGATGGTTGAGGCCGACATATTCGGATATGGCACCCATGGAGTCTTTCGCTTGCGCCAGTATCTTGCCCGATTGGCCGGAGGCGGGTGCAACGCCAAACCAAACGTTACCGTCATACATCAGTCTGTCGCGACCGCGTTGATTGACGGCGATGACGGCCTTGGGCATTTGGCTATGTCGGCGGCGCGAGATCTTGCGATAGAAAAGGCGAAAGAGGCAGGTATCGGATGGGTCGGTGTTCGGCGCGGCAATCATGCTGGACCTTTGGCACTTTATGTGCGCCCACAAGCCGAAGCTGGAATGCTTGGCATGGCCGCAGCGGTGGGCAGTGCTAACCACGTTCCACCCTATGGCGGAAGCGACTTGCTTCTTGGCACCAATCCTATCGCTTTCTCTGCGCCTGCCGTTGGCCCCGACCCGTTTGTGTTTGATATGGCGACGACAGTTGCCGCGATGGGTAAGATCAAGACCCTGTTGCAGCAAGGCGAACCTATGCCCGAAGGTTGGATGGTTGGGCGTGATGGCAATCCGTTAACGGACCCTGCCCGCAAATCAGAAGGGTTTCTTTTGCCGATCGGAGGTCCGAAGGGTTTCGGCCTTTCCGTGGCCATAGGGTTGATGTCCGGAGTCTTGAACGGCGCTGCCTTCGGCTCTGACGTAGTCAACTTCACATCAGACACAACCTCACCCACAAACACAGGGCAATTCGTAATGGCGCTTGATCCGGCGGCCTTTGGAATGGAAAAAGACTTTGCTTCGAATGCAGCCCGCGTCTTCTCCGAAATGCGCGCATCCGCCCCCCTGCCCGGTCATGACCCGGTACGCCTGCCCGGAGACGGAAAAACGGCTGCAGCTGAGGCCCGTCGCAAAGACGGTGTAAGCCTCAACTCCGCTCTTTGCCGAGACCTCAACAGTCTCGCCCTGGACTGTGGACTGACTCCCCCGTTTCCTGATGTTAACACTGACTAGCGGCATATCTGAGGGAAGCCGGACTGCACTTTTTACCAGGTTTTAGCGAGGCGTCACTTCTGGCTTCAGCTCTTTTACAAGCGCCGAAAGTTTGTTCATCATGTGAAGTTTCATTGCCTTACCAAGCCCATCTGCATTTCGGGCCTTGAGCAACTCCATCATGGTTTCATGTTCGTCAATTGCCTGTGCCCAACGCTCGTCCGACAAGTTGGCCAAAAAACGTGCACGGCGGACCCGTGCGGCCAAAAGCTTATGGTGGTTTTCCAGTATGTCGTTTCGCGCACCCTTTATAAGTGCCTGATGGATGTCTTGATTGGCTTTAAAGTACGCCTGTCGATCACGCGCTTCGTACGCGCTCAGCATATCCTTGTGGCTACTTTCAATCCGTTGAATTTCCGCAACGTCCATTTGCTGACACGCTATTTCCCCCGCCAGTTGCTCAAGCGCTGCGAGCACTGGAAACGTGTTTTCCAATTCTTCCCTCGTAACACTCGCGACACGGGCACCCCGGTTGGCTTGAAGCACCACAAAGCCTTCGGATGCAAGAACCTTTAGGGCCTCTCGCAATGGTGTCCGGGAAACACCCAATGAGTCGCAAAGCTGTTTCTCGGGCACTTTCTCACCCGGCTTCAAAACGTCTTCGACGACAAGATTACGCAAGCGTTCGACCAACTCTTCATGTAGGGTCGGGCGATTAATGCTATCCGTCAGGTTCATATCCACATCCTAATATTCAAGGACCATATCCAGCAGGCGCGCGACGTGCATCGCTTGGCGCTGCGTACCTTCGGCGATTTGGTGGCGGCATGATGTTCCATCCGCCACAACAATTGCATCCGCAGGCGCCGCCTCCAAAGCTGGAAACAGGTCGAGTTCCGCCATCTTGATCGAGACATCAATAGTGCCGGGCGCGTATCCAAACGCCCCGGCCATACCACAACAACTGCTTTCGATCATGTGAACCTGTGATGCGGGAATACGTTTAAGTAAGTTGAGCATCGGTGTAACCGCATCGTGTGCTTTCTGGTGGCAATGACCATGCACATAAATGGGGCGATCTACCGATTTGAGAGGCAGATCCGGCTGTTTGGCCAGAAACTCCTCAAAGGTATGAGAGGCTTTGGATAGCAACTCCGCATCCCGCCCCGGACAAAGAGCCAAATATTCGTCCCGGAATGTAAGGATAGAAGAAGGTTCGAGACCGACTACCGGTATGCCCTGTGCAGCTGCTTCTCGCGTCGCGTCAATCACACGCTGTGCCTCGTGACGCGCCTCTTCCACGCAACCCTTAGCCAAAAGAGTGCGCCCGCAATCCAGCGACTTTCCTGTTTGGTCATCTCTTGCTATGGCAACCCGAAGCCCTAGCGCACGCAGAACCCGGACAGCGGCGCGCAGATTGTCTGGCTCGAAATATCGGTTGAACACATCGGCAAACAGAAGCACCTGCGGATCTGTGTCTTGGGCCTCGACATCCCGGAACGGGTCGGAGGACCACACTGGCAGGTCACGTCGCGCCGAAATTCCAGTTGGTTTCTCCAACAGCGTACGCAAGGGCCCAATTTTGTTCCGAGCATTCAATAACCACGCGACTTTTGCAGCTTTTGGTGCATATCTCGGCAGATAAGCTATTAATTTTTCAGCCAATGTCAGCCCGTCTTTTTTGCGCTTTGCTGAAAGTACTTCGATCTTCATGCGGGCCATATCGACGCCAGTCGGGCATTCACGCGCGCAAGCCTTGCAAGACACGCAGTATTCCATCGTGTCCTGCATTGCGTCTGAAGTTAAACCACCCGGCAACTGCCCGCTGATGGCAAAACGCAACGTGTTTGCCCGCCCACGTGTGGCATCACGCTCGTTTCTCGTCGCACGGAAGGAAGGACACATTACTCCGCCCTTGAGCTTGCGACACGCACCGTTGTTGTTGCACATCTCGACGGCACCCTGAAATCCTCCTCCGGCACCCGGCCAAGCGGACCAGTCCAGCGCCGTTTCGAATACAGGAACTGAGTAGTCCAGGCTGTAGCGGAATAGGCGGCGATCATCCATGGCAGGCGCGTGCACGATTTTGCCGGGGTTCATTAGCCCAGCAGGGTCAAACCGGGCCTTAACCTGTTCAAACGCGGAAACGATACGAGGGCCGAACATCTTTTCATGAAACTCTGATCGCACGATCCCATCACCGTGTTCGCCTGAATGAGACCCTTTGTATCTCTTGACTAGATCAAAGGTCTCTTCGGCAATCGCCCTCATTGTCCGGACGTCTTTGTCCTGCCGCATGTTCAGGACAGGACGAACATGGAGACACCCGACTGAGGCATGCGCGTACCATGTCCCTTTTGTGCCGTGCCGGGTAAAAATTTCGGTCAGGCCAGCGGTATAATCGGCGAGATCAGGCAACGGGACGGCGCAATCTTCCACAAAAGAGATCGGCTTGCCGGCCTCCTTCATCGACATCATAACGTTCAACCCGGATTTTCGGTATTCGGCGATCGAGTTTTGCAGTTTGGTATCAGTAACTGATACAACCCCGCCCCAACGGTTTTCAGTCCCACGGAAATCAAACCCGAGATCTCCCATCAGTTGCGATAGCTCGACCAGCTTTGCAGCATTGGCGTCAGCGCTACCCTCAGCAAATTCCACTAACAACAACGCTTCAGGGCTGCCTTCTACAAACGCCTCAATCGTACTGCGGAACAATGGGATATCTCTCCCCAACGCAATCATGGTGTCGTCGATCAATTCTATCGCCTGCGGCTTGAGCGTCACGAGGTGCTGTGTTGCCTCCATCGCAGCACGGAACGTCGGGAAATGACACACGCCGACAACTTTCTCGCCCGGCAAGTGAGCAAGGTTCAGTTCCAATTCAGCGAAATAGGCCAGAGTGCCTTCTGACCCCACCAGCAAATGAGACATGTTGACATCGTTGCCGACAAGCGCATCGATGTTATACCCGCCCACACGACGCTGGAGATTGGGAAACCGGGCGTCAATTTCCGCAGCCTCGCGACGCCCCAGAGCACGCATGTCCCCAACAAGATCGGCATAATCGCCAGATGCCGTCGTATCGGCGCTGAACCGTGCTTCCATACCATCGCTGAGGATTGCACTTATTGCACGGACGTTATCGCGCATGATCCCGTAGCGCAGGGATTTTCCACCAGAAGAGTTGTTGGCGGCCATTCCTCCAAGCGTGCAACGCGACGCGGTCGAGGGGTCTACGGGAAACCATAAGCCATATTGCTTTAGTGACTGGTTCAACTGATCCAGAACAACGCCGGGCTGAACACGCGCGACACGGTTCTCAACGTCCACGTCAAGAACACGATTCAAGTGCTTGGTGTTGTCTAAGACAACGCTTTGATTGACCGTTTGCCCACATTGCGATGTGCCGCCGCCGCGCGGAAGAACGGAGCATCCTTCGTCGCGCGCTACAGACATCACGGCCTGCACGTCCTCTTTGTTTCGGGGCATGACCACGGCGTCCGGCATCATCTGATAGATCGAAGCGTCAGTCGAGTATCGTGCGCGTGATGCCGGGTCAGCCACCACCTCGCCTTGGACGTCAGACATCAGTCGGCGATGCAACGATCCATTCTCAAGCATCGGGTTCGCCTTCCCTTCCCAACTAGCCAATTAGAAGCTTCACTTCACCGTTGACTGAATAATGAATTCATAATTAACTTTTGCCAATAGGTAATTGCGCCACTGTTTCGGCGCCAGCGGAAGGATCAGTTCAGATGCGCCAGGCGGGCAGACATTTTTTGCAAATCCCAGGGCCAAGTGCCGTGCCGGAACGCATCCTGAAGGCCATAAGCATGCAGACCATCGATCACCGGGGGCCAGATTTTGCAGAAGTAGGCCACAAAGCCCTCGCTGGGATGAAAACAATTTTCAAGACAGAACAAAACGTCTTTATCTACCCTTCATCCGGTACAGGCGCGTGGGAAGCTGCGCTTGTGAACACAGTGTCGCCGGGCGGAAATGTTCTCATGTACGAAACAGGACATTTCGCATACATGTGGTGCAACTTGGCTGAAAAAATAGGGTTACAGCCAGAGTTGATTGAAGGGGATTGGCGTGGCGGTGCGGACCCCAATCAGATAGAAGACCGCTTGCGCGCGGACAGTCAGCACGAGATCAAGGCGGTATGCGTCGTCCACAATGAAACTTCTACCGGGTCAGTCTCGCCTATTGAGGAAGTGCGCAGGGCAATAGACACGGCGAAACACCCTGCCCTTCTTTTGGTTGATTCAATCTCTGGCCTTGCATCGATCGATCTTAGGTTCGACGAATGGGGCGTAGATGTCTGTGTCTCCGGTTCGCAAAAAGGGATGATGCTACCGCCGGGTCTCAGCTTCAACGCTGTGAGCGATCGTGCTCTGGAACATTCAAAATCCGTGACCATGCCACGCAGCTATTGGAATTGGCAGGATATGGTCGAGCCGAACCAGAAAGGGTTCTTCCCTTATACCCCTGGCACCAATCTTATCTATGGATTGAATGAGGCCATCGATATGTTGCACGAGGAGGGGCTGGAGAACGTATTCGCTCGTCATGCCCGCCACGGAGCCGCGACTCGAGCTGCCGTGCAAGCATGGGGGCTTGAGGTATTGTGTGCCCGCCAAGGTCAGGAGTCAGGCGTACTGACCGCTGTCAAAGTGCCTGAGGGACATTCTGCTGATGCCTTTCGTGCGACGGCGCTGGAGCACTATAATATCTCACTCGGAAATGGTCTATCCAAAGTAGCCGACAAGGTATTCCGAATAGGTCACTTGGGCGATTTCAACGACCTGATGTTGATGGGCACACTCTCAGGCGTAGAAATGGGACTCGCAAAAAGCGGCGTGCCGCACACTAAAGGCGGTACTCAGGCTGCATTGGAGTATCTCAAGGCCGCGTAACGCCGGACAGAGTCTCCAAAAACTCAACCAGGTCTGCAATCTCCTGCTCGGATAAATTTAGTTCAGAGAGTATGGCTTCGCCATCGGCGTGAAGCCTTTCTATATCAATTTCGTTATAGTGTCGGACCACGGCGTCCAGATCATCCAGGCTGCCGTCATGCATGTAGGGGGCGGTTTCGGCCACACCTCGAAGGCTGGGCGTACGAAAGGTTCCAAAATCGGAATGGCTCCTTCGTACATTTCGGACCGCCCACGCGCCTTGCTTTTCCGGATCGTCAGTCCAGTCTCCGTCCAATGTGTAAGGGCTGGAGAGCAAGAAGTTCAGCCCTCCGAACCGGCCATCGTCGACTTCGGTTTCACTCAGAAAATATGGCACGCCCGCGTCGTGGAATTCGTTGTTGGAAAATCTCGGGCCATTATGGCAGAACGCGCAATTCCCGCGCCCCAAGAAGAGCTGAAGCCCTCGCTGGGCAGCTTCGGGGTAGTTCGCAGCCTCTGCCAGATCGCTGCGCTCCAACGCGTCGCGAAAATCGTCAAATTGTGTCCGCTCGGTTACCAGCGTTTCCAGATAAGCTGATAGGGCTTTGGCAATGTTTACCAAGACCTGCTCTGTGTCTTGGCTTTGAACATCGCCAAAAATGACCTCAAAATCTTCAATGTACGTACTCTCGGAAATGGCTCTCATTAGGCTTTCTTTGCTGTGCGCCATCTCTTGTTCTTCAATGATCGGATGCAAGCTGGCAGCCCACAGATTATCGCTCTTTCCGCCCCACCCGTACCATCGCAGACCTGCCAGATTTCGCAGTGATGGCGTATTCCGATCCAAAATCACGCGACCGAATGTTCGTGCCTCGGAGTTGGTGAGTGCCTGCTGGGGGTCGTGACAACTTGCACAGGCAAATGCACCATCAATCGACAACACCGGATGGTCGAAAAGCGCTGCGCCCAGCGCAATCGCTCGGGGATCGTTTGAAACCCTGTTGCTTGGATCAGGTTGGAATGATGGTGGCCACGGCCCAAAGGACAGCGTTTGTTGGATTTCGTCTTCTGACAATAGGACTTCTGCACGCACCGAACTCGTCAGTAAGACTAACGCAGCTGTCACCCACAACTTCATTTCAGCGCAATGTCAAAGGTGTAGGATACCGATTGCCCTTTGTATTCGACGTCCACTTGAAGCTCCCACATTCCGGGCATGTGAAACAGCATATCATCAACACGGAACACACCGTCGCCTTTTGCAGTGACGACTGGAAGGTAGTTCATCCCGTGTTGGTGAGCAGGCATGATTGCATCGACGCGCATATCACTCACGGCAATTTCGCTGCACACAGTGAGGAGTATTGAAAACGGTTGAGCCAACGGAATTTCGTTGACGGTCAAATGCACAGCAGGCGCGTTCTGAATTTCCGAACCCATCCGTTGCCCGGTCGCCTCACAAGCGACGGCAGCGCCGGAAGATACCAGAAACCAGACGAGCCAGCGGATCATTTTGTTGCCAGCAATCGTTCTGCGTTGGCATAGGCAATGTTGTCCGCTATCTGGTCTGGAAGCAAATCCAGCCATTCGCGTGAAAAATCTGCGTGCGGGCCGACGTAATACCAGCGCTCCGGCGCAAATGTATCGGTACCGACCATAAACCGATCAGGATGCACTTCGAACGCAGCTTGCCAATCCGGATCGACACGGCCCCGCGAGACCATGTCGGAACGGAACGCCAGATCGGCCCAAAGCCGGGGATACGCATTCAAAGCGTCGACAACCTTTCCTGGATCGTCAAAGCCAGAATGTGCCCACAGTACCCGAGCCTCCGGCCAGGTTTCGAAGATCAGGTCAACCGCGTCGCGATCACCGTGATGGTGCAGAATTAAGTTCCGTTCCTTCGCCAGTGCGATCATACGCTGGATAACCGGCGTTTTGATATCGTCCCCATAGGCGTGAAACTCGCCGATGGCTTCGTAGTCGTTCTTCGACAGATTTGCTTCCAGATAATCGATTACTGTTTCGTCGTGCATCCAGGTGTTGATCTCACCGCGACGACGATAGGGACGAAGTGCCGGAACAACGATGTCCGGCGCTGCAGCCAAAAGCAGTTGCGTTCCGCTATCGTCCGAGCTGGAAACCAGGGCTTTCCGCACGCCTGCATCCCGCAGGATTTTGGCCACTTGTTCGGGCGGAACCAGTTTCACAGCATCATGGCTGTAGTGAATATGCGCATCGAAAATCGGTCGCTCATCGGCGATGGCCACTCCGCTGACTAGCGCTGCATATACAATGAATATGTATTTTAGCACTTCAAGCATCCTCCATAGCGTTCAGTCCCGAGCAAGCGTGACGTCGAAATTCACGTGCAGGTAAGGTTCAGTGATCCTACCAGAAAGTGCCATGTCATCGGGAAATTCCGAAGCTGGTCGTTCAACATACGTCATCACCAGATCGTCTCGAACACCAAAGACCGTATCCTGATCCAGATAGGGATCGTCTTCCGGAAAAATCTCGGTCACGAGTGAGCGATAGCCGGGGGCTTTGACGATAAAGTGCAGGTGTGAGGGCCTCCACGGATGGCGACCGCAAGCACGCAGAATATCGCCAACTGGCCCGTCAGACGGCACAGTGTATTCAACTGGCTTTACTGTGGTGAACGCATATCTGCCATCGTCACCAACTGTCATCAGCCCGTGGAAAGAGTAGGTGTCCTGTTCTTCATCCTGACTGGCGTAAAGGCCATTCGGGGCCGTTTGCCAGATATCAAGCTCGGCCCCGGCAATCGGATTGCCTTCGGTATCGCGTATGACGCCCTCTGCAAGCAGCACCGGCCCGCCGTAGTCGCGTTTCATGTCGCCACCGATAGGCAAAGCAGGCGCGCCAGAGACGTGAAACGGGCCCAATACGGACGAGCTGGTCGCATCCGGGCTGGAATGCAGCATATCCACCAGCGACGATAGGCCCAGCACGTCCGAGGCCAGCACGAATTCATGCCTGTCCTCTGTTTCCACTGCGGCACACCCTTCCAGAAACGCGATTCCGGCGCGCCATTCTTCATGCGTCAGGTTGGTTTCCCGGGCAAAGTCATGCAGGTGCTTGACCAGAGACCCCATGACTTCTCGCATCCTCGGATCGGTGTCTTTGGACAGGTATCCCATGAACACGTCGGTGATATTGTCTTTGGTGACAGAGCGCATCTGGGTCTCCTTAAATCAGGGCAAGGCTGAGGATCGGGAATTCGATCAGAATGAACAGGACGATCAGCATAACAAACGCAAAGGGCAGCGCGCCCATGAACACATCCTTTAGTGATATCCGGTCATCGTTAATCGTGGACTTGATAACAAAGCAGGAAATCCCCAGAGGTGGCGTCAAAAGCCCTATCTCAGCACCGACAACGGTGATGATGCCAAACCAGATCAGGGACATATCAAGGGCTTCGGCCATGGGCAGGAACAGCGGGACGACAATCAGAATGATTGACGCCGTGTCCAGCAGTGTTCCCAGAAACAACATCAGCAGGACGTAAAGCAGCATGATCGTCCAGAAGGACGCCGAATTCCCAGCAAGCAAGTCCTGCAACTGATTGGGCAACCCGGCCAGCCCCAGCATCCGGCTATATATCGAAGCCGCAGTGATCAGGAACAGGATCGCCGCTGTAATGTGGCCGGTTTCCAGCAGGGCGTCCCAGAAGGCTCTGGGCGTCATGGATTTGCGCGCCACAGCGATGATAAGCGCAACCAGCGCCCCGGCTGCACCGGCCTCGACTGCGGTTAGCCACCCTGTGTAAATCCCGCCGAGCACGACTGTGATAATGAACAGTGTCGGCAAGGTTTTCGACGCGACCTCACGGCCGGACATCCATTCGGTGTCTTCCACGACCCGGCCGCCAACAAAAGCTGGTGTAAAACGGCCCATAACCCAGATCGCGGCGACGTAGGCAATGGCCAGCATGATCCCCGGAATGACGCCTGCCAGGAACATGTCGCCCACGGATTGTTCGGCGACAAAGGAATAGATGATCAGCATGGCCGAAGGCGGGATGATCATACCCAAGACCGAAGACCCGGCGACCACCCCGACAGCAAAGCGCGGGTTGTAAGCCTGCGCCATCATCTGAGGAACCGAGACTTTGGTGAACACGGAAGCGGAGGCTATTGAAGACCCGGTTACGGCTGCAAAGACGGCGTTGGCTCCGACGGTTGCCATGCCGATGCCGCCTTTGACCTTGCGAAACCGCATGGTCATGACTTCGTAGATGTCCTTGCCCAACCCGGCCTTCGAGACAATGAGACCCATAAAGGTGAACAACGGGATGGTCGCGAAACTGTACTCCATCGCGCTGTCGCCCACCGCTACTTTCAGCAGGTTCAGCGCAAGTGTGAAGTTGTCCCGCATCAGCCAGATCGACACGAACGACACGACGCCCAGCGCAATCGGGATGTAGACGCCTGCGTAAATCAGGAAAACGATTGCAACGACCGAGATCAGGCCAATCTCGATCGGAGTCATTCTGCGGCCTCGTCATGCTCGGGGGTGCGGACAAGTTGCGGGCGGTCCTGCGCCGTGACGACCTTGAGCAGGAAGATCACGCAGGCAAGCGCAGTCCCGCACGCGATGACCAGTTTGACCGGCCACCATGGTAATGTGAAAAGACCGGGCACTCCGAAATAGTCCTGCGTCTCCCACATATGAAGAAATTCCGGAAAGGTCACATAGGCGATCAATCCCATGAAGATCGCCGAGATCGCATTGATGATCCGCCTGAGGTTGGCCGTCAGGCCGGGGCGACGATGGTGCATCAGGTTCAGGAACCCGTCTGAACGTGTCAGCCGGTCCACCCTGACCACGTCGGCCAACTGCAGGAAAACGATCATCACGACCGAGAACTGAACCATCTCATAGGTTCCACGCAATGGGGCCGAAAACAAGCCGCGCGCTATGACGTCGACATTCAGGATGACCACCAACGCAAGGACGACAAGCGTACCCAATGCGTTGGCGGCGATAGCAAGCGAATTGGCGACCCGCGACAGGACGGCAACTGCGGTCTTCAGCATGTCTGGCCCCTTTCTCGGGTCGCCGAACGATTATTCGGCCGTCCAGTCCCGCACACCAGTGAAACCAGCATCCTGAAGCTTGCCGAGATAAGCGGCCAGCATATCTGTGCCCTGCTCGCCGTTCTCATTCAGCGTGGCGGCCCATTCCTGCGCAACATTGGGCATCGCATTTGCCCACGCAGCGCGGTCTTCGTCCGAGATTTCAATGATCGATCCGCCAGCTTCTACAAATGCATCTCGCGACGCAGCGGCTCGATCCATTGCAATACCTGCCACGTGGTCACGGTAGTCGATAGCCACGGCCTGTAGTACTTCTTTGACATCATCGGGCAGACTCGCCCAGTAGTCGGCATTGACGGTGACTGTTTTTGTATTCACCGCACCAAGGTCTGCCTTCAACATGTAAGGGGCCACTTCGACGATTTTGAACGTCTTGGAAGCTTCCGGCCAAATCATTACGCAATCGACAAGGCCGGTTTGAACCATGTTGTAGAAATCAGTGAGGCCTCCGCGTACGCCCGCCGCGTCCTTGATACCCTCGAGATAGCGCAGGTTCAGACCAGCACCCGCGATCTTGCGTCCTTCAAGGTCTGCAACTTTCTCGACCGGCTCTGAGCAGAACATCTGATATGTGTCGAGCACAACGCCTGTCGCCAGATAGACTTGATTTTGCGCAGCGAACTCATTCTGCATCGCCGGATATTCTCGCGCGATCTCGTCGACCGCCTTGGCCACTGCGCGAGCATCCGACGCGACGAATGGTGTCGAGCCCGAGATCCCCTGGCTGGGTAGCTTGGACGAATGGAAGATGGTTGTGACGATACCAATGTCGCCCAAACCCAACTGTACGCCTTCCAGAACACCTTTGGGTTTTACAATAGAACCGCCATAGTTCTCCTGCCAGTTCATCTTGTAATTGCCGGACTCGGCCAACCGCTTATCCACTTCAGGAATAAAGAAGTTTGTGAATTCTTTCACCCACAAGGCCCGGTCTGGGTAACCATCAATTACGACAGCTGAAATGGTCTCTTCCGCTGCGACTGACAGTGCCATAGTGCTTGCCACGGCAACACCCAGCAGACTGCACTTGATCCAGTTTTTCATTATCTCTCCTCCCAGAAAGTTTGATCTTGTTGCCCTTTATTTGTTCGCCTTGAACCCCGGCAGTCAGTCCTTTCCACACCAACCGATTTGCGCAGCATTGCGACGGCAAAGTACTTGGCCGATTGGCCGCCCACTTGCGTCATTTCCTCATGCATAAGAACAAACCTTGTCGAACGGAAATCGCGGCAGTTTGTGAAACAAACCCGTTTCATCGGCGTAACCTAGATTGCACAGAAAGTTCGATTTGAGGGTGGTTCCTGCAAAGAACTCCTCGTCGACAATCTTGTTCGAAAAGCCTGACATGGCACCAACGTCCAACCCAACGGCCCGTGCCGCGATCATGAAGTAGGCGCCCTGAAGCGTACCATTGCGAAACGCCGTATCGGCAACGTAATCGGGATTGTTTTCGAACAACGGCCGACGATCTTCGTGTGGGAAAAGGAAGGGCAGTTCCTTCCAGAACTCCATGTCGTAGGCAATTATGGCCGTGACTGGCGCGCCCATCATCTTTGGCACGTTCTTTGGCTTCAAAGACTTGGCAAGCCGCACTTTGCCCTCGGCACTTTTCACGAAAATGAACCGCGCAGGCAGTGTATTCATACTGGTCGCGCCGTTGATCGTGATGTCGTAAATCTCTTCAAGCAACGCGTCGGAAACCGGCTTGTTTGTCCACGCATAGTGCGACCGGGACTCGCGCAGAATCAAGGCGATTGCGTCATCCGACAGACGAGGAATGCGCGCGCGCAGATCGCGATGATCTTGCTGCGCCTTGGCGCGAAGTGCCTCCAGCTCTGCCCCGGTCGGTGCGCTCATTCTGCTGCCACCTTTGACCTATTGTCTTTTTCGTCCACGATCGGGCTGGAACAGACGCCGATACCTTCGATCTCGACCTCAACGGTTTCTCCCGGCTTCAACCAGCGAGGGTCGGGTTTTTTGGCATGGCCCACGCCCGGCGGTGTTCCCAATGCAACCAGATCTCCCGGTTCCAGGGTCATGAATTCCGAAATTGTCGCGATCACCTGGCGGACACCCCAGATCATGTTGGCGGTGTTCGAACTTTGAAGAACCTCATCGCCAACGCGGCTTTCGATCTTGAGGCCCGAAGCGCCTTCGGGCAACTCATCCTGAGTCACGGTGAAGGGGCCAATTGCGCCCGTGTCGTCAAAGTTCTTACCCGGCGTCCACTGAACCGTTTTGCGCTGATAGTCCCGCACCGACCCATCGTTGAAAACGGTATAACCAAACACATGATCCAGCGCCTTTTCTTCCGAGATATGGCGACCGCGTTTCCCAACGATCAGCATCAATTCCGCTTCATAATCGAAATGCTCGGAAGCCGCCGGTCGCACCATGGGTTTGCCAGCCGCCATGATTGAGTTCTTTCCGCGCATGAACAGCGTGGGGTACTCGGGAATGTCGTATCCACCTTCTTTGATATGGTCGGTATAGTTCAATCCCATGCAAACAATGGTACCGGGGGCGGCCACCGGCAATGCCGGCGTGATAGTCGAGACTGGCACAGGCACCGCTGCTGAGATTTTATCGGCCAGTGAGTCGCTCAAACCAGGATCGGCAATCAACCCCATCAGATCTGTGCCGACACCAGAGTCCAAAGCCGTTAAATTTACTGCTTTTTCGCCGTTCACGGCAAACACCGCGGTACCTTCCAAAGTCTCTCCCACTAGGTATTTCATTTTCATCATCCATATCAGTTTGCTTGATTTTTGCCGATTATTTTGCCATATGTCAATTAATATCGATTTTATTGGAGGGCGCAGATGGTTGCCTGGGCAGACTACAAATCAGAAGCACAGAGCCGCGGCGCACTTGCTTTGGAGCTTTACGTTGCACACAGCACGCCTGCCAAAGCGCCCGAAGACGTGAAGGCGTCACTTCCTGATCACCTGGCATATCAGGCGCAGCTTGAACGTTCGGGTCAGCTGGCTTTTGCCGGACCAATGTCGGATGAAACCGGTGAGCATATGCAGGGAATGGGCCTGATCATCTACCGCGCCGACAGCCTTGAGGCCGCTCGAAATCTAGCCGAGGACGACCCGATGCATAAAAGCGGGGCGCGCAGTTTTGTTCTTCGGCGCTGGATGATCAACGAAGGCTCACTGAACCTGACAGTCGGCCTATCGACCGGAACAAGCGCCCTCAGTTAAAAGCACTTCAAAGATTGCGCATTCAAAGAGGAAAAGTCGGATATGGACGTCATGCTTGATACCGAGGGCAAAGAGAAATCAGCCACTCATGGTGCGTATCGACGGCTGCGCGATATGATCCTCACAGGCGAGTTGCCGCCCGGACAGAAGCTCAAGATCGAACAACTCCGTGGCCTTCTGGATACGGGCGCAAGCCCGGTTCGGGAGGCGCTTAGCCTCCTGACGTCTGACATGCTGGTCGAGCGGATTGATCAGCGCGGATTTCGGGCGGCGCCAGTCAGCAAATCCAACTTCGAGGAAATACTGTTGCTCCGATGCAACCTCGAGGAAACAGCGCTGCGCGCTTCCATCGCTAAAGCAGATGGAGCTTGGGAGGACAGGCTTGTTTTGCGGCATCACCATATGAAAAAGGCCAGTCACAAAAGTGCACCAGACTTCGAAGACGCCCACAAAGTGTTTCATATGGCCTTGTTGGAAAATGCAAAACTGCCGTTGCTGCTACGGTATTGCTCGCAGCTTTATGACCTCAACATTCGCTATCGTTATCTGGCGGCGGGAGGGCCCAGTTACAAAAAGCGCGATATCGCTGCCGAACACCAGCAAATCCTGGATGCCGCACTCGACCACGATGCAGACAGCGCGACCCGGCACTTGCTCAACCACTACCGCCGGACGGGTAAGTACCTGAGCAGTCAGATGGAGTCCTGAAATGCAGCGGAACTGGTTTCTGGGCGATCTGCTGAATCAGCTGTTCGATCGTCCCGGCAAAAAGCGCGGCAACGATGACTATCGATCCATTGCAGAGCTTTGTGAGGCCTTGTTGTCCGCCGAAGGCGAAGTATCAGGCTTCACCCTCGCCTCCACAATTCTTGATCGGTACCAGACCTTAGAAGACCCCGAGAAATTGGAGTTTTTTGCCTATTTGAATGACCAACTTGAGCTAGACGCGGATCAGCTTGCCGAAGCGGCAGGCCTCTATGCCAACGACAGAAGTGTCAATTTATATCAAAAGCTTAGCGAATTCGCGGAACCCAAACGGCAAGAGTTGTTGCGCCGATTGAACCAACCATCCGGCGCGACACAAGAACTCGTAGCAATGCGCGTTGACCTATTGCGCTTTCTTAAATCCAACCCCGAGCTCAAACGAACAGATATTGATTTCGTTCATTTGCTGAGAAGTTGGTTCAATCGGGGTTTTCTTGTCCTCAAACAAATCAGTTGGGATACCCCTGCCCGCGTTTTGGACAAGATCGTTGCCTACGAAGCGGTCCATCAAATCAACGATCTGGATGATCTGCGACGCAGGCTCTACCCGCCGGATCGTCGTTGCTTTGCATTCTTCCATCCTTCGATGCCAGATGAGCCGCTGATTTTTGTCGAAGTTGCTCTGACGGCTGAAGTTCCAGACGCAATCGATGCGCTTTTGTCCGAAGATCGGGAACCGATCGAAACCGAACAAGCGAAAGTCGCGGCGTTCTACTCTATCTCGAATTGCCAGAAAGGTTTAACCGGTATCAGCTTTGGCAATCTGTTGATCAAACAGGTTGTAACTGAGCTGTCGCGAGAACTTGAGGGGCTTGATACATTTGTGACCTTGTCGCCGATACCGGGACTGAACCGTTGGCTAGAGGGCGAAACAGACAATCCTGAGCACGGCCACGCCGCCGAGGCCGTACTTGCGGCAACAACCTCGCCGCAAGATTTGCGCGCAATGGCCGCCCGGTACCTGTTGTTCGCCAAGCGCGAGGATGGGATGCCGTTGGATCCCGTGGCCCGCTTTCACCTCGGAAACGGTGCCGAGTTGCACGAGTTGCACGCCGAAGCCGATTTGTCACCGAACGGGCGATCACAATCCGGCGGTGCGATGGTGAACTACCTGTACGATTTAAACAAAACAGAACGTCATCACGAAGAGTTCGCGACACATGCGACGATCGAAGCCTCGCGTTCTGTTCGCGCGGCCTCAACCGCTGCGCTTGCGACCAAGCCAAGGGAAAATACCGCGTGACCAACACTCTATACGACAGCCTGTTTGCCCGGCATGAGGGCAACGAGGCTCCGTTCCTGCAACTCGACGATGACCAGGTTGTGTCCTATGACGCGTTTTTGAAGCGCACCGCGCAGGTCGCGCATGTTTTGCAAAACAACGGCGTTTCACCAGGCGATCGCATCGTTGTGCAAGCGCCCAAGTTGGCCGATACGATTGCCCTCTACGCCGCTTCGGTACAGGCAGGTGCAGTCTATCTGCCGCTTAACACTGCCTACACATTGGCAGAGTTGGACTATTTCATCTCTGATGCCCAACCTTCGATGATCGTTTGCGATAGCAGAGACGAAATTGAAGTCGGAAAATTGGCGGCTCGGTCTGGGGCGAAGCTGCGGACACTCGGCGGCGTTTACCCTAGCCTGAGCAGCGAGGCCGACGCGCAGCCCTGCGTATTCGAAACCGTGGATCGCGCTCCGGACGATCTTGCCGCGTTGCTCTACACATCAGGCACCACAGGCCGTTCCAAAGGCGCAATGCTGAGCCATCAAAACCTATTGTCCAACGCCCAAGCTCTTGTTGGTCTGTGGGGTATCACAAACGACGATCGCTTGGTTCACGCGCTGCCGATCTTTCACACGCACGGGCTTTTCGTGGCGATGAATACGTCACTACTCGCCGGTGCCAGAGTTCGCCTTATGCAAAAGTTCGACCTCGGCGCCATCCTGGATGAATTGCCCAAGTCGACCCTTTTGATGGGGGTTCCCACTTTCTATACCAGACTGTTGGCAGACGACCGGTTCACAAAAGAGATCACAGGGAACATGCGCCTGTTCGTCTCGGGCTCTGCCCCCCTGCTTGCCGAAACCCATCAGGCATTCGAAACGCGCACCGGCCACCGAATACTTGAGCGCTATGGCATGACCGAAACAAACATGAACACCTCTAACCCCTATAGTGGCGAACGTCGCGCGGGAACTGTTGGCATGGCACTGCCCGGCATCGAGGTTATCGTGACACATACGAAAACCGGAGAACCACTTCCCCCTGGCGAAGTTGGAATGATCGAAGTCCGCGGCCCCAACGTGTTCAAAGGCTATTGGCAGATGCCCGAGAAAACCGCCGAAGAGTTACGAGAGAACGGGTTCTTCATCACCGGGGACTTGGGCCAATTCAGCGAGGACAACTATCTGTCGATTGTGGGGCGGTCGAAAGACTTGATCATTACCGGGGGTTACAACGTGTATCCCAAAGAAATTGAAGAGATACTGAACGACATCGACGGTGTTCTGGAATCGGCGGTTTTCGGCGTCCCCGACAACGATTTTGGCGAAGCAATCATCGCCGCTCTGGTTATTGAGCCAAGCGTAAAACTTGAAGCGGATCAGATTGCTGAGACCATTAGGGACAAGCTGTCGCGCTTTAAACATCCGCGCCGCTACGAATTCGTCTCGGAATTGCCGCGAAACACTATGGGAAAAGTTCAAAAGAACGTGCTGCGCGAACGGTACGCGGACATGGAACTGTCGCCGGCAGAATCTTAGTAAGCCCATCCAGACGCTCAATCAAATAAAGACTTTCAGATCGGATACTACCCTCCCCTTCAGACTGCCAAACTCATTAGGAGATCCATAATGACCCGCATGACGGCAAAAGACTTCGACCAGGAACTTCTGGACCTGTACGACTTTTACGCGCACGGCAAGATCACCAAGCGCCAATTCCTGGATCGCGCCGGAAAGTTCGCGGTCGGCGGCGTCACAGCGGTTGCTTTGCTGAACATGCTTAGCCCGAATTATGCGATGGCTCAGCAAGTGTCATTCAACGATTCCGATATCCACGCAGACTACATTACCTATCCGTCACCCAATGGAACCGGTGATGTCCGAGGGTATCTTGTCCGGCCCGCTGGCGTTGAAGAGCCCCTACCTGGGGTGCTGGTGATCCACGAAAACCGCGGTTTGAATCCTTACATCGAGGATGTGGCGCGCAGGTTGGCAAAAGCCGGATTTATGGCTTTGGCCCCCGACGGCCTGACATCGGTTGGCGGCTACCCGGGCAACGACGCCGATGGGCGCGAGTTGCAAAAGACAGTGGACCGTGTCGAGTTGATGAACGATTTCTTCAATGGGTTTGAATACCTGTTGAACCGAGATGACAGCACCGGAAAGGTCGGCGCAGTGGGTTTCTGCTATGGCGGCGGTGTAGTCAGTGCAATTGCCGTGGCCTACCCGGAACTGGCCGCAGGCGTGCCGTTCTATGGTCGCCAGCCAGCAGCTGAGGATGTAGCCAAAATTCAAGCGCCGTTACTAATTCAGATGGGAGAGCTTGATGAGCGCATCAACGCAGGTTGGCCGGATTTTGAGGCTGCTCTGCAGGCCAACGACAAAGTATACGAGGCATATATATACGAAAACGCCAACCACGGTTTTCATAACGACAGTACGCCACGCTATGATGAGGAAATGGCAAACCTAGCCTGGGACCGCACAATTGATTGGTTCAACACCTATCTGAAGTAATTGGTACAAGCTACCAAGCCAGTCATGCGTTGATATCTTTTCGTTGAAATCCTCGGCCCATCTTGGCCAAGACCTTAGATGCTACAGTAACTTGAACTTCGCAGTTAGAGATTCTGCGACAAGGTCTTGGCCCGCAATCCCTACTATTGGATGTTTTTATGGTTTCGAAACCATGGACGGATATTGTCGAAGCGGTTTTAGATGAAGCGATTCATCGATAAGTGTTCAGCTCAACTGCGGGTTAAACGTACTATCACTTTTATGCCGCTGATATCAGCCATTGATAACGCGTTCGGAGAAGGCAGCTAGGTGACCGAAATGACCTATGTAGTGTTTTTTGATCAATGCCAGGTTTTTGATGGAGGTACCCCTTCAGTTCTCTTCCAATGTCGGCCGGAATTTTAACCACTCACAGCGGACGGGACCGGAATATTTTGGACAACTACGACCGTTTCTATGCGTAGTTAGCCGTTCCTTTGGTTCTCTTCGGCATTCCGAAACCGCCGCGCGAGATAATCCACAAACGCGCGCGTTTTTGGTGCCAGATTCCTCCGTTCGGCAAACATTACGACAATATCCGTGCTGGGAGGTGCATACTCCGGCATGACATGGACAAGTTCGCCAGAGAGAAATTTCCTGTTTGCCATATAGCAGGGCAGCCGTGCGATGCCGATACCAGCCAGAGCGGCTCTAAAGACGACATCGGTGCTGTTCCCCTCAAAGCTGCCCGTTGCTTCAAACTTTTCGCCTGCGTTCGGTTCGATGCTTTTCCAAGCGTTCCGTTGGCTTCTCCCAGCAACTCTCAAGCAATTGTGCTCAGCCAGTTCGGCAAAATTCGACGGTGTTCCACAACGCTCAAGGTATTCAGGTGAGGCACATAGTACCCTTCGACTCTGCATAACGCGCCTAATGACCATATCTGGATTCTTCCGTTGTTCCGCAAAGCAGATCGCCGCGTCGAACCCTTCGCTCCGAAGATCAATTTCTCGGTCGGTCAGATTTAAAGACATTTCTACCTCTGGGTTCTCTTTCATGAACTCTGGGAGGGCAGGAATCAGTTGGGACTTACCGAATGCAACAGTGGATGCGATCCTGAGTTCTCCGCGTGGGACGCCGTCAAAGCTATGGATCATCGCTTTGGCTTCATTGAATTTGTCAGCCATCGCTTTGCATTTTTCATAGAAATCTTGGCCTTCTAGCGTCGGAGAGACACCCGTTCGGGTGCGATTAAGAAGGCGGTAGTGAACCTGATCTTCAAGTAATCCGATCTGCTTACTTACTGCTGATGGGGTCTGCCCCATTGATCTTGCAGCCGCAGAGATGCTGCCCTGCTCGACAACCGTCGCAAAGATTAACATTTGCGCAGAAATATCCATGTCATGACCCTTGCTGTTCCAATCTGGCATGGGGCCTGTGCCAGATTGCCAAATTGTGAGCGCTATCAAACAGGCGTACCTCTGCATTGCAGCATAAATACTGCACTGCAGCAACGGACGAGGCAATATCATGGCAATTACACGATCAAACAGCGCGCTGGATGTCGTTTTCGAAGCTGGCCGCACGTTCTTTCATCAAAATCTGGACACGATGCGAAAGGCACAGGCCAAACGCAGGGTTTATTGCGCAACGTATTATGAGCTCTCGGTGCTATCTGACCGTGACTTAATAGATCTGGGCATTCCACGCAGTAGCATCAAAAGACTTGCTATGGAGGCTGCATATGGCTGCTAACACCCAAACGGCTAGTACAGATCGTAGTCACTCCATCGCCCTATCAATCAGCTTCCTAGCGAGGATCGGAGCCACGGCCAATGCGGCCTTGAAGGCACTGAAAATGGCCCGGATGCTCTCTGCGCTTTCAAATATGAGCGATTACCAACTCTCTCAGATCGGAATTTCGCGATCTGAGATCCCGGAATAAGCCGGAAAATTGATGGCTGACGAATAAGTAAGCGAGCCCTCAGGTCCAAAAGCTTACACGGAAAAAGCTGGTTCTCGCTCCTCCCAGAGTAAGCCAGCATGAGCGGTGGCGAAAAAGTCAACAGGGAGCGCCAACGCACGGGCCAGCATTTTCAACTCCTCCCGAAAGTGCTGGCCCAAACCAACCTGCCAAGCAGGAGCCCCGAAAAATGAGCGATAGGAGAACTTCACAAGATCTGGTCGTCCGTCGTCTCGGTTTCGGCGATCAAGATAAAATCTGTGATCATTTTCTGCGGTTAGATGTCCAAACGCGGCGGGCACGGTTTTGTGGAGCCGTCGACGACAATGGTGTCTTGAGTTACGCACAGAATATCCTTCGATACAACAGTATCGCTTGTGGAGCGTTTGTCTGGGGCCAATTGAGGGGCCTTGTGGAACTGCGCGGCCTCTTTCATTCATGGCCATCAAAGCCAGAGGTTGCACTCTCTGTCGAAGCCGAATGGCAAGGCATTGGGATTAGCGACGCTTTGTTTCGACAGATGTACGCGATGGCGCAGAACAGAGGCGTCCGGACTATCCAAATGATGTGTCTGAAGGAAAACCGCCACATGCGATATCTTGCGGCGAAACATAACGCGCGGTTTGTAGCTGACGCAGATATTGTTGAAGCAGTGTTGCATCCCAACTGGCCCACGCCAACGTCAATTGCCATTGAGATTTTCGCTGAAATTAGGGCACATTCACATCTGCTTTTTATTTAGACGACCAATGGCACACTGCGTATTGCGGTCTTTTGATTGAACTTAAGCGAATGACCTTTTCTAATGCCTTTATTGTTTCAGTGTTAAAGTTACCTTTCTTGAGATAATGGCCGTGCGGTGCGAATATTCCACGTTAAACACAAGTCGGGATTTATCGCCTCAGGCTGTAACACGCAGTGCATCGACAGGAACCAGCGCTCCCTTGGCTTGGATTACGTAGCTGGCCAATTGGCAGCCTAATGATATTCCTGCGCGGAAATCGCTTTTCTCCAAAACGCTGAGCAAAACGCCAGCGTTGAAGCTGTCACCAGCGGCTGTTGTATCAATAGCGGAAGTTTCCGGCTTAGCGGGCACCTCCCCTCTAATATTCCCATCTTGATAAACCACAGAATGCTCGCCGTTCTTTACGACGATCCGCTCCACACCATGTCTTGCATATCGTTCAAGAGTCGCGGTCGGACAGTCGTCATTAAACCACGCGCTTTCATCGTCAAAAGACGGCAACACGATATCCGAGAGTTCAGCAGCGCGCATGATTGAACGCTTCATTTCTTCGGTACTCGACCAAAGTTTGGGTCTGATGTTCGTATCGAAAGCCACGGTTTTCCCTACATCGCGCCCCTTTTGGACAGCACCAAGTAGGTTTTCACGCGATTGAGGACCAAGAATTCCCAGCGTAATTCCTGAGTAATAGATCAAATCCGCTTTTTCGATAGCACGGTCAAGCGCATCTGGATCGTCAGCAAGCCGTTTGGCGGCGGAGCTGTTGCGCCAGTAGGAAAAACTACGCTCGCCGTTGGAAAGGTGGATCATATAGAGACCCACAGTTCCATCCGAGATTTCACAAATGTGAGAGGTATCGATGCCTGTTCTGTCAATAAAGGCTCGCATTTCGCGGGACAGTTTGTCGTCACCAACTGTCGTAAAATAAGCGACCTCTGTATTCGGTGATATTTTCGCTAAATACCAAGCTGTGTTGAACGTATCACCAGCGTACCCGATCTTTAACTCCCCTGGACCGCCTAGGGGAGCAAGTTCCGCCATGCACTCGCCGATTGCTAAGATACGCATGGGTTCTACAAAAAATCGTCACGCCGCGGAGTGAAGCTATCCACGAGCTTTCCTGGTTCCAGGCAAACACATCCGTGGGTTTGATCTGAAGGAATGACAAAACTGTCTCCTGGCCCGAACTCTTGGTCACTTTCGCCCAAAGTGAATCGGAACCGGCCGCTTTCGACATATGTTGACTGGACATGCGGATGGCTGTGCAACGCGCCTATCGCACCTGCTTTGCTGAACCGAAAGGCAACAACCATGAGATTAGGATGATCAGAGAGAACTTGCCGTGTGACATTCTCTCCTGTCGGGACAACTGGAAATTCAGGCAAGGTGTACCTCCGCTATATTTTATGAGAAAAGCATTCCACCATTCAGATCGACATTAGCTCCTGTAATGAAAGCACTGTCGTCGCAGGCTAGGAATAGGACAAGGTTTGCGACATCCTCAATTGTGCCCTGACGTTTCATTGGCGCAGCGGCTTCAAAGCCGCGACGTCCTGCGTCCGGTGTGTGGATGTTATGAAAATCAGTATCAATCATCCCAGGGCAAAGCCCATTGACTCTGATATCCGGGCCTAGCTCTTTGGCCAAACCCCGCGTCAGCGTCATGATCGCGCCCTTTGAGGTCGCATAGGGAACTGAGCCGGGGCCACCGCCATCGCGAGCGGCTTGGCTTGCCAAGTTGACGATTGTACCGCTTTTCATATGAGGCAAACAGGCGTTCGTCATCATGAAGTTGCTGGTCAGATTCAAGTCCATCACATACCGCCAATGCTCAAGTGAGGACTCTGCGACTGTTTTGCGGGCAACCAAACCGCCCGCATTATTGACCAAAACGTCAATACTGCCGAACTCCGCGAGAGATCGCGCCACCAATGCGTCAACGTCGCTTTTCTGCGTTAAGTCTCCTCGAAGCGCGAATGCGGTTCCGCCATTTGCTTTGATCCTGGCCACAACGTCCTCAGCGCCTGCGCTGCTGGCAAAATAGTTTATTGCAACGTGTGCGCCCTCGGAGGCTAGTTTGATTGCAGCAGCTGCACCGATATCCCGGCCAGCTCCAGTTACAATTGCCGATTTTCCAGCGAGCTTCATAGCCATCCCTCATCATTGCTCTGATTTGAAAATTGTCGTGCTCCAGCGGGCGCTTGCTTAGGCTGCACCGCGTTTGACGAACATGTCGTAGATTTCGGGTACATTGCCTTCGCCCATCCCTGCATCAAGCGCCGTTTGAAGATTTGCGGAAGTGCCTTCAGCGATTTCGGAGCGTGTTCCAATGTCAGTGATCATCTGAACGAAGTAGGCGATGTCCTTGTTGGCATTGCTGATCGAAAACCCAAGATCACTTACACCATCGACGGCGTAATTCTTGCAAAATTGCATGAATGGAGAATTGGACGGGCCCGCAGACATGATCTCAAAAAGCTGCTGGCCATCGATGCCCGCTTGTTTTGCAACTGCAAATGCCTGGCTCATGGTACACGCTGTTGTCATACCCATGAAGTTGTTAATCAGTTTAGTCGTATGGCCCGCGCCGAGTGTGCCAAGATGGAACACGTTCTCGCCCTGCACGTCGAGCACAGGTTTGACCTTTTCAAACGTTTCGATATCGCCCGCTGCCATGATGTTCAGCAAACCGTCCTTGGCGTGCATAGGTGAACGCCCCAACGGTGCGTCGAGCATCCCGGCCCCTTTTTTCGCAAGGTCCGCGCCAATTTTCTTTGTTGACGCTGGAATGGACGTGCCGAAATCTATGACCACCGCGCCTTCTTTGATCCCGGCGAGAATACCATTCTTGCCGTAAATCAGGCTTTCGACCACGTCAGATGTTGTCACGCAGAGCATGACGATATCACTGGCCTCGGCGAGTTCCTTAGGGGTGCTGACCTCGACCGCGCCGCGCGCAACGGTTTGGGCAACCGCCGCTTTGTTGCGGCCCATGACCAAAAGATCAAAACCATTGTTTTGGAGGCATTCAACCATCTTGCTGCCCATTTGGCCTAGACCAATGAAACCGATTTTTGGGTTCGACATATGCGCCTCCTAAGCGATTGGGTTTTTCATTTTGGAAAGGACGTCGGCCCCAGCTTGGGCGACGTCATGATCTTGCGCAGGCGAGCCTGAGCTAACACCAATGCCGCCGACGACATCAGAACCAGCAAGCACAGGAAGACCGCCAGCAACGGTCACCATACGTCCGCCTAAAGCCGAGGCGATGCCATGCGCTGGCATTCCCGGTTGACTGACTTCACCCAAGGCTTGCGTGCTCTTTTTGATGCCGCATGCGGTATAAGCCTTGTCGATCGCCAGATTGACGCTGGTAATCTTGGCGCCATCCATTCGCTCAAATGCGATGAGGATACCGCTCTCGTCGGTAACAGCGATGCACATTGGCACCCCGATATCTTCGGCTTTGAGCCTAGCAACCGCGATCAGCCGTCGCGCTTCTTCAATGTCCAATCGTTTGATATTCAGCATAGCGGCGTCCTTTGGCCTTATGGGCCGATTAGGAGAGTGGGAAGTGTGAGCGAGATAGCAGGAACGAAGGTGATCAGCATCAGCGCTGCGAAGATCGCAAGGTAGAAAGGCCAGATCGTTCTAATGGCTTTTTCCATCGGCAACTGGCCAACCGCACAGCCTACAAACAGACAGGTCCCGACCGGAGGCGTGCAAAGCCCCAGTCCAAGGTTCACCAGAAGGATCATGCCGAATTGCAGCGGATCGATCCCCAGCATATTCATCACCGGTAAGAAGATCGGCGTGCAGATGAGGATTAAGGCTGCCATATCCATAATCATGCCAAGCAGCAAAAGAACGGCATTGATCATCAGCAAAATCAGGATTGGGTTCTCAGTTATCCCCAAAAGGAACTCGACCGTTTTGGTTGGTACGCGGTTGTAGGTCAGCATGTAGGCGAAGGCACCGGCGCAGGCGATCAGGATCATGACCATCGACGTTGTGCGCACAGACGAAATTACAGCGGTCTTGAAAGCATCCCATGACAGGCTTCGGTAGACGATCAGCGTGACGACAAAGGCATACATAGCCCCGAACGCACCGGACTCTGTCACAGTAAAGATGCCTGATAGGACACCTCCGACGATAATGACGGCAGTCAGCAGGCCGGGGATGGAGCCGATAAACGCGTATGCCAGCGCCGTCCATCCTGGAAACCGTTCGGCCTGATAGCCGCGCTTTACTGCGACCACATACGCAGCAATTGCCAAGCAACAGCACATCAGGATGCCGGGGATCACACCCGCCAAGAACAGCTTGGAAATTGATACCGCACCGCCCGTAGCAAGAGCAAAGATGATCATATTGTGACTGGGTGGAATGATGATTCCGGCGATGGAAGATGTCACCGTGACATTCACCGCATAGTCAGCATCGTATCCCTTGTCCTTCATAACGGGGATGAGAATTGAGCCCAGCGCAGAGATGTCCGCGATCGCCGAACCTGATATCCCGCCAAAAAGCATGGAGGAAAACACGTTTACAATGCCAAGCCCGCCGCGCACGGCACCGACAGCAGCTTGCGCGAACCTAACCAATCTAACGGCTATCCCGCCGTGGAACATCAGCTCACCAGCGAAAATGAAAAACGGGATCGCCATAAGCGAAAAAACGTTGATTCCTGCGACTATTCGTTGAAAGCCGACGAACAACGGCAAACCTTCGTACCAAAACGCTGCCAAGGCAGAAATCCCGAGTGCGTAAGCGACCGGAGTGCCGATGATGACGGAAACGGCAAAGACCCCGAGAAGAACTGCAAGTCCCATGATTAACCCTGATCTATACTGTCTTGGCGCGCATCCTCGCCTAGAAACAGGCGGATCAGATGGCCGATGGAAAACAGAAGGACCAATGCTCCGCTTATGGTCATAGGCAGGGATCTCAGGCCCTCGGGCCATTGAATAAGCGGGATCAACGTGCCCCATTTGAATTCAGTCAATTCAAGCCCATACCAGAACATCATCGCGCCAAACCCGGCGAGCAGCAAATCTGTGATGCAGACAAAAACTGTTCGTACATTCGGCGGCACCATGCCCCGGAAAAGAACAACAGAGAGGTGGGTGTGGTTGTGCACCCCGGCTGCTGCGCCGAGGAAGGCAATGACCATGACAAGTAAAAGCGATACCTGTTCAACCCAGGTGGGCGTGTCATTGAGGACGTACCGGCCAAAGACCAGCCACGCGAAGATGGCGGTCATAGTCACGATGGCGACGCCGGCCAACAAGGTACAAAGGCGGGCGAGCAGGTCGAGGAAGATATCCATCCTCCTTACAAACTCCGATGTCTTGCCTGAAACTCGCATGCTGCCCCCTTTTTGTTTTACGAGCCCGGCTTCTTTGAAGGAAACCGGACGCGCCTTTTTTGTGTTCGCTTTGGAAAATCACTCAGTGGCCTGGGCCATTTCGACCAACGCTGTCATATCTGGGTTGGCAGCAAGGTAGTCGGCATAGACTACGTCCATCGCGGACTGGAAGAGGCCCTTGTCTGCTATTTCGTTGACTGTGATGCCAGCCGCTTCAACGTCAGAGCGCGCTTGCTCAGATCCAACAGCCCACAGTTCGCGCTGATACAGAGCCGCTTCTTGTGCCGCACTGCGTACAGCTTCTTGTAGTTCGGGGCTAAGCGCGTTGAACTTAGCCGTATTCACACAGATGCACTCGGGGATGATCAGATGCTCAGATAGGGAATAGTGCGATGTGACTTCATAGTGGCCAACGTTTTTGAACGACGGGAAGTTGTTCTCTGCACCATCAACAACGCCTGTTTTCAGAGCCTGTTGTACTTCCGAAAACGCCATGGGAGACGGATTTCCACCCATCGCCGAAATCATCGAAGTGTAGAGATCGTTGTTCATAACTCGGATCTTCAGGCCTTCCACATCGGCTGGAGAGTTGATCGGCTTCTGGCTGTAGAATGACCGGGCTCCAGCATCAAAATATGCAAGTGGAAGGACCCCTGCCTCACCCATCGCTTCGGCAACGACCGCGCCAGCTTCACCTTCCATTACTCGGAACATGTGCGGCACACTTTTGAAGATGAACGGAAGCGATACAAGGTTTGCCTCTTTGACCATCGGACCAATCGGGCCAAGGTTGAAGTTGCCAACCTCGATGGCTCCAATACGCACTTGCTCCAGCGCATCGGGCTGCGAGCCAAGAACGCCGCCGTGGAACACATCTACCGTGACTTCACCATCTGTGGCTGTGTCTACAAGCTCAGCAAACTTGTCCATCGCCGCCGTATTGGGGTGGCCGTCATTGTGAATGTTCCAAGCGCGCCAGCTTTCGGCCGATGCTGATGAGGCGATCAGTGCAACGGTTACTGCTGCAAAAAGCGATTTCGTAGAAGTCATGGGTCTCCTCCCGTTTTTTTGGGCAGCAACAGGCCAAAAAGTGTCGTCTGGAGGATGAAAGTCGCAAAACTTCCTGCTTCCTCCCAGAGCCGGAATCACTGCTGAACCTATAAGGACACTAGTATCCAAGATAAGTCAACAACTCGTTTGAAACATGCGACGGCCTTGACTTCAATGATTACAGGCTCTTTGATATTAGCTGAAAAAGCCTTGCTGAAATACGTAGGAGATACGGATTTTAGTATTATATAACATTGCCTTAACCACCCACCAGACCGTGGCGACAGCATTATGAATCAGAGGATGGAAGAAAAAATCGTGGACGGAATTAGAACCCGAACAACCACTGATGCCGTCTACGAAACACTGCACGATCAGATCGTTTCGCTCGCAATTCTTCCCGGTACAAAATTATCCGAGACGGAAGTCGCACGCCGATTTGGCGTCTCTCGCCAACCTGTTCGCAACGCCTTCACCAGGCTTGGAAATGAGGATTTGCTACTTATCCGACCGCAAAAAGCGACAGAGGTGCGCGGCTTTTCAATGGACCGCCTAGAGCTTGCTCGTTTGGTACGCAGGGCCGTCGAACTTGAAGTTATTCATGGAGCGATCGAAACTTGGGACGCAGAGAAGGATGCGAAGCTTGGTGAAAACCTCGCCCTTCAGGAGAACGCCTTGGCCAAAGGGGATTTACCCGCCTTCCATGCGCTTGATTATGATTTTCACAAACTGATCTATGTTCTGGGCGGCAATCCACTAGCATTCGAAGTAATGCTGGAATGCAAGCAAAAAGTGGATCGTCTCTGCATGCTTGGCCTTGGGAAAGACCGCGAAGCAAATTCCATTTTAGAAGACCATTATGAAATCGCAGACGGGCTCGCTTTGCGGGATCTGTCAAGAGCGCAGACCGCAGTTAGAAAACACTTGTCCCGCCTTGATGACACCATTGCGTTTATTCACGAACGCCATCCGGAGTATTTTGAATAAGTTCGGAAACCCGCGTATCGTATTTTTCTTTCACGACCTGGACCGGCGAAGAAACCGTACTTGCCGGCTTCTTTTTTAGCGAATGATATTCTTGCTTAGTTTCACCGGGCAACACCTCGCATACTAAAATCCAATGTCCACTTATACTCGACAACATTCAGAACGGTTGTTGTATCGACATCGCTGGAGGGCTTGGCGTGGCCGCTAATCCTGAAGCTGGGCTTCAACCGAGGACCTGCTACAGCCCCTCCGGCAAAGTGCTATTGGGCAGGCGTTCTACCCCGATCAATTCGCGGACGGCGCTTTATTTGCCTGAGGTTGATGTCTGCATACAGACTCTTTCAACCGAGGCAGGTGCTTCAGCAGAATTGGCCACTTTTGATGGTTCTGCCGCTCAAAACTGGGTCTTTAATGGTGCAGGCACCATCGCACCGTCGTCGAGTCCCGAAATGTGCTTGACCCTGACGGGTGAGACGCGCATGGGTCGCAGCGATCATAATCGGATCATTGCGATAAAGTTGCAGGCGTGCTTCGACGATCAGGCGGCCTATCAAACGTGGTACAACCGCACAGCGGAATAAGATTGCCCCGGGAGCGCAATAGCCGGTGCTCGCAGGGCTCGCAAAACGCGATAGCCAACACTGGCGCGCACGCAACGGACGGCAGTTCTGGGCTCAAAGCAGGTATTCGCTGCACTCGGTTTGAATGACGGCACTGTGGACAAACCAGACATTTGTGATTGGACAAGGCACGTCTGCTTAGCGCCTGTTCCCGACCTTGGCTTCAGGATGTCTGAAAGCGCACTTGACCTGTTTTGCGCTCATGTTTCCCAAGGTGGTTTTGCCCCAATCTCTGCGATCAGAAAATCCATGAACACCCGCACTTTAGGAGATAATACATTGGACTTGGGATAGATAAGCCAAAGAACATTATCTTCTTTGGCCACAAAGTTAGGCAGAACTTGGGTTAACTGGCCTGACTTCAGGTGTTCATGCACACTCCACAGAGCGTTCAGAGAAATACCGGCCCCGGCCAGCGTTGCACAGACCTGGCTTTGGCCGTCATCGATAATCAATTGACCCTTGGCGGATGCGGGATCGAAAACCGCATCCTTGCCGGCAGGTCCTGTAAGCGGGCGTGGTTGGCGATTTTGGAAAGCAATTAAGTGGTGGTTTGTTAGATCGCTGGGAGTTTTGGGGATGCCGTGTTTGTCGAGATAATGCGGCGCGGCACATAGAACGCGCTGGTCATCTGCCAGTTTCCGACCTTTCAAGCTGGTGTCCACTAGCGGCGCGTTCCTCAGTGCTAAGTCATAACTCCCTTCGATAAGATCGAACTGAACATCTGACAGACGTAAATCGAGTGTGAGGTCGGGGTTTTGCTGAAGAAATTTAGGCAAGATCGGTGCGATGTATCGCTGTGCAAAAGTGCTAGGCGCAGCGAAGCGCAATGTGCCTCGGATGGCGGTTGTTTGCTTGCCCAAGGCCGTAAGCGCCGCTTCCTCCTGTGCGATGATCTCTCGGGCAAAAGGCAGGAAATCGGCACCTTCGACGGACAGTGACACTTTGCGCGTTGTGCGATGCAAAAGCTCGGAAGCCAGGTTCTGCTCCAACTTGGCTAGCTTTGCGCTCGAGACCGCTGGAGCCATACCCAGTGCGCGCCCAGCAGCGCTTATGTTCAGCATTTCCGCTGCTGCTACAAACAATCGCAGCGCATCTGTATCAAGTCCCATTATATCGAAAACCCGAATTATCAATCCATGGATGGGCAGTTTATATGTAAATAGATTGGCGTTAAATCCCTTTCACCGATGCAACAAAGCGTAGGAAGGAGGCGCAAATGACGCGGATAGCCACTGTCAACTACCACGTTCACAAGCCTTACCGGCAAGCCTTTGAACTAGATGCAGGCGGGATTTCCGGTAATCTGGTTGCCCCCGAACTGGTCTCCACAGCCGTTACGTTAGAAGATACCCGCGCTACGACCAACACAGTTACATTTGCGTTCGATGCTATCGAATTCATGCCGCTGAAAACGCAAGTCCAAGACTTTGCCAGGGATGCTTGGAAACCAACATACGATGCAGAACTGACATCAATGCTATTGGACAGGCTGAGTGTGTGCGAAGTTGTGGTTTTTGATCATACCGTTCGCACCGATGATCCTGGTGCGACACGGAAACCCGCGCGCAACGTCCACAGTGACTATAGCAAGGACGGAGCCGAACAGCGGCTTGTCGACCTGTTGGGCGCCGAAACCGCAGCGGAATGGGCGCAAGGTCACTATGCTTTTGTCAATGTGTGGCGCCCTGTGGGTCATCCTATCAATTCAGCACCGCTTGGCTTTGTTTGCCCATCATCGGTTGATCCGTCTGACTGGATCCTGCTGGACCTGATCTACCCCGAACGCAAAGGGCAAATCATGGGGCTGGTGGGAAACCCCGAACATGAGTGGATCTATCAATCCAAGATGACGCCAGATGAGGTCGCGATCTTTAACATCTACGACAATCGCGGCCTTCCATCGATTGCGCATAGCGCGCTTGATATGGTCGAGGATCCAAATGTCACTACCATTCGCAAGAGCATCGAGAGCCGCACTTTGGTGCGCTATTAAGGGGGTCCTGACATGTTGGATGAAACGCAGCCGACTGAGTTTTCCCAAATCAACGTGGCCTACAACCGGGTGTTTCGCCCGGGGCGTCTAAGCGTAGGCCTTGTGTTACCGCTTGAAGCATACGCAGTCGGCGCAGAGCCGACGCTGCGGGAACATC
The DNA here is from genome assembly GCF_013034565.1 of Ruegeria sp. HKCCA5491. Taxonomy (NCBI): domain Bacteria; kingdom Pseudomonadati; phylum Pseudomonadota; class Alphaproteobacteria; order Rhodobacterales; family Roseobacteraceae; genus Ruegeria; species Ruegeria sp. HKCCA5491. The sequence continues at coordinate 89,965 of NZ_WQGG01000001.1, forward strand.
TGGAAGCGGCTCAGAGGGCAGAGGAACTTGGGTTTGCAGCACTGTGGCTGCGGGACATACCGTTTAATGTTCCAAGCTTTGGTGATCCCGGACAGGTATTCGATCCCTTTGTTTATCTGGGTGCACTTGCAACGGCGACAGACCGGATTGCGCTTGGAACGTCGAGTGTAATTCTACCATTGCGCCACCCGGCACATGTGGCCAAGGCAGCGGCGACCGCAGATGTGCTGTCGGGTGGACGGTTGTTGTTGGGTGTAGCTTCGGGCGACCGCCCCGAGGAGTACCCGGCGATGAACCAGAGCTATGATGACAGGGATGAACGTTTCCGCGACAGCGTTGGCTACATCCGCGCTGTTGGATCGGACTATCCCAAGCATGAAAGCGCTCAGGGCACGCTGTATGGTGGGGTTGACCTATTGCCAAAACCGCATGGAGCCCGCCTGCCGATGCTCATTACCGGTGGTAGCCAGCAAACGCCCAATTGGGTGGCACAGAACGGCGACGGCTGGATGACCTATCCGCGCAACGCCGCAGCTCAGGGGCAGGTCATCGCGGATTACCGGCGACGGGTGAAGGCCGCGGGCCAATCGGACAAGCCGGTCATGCAATCGCTTTACGTCGATGTCGTTGCTGATCCAGCTGCCCCTCCTCGCCCGATCCATCTTGGGTTTCAATCTGGCACTGGCTTCCTTCGCAGCTATCTGCGCGAGATTGAAATGCTTGGGGTCAATCACGTCGCACTGAACCTTAGGTTCAATCAAGCGCCTATCGAGGCGACCCTCGAACACTTGGCGGATACTTTGCTGCCTGACTTTTCTTAAAGGATCAGACCAATGACCAAGATTATTCTCATTACAGGTTCAACGGACGGCATTGGCTTGCTCACGGCAAAGAAGCTAGCAGCCGCCGGGCACAAATTGCTCTTGCATGGTCGTAGCGTATCTAAATTGGAGAGTGCTGCTGCCGCAGTCGGCGGTGATGTCGAAACCTATGTCGCCGATCTAAGCGATCTGTCCGCGGTGCGAGATCTAGCCGAAAGCGTACGGGCCAAGCATGACAAACTGGATGTGTTGATCAACAACGCAGGTGTTTTGAAAGCCCCGAAATCCGTCCTTGAGAATGGGCAGGACATCCGTTTTGTCGTGAACACGCTCGCACCTTATCTGCTGACCGAATTGCTGCTGCCGGTCATTCCCGCTGACGGTCGCGTTGTGAACCTGTCATCGGCAGCGCAAGCCCCGGTAAACATCAAAGCCATGCAAGGCAATGTGCCGCTTGCGGATATGGAAGCTTATGCCCAAAGCAAATTAGCTATCACCATCTGGACTCAGGATTGGGCCAAGTCGCGAGCCGAAACACCGGTAATCGTTGCTGTAAATCCCGGATCACTTTTGGCCTCAAAGATGGTGAAAGAAGGCTTTGGCGTTTCCGGCAACGACATGAGCATTGGCGCCGATATCCTGATTGAAGCGGCGCTAGGCGAGAGGTTCACCGATGCGTCAGGTGCCTATTTTGACAATGATATTGGTGCTTTCGCAAATCCGCATGCCGCAGCACGGGACAAAGATCACGTTGCCGACGTCATGACCACGATCAGGGACTTGATTGGCCGGACTGGCTAACCCTCGCGGCGCGAAAGCGCCCCACACTTCCACCTTTAACTCTCCGACACCCCTCACGCATGCCGCGTCGAGGCCCAAGAAAGGACTGCCTGATGAAATACGAGAACTTTCAAACCTTTGACGTAGACGTTGAATACGGCATCGCCACCGTGACGTTCAACTTTGGTTCCGTGAACGTGCAAGGCCAGGCAATGCTGGCCGATCTCAACAGCCTGGCAATGCGGTTGGAGCGTGACCGCGAAACCAAGGTCGTAATCTTCCAATCCGCCAATCCGGAAATCTGGGTCTGCCACTACGACACCGAGCTTCTCAAGGATATGTCGACCGAGGCGGTATCTCGCGACGATGCACAGCTTTTGGACCTGCAATCGGTTTGCGAACGGATCAGCAAGGTGCCGCAGGCCACCATCGCAAAACTGGAAGGGTATGCACGCGGTGGCGGACACGAATTGGCGTTGGCGCTCGACATGCGCTTTGCCGCGCGAGGAAAGTACAAGTTCATGCAGATGGAGGTCGGCATGGGCATCTTACCCTGCGGCGGTGGCGCCTCTCGCATGGCGCGCCAGACCGGTCTTGGCAAAGCACTTGAGATCATCCTGAGCGCGCAGGACTATGACGCGGATGATGCAGAGCGTTTGGGCACCATCAATAAGGCGTTGGAGCCGGACGAAATTGGCCCATATGTAACCGCACTGGCCGAACGGATTGCAAAATTCCCAGCTGAGTCGATCAATGCCTGCAAGAAGATGGTCTACGAATCAATCGACAAACCCATTGATGAGGCGCTGAAAGCCGAGGCTTATTGGCTCTATCAGGCCACCAGCAAAACCCCGGCGGTCAAACGTTTCACCATCGCGGATGAACAAGGGTTACAGCACGACATCGAGAACCAGCGCAAATGGGGCGATCTGGTGATGCAGGTGCAGGACATCAACTGACTTTCCCCCCAATACATCGATCTCGTCAGGCGTGCGTTGTTGCAACGTGCCCCTGATATTACGTCACAAAAAGGAACAAACCAATGAAAGCAATGGTTCTAAATTCATACGGGCCAGATGCGCCGTTCGAGATTGTAGATATGCCCGACCCGGTCGCGACTTCTGGACACGTGATCGTCAAAGTAGCCGCCGCCAGCGTCAACACGGTCGACACAATGATCCGAAGCATGGGCGCTGACCTACCCCTTTCCCCCGCACTACCCGCGGTGCTCGGCATGGACTTTGCTGGCACAGTCGTCGCAATTGGCGAAGGTGTGACGGGTTTTGCCAAGGGCGATGAGGTGTATGGCTGTGCCGGAGGCTTAATGGACTTGCCGGGCTCTTTGGCAGAGTACATTAATGCGGATGCCCGCCTGATTGCCCACAAACCTAGGTCGCTGAGCATGCGAGAAGCCGCAGCGCTGCCTCTCGTTGGCATCACCGCATACGAAGGATTGACGCGCGCCGATGTTGGCCAAGGGCAAACCGTACTCGTCCAAGGCGGCGCCGGTGGTGTTGGTCATGTCGCCGTTCAGATCGCCCGACACCTCGGCGCCACCGTTTCGGCGACAGGTCGTGGCGCAGATCAGATGGCCCTGATCGAGAGTATCGGTGCGCGTCCCTTAGACTTCACAACGCAAAAGGTTGAGGACTACGTGGCTGAGCACACCGATGGTGTAGGCTTCGACGTGGTGTTTGACAGCGTGGGTGGACCGAATATGACTAACTCGTTCGAAGCGGCGAAACTCAATGGTCAAGTCGCTTCAACGGTTGCGATGGTCGAGATTGATTTGACGCCCGCGCATTTCAAAGGTCTGTCTCTGCATGTCGTTTTCATGTTGATCCCGATGATGCACGATGTCGAACGGCAAACCCATGGGGACATCTTGCGGACACTAGCGGAACTGGCAGACGCCGGCGGGCTCAAACCGATTGTTGACGAACAGGCGTTTGGGTGGACGAATGTCGGTGCCGCCTATGCGCACCTGATAAATGGAGCTGCAGTCGGAAAAGTCGTTGTGGAGATGTAATCAGATTTAGCTGGGAATGGTGCGCGTGCAATGACCTTGCGCGCTATCTCAGTTTAAACTGCAATTGATGTCGGCTATCGGTGCTTAGCTGACCTTAGTGCTTATTGCAGCATTGGTCACTCTGGGCTCTATACTGTCGTTCGCCATACTCGGCATGAGCGCCCGCTCTGCAGACAAAGCTGCAATTTCGCCACCGTCTGAACCATCGTCAAGTCTTTTTTCAGCTTCAAAATATAACAATCCGCAGTTTGCCCTCCTAGCCTCGTCTGCTCTTTAGGTTCCGTGTCAGAATACTCATGCGGGTGGTGGACACACAACTTCGATCAGCGATGGCCCTTCGCTGGAGAGACCGGCGGAGAGCGCCTTTGCAAAGTTGTCCATGTCATCTGCGCGTGTTCCCGGAACACCATGGCCTTTCGCCAGCGAAACCCAGTCCAACGTCGGGTTCACCACGTCAAACATAGCCTGAGCATTCTGACCATAGCTCGCCACGCCGACATTTGTGAGTTCATCGCGCAGAATTTGATAGCCGCGGTTTGCAAATACGATCACCGTGACGTCGAGATTTTCCCGCGCCATTGTCCACAGTGATTGTAGTGTGTACATGGCCGACCCGTCCCCGGTCAGAGCAATGACTTGTCGGTTCGGGCAGGCGGTGGCCGCGCCTGTTGCGCAAGGCAAACACAGCCCAATCGCGCCACCGGTGCCGGCGAGCAGATCATGTGGGTGAGCGGTGGCCGTCGGCGGTATGACATGAAACCCTGACGTAACGGATTCATTGCAGATGATGGCGTTTTCAGGCACCAGCGCAGCCAAAGCCAAACCAACTTTTTCGAGTGTTAGCTGACCGGTGGGAATGTCTGGTAGTTCGAGCGGAAAGGTTGCTGCCGCCGTTTTACCAGTGACCCCGACCGCTTCGGCGAGCGCTTGCAGCGTCCACTCGATATCATCTGTGGGTGTGCATAAGTCCGTAATGGGGCAATGCGGTGGTTCAGGCACGCTAGGTTTCCCAGGATAGGCAAAAAAGGCGACTGGCCTATCTGCGCCAAGCAGAGTGATCGAAGACGTTGCTTCCAGCTGAACGGTCTTGGGCGATATCGGATAGACCAGTTGCTCTAACTTTGCTGTTCCTGCGCCCTTGGAAATACGAGGTATCATAGTATCGGCCAACAACCGGCACCCCGTAGCGGCGGCAATTTTTCCAGCCAGTGTACGCTGCGGTCCAAACAGAGCTAATCCGCCAATCATCAGCGCGGCTTTCGGCGTCACAAGACGGGCTGCAGCGGCCTCTATGTCGCCTACTGACGGTCGATGGAGGCTTTCTCGGTTGTCTAACCGGTTTGTCGCTGCGTTCGCTTTGTTCCAAGCTGTGTCGGCAGGCAGGACCAGCGTTGCGATCTGACCGTTGCGCGCGCGGGCCGCTTGAACCGCCGCCGCTCCGTCCATGGCTACGTCGGTGGCATTGGACGACACACGCGTCCAATGACTGACCGCTTGGCTGGTACCGAGGATGTCTCCCTTCAAAGGACTTTCATAACGGAGGTGATGCGTAGCGTGATCGCCCACTACATTCACGATTCCGGACCCCGCTTTTCGGGCATTGTGCAGATTGGCAAAGGCGTTGCCAAAGCCGGGTGCAAGATGCAGGAGCGTGCCGGCGACGTCTCGTTTCATGCGAAAATACCCGTCTGCAGCTCCCGTCGTGCCGCCTTCAAACAGGCAAAGAATGCAATTCATCTCCGGGTGTTCGTCCAAGGCAGCGACAAAGTGCATTTCGGAGGTGCCGGGATTTGCGAAGACCGTATTTAAACCATTGTTTAATAGGGTTTTTACGAGTGATTGAGCGCCGTTCATTTTATCCCTAGCCTGATTTCAAGCGATCATTTGATTACAATGCTTGCACGAAAAGGCCTTCTTTCTAAACATATTTTCCTCCCGACACGATTACCTAGGACGCATAGTACCGAAGCCGCTCACGGCGTGGAGCAGTTACCGGATTTAGGACCGTACCTTTTGGCGAAGACAGAACTTGGAGCGAAAGCATTCATACACTTGGCGAGAGAGACAATGCGCGAGCACGCCCGCTTTGGGCTCGCAGCAGACCTTCGCCGTAGTTTGGTACGATGACGGCTCAGCGAACAAAGCGGAATTTCGAAGACATGGTAATAATGACGTATTATCATCAGGTCTGAATGTGCGGCTTGCGTGAAGAAACGCGTTTTGATTTCAGCAAGTCTTGGGAGGTTTATTATGCTCAGGTACCTAAATTCCGCTTTGTTCTCTTCCATATTTGTAGTTTCGAGCGCAGCCAACGCGCAGTTCTTACCCTCTGAACAGTCACTTCAAGACCTTTACCCCGGCAAAGCCTATTCACCCAATGCTCAACGCAGCTTTCCATCGCGCGTATTTTGGGGCGACACTCATATTCACACCGGTCTTTCAATGGACGCAGGTCTTTTCGGGAACACGACCGATCTTGACACAATGCTTCGGTTTGCACGCGGCGAAGAAGTCGTCTCGGCCACAGGGCAGCCTGTTAGGCTGGCGCGACCATTAGACTGGATCGTGACAACGGAACACTCGGATGGAATGGGCATGATCACCGATTTAGCCAAGGGTTCTCCCAACATTATGGAGTCAGAACAGGGCTCCCGCTGGGCAAAAGGTCTGCAAGAAGGCGGTGAGGCGTCAGCTGAAGCAGCTCTGGACCTGATCACTACTTTCTCTCAAGGGAACATGGATCCGGACTTGATCGCAGACTATTCCCCCGGATCGCCCATATATGCCTCTGTCTGGGAAGATATGATCGCCACGGTGGAATTGTTCAACGATCCTGGGGACTTCACGGCGTTTCACGGCTTTGAGTGGACGTCGCTGATCCGGGGCAACAACATGCACCGCAATATCATTTTTCGTGACAATGCAGACCGGGTCAAACAGGTCCAACCTATGACGACGCAAGCACCCGTTGGCTCTACAGACCCGATGGACTTGTACAAATGGTTGGAGGCCTATGAGGCCGATACGGGTGGACAAGCTTTTGCACTCGCGCACAATGGAAACCTGTCAAACGGCATCATGTTCCCATCTGAAACACGTTACAATGGCGAACCTGTGGACGAAGCCTATGCAATGGCGCGGATGAGATGGGAACCGCTTTACGAAATCACCCAGATCAAGGGAGACGGCGAGGCGCACCCCGCACTTAGTCCCGATGACGAGTTTGCGAATTACGAAACATGGGATGCGGGCAACCTTGATCTAACTGAAGCCAAAACGCCAGATATGCTTGCAGGCGAATATGCGCGCGAGGCACTTAAGCAGGGGTTCGCCATCGAGGCGCGCACGGGCGTAAACCCTTACAAATTTGGCTTGTCCGGCGCGACGGACAGCCATACATCGCTGGCAACCGCTGACAGCGACAATTACTTTGGTAAAGCAACAAATGCCGAGCCATCATTGACCCGCGCGTCGCACCCGTTCACCGAAACAGAAAATGGCGTTTTCCCAGGTTGGTCATTGGTGGCGTCAGGCTACACAGGCGTCTGGGCCGAAGAGAACACGCGGGCCAGCCTATGGGACGCCATGGTGCGCCGCGAGGTTTATGCCACAACAGGTCCACGCATGGCTGTGCGGTTCTTTGGGGGATGGGAGTTCGACGAGGATGACATGAGGTCTCGCGCTCCAGCCTTTGTTGGCTACGAAAAGGGTGTTCCGATGGGTGGTGATCTGCGCCCGGCAACGTCCGACGCGCCAACCTTCATGGTCTATGCATTGCGCGATCCCATCGGGGCCAATCTTGATCGCATCCAGATCGTCAAGGGCTGGATGGACAGCGACGGGAACTTGTCCGAAAAAGTCTATGATGTGGCGTGGTCGGATGTACGTGAACTGGACGCTAACGGTAAACTGCCGGCTGTAGGTAATACAGTCGATTTAGAAGCAGCAAACTATATCAACTCCATCGGCGCTTCAGAGTTAGGAACGGTCTGGACAGACCCAGATTTTGATTCGTCCGAGCACGCGTTTTACTACGCTCGCGTCATTGAAATCCCGACGCCACGCTGGGTTGTTTACGACAAAGTGCGTCTAGGCGCTGACATTCCCGAAGAAGCGACATTGATCGGACAAGAGCGCGCATATACGTCGCCGATCTGGTATTCACCAAATTAATAGAATGCCCGTTATTCTTGCCTCTTTGACTGACCGCTTTGGGCTCAGCGCAGCCGTTCGCTGCGTTCCGTCTGAATGACCGCTGCGCGGGACGAAGCAGACAATCGGGTTTGGAGCGACAAGTACGGCTAACGGCCCATTCCTGCCGTTCGACCTCGGTCACCGTCGCTGCGACGCGGCCCGTCAGAGGAGACATTCGCCGCGAGCGCAAAAACGGGGGCCGGTCGAACTCACAGTCAGCGGACAAATCCATCGGTAAGCGTCAGAAGGCTACGCGATCACCACCCTTCAAATCCAGAATTTCCCTTGCTTCATCAGGGGTCGCAACCTCACTGCCCAGATCTTCTACAATACGTCGAATCTTAGCGACTTGCTGAGCATTGCTTTCGGCCAATTTACCGCGAGAGATGAACAAACTGTCTTCCAATCCAACGCGAACGTTGCCGCCCATCTGACTGGCCGTCGTAGCAAGCGACATCTGTGCTCCACCTGCTCCCAGCACCGACCACCGGTAATCGTCACCGAACAGCCTGTCGGCCGTCCGTTTCATGAAGATCAGGTTGTCGACTTCGGACCCGATGCCGCCGAGGATGCCAAAGATGAACTGAATGAAAATGGGAGCCTTGAACAGCCCAATATCCATGCAGAATTTCAAGTTGTACAAGTGACCGACATCATAGCATTCATGTTCGAATTTGATGTCATGTGGCGCGAGTGTTTCAGCCGCCTCGCGAATGTCCCGGAACGTATTGCGAAAAATGTTCTGATCGGAGTTCGCGACATAGTCCTTCTCCCAATCAAATTTCCATTCGTCATCGCCATACCGGTTGGCTAGCGGGTGAAACGAAAAGTTCATCGACCCCATATTCATTGAGCACATTTCGGGGCTGAAAGTCTTGGCCGGATTGATCCGCTCCTGAATCGACAAAGTCAGCGATCCTCCGGTGGACAGGTTCACTACGGCGTCCGTCGCCTGTTTTATGCGGGGCAGGAAATGCGCAAAGTCATTCGGATCGACGGATGGCGATCCGTTGTCAGGGTTGCGGGCATGCAGGTGCAGGATCGACGCACCAGCCTCGGCAGCTTCGATCGCCTGCCCCGCGATATCATCATAGCTGTACGGCAGCGCATCCGACATGGTGGGCGTATGTATTGCACCGGTTACGGCACATGTGATGATCGTTTTTTTTTGACGGGCCATAGGTTCAGTTTTCCTTGGATTGTCCGATGTGCTTTACGCGATAGCCCAACGGGAAAAGTTGCAGATCATAACGGCTTCGGATCACTCCCCAGACGCCTTTTGGCGCCTTGAGCATGACGACAATCGCAACGAGGCCGAGAACAATAAGGTAAGTTGTTCCGAGGTCGGCCAGCGTTTCGCGCAGCGCAAAGAAGACGAGTGTACCGATGATTGGCCCTTCGATGGTGCCGATACCGCCGATTACGACGATGAAGATGACGAAGGCGGTCCAGTCATTGACGCTGAACGCAGCATCCGGCGATATGCGTAGCTTTTGCAAAAAGATCAGAGCGCCGATCATTGCCGTAAACGCCGACGTGACAACGTACACGATGAACTTCGTGCGCCAGATATCGATGCCGAGGCTACCCGCTGCCAACTCGTTGTCGCGAATTGCCGTCAACGCCAAACCTTGGCGAGACCGCAAGAAGAGATACACGGCAGTCACCACCAGCACGGCCGCTCCGAGCGCCAGCCAATAACTAAGCGCCTCTCGCATCGCGCGCCCGGACGCCAAAGATTTGACGATGGCAACGGGCAGCGAAGATCCTGATCCCCCACCAAGCGCTGAGATTTGCGCGAAGCTCAGCCGAAAGACTTCAGCGATGACCCAGGTACCTATGGCAAAATAAGCGCCCCGAAGCCTGAAGATCAGAACAGCCACCGGGATCGAGATCAAAGCCCCCATCACGCCTGCTGCCGCGATAGCAACCAATGGGTTCAGCCCACCCAGCATCGTCAGTGCAAAGAGCATATAGCCGCCAAAGCCCACATAGGCTTGCTGACCAACAGAGACGAGACCAGCATAACCCGCCATGAGGTTCCAGAGAGTGGCCAGGGACAGGTAAAGAAACAGCTCCCCCATCAGGCGCATGTCGGCGCGGCCTGCCCACCAGGGCGCTGCAATCAGTACAAGCAAACCGATTGCGGCAAGGATCGCGGCAACTCGTGCTGCTTTAGACGATCGAGAAACAGAGTAGTCCTGCAGGTTCATCCGGAAACCCTCGGGAAGAGACCGTTCGGACGAACGGCAAGAATGACAAGGAAAGCGATATGTCCGGCAAGCACTTGCCAGCCCGGATCAATCTTTGCTCCGATGGTTTGCGCGACGCCAAGGATAACGCCGCCAACCAGCGTGCCCCAAAGGTTGCCGAGCCCGCCGATGATAACGGCCTCAAAGCCAAAGATCAGGCGACCGCCACCAATCGAAGGATCAAAGCTTGTTCGAATGCCAAGCAGGATACCCGCGATCGCTGTCACACCGAGGGCCAGCGCCATGGCCAGCCCGAAGATGTGCCGGCGATTGAGGCCCATAAGCTGGGCGATGTCTTGATTGTCGGAAACAGCCCGAAATGCTCGACCAAGTGCGGTGTGATAGAAGGTCCATTGCAGCCCCCAAATCACAGCGATGGCGATCCCGAAGGTCAGCAGCGGTAAGATCCCAAGGGTCACACCGCCTACTGCAACGCTGGCTGTTTCCAGCGCACCGGCGTTCAGTGTTTGGGGGTCGGCCGTGTAAACCTCCAGCAATCCGTTCTGGATAATTACACTCAGCCCGAAGGTCACAAGCAGCGGTGGAAGAATATCGTCACCCAGTGTTTGGTTCAGTAGGCCGCGTTGAAGGGCGTATCCAACAAGCGCCATTGCGGGAACTACAATCACCAACGCGGCCATTGGGTGCATCCCTGTTGCGGTCGTCACGGTCAGGCCGAGATAGGCAGCCAACACGATCAGATCGCCATGGGCAATATTGACGAGCCGCATGACCCCAAAAATCAACGACAGACCTGCGGCAAACAGCGCGTAGAGTCCACCAAGCAAAGTTCCCTGCACGATAGCGTTCAGCCATTCCATATTATTCGATCCCGAAATACGCGCGCGAAATCTCTTCGCGCGAAACGGTGTCAGACGCGCTTTCCAACGAAACGCGCCCCTCCTGCAGGCAATAGACCCGGCTCGAGACCGAAAGTGCCTTGGTGATGTCCTGTTCGACGATGATCGCGCTCATGCCCTCGCCGATGATGCCGGGCAGCGCCTCATAGATGTCTTTGATGATGATCGGTGCCAGCCCCAGGCTAATTTCGTCGAACAGGATCAGATCAGGATTGGCCATCAATGCGCGCCCGATGGCGACCATCTGCTGCTGACCGCCCGAAAGCGATGTTGATGCCTGATCCTTGCGCTCCTCAAGGATCGGAAACAGATCATAGACAGCTTTCAGATCCCAAGGGCCCGAGCGACCAACTTGGGCTCCGATCATCAGGTTTTCTTTGACTGACAAAGATGGGAATAACTGGCGACCTTCTGGAACCATGGCGATGCCAAGTTCTGCAACCTCGTCTGCGCGAAGCCGGCTGATATCCTGACCTCGATAGTGAATCTGATCCACTCCGTTCGTCAACAACCCGGTGATTGACCGCATCAGGGTCGTCTTGCCTGCGCCGTTTGCACCAATGATTGCCAGAACTTCTCCCTCGCCGACGTCCAATTCGACATCATAGAGCGCTTGGAAATCGCCGTAGTAGGAGTTCAAACCGCGTATCTGAAGAATTGAGTCAGGCATCGGCTTCGATCCCCAGATAGATTTCCTTGACTTCAGCGCTTTCCATAATTGCGTGTGGCTCGCCTTCGGCGATTTTTTTGCCAAAGTCGATGACGATCAGACGATCCACGACGGCCAGCAGCGCATGCACAACATGTTCGATCCAGATGATGGTGACGCCGGCGGCGTGGATGTCCTTGATGGTTTGGACCAGTGACTTGCACTCGGCTTCGGTCAAACCACCGGCAATCTCATCTAGCAACAGCAGTTTGGGCTTGGCGCAAAGCGCTCGTGTTAGTTCTAGGCGTTTGCGCTCCAGCAAAGTTAGGCTACCGGCGAGAACGTTTGCCTTGGGCAGCAGTTCCGTTTGGTCCAAAACCTCCAGACAAAAGTTCTCGGCCTGGTGTCCATGCATGCCAGCTGATTGCGTGGCGGCGATCATCGCGTTTTCGAAAACAGTCATGCCCGAAAACGGCTGCGGGACCTGAAAAGAACGCGCGATGCCTGCATGGCTGCGCTTTGCCGCGCTCCATTTGGTGACGTTCTGCCCACTGAATTCTATCACCCCGGAATTGGATTTGAGCGTCCCAGTGATCAAGTTGAACATCGAGGTTTTGCCAGCGCCGTTGGGGCCTATTACCCCGAGTGCCTCGCCTTGCTGGACCTCATAGCTCATGGCATCGGCGACAGTGACCGCGCCAAATGCCTTGCTCAGGTCTTGGAGTCTCAAGATTGTCGTCATGTTTCTCTCGGTTGGAGGGCTCGGCGCCAAGATTGGCGCCGAATGTTTGGTCAGCCCAGCAGTTTCATGTCTGCCGTTATCGGCACTTCGGGCGCAGTGCTGTTCGCAACAATCTGCAGTTCATAGGCGTCTCCGGACTTCTGCCACTGGCCACCGACCAGCGGAGTTTTGGTGACGTTGTTCATCGGCCCATCACCCCAGTTCACCGGCCCGACAATTGTGTTCAAGTTGGTGGACGTGATTGCCGAAATGATCGAAGACGGGTCTTCCAGGTCATCAGCCCGTTTGATGACATCCGCGACGACCTCGAACAGTGCGTGTTTAAAGCCAAGGGGTTGCGTCCAAGGTCGACCCGACTCTGCTGTATAACCTTCGGCAAGGTCTTTCGAGGAAATGCCGGTGAGTGAGGACGAGAACGGATGATGCGGGGACCACCAGACCTCGGTCGACAACCCGTCACCACGGTCTCCCAGCGATTCAATGACCGATGGGAACAGAAGTGCCTTGCCAATGGTCACGACCTTCGGGTTGAACCCTTGCTGGGCGGCTTGGCTCCAGAACGTAGCGAAATCGGGTGGAATCATGTTGCCAGTGACGATTTCGCAACCCGCAGCCTTGAACGCTGCGATCTGGTTTGAGAAGTCGTCGGAGAGAGGCTGATAGCGACCGGGGTCGGTCAGCGTGTAGCCAGCTGCGGCCAGCGGTTTGGGCAGGCCCAATTCCGCATCACCCCATGCATTTCCGTCGGCATCGTTGGGGAAAAGACCGCCCACTGTCTTGGTCACGCCCGTTTTGTCCCACATATCTAGGAACGCCGCGATCACATCCTCCAAACCCCAGAAGAAGTGATAGGTCGTTTCAAAACCCTCACCTGGAACACCATTGCGGCCAAAGAAATAAGGCTGCCAAGGGCAGTCGGTCGTGATGCAGGGAACTTCGTTGATCTCTGCCTGATCAGCAACAGGGTTCACCGTGTCCGGTGTTGAAGCCGCAACGATGATATCGACCTCATCGCCCAAGATCAGGTCGGCGGCGACCTCTGCTGCTCGGTTGGGGTTGGACTGGCTGTCTTTCGAGATGATCTCGACATTCCAGGTCTTTCCATTGTTGTCCAACCCGGCCGAAAAGACCTTCTGAATGGCTTGAAGCACGTACTCGTCGGCCTCAGCGAAACCAGCCAATGGACCGGTACGCGGGCTGACATTACCAATCCTTAGCGTCGGGTTTGCGGCATAAGCACGCGTTGCCCGGAGGATGGCCGGAGCAGCGATTGCCGCTGTTGCCCCAGCAATAAAGCTGCGCCTCGTGGCCTTTTTTAAAGTCTTTGTCATTGCGTCCTCCCTTCACCGGCCTCCCGCCAGCGTTTGATTGATCTTACAAAGTCTTCTCGAGATTTTTCAGATGCTTCGCGACTCGTTGGCGAACCTGATCTGCCTCGCCCTCAGCCCATTTCCTGAAACCTTCGCCGGATTTCATGCCTAGCTTGCCCGCTTCAACGAGCGACTTCAGATAGGATGAAGGACCCTTTTGCGCCTCAAGATCGTGCAGCACGTTTTCGTGGATATCGAGAGTCAGGTCCGTGCCCACCAGATCAGCGTTTTCCAGCGGACCGAGTACAGCCAACCGGCGCCCAAAGCTGGACTTGATCACAGTATCAACGGCTTCCGCATCGCAAATACCGTTTTCCACCAGACTGACCGCTTCGCGCCATAGCGCATGCTGAAGGCGATTGCCGATAAAGCCGGGCACGTCCTTCTCGACCATCACCGGAGTTTTTCCAGCGTCCTTCAGCAGATCGAACATCGTCCGTGCTATCTCGGTGTCTGTCCATTCCGTCTTGATGATTTCGACCAATGGAATCATGTGCGGCGGGTTCCACCAATGCGTTCCCAACGCGCGGCTTTTCAGTCGCAATCCAGACATGATCTGAGTGATGGGCATGACCGAAGTATTTGATGCGAGAATGCAGGTCTCCGGTGCATGCGCTTCAATCTCAGCAAAAATCGCTTGCTTAAGCTCCAGTTTTTCGGGCGCGGCTTCAAATACAGCGTCAGCATTTCGAACCGCACCTTCAGTCGTCGCAACGATCTCAATCATCTTGAGGGTTTTCGTGATTTTGACCTCTTCGTCCCCCATCGCGGCCATGCTGGCGCGGATGCGGTCAGCCACGGTAGCGCGCGCCTCTTCAACGGGGTCTGTGATGGCGACATATTGACCTGCTTTTGCCAAGGTCAGGGCGATACCGTGCCCCATAAGCCCCGCGCCAATTACTGCTATTTGCTGCTTCTTGCCCACCATTCTTTAACCCGCCGTGTATCCGCCATCGGCATGAAGGATATGCCCGGTGTAAAAATCAGAGGCGCGTGAAGCGAGAAAAAGCAGGGGTCCGGCCAGATCTTCTGGCTCACCCAGCCGCCCCTTTGGAACACGGGTCAGGAAGCCATCGCGCACAGCCTTCGCTTCGTCGGTTTCCTCAAACATCCAAGCAGTCAAAGGCGATCGGAATACCGTCGGCGCGATTGCGTTGACGGTGATCCCTGTTGGACCCAGCTCACATCCCAAGGCTTTGGTTATCCCGTTCACAGCAGCCTTTGAGGCGCAATACGCCGTGTAGCCAGCAGGGTGTCCCAGGATACTGCGCGCGGAACTGACGAAAATGATCTTGCCGTATTCGCTTTGCTTCATGTGCGCCGCGGCCGCGCGTGCCAAAAGCCAGCTTTGGTTTACGTTGGCATCCATCACTGCATCGAAGGTCTCCGGCGCCATTTCGTTGATCGGCGCGACCTTGTTCATGCCGGACGCGACTACAAGAATATCGAGCTTACCAAAATTATTGACTGCTTCTTCTACAAGCGCACCGCAGGATGCCTCGTCAGACGGACGCGTATTCACCGCAACGACGGTCGCACCAAGCGCCTCGCACTCTTTGACAATCTCGTCGAGCGCGTCCTGATTGCCCGCAGCCAGAACCAGATTGCACCCCGCGCCAGCCAGAACGCGCGCAGCAACCATGCCAAACGCGCCCGACGCTCCTGTGATCAGTGCGACGTTGTTTTTTACGTCAAACATCTTGAGTGGATCAGACATTCTTTTCGTTCCTAGTTTTCTGGTGGATACGGAATGACCACCAGCATTTTGCAGGTGTTGTTGGCGCGGTTTTCAATTTTGCGCACTTCGCCCGGTGCGATCGTGCAGCTATCCATCGGTCCAAGAGTGATTTCGGTGCCGTCAACGATGACGGTCATCTCGCCCTCCAGGACGACGTAGACTTTCTCAAAAGGTGTTGAGTCCGGCCCAGCACCACCGCCCGGTAGGAACTGGCTGAAGCCAATCCACTGATTTGTCGGCCCGCCTTCCTCAAACCCTTGCAAGCGAAGCCCGTGACACCCAAAATGGTTCGGTGCTTCGTAGGGTTGGGCGTCTTGAAAGCGCTTCAGATGCATGTCCATCTCCGCTCAAGGTTATTGGCGGCCACCGGCGAACCGGCGACCGGTCCGTGAGTGTTCAGAAATCTTCGCCAGCTTCGATGCGGTAGGACTGGTTCTTGTCGATCATCGCAACCAATCGGATAATGCAGCCGTCGCCACGGTCCCAATTCCAAGGGAAGAACGCGAAGGTGCACCGTCTTCCGGTCACCGCATCCAGATCCCCTCCGACGTTTTCGATGCCGAGAATGCCCTTTGAGAAAAGCATGTTGTGAACTGGCTCCCACTCGGGGAAATCAACCTCCCACGGTGTCCCGCCTGACCATTCAAGATATTCTTTCTCAAGGTGTGGCAAAATTGGACCGTTACGCTGCGGGCCAATGGCCGTTGCCAGAGGGTGATCGTTTGCCTGGGTGTCGTGGCCAACGACTTTCACACCTTTTTCGATCATCCACTCGGCAGCGGAAGGAACAAGGCCCGGGCAATAAGCAAAGTAGTCACCGTCTTCGTACTGCTTATGCCAACCAGTGTTGATGATCAGCACATCGCCTTTGCGGATTGCATGACCACAGGCCTTTTCCAGATCATCTCCGGTGATTTGCTCCCATTTTTTCTTGGGTACGGAAACCACCAAACCCGAGCCAAAGAAATGGGGGAGCGGTACCTCGTCAATGAACGGCGTTCCCTGAACAACATGCGCTGGCGCATCAATATGCGTGGTCACGTGCATAGTCGTGGTAATCGTCTGAGACAATACGCCGGACTTGGCCATATAGTGCTTTCGGTCGATCTGGACGTCCTTGAAATACGGCCAGTTGGGACACTGAAACCCGTATCTGTGGCTCAAGTTGTAGAACTCGATTCCCATGTCATTGTCGGTGTTTGCCTGAAACTCAATGCCGCGGATTTCGACCATTGGGCATATCTCCTCTGTTCGCCGGCAACGCGGCGGTGTTCGGTTTTCAATTGTCTGGGTGGCCTCCCCACCTGTCCCGTATGATGATGCACACGCACCGCATAACGGTCAACAAAAAACTCACTATACGGTTGACTTGCACCGTATTGTGGTACAACACTGGAAAATCGCCAAGCATCCTTAGCTACGATGCGAAGACAGAATGAGGTAGGTTAAATGTCTGAAAAAGCGGATAAAGGTGGCATTCAGGTCATTTCCAGAGCGGCCTCGATTTTGCGTGTTCTAAAAGAAAACCAATCCGGAATGAGCTTGGGGAAGATCGCCGAGCGTGTTGACCTGCCCCGCTCTACGGTACAGAGAATCACAAGCGCACTTGCTGAAGAAAGACTTGTCATAGCAGATGCAAATGGGGGTGGCTTGAGGCTCGGCCCCGAACTAAGCGCTCTCGCAGGTGCTGCGCAGTACAGCATTGTCGAACATTGTCGGCTGCTTTTGACGGAACTGACCCAAAAGACCGGGGAAACCACAGACCTCGCCGTCATGCGCGGTATCGGCATGGTTTTCTTAGACCAGGTCCCTGGCGTCTATCGATTGACGACCGTTTCGCAAGTGGGCGAGGTTTTTCCACTGACCACCACGGCAAATGGGAAAGCTTGTCTCGCGCAACTCGATGAAGGAGATGCGACAAAGCTTGTTCAGAACGAATGGGAACGGAATGGTATCCAAAGAAATTTGGATGAGTTCCTTTCCGAACTGAACAAGGTTCGCGAACAGGGCCTTGCCTATGATTTGGATGAGCATTCTGCAGGTGTATCGGCGATCGGTTTCTCTTTCGTCGACTGGGTCGGAGATTTGCACGCGATTTCTATCCCGGTACCAACTACTCGGTTCAAAAAACAAAGCACAAACATCGAAAAAGCGCTTCTTGAAACAGCCGCCAATATCCAACTGACTTTTCGCTGAAGGTCCGATTTCGTATTCTTCATAGCTACTTGCTGCATCGGCAGCGAATGTCTGGTTTCCGCCCTGTTGACCGATGCTGCGTCTGAACGCGACGTCGCCTTTGGGCTCGAAGCGGTCATTCGCTGCACTCGGCGTGAAGGACTGCTCCGCAGACGCAGCGGTCATTGGCCTGCTGATACTAAAGGACCGCAGCCCATCCTAAACGGACATTCGTAACAAAACTTTGCAGTTTCGGCTTCGGATCATTGCCCATTAGAGATTGATAGGAGGTGTCGTCACACTGGTTAGCGTCGCCGTTGTAAGCAGGATCAGGACAACAGCCAACATCTCCATCGAAATCGACCGTCGGAGCGCGATAGTCGCGTCATGCTGCTCTGCCCTGAGAGCCGGAACGAGTTTCAACTTGTTCAGCGCCGCGATGCCAAAAAGGGCGGAAACGATCCCGACCTTGACCAAAAGCACCAATCCATAGGCCGTTCCGAACAAAGCGGTCACGGAGCCCGCAAGCAGCCACGCGAGCGCTGCGCCTGCAACAATCAGGACGGCAACTCCATAAGCAGCGACATTGCCAAAGTGGTGCAGTAGATCGGCCCCAGTTGGAGTGAGCGCCGCTTTGCGCAAAGGCAGGAGAGCACCGACCCAAAACGCGGCAGCCAGTAAATGCAGAACCAGCAAGATTGCGAGAGCCGACTTGGGCTGTCCGAGCGAGTGTCCAACCTGGGCAAAGGAAATCGCAATGGCAAGGGTGCCCGCCAAAGCGATCCGCTGCCCGACGCGCGGGAGCAGAATTGCCAATATCGCGAGTTCACCCACCCCTCGCCAAATCGCGGCGGTGCCAAGCGGACTGTCCCAGACAAAACCAAGCATCATTGGGTCCGTCGCGCCCTCAAAGCCCATCCCAGATATCCGCGCTGCTCTGATGCCAAAACGTAGAGCAAGTACGGCCAAACCGACAATCGCGGATCCGACCGCGAAGTGCCGCGCAAAGCGTAGAACAGACTCTTCAGCGCGTTTGGCAAAGAGGACCGTGAACAAGACGCCACCCATTGCCAGCAGCGCCGCGCCGTAGCCAAGTGTTTTCGCCAAAATGGCCAAGGCGACCACACCGTCAATTGGGGCCAAACCGATCACTCAGCGACCGTGAAAGAGAAGCTGCCCTGCATCGGGTGACCGTCTGACGCCATACCCCGCCAGTCGAAGCGGTAGCTTCCAGGTGCAAGCTCTTCCGACGGCGTGGCCCGGAATTCTGTGGTGGGGTCCATACCTGTCTCGCGTTCAATTTTGACGTCACCATCTGGTGAGGTCAGCGTGACCGAGATGATGCGCATCGCATCATCGAACCGCATAGAAAGCTCCCGCACCTCCGTGACAGTCGCGCCGTCAGCCGGTGTCGTTTCTTCGGACTTTGAATGCGCAGCCGCAAGCATTGGAGCCGTTGCTACGGCCAAACCGAGAAGAGTTTGTTTGATCATCTAAGTTTTCCTCTATTCGGATTGGACATTCAGTTCGTCGTGATACTCACGAATGTCATCAGGCCAGGTTGATTTAATAAAGGACAGCACCGCAATGATTTCGTCATCGCTGAGCACGCCTTCATAGACCGGCATACCAGTTGCGGGCGCATTCTCTATCAGTCCGGCCAGGCCAAATTTGGTCAGGGCGAAAAGCGTTTCATCATCGTGGTGCCACGTATGCCCTGTTGTGTCATGCGGCGGTGCCGGTAGCAAGCCATCCTCGCCGCGTATCTGCCAGTTTGGCTGTCCTTCCAGGCGTGCTCCGTGGCAGGCAGCACATTGGTCTACATAGATATCTTGGCCAGTGGCGAACAGTTCGGCGTCATCCGGCGTCAATAGACCGACGGCCTTAGAGGGCTGGGCCAGAACGAAAGCTACGGCGAAACCGGTGAGCGCAAGCCCACCGGTGACCAAGAGTGTTGTGCGCCCAGGCATCAGGTATCGAATGGCTGCGCGGTGCCCGCGCGGTAGTATACCGTACCGGCCCCAGCCTCTCCCCCAAATGCAATGACGTCGTAACGGGCGGACGGATCGTCGCCCATACCAGGGGAGCCCATTGGCATGCCAGGAACAGCAAGCCCTGTGATGCCAGGCCGATCCTTCAATACGGCTTCCAGTGCTTCGAACGGTACATGGCCTTCAAAGACATAACCATCGGCTTCAATAGTGTGACAAGAGGCGAGGTTCAAAGGGATACCCCGCGCTGACTTCTGTGCCTCGGGGTCTGTAAGTTCCTCAACGGTGACGGCGTAGCCACGTGCGCGAGCCAAGTCGGCCCACGCGTGACAACATCCGCAACTTGTTGAGCTGAGCACGTGCATTGGGGTGCCTGCACGGACGGGAAGAGCGGTCGCGATGAAGGCAGTTGCAGAAAGTTTGATGAAGTGACGACGTGTGATCATGTCTGTCGGTCCTTTGATGTGAAATTTGAACGGAATGCGGGCGAGCGCCCGTTGCCATTCAGGCTTTCGGTGGACCGGTGGGAACACCCAGTGCGAGGCCCGAAAAATCGGCTCCAGCGTGCGTCAAACCACTCACTGCGATAACCAATGGAGCAATCGGCGAAATCCCCGCCGTGGCGACAAGATCACCAAAACAGGATGTTGAACCCATGCCGCTAGTGGTGTCGCAACAATCCGCAGCAGCTTTCTTGGCATCAGCCAACGGATCGTCGCCCGCCATTTGAGCATGATGACGAGAATGATCCGATCCATGGGTCAAGCCATGCTTCACCGACGCTGCGAATGCGCCAGAGAATGCAACAACAAGAAGTATCGACAGGACCAAGCGAAACATACCAAATACCTACTGGGGGCACGTGGTTTTGACAAGTTACGAGGATGGGTCGACGCAATCGATCCTAGTTGCACCCATTATGGGTGCGGCACATTTCTGGATCATGCCCGGCTGGAACAGTGGAACATGGATCACCAGAATCTCTTTCTCCAATCCTGTGTTTAGGCGAATTTTTTGCGTAATATCGAACTTCTGGAAGACAGGCTGCGACTGCAGAAGTACACTCAGGTGCTTCCGCTCAGCTCTGGACCGTCCGCTAAAATTGCACGGTCAGCATTTTACATACTGCTGACAGTGATGCGCCCTTTACTTGGGAAAGAGATAGCGCATCAAAGCATTGGACCAGCACCGGTACCGGCTACAACTACAAAAGCGTAGAAGCTAAATTATGTTAAAAAGTGGAAACATGACCTGCTGATCATCCCCCATGAAAGGCAGCCGCCCGACGTCGCACGCCAGCAGCAATGGATTCCGCCAACGGCGTTGGGAACCCGTCCGGCAAATCCGCTAGTGTCGTGTCCAAGGCGAGTTCAAGTTCAGACGCGATATCCGACAAAACCTTATCCGCCAGCGCCACACCAAAACCTGCCGCCCTCGCAGCCTGCAGGAAATGACGAGGCACCACCTCGTTAATCCGGTAGTGTCCATCGACGGCCATCGCGAGACGCATCCGGTTCTGGCGGATTTGCCCGTCATTCACAGCTTCCTGGGCGCTTAACACATCATAGAGCGGGGTCATGCGGAAACCGCCAGGGCGCAATGCGATGCTGAAGTTTTTTGCATGCCCGTCTGTCGCTCCCAAAAGCCAAAATAGGACCTGCGCACGGAAAAACGCGCGCTGATCCAACTCGGGGTCATCACTGCCCGCCAGCAACCCGATCCCTTCGGTGATCCCCGGCCCGCCATCCATTTGATATTTCTGGCTGGGTGGAACTGTGAGCGCCTGGCAAAAGTCTTCCTGCGGGAGGCGGATCAATCGACCATCCTTGGCCCAACGCCGATCAAACCGTGTCACAACAAGGCTCCGTACGTCCTCGAAGTCGGCAATCTCGACCTCCGCCACCTCCATCCCCATGACGCGACAGAAGCTCATGCAGAAATATTCGTTCTCAACACTGTCAGACAAATCGATCCCTGCGGGCAGAATGCCAAGCTGGGTTTTGAGGATATGGGTTGTAGGGGTGAGCCCGGACGGGCGGATCCACACGCCCTCGTGGCGTAGCAGCGCCGTTTTCTCCTGGGCCCCTGCGATGGAAATGCGGAAGTCGTCTTTTTCGGTTAAGCCTAGCGGAGCGCTTGCGAGGTTGCGCAGCATGTCAGCAATCTGCGCCGCAGATACGGGTTCTCCCTCGAGCGCGCCCACCTCGGGCATCTCTCCCGAAACAAATTGTAACGCCCCCACGCAGTCCCGCCCGATCTTCTCCAGCATGTACCACGCGTCCGTGCCACCTGCGCGCACCCGCGCGGCCACGCGCTCACGTATTGCCTGATTGTCCGGAAGCAGATTTTCCATATAGGCAATGACAGCACCACCTTGATGCGCCTCTTCGCGCAAAGGCAGTGACAACGAGATGGGCATGGCGTGCTCCCACGACAGCCAATCGGGATCGTAGGCAAAGCTGATCGCTCCCGATCCGGCGAGACGCAAAGTCCCCACCAACCGTCCGTTCAGGCGCACCTGCATCGTGCTGCTGCGCCCGTGTTTGGCCATCAGAAGATATCCTCTATCTCAAGCGAGCCACCGCGCTCCACCAATCGGAACTCAAGCCCAAGCGCAGCCATGACAGCAAGCACCGTGGCGAGCTTGGTTCCCGAGTCGCCATTCTCGAGCGACGAAATCGTCGCGACACGCAAATTCGTGCGAGCGCTGATATCGCTTTGGGTCCAGCCGCGCGCCTTGCGCTTCCGGCGGAGTGCCTCGCCGATCTGCTCAGCGGTTCGGGCGGTGAGGTCCATGACTTGGCTCCATTTGCGGCACAGCGTAAATCAAAGCAAGTTACGCTACAACGTAAAAATTATTCTTTTGCGCTATGGCGTAATTCACTTGATGCGCACACGCCTGCAGCCCCACTGCGCGGACCTGTTTCCGCCCGCTTTGCAGGATATTGTAGATTTTGGATAGCTCATCCTATCCACTCAACACGCCGCACTAGCGGTGCCTGGTGCGACTCTGCCTATTGGGATTTTTGATCATCCCGTCTTTCCAGCGAGTCCGGGTCAATGTAGTCGTAGTCGCCTTTCTTCAGCTTTGCGACATCGTCCGGGAAATCCAAAGCCTCGATCGCTTCCGGCTTTGGCCTTCGAAGCTCAGCAGCAGGCCGGTGTAGCAGACGGCAGGAAATTGCCGTCATCAGCTCAATTCCAGCTTCTGATGGCTTGGGAAGCGTCAGGCGTCGATCTTCGGGATTCTGGGCCAGTTCAATCAGCCCAAGACCCTTTCTTTTTGGGGTGCCATCCGAGAGGAAGGAAATGTGCCTTGGAACATTTGAGATCCCAATCGACGAGGAAATCTCCCGCAGGGGTTGACCCTCAAAGCCGATCTCAGACTGTTTCAGAGTCACGTACAGCAACACGCAAACCTGTAGTATGTCTACACCACTGTGAGTTAGGGTCGGGACATACAACTAATAGATGACGGTTGCCGCGAGGGCGATTACGGAGTGGAAGACTCTGGGACAGCGATCATTATGTATCGACACGCGCCTCCAGTCCTTGCACCCCGGGTAGTCTGGTATTCGTTCTGGGTTTGGCCCGAATCCCACATTGTCGACTTCTCACGCCGAATTCACTGGTTTGCATGATGTCCACAAAATAAGCCGCTGGAAAATGGAGCGGTGTTCTGCCTTAACCTCTTGCTGATCACGGTTAGGGCACGTTGTTTCTGGCGCAAAAGAACACAGCCTAAGGCATTACATCTTCAGGATATTGGGCGTCTTTGAACGAAATCATGAACATATTTGTGGTTAATAAATTCCGGATGTAATTCACCGGTATGTGGAAGCAGCATCAACAAGCTGTCGTCTAGGACATATCCGTTTTTCAATCTTAAGCCACATTACCCGCTCAATACATAATAATCTTTATTATCCACTTTTGCGCACCACCTGGCAATGACCCAAATCGACGCTCCTGAGTGAAATTGCAGAACGGGTGGTTACTGTAGATGAGGCTCCCCACCAAACTAACTAAGGTGTTCCGCTATTTGCTTCACTAGTTCTTCGGCCTCGTCAACTGAGACATCCTGCAAACTGATTTTGATCCGCACTTCCGTCGAGGAAAGCTCTGCTGAGACTTTTCCGCCTCCAGGAAGCTGCACAGGTTTCAGATGCAAGACTTGTCGCGGACGTCCACCACGCGCTTTCTCCTTTGTCGGCTTCGGCTCTGATTTCAAGGCTTCTTCCAGCAGCGCCCACTCTTCGCGCATTTCAAGCGTGCCGGCGTCCGCCAGCACTTGGCGCAACTTTGGCTGCGCGCCGGATCGAAGCGCAGCGGCCAATTTCAAACCGGCTTTTTCCGTAAGACTAACTGGATGCTGCAGGAGATCACCCAGCGCCTCATGAACGATCGCAAAACTTCTTACTTTGGATCGCTTTGCCTTAGAAGCAGCTGCAAATAGTGCATCAACCGCGGCCTCGGTGGAGTCGAAGACCCCCTGCCCTGCTGCCAGAACAGCTACTCGCCCACGTTCATATGGGGTCAGATTTGACCGAATCTCATTCTCTTCCACCATTGAAATATAGGCGCCCTGCCCCGAACCCGCCTCTCGCACAAAGGCCGGGATCGACGAAAAAGAACTGTCCGTATCGGCAAGCAGTCGGAACGCTTTGAGCCTTCGGTATCCTGAGATGAGCCCAAAACCGTCTTCGTTCCTTGTTACCTCGACCGGCGTTCTCAGGCCATGCGAACGCAGTGAATCCAACAATTCATTCATGGCCTCATCGTCTTCGACCATACGGTCCCTGCGGATAAAGTCAGCATCTATCTGATCCAGCGGAATCATTTCCGCAACGAGCCCGGTTTCCTGGGCATCACGCCAACGCGCTGCATCTCCTTGGTCCTGAGCCAGTGCCACCCTATCCGTGACGGAAGCCATGCTGTTTAATGTGGCGGCTTCGGCAGCAACCTTGGCAATTGGAGGCGTAGCCCCTTTTGCCTCAAATGGATTCAGTGAGGGTTTCGCCGCGAAACCTGCCTCCATCTGCTCCAACTCTGTTGTGTCCGGAGCGGACAATCTTCTGCGTTTAGCCATCTGCCTTGTCTCCCATATGGGTATCCCGCCACCAACACCCGATCAGAACCTCTTTGAATTCCGCATAAGTTCTGTCGAAGGTTTCGCGACCCCTCACATAAGTATCGCGATTGAAGTCCCGGTAGTCCGCTTCGTAAATGCCATTGACCTGCTCACCGGCTTGCCCAACCAAAGCGGTGTAGTCCTGTCTATAGGCGTTCATGAAATCCCCGAAATAGGCCTGGATCACATTTGCCATATCGGTCTGTTGACTGGCATCAAATCGAGTAATGATTGCTCTGACAACGTCCCATTCGAACTTAAGTTCTGGAAGCCCCGCTGCTCGCTGAGCGGCGTTCTCTCCATCCTCTATACTCGCGAAGGTCGTGTACAGCATGTCGAAAAATCGACCGGTCGAATCGAACTCCAAGAATGAAGCCCCAAGGGGCACCAACAAAATATCCGCCGCAGCCAGAGCGTTGATCGTAAGGTACCCAAGTGCAGGAGGGGTATCCAAGAACACTATGTCATAGTCGTCCAAAACTCCGTCCTGATGCAGGAAATTGGTCAAGCCATCCCACAACGGCCAACTCCGCAAACCCATTCGCCAGACCGGTATCTGAAATTCTGCCCAATACAAGTTAAGCTGAGCGCCAATAAGATCGATGTTGGGCCAATGGGTTTTTTGTATTACGTCGCTCGGACCAGTCTTAAGAGCTTCATTCAAGGTCTCATCCAGCGGAATTTCTGATTGTCCAGCCGCATTCCGAACTCGGTTTTCCTGCTGGACGGCCTGTGCGTAATCTTTTGCAATCAGTGGAAACACAGTCTGCCACTCGTCTGCGACGTTACCCCCCAAGATGGACGTCATCGACCCTTGGCTGTCGAGGTCAATCACCAGAACACGGTATCCATCCAAGGCGGCGGACATGGCAAGATGAGCTGCAGTGGATGTTTTCCCGACACCCCCCTTGAAATTTGCGACTGCAACAACCTTTGCTGGCAACCCCTCAGGTCGATATGGCAAATATTCCTTGGTGCTGACACCTCCCGCCGCAAAGTGCTTTCGCAACGTCAGAACCTCTTCCAAGGAAAACCACTTGGACCCCGTTTCGCCTTCACCCTGTGGAAGGTCTGGGTTCGCCTTGAGTACTCGCCTTAGGTGCGCTGGTGCGACTGGAATGAGATATTTTGTTATCTCCCAGATTGAAAAGCGGCGGAGCCGTTTTTCGCCGTCAGGTGCGTAACCTCTACGCGCTAAATCCTCTCTGCCTTTCGTGCAGAATGCTGCGGCTTTTGCGAATCGAGAAGTCCCTATAGGGTCCGGTAACTTACTTGCTGCTTCTTTCGGATCGAGATTCAAATAGGGTGGTAGTTGAGGAGGGTTGGATTTGTTCACTGTCTGGGCCTCAGGAAATGTTCGCCTTAGCGGCATATATAGCGCAAGGTAGCGCACATTTTCCACAAAAGCTATCCTTGGCCCTGAAGTTGTCCACAGAAAATCAAGAATTGATCGAGTTTCGCCGCGAAACTTTCGGAATATTGAAAATGAGCACAACAAATAGTTTCTATTTTTTAGATAGTTCAATTACTTTGCGAAAAAGAAAACAAATAAAACCAGAGACTTACTCGCTACTTGGTACCTGTTTACAGGTTAATGGGCACCAATACTCAGGCTAAAAGGTGCCAAGTTACGGGACCAAGGGTGGCAGGACTCGGTACGACATGCACCGATTCTCGGGTTGGCTGATTTTCTTGAGTTTCAGACCCTATTCATGCGCATTTCTTACCGCTGGTTAGAGTGTACGATTGCGTTGAGAGTCGCCTGAGGTCTTTTTCTGGGGATAACTTTCTGCGCGCGACAGTAAGGTACCCGTTTGCAGGAACTGCCTCATACTGTATTTGGGTACCTAAAGGTGATTGATCTTTGGGTACCCTTCGTGCCACAAATACTGAAACGAGCAGTCAGGCAGAATCATGCCGGAAACACAATTGGACATGGACCACCTTTCAGGCGCTTTGCGTCGGGAGACGGTAAAAAAGAATGTGGCCGCGATACATATCAGCGGTAAACTCACGCTGCTACAACGCAAGCTTTCTAACGTGCTGCTACTCAATGCATACGATGCGCTGACTTCTGCATCTACGCACACGATAGATGCACGCACACTTGCCATGATGGTTGGTTATAACTCCAATGATTTTGATACATTGCGCGCAAGTTTGCGTGCTTTGGCGGAAACCGTCGCAGAATGGGACATGTTGGATGAGCAAGGCCGGCAAGAGTGGGGCGTTTCTTCGCTGCTTAGCTTTGCAAAGCTAAAAAGTGGTGTTTGTGAATATGCCTACTCGCCCGCGCTGGCGCAGAAACTCTACGACCCAAAGATCTATGCTTTGATCAATGTGCAAATCCAACGCAATTTCAGTTCCGGTCATGGGTTGGCGCTTTATGAAAACTGTTATCGTTTTGTAAGGACCGGATCCACAGGATGGTGGTCCTTGGATGTGTTCAGAAAACTCATGGGCGTTGATGGCAGCGACTACTACAGCAGCTTCAAACATTTAAACGCAAAGATAATCAAGCCAGCCGTCAATGAAGTAAATAAAAGCTCGGATATACTTATTGAGCCAGAATTTCTAAAAAAGGGGCGTTCTGTTACGGACATAAGGTTCCGGATTAAAGGGAACCCGCAGAAAGCTATGTTCGAAATCGACGATAGCGATGGTGTGCGAAATCTGGCGGTTTACAAGACACTTCGTAAGCAAGGGGTCTCAGACCGGCTGGCGCGGCAGTGGATCGCTGAACATGGTGAAAAATATGTTCAGCAAAAGTTGGATTATGTAACAGGGCAGGGGGGTGTGAAGTCTACTCTCGGGTACCTGTCCGCTGCCTTGCGTGATGACTACAAGCCGCCAATCGAAGAAGCGCAGGTTGCCCCAAGTCCCGAAGCGATTGAATCCGCGCGACTGAGGCAGGAAGAAAAAGTTCAGGAAGAAAAGGCCTATGCCGCCCGTGCTGCGGAACGCACCGAAAGGTCCAGAAAACTCTCCGTGGTAGAAGAGCTGGTTTCGCGGCGAAACCCAACGCAACGCGACGCTGACAAGAGACTGTTTATGGCAGGCTTGGACAATGATCTAGATCGCGAACATTTCCGTTCGCATGGGTGGCGCTCAGGCCTGAACGCCACTAGGATTTTTTCTTTTTGGGAGGAGCTGGAGCCAGAGGCTTTCGAATAGAAGGGGCGAATTATTGGAGGCCACAGACCTCACTGCTTCTTCATCGCTGATCGAAGCGCATCGCCAAGTGCGCCGTGATGCGCATTATTGTCATTTTTTGCGCGTTGCTTTTCGTTTCGCTCAGATTTACGGGTTTGTCTCGATGTACTCTTGCCGTCGTGTTTTTGATTGTCCGACGCCGTTCTGGTTTTGCGCATGCTCAGGCCAATTCGCTTTCGATTGACATCAATGTCGACGACGGTGACTTTCACGACTTGGCCCGTCTGAACTATTTCGTGAGGGTCTTTGACGAACCGATCCGCCAGTTGGCTCACATGAACCAATCCATCCTGATGAACGCCGATGTCGACGAACGCTCCAAAGGCCGCGACATTTGTAACCGTCCCCTCCAACTTCATTCCGGGTCTAAGGTCTGAAATATCCTCGACCCCGTCCTTGAACGAAGCCGTGACAAAGCTTGGTCGAGGGTCGCGCCCAGGCTTTTCAAGTTCCGTGAAAATGTCCTGAACAGTGGGAAGGCCGAACTTGTCATCGGTAAAGCGCTCGGCTTGCAGGTTTTTCAAGGCACCTTCTTGCCCCATGATCTGACGAATATCCCGTCCACAGGCAGAGACGACCCGTCGGGCAACCTTATAGGCTTCTGGATGTACCGAAGACGCATCCAGCGGCTCGGACCCATTTAGAATGCGAAGGAAGCCAGCGCATTGTTCAAAGGCTCGGGGGCCTAGGCGCGCGACGTTCAACAAGTCGTTTCTAGATTTAAATGCGCCATGCACATCACGATGGGCAACGATTGAGTCCGCCAAAACAGGCCCCAAACCAGAGACACGTGAGAGCAGGGGAGCTGAGGCCGTATTCAGATCAACGCCGACTGCGTTCACGACGTCTTCGATGACCGTGTCCAGAGACTGTGACAACCGATGCTGATCGACGTCGTGCTGATATTGTCCGACCCCAATCGACTTTGGTTCGATCTTCACCAGTTCAGCCAGGGGATCCTGCAACCTGCGTGCTATCGAAACAGCGCCTCGCAATGACACGTCCAGATCCGGGAACTCACGCGCGGCAAGTTCAGAGGCCGAATAGACAGAAGCACCAGCTTCGGACACGACAACCTTTGTCGGCGTATTTTCAGTCTTTGGAATATGCTTTAATGCATCAGAAACAAGCCTTTCGGTTTCCCGGCTTGCGGTTCCGTTACCAATGGCGATCAGCTCGATATTGTGCGCGCGCACAAGACTCAGGATCGTGTGTTTCGCGCCGTCAAGGTCATTCTTGGGCTGAAACGGGTAAAGTGTTTCTGTCTCAAGCACTTTTCCAGTTGCATCGACGACTGCCGCCTTTACTCCGGTGCGAATTCCGGGGTCCAAACCCAACGTCGCCTTGGTTCCGGCAGGTGCGGAAAACAGTAAGTCTTTGAGATTGAATGAAAAAACAAGAATTGCCTCATCTTGCGCGCGGCTGCGCAGCTCCGCCATCATCTCTACCATCATCGACAAGGATAGTTTGACGCGCCAGGTCCAGCCAGCGACCTTGCGCAGCCAGACGTCGCCAGGCGCATCAGTACGCGTATGGAGATGCGCAGCTACGATGGCTTCCGCCCGTGCAGCCCCATCTTCGGAGTTCGGCGCGATATCCAGTGTCACAATTTCTTCCTTGGACGCGCGCAACATGGCTAGTGCCCTGTGCGAGGGGGTGTTCGCCCATAGTTCGGAATGATCAAAATAATCTCTGAACTTTGCGCCTTCTTGCTGTTTGCCTTCGATCACCTTGGCTGACAGTAATGCCTCTTGGTGCATGAATGCTCGAAGCTCACCCAGCAATACGGCATTTTCGGTCAACCGCTCGGTGATGATGTCACGAGCACCGTTCAATGCGTCCTTTGTCGTTACAATCGTTTCAGTCAGGTATCCCAATGCCAACACGTCCGGGTCTGCGGTCCTGTCTGCAAGAATGGCGTCTGCAAGCGGCTCAAGCCCGTTTTCTCGGGCAATCATCGCCTTAGTGCGGCGTTTGGGCTTATAGGGCAGGTAGATGTCTTCCAACTGTGCCTTGGTTTCGGCCTGTATAATCGACTTGGCAAGATCGTCAGTCAGTTTGCCCTGATCCTTGATCGTATTCAGAATCGTATCGCGACGCGCCTGCAGTTCTCGCAAATATGTCAGGCGGTCGGAAAGCGCGCGCAATTGCGTGTCGTCCAGCCCGCCTGTCGCCTCTTTGCGATAGCGCGCTACAAACGGGACAGTGGCGCCTTCGTCCAATAATTTGACGGCTGCTTCGACTTGTTCGGGCCGTGCGCTGATTTCGGTGGCTATGGTGCGAGCGATGCGGTCCAATTGGGTCTCCTGAAATTGATTGGAGAACCTTCTTAGCCAGCCACTTCGCCAAGGGGAAGTGGCGTCAGACTTGTTGGGCAAGGACTTGTAGATCGTCGTAAAGCGATTTCGAAACCTCTACAAAGCCTCGGGCCATATTCCGACTGCGGGCAGCATAGCGGCGCTGGGATGGCAGGCGTGCCCCCTGATCGGAAATGTCCGAAAACAGCCGCTCGGCCCGCGCGTCATTTTCCGACACGCGACCGCCGCTGAACTGGGCAGGGTCAAAGGCCAAGATGATCTCGCCGTGATAGGGGGCCCCGCCTTCACCTTCGGCGAATTCCATACTTTCAAGACTGGTAAGATCGTCGATCAAAGGCCCGGCCAGCAACTCGATCATGATCGAAAGGGCTGATCCCTTGTAGCTGCCGAACGTCAACATCGCCCCTTCCATTGCAGCCTGCGGGTCTGTTGTCGGGTTTCCGTCCTTGTCTATGGCCACGCCTTCCGGCAATGGTTTTCCGGCCCGGCGGTACAACTCAATCTCTCCACGCGCAAAGGCGCTTGTGGCGAAATCGAAGGTAAAGGGATCTTTGCCAGAACGAGGCCAACTGAATGCCAGCGGGTTTGTCCCCAAGCTGCCCCGGGTGCCGCCTGCCGGGGCCACCCATGAATGGCTGGGCACCATGGCCATAGCCGCAAGACCAGCCGAGGATAAGCGCTCGACTTCTGGCCACAATGCAGAGAAATGATAGCATCGGTTTATGACCATTGCTGCGATTCCGTGGGTATGGGTTTTTTCGATCAGAACCGGCAGGGCGCTCTGGAATGCCAGCAGGGATATTCCGCCTTGGGCATCTACGCGGACAATTGCGTTGTCGGAGGGGGTCACAACAGGCGCGGCGTGCCCGTCGATCTTTCCGGCCTTCATCGTTTCGGCGCACATGAAAAGCCGGAAAAGCCCATGAGACTGGCAATCGTCAAACTGGCAAGTGGCCAATGTCTCGGTGATGGCCTGTGCATGATCAGGCCCGAAACCTGACTTGGCCAAAACGGTCTGACACAGGGTTTGGATGTCTTCCAGATTTAGTTTGACCGTCTCGCTCATGCGCTGCATCTCCTCGACTTGCGATGCGAAAGAGATAGCGCGGCAAGTCGGTCAAAGGGAACCGGATTTAGCGACCACCCCTGCGTTTTTGATTGCAGTTTTGCGAAAACATTACAGATGACCAACGCCACCGGATCGCGGAAACGGCGTGGGTTTATGCCTATCATCACTGACGAACAGGCCGATCTGTAATGTCTGCTGGAACTTTACACCCGGACTTTCAGAAGCTGATTTCTTTCGGTGTTCGAAAACGCCTTGTGAAGGATCGCAATTAACAGAAATATAGCGGCCATGACATCAGACCCTGTCAGGCCGGACCAGGATGAGGACGACACTACGCTCGGGCCTCCAAGCATCTATGATGCCGACCCGTCGGAAGAGGATGATCTTTGGTTTCTGCCCGACGATGGTGATGGAGAGGTAGAAGAAGATTTCCTGCTACCGGGACCTAAGGCCGATCGTCGCCTGCTGTTTGATCCACGCGATTGGCGTGCGGCGCAGGCCGAACTTTCTTTCGAGCTGGCAGACCTGGCCGCCACGTTTGGCGCGTTGGACGAGCGTCTGAGGGCCGGCCCAACAGGTTGGACACATCGGTTGGCTCTTATGGATGTGTCGGATCTGGGGTGGTGGACCGGTGATCGCATCAGTGTCGATCGGCTGGCTTTATGGACGGGTTTGCGCATTGGGGCGACCGGAGACGATGTGCAGGCGCTGTTTCGCGCAGGCTGGGCTGTCCGACGACTAACCTCGGGGGCGGGTCCGTCGGAAGGGGGATGGGCCTCGGGTCTGACTGCGTTTCTGGATCGACTGGCTCAGGGGATCGAAGAGGTTCCCGAAGCGGTTGCCGATCTGGCCGAAGTGATGGAGAACGCCGAGGGCTTGCATCCGGTCACGCAGGCTGCAATCGGGTTTCATGCTTGGCGAGCGCTGTCTCAAAGGGTTGGGCAGGACACCGAAGCCGCAATCATCGCCGCCCGGCATGGCGCGACTATGGGCCGGGGCGGAGCGATGTTCATGCCACTGGCGCTGTCTGGGCCCGGAGCCTTGCGTGGGGTGGGGGCGACGGATGAAAAGCTCTCGGCGTGGATCAACGGGGCGGGGCAGGCGGTTCTGGCGGGTCTATTGCACCTTGATCGCGTGAACGCGTGGGAGGACCGTGCCCGTGACGCCATACACGACCTGAGCGGGCGCACGCCGCCCTTGTTGATTGATGTTCTCAGGTCATGGCCCATGGTTTCAGCGCCATTGGCACAAGAGCTGACACAAGCTTCTCGTGCGGCGGTTCAGCGCAACATAGATCGTTTTACGGATCGGGGTTTGATTCGCGAAGTGACGGGGCAGGGACGTTATAGGGTCTGGACTGCGGCGCTGTAGTCCATGATCCACTCGCGAAAGGCGCGAGCCGAAGGCCGCAAGGCTGCGCGTGACTGGTATATCAGGTGATACGCCTCTTGGCCTGGGACTGTGACCCCGTCCAGACATGGCACCAGACCAGACAACGACATGATCCGACCTGACGCCGGGGCGCGGGCCAGCGCGATGCCGCCTCCACTGGCGGACAGTTCTGCGGCCATGATTGAATTATCAGCGAAGAAGTACTGGGCTTGTCCTGCGGGCAATCGAAGGGCTTCGAAAAGGTGTGGCCAGCTTGCTCGGTGCGTAGACACTTCGATCAGAGTAAACTTGAACAGGTCTTGTGGCTGACTTATCTGGGTCGCCACGTCCGGTGGCGCAACCGGGTAAAGGTGTTCGCGAAGCAATTCATCGCCCTCGGTTCCAAACAGGGACGGGTTTCCAAAAACGATCTGAAGGTCGGTAAACCGGTTGGAAAAGTCCGAGGTCACGTTTCCGGTGGTCAGTGACAAGTTGATCTGCGGATATGACGCGTGAAAGTCCGGCAAACCTGCAGCCAGGATCCCATGCGCGAACAACAGCACAGATTGAACATAAAGCCGTTGTTCCCTTGTTTCCCCAAACAGTCCGGTCGTCGCAGTTTCAAGCATCAAAAGCGATTGCTGAACCGACGGCAAATAAGCACGACCAGCTTCGGTTAGGGTGACGGAATGGGCATGGCGATGGAACAAGGGTGTCCCAAGCTGCGTTTCCAGCGCCTTGACCTGTTGGCTGACGGCTGCGGCTGACATGTTCAACTGTGCGGCCGCGCGGGAGAAACTCTCGGTTCGTGCGGCCGCCTCGAACACGCGCAACCAATTCAAGGACGGGATACGGGTCGCCATGTGAATAGGCTAAGCTGAACTTAGCCTGACGAGCAAGAGTTCGCGTTCTGTGAAATTCAAACTCTGTCTTATCCTTTTCCAATCATGCATCGGGGAGGAACACGCATGGCCGATCAAAGCGCCAAACATCAGTCCACGCTGACCCAAACGCAATCGGCCCGCTATTGGGAAGACGGCTTCCTGTTTCCTCTGAGTGTATTTTCCGAGCAAGAAGCGTCTGAGATACGCGCCGAGTTCGAAGGGATTGAACGAGATTGGCAAGACGCGGATCTTCCGCTGCCGTTGAATACCTACAAACGGGTGAACGCACATCTGGTCATGCCGATGGCCGCGCGCATTGCGCTGGATGCACGTGTTCTGGATGTGGTTCAGGGTGTATTGGGGCCGGACATCATGATCTGGTCCGCCGAGTTTTTTGTTAAAGAACCTGGGACCAAGCACACGGTCGGGACGCATCAGGACCTGACATATTGGGGTATGGGCGAAACACCGGATCAGGTGACTGCGTGGATCGCTCTATCGCCCGCAACCGTAGAAAGCGGATGCATGGATTTCGTGCGGGCAAGCCACAAGAATCCGATTCTGCCGCATAACGATACATATTCGGAAACCAACCTGCTGTCGCGCGGACAAGAGATCGCTGTCGAAGTTGCCGAAGAAGACAAGACCCACATCGAATTGACGCCCGGACAAATGTCTTTGCACCACGGGTTGACGATACATGGTTCGGGCCCGAACCGGTCAGACGATCGGCGAATTGGTCTGGCGATCCGGTATCTGAACCCAAATGCAAGGCAGCTTGTTGCCCAACGTGATTACGCGATGCCGGCGCGGGGAAGGGACGCACAAAGTAATTTTCTGCACGTTGAGCCCCCAAAAGCACTGTTCTCGAAAGAGGCGCTCGCCCTCTATGAAAAAGTACGACAGGATCAAAGCAAGGCACTGGCGCAAGGCGCTGACAATTCGGTTCCGCTTTATGCGGCGACCTAAGCGGTGTTTACCGGCCAACGCCGACGTAGCTTTGAAACCCGGCTTTCAGGGCCGCCCGTTTGGAATAGATGTTGCGCAGATCGACCATCTGCGGCGACTTCATCGCAGCCGCAAGTTCCGGCAGGTTAAGCGCGCGGAATTCGTTCCACTCGGTCAGCAGAACGACAACATCTGCGCCTTCAGCAGCAGAGTAGGGATCGTCACACCATTCAACACCGGGAAGCAAGGCTTCGCCCTCGGCGCGGCCTTGCGGATCGACCACGCGAACCGTCGCGCCGCCGCCGATCAGGGCCGGTATGATCGCCAGCGACGGGGCATCACGCATATCGTCTGTGTTTGGTTTGAAGGTCACGCCGAGGACAGCAACGGTTTTTTGATTGAAGCTGTCATTACACGCGTCGCGGATCTTCTCGATCATCCGCTTTTTGACCCCGTCATTCACACGAATAACCGTTTCGGTGATTTGCATGGGATATGCATGTTCCTGCCCGATCCGGGCCAGAGCGGCGGTGTCCTTGGGAAAACACGAACCTCCATAGCCGGGGCCGGCATGTAGGAATTTGTTGCCAATCCGACCATCCAGACCGATGCCGCGGGCAACTTCTTTGACGTCGGCATTCACGCGCTCGCACAGTCCTGCGATTTCATTGATGAAGGTGATCTTTGTGGCCAGAAATGCATTCGCCGCATATTTTATCATCTCGGCGCTTTCCAGATCCGTTGTCAGAATTGGGAAATCCCGTAGGTAAAGCGGGCGATAGATCTCGGCCATGACTTCGGCGGCGCGTTCACTTTCGACGCCCACGACAACCCGATCGGGTCGCATGAAATCGTCAATCGCCGCCCCCTCACGCAGGAATTCGGGATTTGAGGCGACGTCAAAATCAGCACTGGGATTGGCGCCTGAAACAACCGCATGAACTTGGCGGTTCGTCCCGACTGGAACTGTCGATTTGGTGACAATGACGGTATAGCCCGTTACGGCCTGAGCAATCTCTTCTGCTGCGGCCATGACATATGTCAGATCGGCGTGGCCATCGCCCCGGCGGGTCGGAGTTCCGACCGCGATAAAGACTGCGTCAGCACCATCGACCGCAGCTGTAAGGTCGGTGGTAAAGCTCAGGCGGCCTGAGGCCACGTTTTTTGCCATCAGCGCGTCAAGCCCGGGCTCATAGATGGGAACTTTACCTGCCTGCAGCATTTCGATCTTCTGGGCGGCTTTATCGACGCAAATCACGTCATGGCCAAAATCCGAGAAACACACGCCCGATACCAAACCGACATATCCGGTTCCGATCATCGCTATACGCATCTTTGTTTCCTTTCTCCGAAATGACGGACCTGGCGCGTTTTCACGCAGGAAAGTTCCGCCGCTTTCAACGCTTGCTGACGGCCTTGGCTTGCAATCCGGGGTATCTTGCTGTTTCTGAGAGTGCAATCAGCCAGATTGAGTTTTGTGGAACGCGACGATGACAAAAACTGCACTTATAACCGGTATTACAGGGCAGGATGGATCATATCTGGCCGAATTTTTGCTGGAAAAAGGCTATGAAGTTCACGGTATCAAGCGCCGGGCGTCCTCGTTCAATACGCAGCGCATAGACCATATCTACCAGGATCCGCACGTCCCCAACCCGCGTTTGCACCTGCATTATGGTGACCTGAGCGATACATCCAACCTGACCCGAATCATTCAGGAGGTTCAGCCGGACGAGGTTTATAACCTTGGTGCGCAATCTCATGTGGCGGTTAGCTTTGAATCGCCTGAATACACGGCCGACGTGGATGCGATCGGCACGCTGCGCTTGCTGGAAGCCATCCGGTTTCTGGGTCTGGAAAAGAAAACACGGTTCTATCAGGCGTCGACATCCGAATTGTATGGTCTGGTTCAGGAAACCCCACAGCGTGAAACCACGCCGTTCCATCCGCGATCACCCTATGCGGTGGCCAAACTGTATTCTTACTGGATCACGGTGAACTACCGCGAAGCCTATGGAATGTATGCGTGCAACGGTATCTTGTTCAATCATGAAAGCCCGCGCCGGGGCGAAACCTTTGTGACACGCAAGATCACCCGCGGTCTTGCGAATATTGCGCAGGGCCTCGAGGACTGCCTGTATATGGGCAATATCGACAGCCTGCGGGATTGGGGCCACGCCAAGGACTATGTGCGGATGCAGTGGCTGATGTTGCAACAGGATCAGCCCGAAGACTTCGTCATTGCCACCGGGGTTCAGTATTCCGTCCGGCAGTTTATCGAATTGTCGGCTGACGAGTTGGGAGTTTCGCTTGAGTTCACGGGCGACGGTGTGGATGAGATCGCAACCGTTAAGTCCGTGCGCGGCGATAAGGCACCGGCGCTGAAACAGGGCGACGTAGTTATGCGGATCGATCCTCAGTATTTCCGCCCTGCCGAAGTTGAAACCCTTTTGGGTGACCCGTCAAATGCCAAAAACAAACTGGGGTGGGAGCCGGAACTGACCGTTCAGGAAATGTGCGCCGAAATGGTGTCGGAAGACCTCAAAACAGCCAGACGCCACGCCCTGTTGAAAGAGCATGGGTTCGATCTGCCTGTCAGTCTGGAAAATGGCTGAGGAGGGGCATATGCGTAAAATCTATGTTGCCGGGCATCGCGGTATGGTCGGAGGCGCGATCCTGCGCCGTCTAAAAAATCGCCAAGCGGCGGGTGAAGCGCTGTCGCTGATCACGCGCACCCACGCGGAACTGGACCTGACCAACCAGTCTGCTGTGCGGGACTTCATGCAAACGGAACGCCCCGATGTGGTCATTCTCGCTGCGGCCAAAGTGGGCGGAATTCACGCGAATAATACGTACCCTGCCGACTTCATTTATGAAAACCTGATGATCGAGTGTAATGTCATCCATCAGGCATTTGCCGCAGGCGTTACCTCATTGCTGCAACTGGGTAGCTCGTGCATCTATCCGCGTGCTGTCGCACAGCCCATGCGCGAAGACGCCCTGCTGACTGGCGTATTGGAGCCGACCAATGAACCTTACGCAGTAGCAAAAATCGCCGGAATCAAACTGTGCGAAAGCTATAATCGACAGCACGGGGTCGATTATCGTTCGGTCATGCCGACAAACCTGTATGGGCCCGGTGATAACTTTCACCCGGAAAACAGTCATGTGCTGCCTGCTTTGATCCGCCGTTTCCACGAAGCGCATCGGGACGGGTTGGACGGGGTGGTTATCTGGGGTACTGGTAAACCGCGTCGAGAGTTTTTGCATGTGGATGACATGGCCGAGGCATCGCTGTTTGTACTCGACTTGCCCCGCGATGTTTATGAAGAGAATACGCAACCCATGCTGAGCCACATAAACGTAGGGTGCGGAGAAGATATCTCGATCGCTGAACTGGCAGCAATGGTTGCCAAGACGGTCGGATTCACCGGGCGGATCACGCAGGATGCCAGCAAACCAGATGGGACAATGCGCAAACTGATGGATGTGTCCCGGCTTGCCGACATGGGGTGGCGCCCGCAGGTCAACCTCGAAGAGGGAATACGAGAGACCTACGCATGGTTTCTTGAACAGGGCGATGCTGACATTCGGGCCAAATAGCCGCCCAAACCAGTGTCCGGGCGGCATTGCTGGCGTTACCGCCAGCGGCCAATGGCAATAAGCGCAGGCGCGTGCAGACCCGGATCAGAGTTGACCGAAAAGACTTTGTACACCACCTGCAAGTCCGACGGTGCATCAATCCCTAGAAAGCGGGTGTGTAGGGGCGCGCACAAACGTGCACGAACCCCATAAGTCTGCATGATTTGCGCATTAGTTTGCGCGATTTCAACTCAGAAGTGCAGAATGCCGACGGCATTTCTGCTATTGGGCGATCCTTGAGTTCTAGACTTAAGGCAAGGATAGAGTTGCAGGTGTGTGCTTCCGGTGGGTTTTGCGCATTGCTGAGCTCAACAAACCACTAGGTTTATCCTACGGGTCTGTGGTCTCCTGACTTTAGAACTTGTTCCATCATGCGCATGAGAGCTTCGTGAAGACCTGATTTGAAATCGTCATCTGAGGCGTACTTCTTGTAAAAGTCGATTTCTCGCCGACGTTCGTTGCGCATTGCTTTTTCAAATAGTGCTTCACTGGCGATGCGTCGATTTTGTTCGTCAGGGTTGGATACAACCTTGTTCTGAAATGCAGGGTCGCTCATTGCGTGGTTGAGGATGTTGATCAGCTTGATTCTTTGCTCCTCCGGTGTCGCATCCCAACCATTGAAATAGCGTTCGTTGAAGGCGGCTTCGATCATGTCTAAAGGGTCTTTTTCTGGGTCATCGTGACCACCTCGGGGATTTGGATTTGGCGGATCAATCTCACTGCCAGAGTCATCCAGGCCTATAGTATGACCAATCTTCACCCGTTCCAGACCGTAGGTAGTTAGATCGACACTTTCCATGAGACCATCAATTTCATCCTGATCTTTGTCTTTGAAATCAATTGCGTTCGTGACTTCGTCCGCCATGTCGGACACCTCCTGAGGATGGTAGGAGGCGTCGGAATCGAACCGACTCGTGCACTCTAATCTGGAGCAATTACAAGGATATAAGCCTCGCCCGCATACCAATGCTGCCTCCCGCGGATTTCGCGTGGGTTATCGACCTCAGGCCGATATTCGATGGCAGTGGATGCGTGTGAACGTCATGACCGCAAGCTGAACCAGTTCGCATAACCATGTCAAGACGGAGCGTGCTGCACTTCGAAATTCACCGCGTAGTTCTGGGAACCTTCTAGGTTAGCGTGTGCCAAAAAGAATGAAGCATCCTATTTTGCGGGTCAGTACAGCGACGAGTTGCTCTCAGACAGCGAAGCGATTCGATGCCATGTGATCCGGACTCGAACTTAGAAACTCAATCGATAATACGCTCTGACTCGACGCGCGTTTTTTGATCTGCGTCTGATGCGCTGTGTTCTGGAGAAATACAAAAGTCTTGATCTGACCAAACCTCAGCGGCAGCATTGACCCGCATCTTTCGAAAAATGGAGATACCGGTTGCAAGACCTTGTAAGTCTCATTCCATTTAGCGTCTCGAGTAATTTGTGATGATACGTTCCTCTCCTGAACTGCTGGCAGTTTCCAGGCGTTGGTATGAAATACTCAGAACCAAGAAGAATACTGACGAGTTGCAGGATTTTCTGTCGAAATCAGATGAGCTAAGGTTCGTTGGAACAGGCGAAGGTGAGTTTTGGAGCGGGCAAGCAGTTCGCGATGGGGTTAGCGGCTTTTTCGCGGAGATCCCGGCACCCGTCGTTTTTGAAGAAGTTGAAGCTGAGGCCTTCGAAAACGGAGAGACGGGATGGTCATCCTTCGTCCACAAGATTCAGTTCGTCGGCTTTGATGAAGCCGTCTTTTACCGCACCGTTCTGATTTTTGTCCTGGAGGGAGCAGCCTGGAAGATCATCAATCGCCACGCTTCAGTGCCAACTCCAAATATTGAACTCGTGGGTAAAGAGCAGCTGGCCATCCAAAAACTGGTTGATGCTGCGCGCGAAGATGGACCCGAGCTGATCCAAACCGAAGGTTTGGCTTCAGTACTTTTCACTGATGTAGAAGGCAGTACAACGTTGGCGGAGGCGTTGGGCGATCAGCGTTGGTCGGTGCTGATCGAAAACCACTTCCAAGTCTTGGCGGCGATCATTGAAAAGCATCATGGCCAGTTCGTGAAATCCCTTGGAGACGGAACGTTATCCGTCTTTCCGTCCGCGAAAGAAGCACTGACGGCCGCTGTCAAGATTCAGAAGGCCATTGCATCGGTATCCGCGGAGCCATCTTTCGGTGTTCGGATTGGAATTCACACTGGTGATGTCGTGCAATCTCGTGGAGATTTTTTCGGTACTGTGGTCAACAAAGCGTCACGCATAACGACCGTTGGTGCGGCAGGCGAGATACTCGTTTCAGATGCGACTCGCGCCATGGTCGGAGGACGAACCGATTTCTCGTTTTCTGAAATAGAACCCAGACTCCTGAAAGGTCTAAGCGGTCACCACGTCTTGTATCGGTTGGAGTGGCAAGATTGAGTGTTGCGGTTGCCTTAACGCCGACGGATCACACAGATACCCCGCAGAGCTCAGTCGCAAAAGTCTTGCGGCACGCACCACAGCTCACATAGCCAACAATTCCCGATGAATTGCGACCATTGCCCAGGTGTCGCGCGCGCAATACGCCACAAGATCAGAATAGACCTTCTCGCGCGCTGGATCATCCGGTTCGGTCAGTGTTACGTCCTTCCAAAGGCGAGACGCGCTCGCCCCCTCTTTGATGTCCAGATCATCGTATGAAAGTTCTGGCAAAAACGCTGGAAGAACGGCCTTGATAGAGGCGCTACCCTTGAACGCAGGATCGTTGATCACTTCATCCGCAAACGGCTTCATCAGATCTACAACCCGTGCATTTAGACCTTCCAGGAACTCTGCGTGCTCTGGATAAGTTTCTGCCATTTCTGTATTGCGCGATTTTTCGAACGGGGCATACCAAACCACTACAGAGCCAACGTCCCCCATGTCCTCACGAAGTCTATTCAGTAAGGCTGGCATCGGGTTAGTGGCGTCTCGGTGGAGATACTCCCTGTGCTCGATTTCTCCGCCAGCCTCATGCTGGATATGCAAGGAATACTGGAAAGCCACTTGCTGATAGGGGCGCGTTCCTTCCCAGGGTGGCAGCAAACTCTGAGATGTCTCGTAGTCAAAATAGTAAACCGGATACACAATCTCGCTCAGAAACCTGCTTAACTCCTGATGATCGATTGTGCGTGCACCGTTCGCCACTGCTCTCAAGTAGCGTTGCGTCGACTTGCCCAACACAGATGGATCACTGATCTCGTCAATCTTTGTGATCCCGTCTGCGATGAGTTCTGAGGCTTTTTCCGCGTTCATGAACGGAAGGCGGTGGATGCTGTCTTGCACGATTGGAGTGTCTAGCTTCTCGCGGATCTCCAGCCATTCACCATAGGATTTAAGGCGCGCACGTTCCGGGGACGGATCAGGCATCGTACCGCTGGCAACGACGCTCAATGCCTGATCGATACGCGTGCGTGTTTTTTCGAGCTGCTCAGTCACCGCATCCGTGATGTCAGTGATTCTGACAAGCTCTTGAGGATTGATTTCGCCGTTTCTGACGTAATCACGGTTCACATGTGCCACTTCGCAGCGCGCAATGGGGAACCCGACCGCCTCAAGCACGACACGCTGGAATGCGAGATCAAAAGTGTGCTCGGGCTTTGCAGAAGTCCCGCTCTTGATCTCTGTCAGAACGTACCCATCATCACTGCGGCTCACGATGTCGGAGATGCAAGTTATGCTTCCATCTTCATAGCGTCCCTGCGCCACTGCGTTTGCACCGTTTCTCCAAGCCTCCAAAGTACGCGCGGGCAGAGCCTGGTATTCTGAAAAATCTGAAAAACCGAGGCGAACGAGATCACCAAAAAGCTCCTCTGCATAAGGCTCAAACGCGTGCCCCTCATCAAAGCGTGCTTGCAACGAAGGGTCAATTGGCGGCAACAGATGCCTGGCATGTTTCTTGATCCAGAGCCAGGCAGGGTGCCTGAGAAACAACATGTAGTCTGATTTGGATAGCATCGTGTAATTTGCATTTCAGAATTGGTGAAACCAGTGGAAGACCATCATGGTCAGCTATTGAGAGCAACATTTCTTTGGTGCAGTCGGCGTCACCACTCTACCAAAGCCTCATGTAAATCGCACCGAGAGCTCGGTGTCCATCACGCCACCAAAACCAGCTGACCATTCTTCACCCGGAGACACTGGCCATGCGTCCGTCAATGTGCCAGTTGTGACTAGCTCGCCTCTTTGAAGCTGGTCGTCTTTGGAAAGCAGAGACACAAGATGAGCCAGGACTTTGATTGGGCCCCCAAGCGCGTTTTCACCCTTGCCGGCCTCGATAGCCTCGGCGCCCTTGAACAACGCTAGTGGCACTTCGGCCAAGCCGGTCAAGATATCATGCGTCGCCTCGATTTTGTCGCCAAGAACAAGGCAGCCGTGCAATCCTTGTGCTGCGATTGAGTCTTCGACCGAGAATTTCCAGTTGGGATAAATCGATTGGACGATTTCAAATCCTGGAGCGACCCACTCCACGCAACCTGCCAACTGCTCATCGTTCATTTCAGCCGTCGGTGTATGTCTAAGGCCGAGTACGATTTCTGGTTCAATCCTCGGTTCTGAATACCTTGCCAAGTTTACCGGCTGATCAGTCGAAAACAGCCCATCTGCGTGAACCTCTCCCCAAATGGGTTGATCTACA
Source organism: Ruegeria sp. HKCCA5491 (assembly GCF_013034565.1). Classification (NCBI taxonomy): domain Bacteria; kingdom Pseudomonadati; phylum Pseudomonadota; class Alphaproteobacteria; order Rhodobacterales; family Roseobacteraceae; genus Ruegeria; species Ruegeria sp. HKCCA5491. The sequence goes on from NZ_WQGG01000001.1 coordinate 132,796, forward strand.
CCATAAACAAGCCAAATCGCGCGGTTCGTGAAGCCGACTTTTCTACCAACTCTCTTTTTGCCCTGAAGCTTTCGGACGCGACTTGCAATCGAATAAGCGTCATCCAGCGTCAGCTGTACTGCCTCTGAGGACAGTTTAGGTATCTGCTGGGCAGAGTTCAGGGCATCAGCGATTTTCTGAGCGTTAGCTTCAATATCTCTTGTCATATTCGCATTATACGCGCCGACGGCTGGATTGCGATGCAAGCGAGGTTTTGAAGAACCGGGATGGTAATCTCCGCCTAAGTCTAGGTTCAGGACCTATGAAGTGTCTCGAATTTAAACGGCAGTTTCTACTATCAGCGGATGTTCGACATAATCGAAGCAACGACTGCAATGCGGACAAAACAGTCGTATGCTGACTTTCAAACCGATGGACGTACTTAGCTTAAGAAAAGAAAAACGATCGAGTTAAACTTTTAACGCGTGTCTCGGCCGTAAAAGCGATTTCGCTGAGGTGAGGGGTGGATCGCTGATCAAAGGCGTTAGTGCTGATGCCATGATTAAAAAAATGCTGCGGGATGTAGGACAACTTCGCCCGCGCCAACAGTTTCACAGCGCTTTCTCTGACAAGATTTGATACAATTCGGTACAGTCCGAAAGAAGTTGGGCAGAACAATCGATTTCGTTTTGAGACTCGCGCAAGGAAAGGTCAGGTATGTCTCCAGATGACAACTCCAAATGCTCGCAAAGCGCAGGCCACACGTTTGCAGTATCTTCGCAGATCCGCTCGTATGAGACAAATACGCAAGAGGCATTGGCTTGTGCAATCAGGTACTGGTACGTGTCTCGCCACAGCTTTAACCAATAATCCACCGTAAGTGTTTCAATTGCCAGTTCGGCAGGTTTTGTCTCTTCTTTGAATTTAAACGGTCGATGGTCCATGCCAAACTCATGGTGAACGAGCCAGCGCATGTAATCGAGGGAGAATGGATCTTTTGCATGTTTTTTTGTGAATAGCAGGTGCTGCCGAAGCAACGAGATTGCGTGTTGTAAAGGGTTGCGAAACGGAACAAGAAGTGCCGCGCGTGGAAAGCAATCGGCAAGTGCCTGAAGTCGAAGAATATTGTTGTTGTTTTTTGACAAGTACCGCGTACGTTTGTCGGAAGCCAGAATGTTGGCAACGTATCTCACAAAGGCCGTTTTCGTTTCTTTTGTGACACGTATAGGGACGAGCCGGTCGGCGAGAATGTAACTATCACCGCAGAAAACGCGCCAAAAGACTTCTTCAAGGGCTTCCGGGCTATCGAAGTCGACATAGACTCCGTCGCCATGTGCCCTTTCTGAAGCAGATTTGAAGCGAGTTTTTGTTGGCATTACCCTGCTCCACAGGTTGGGAGCCAGAACAAAGGGCATGTCCCTGTACGTCAGCGAGCGATACATCCCGGTCTCATGCAAGCTACGCATCAGCACAGTCGTTCCGGCCCTCGCCAGCCCGGAAACGAAGACATGTCTTTCGTTCTTTACTCCGTCAAGATTGGATTTCACCAACAATTGATCCATGTCGAATGATAGCTCCGCCAAAGGCTTGCTGAGTGCAATTCGGTGCAAAAATCTCGAAGCCGCGTTATAGTTTTTTTTTGACATAGGAACCGCGCAATTTTGCAAAACCGACACTGCAGATCGTCATGAAAACCATGCCACGCCACGTGGCGACAAACGACAAGAAATTAATTTCAAGTACTTGGCCAATATAGCTTAACACCAGCACTGGAACGCAAGCGGTCAAAATGATCAAAAAAAGCACGACTGACGACAAAAGAATCCTCATCGCGTAGCGAGGTAAGGACTTCTCTTTCCAATGGTCCGAGATATTGCCTGAACGCATCACTCTGCTGACGCGTCCAATCGTGCCGTTGAACCGAGCCAGTGTTTCAAAGAATGGCAACCTGCATATTGTTTCAACAAAGAAAACGCTGGCCAATACCGCAAAAAGCCATGTCATTGCCCGACCTATTTCGCTTCCTTGTCGGATTCACTTTCACTTCCAGCTGCTCGACGCTTTCTGAGTATTCGTTTGGCCGGATACCAAATAATTGCGAATATCGCCAGGAAGATGGATCCGATAACACCAAGAACAACGGCGATAGTACCCAAGCCAAGCCCAGGTCCGACATACGCCTGCGCTGTACCCGCCGACAAAATAAATGCAGCAGTAGAAATCGCAAGCAAACAACTAAATGAAAAAAAATTGGATGCCTTCATATTTGCGCTCCATTCTTAGCACTCGTTTTCCAGCCAAGCTTCAGCGGTATCAGACTTCACAACAAATGCTTCACTTACATGTAGCGTGATCCCTTTCTCCCAATCGTACGCGTTGATGAAATCAAACACAACATCGCCTGAAGCACGGTCAACTTCAAATATGCGTCCCTGCGTGGAACTAGATATGATAACAGTACCAGCCTCGGTCACATGCTGGCGACCGTTGAATTGGGAGTAGAAGTCAAAATCTTCACCGTCAACGACTACGTCAAATTTGTTGTGGACCGGATCGATCGCAACGATCCGCGAGTAAGCCGGAATACCTCGCTGCTCAGCTCTGAAACGATTATCGAACACCACGATTGTCCCGTCTGCCTGCCAATCTGGATCGTGGCCGCCATCCGCCGCTCCCAGATGCCACCACTTTATCTTCAGGTCATCCGGGTCCACAACGAACACAAGATTGGTTGCTTGGTAGTTGAGCACAAGATCACCCACATCAAACATAGGGAAGGCCTCAGCCAGATGACTTGGCAGCGGTTCCAAATCATTCGAATGCGTTGGATGTACTGTGCCGCTGGGCTGTCCGCGGAAGAGATTTAAGATCGCAATGTCCGGGTTTGCCTTCTCAACATCAGCCATGCTGATTTCCTTGATAGTTTCCCCGGTCGACGCGTCGAGCAAAATAAGAACGGAATGCATATCACGCTGAGCGCCGCCCAGCGTCCATAAGGCTTCAAAATTCTCGGTCGGTTCAGCGGAATGATGAAACTCACCCGGTTTTGTCCAAACAAGCTCACTACAATAGGACCGTTTGATCAATCCGCCGCCGCGTTCCTGTAAGTTGTAAATTATGGAACCGTCGCGCAAAACTGCAATGCCATAGGCGTTTTTCAAGGTGTCGGGCTGGTCGCTGAGCTGTTCAATCTCCCCATTCAGTTTCCACGAATGGACTACCTTGCCGTTAGGATCCAAAAGAATAGCGCCCCAGAACGCGTCTTCGAAATCAAAAGCGCCTACTAAAATCCGATGAAAATCGGCTGAATTCGCAGAAAGCATGAGCCTTGGTTGATTACGCCTGGATTTCAGACCAGCAACTTCTACCTCAAAATAGACGGACCTGTCCTTCGGGCTGAACGTCCGGATCATGCGCTCTGGTCTTCCACCAAGATCATTTCTCAGTTTTTGAATGACACTTGTGTTCTCGGTGGAGTCGCCAGCTACAAAAGAGCTTATCTCATTTTTAACCGAAGCCATAACCCTTGCGGGCGGGAACATATAGCGCCCGGCTGCGAAGCCCCAAGCAAAAAAAGACATCGCCACCAAGTAAAATAGACCAAAAAAGGCTATCAATCGCACATGAAAAAACCAAACGTGAGTTGCTGCTAGCGCAGGCTCATGTTACGGCTTCTGGCCGTTTCTGGCAAAGCATTTCCAGTTATTGTGGAAATTCCTCTAAGTTTAGGGGCGAATGGACATGAAACGGTTGCTTTCAGAGGTGTGTGCTAATGGAAAGTCATCGAAGTTCCAATGCGCCACTAACCGGCCTTTGGTAACTTCCGATTTGGGCTCGAAGGGGTCATTCAACAAATTCGCTGGTATGTCGGGTATGCGGACAAAGCTGACATTCCGGGCTAGTGTATTTAGCTGCCACTTTGCTGCAAAAGACTGCTTGAGCGGTCTTTCGAACCGTTCGCAGCGCAGCAGAAAACACTGAAAGAAATCGCCTTTTTTGGCATGCGGCATGCCCAAAAATAGCAGAAACGGCTCCCTACATTTATCGGGAGCCGTGTTTACTGAATAGGAGATTCTTTTAAAAATCAGGCGTGTCCGCCACCGATCAGGCCGATGCCCGAGGTCAGACCAAACCAGGCTTTGACCCGTAGACCAACCGCCTTGATGATACCCATGGCTTGGATCCCATGCGCGACAAGTGTCCCTTCCATGTCCCCTTCGAAACTGGTGGTGTAGGACTGAACAATACAGCCGCTGCCGGGCACCAGAAGATCACGGTGTTCGGGGTGTACAAGATCAAGATGGACAACGATCTGACCCCGTTTTGCCTTTTCGCTGGGCTCAATCAGTCGACCGCTGGGCGCAAGCTGGCCGGAAGAGATCGACTCTTGAATACGCACGATCCTTGCTGGAAGAACCGTATTGCGCATCGAGATGTTGAAGTTGCTTTCGCAGGCCACTTCCGCCGCCATACCTTCGTACAATTCGGTGCGGGATACCTGCGAGAACCCGGCCACGATACGTCCACGCTCGGCCTCTTTGCGGTCAGGGACGATCAGCATGGCTGGGCTCATGGCCGCCTGCGCGGCACGCGATCCAACGTTGAGCGTGACCTGCTCAACCACACCGTCTACCGAGCTGAGCGTCAATGTCTTGGACAGTTCCACCCGGGCCTGTTTCAGCGACGCACGCGCCGACGCAAGCTGGGCTGGCAAAACGGCGTTTGCCTGAACTTGCGCTACACCCAGTTGTGTCTCAGCGGCCTCAACCTCTGCCTCACGCGTATCCAAGGTCGCCTGGGCGCGTTCCAACTGGCTAACCTGAAACGCGGCAGATCCTTTGGCCTGCAAAGCACGATGATCCAACAGAACCAGTTTTGCCTGCTCTCTGGCGGTGAGCGCCGCGTCCAGAACGGCCTGTGCCGTTTCGACTTGCAACTCGGCGGCCAGTTTCGCGCTTTCGATTTCCTCGACTTTGCGCTGCGCGAAATCAACCGCAGCCTGCTCAGACGCGTTCTCAACGGCGAACAGTGGATCACCAGGCTCGACATGGTCTCCGCCCTTTACGAAGACGTCCGTGACGGTCCCACCATTTTCGGCCACGACAGGTACAGTCCGGAACGGAACAAGGCCGGTGTAGGATTTGGGATAGTAGTAGAACACCGCAAAAAAGACGATCAGGGCCAGTACAAACCACATAAAGACGGCACGGTGAACGTTGTAGAGCGTTACGGGCATCCCGCGCCATTTCAGATAGATCACGCGCAGGACAAACGGAAAAGATGTGACGAGAAGTTCGATCATTTCCCCATCTCCTCTTTCGATGGATGCCACCACAGCATGAAGTCGCGAGCGATTGCGGTCAGGATCAGGGCGCCCGGCAGCAGGTTGCTAAAGTGGCTGAGCGCAGGCATCAGCTCATACGCCAGCGCCACGGTCAGCATCGTCGGAATAGTTGTCCGCAGCGAAGTGCCGATTGATTTGTGTTTGGTATAGCGTTCAAAGCGCGCATACAGGTGCACGACCAGCAGGATCGCAAGGGCGAGCACGACCAAGCCTACCCATGCATAGGTATCGGTTTGATTGGGCGCAACCCACCATCTGGGATCGCCGCCAGCGGCGAAGGCGGGGGTTGAGATGAGCCCAAGCATAGGCGCCATCAGGAACGCGGGTGGTTTCATGTTTCAGGTCCTTTTGTTGCGCAGCCATTCCGTGCGCGAAGATGAAAGTGTCCGAAGAACGTCAATTCTCGGTCGGTTGTTGTGAGGGTTCCGAAGGCTGTGCAGGCAGCGTGTAGGGGGGATCCCAGCGACGCCCATTCGGGGTTTGTTCGCCAAGTGACGAAGTGTCCAAGCCGCGCATGTTTCCGCCGGACCATTCCTGTCGGGCAGAGTCGTGGATTGCCTTGAATACGCGGTAGTACCTTGCGAAGTAGATCATTGCCTTGTCCTTTCTGATGACCCGGACCTAACCGTCGTCACGCCCCCGATCCTTAGGGTTCTGGACATTTGTTGTTGGCTTTTGGACAATTGCAGCGACTGCAAGGGTTTGCGTGCCAATCAGGGGAGGACGCAAAAGTGCCACGCATCAGTGCTTACAGGCTGCAAAACGTCGGGCTGCGTTATTCGCAAGAACCTGGCGCGAGCATTCCATTTCCGGAGATTCTGGAAATGGCGGGCGCGCCCTCGGATATCCTCGACAGCCCCGACGCCACTATCGAACTGTTACATGAGGCAGGCGCAGTCGAAACAGTGTGCCGGGTTTTGGAAGATAAGACCTTTGCCGCGCGAGTGGGTCTTTCGGCGCAAGGTCCCGGAACGCTTTTGGCGTACATCGTACGGGCCGCCGAGACGATAGAAGACGCACTGGCACTGACCCAGCGCTTCTACGCAATGCAAGACCCCGACTTGCGTCTTGACGTGGTAGGGGCACCCGAAGAGCCAAAGATCACTTTGGAGAGCAGTGTAATCCCGGCCCATCAATACCCGCGCCACCGCGAAATGCTGATCTTCGGTCTTTATAAGCGCGTTCAACAGATCACCTCGGGTGGGCTTGCCCCGATCTCGATTGAACTGGAAACGGACGATATCGAGCATTGCAAGAAGTTGGCCGAACTTGCTGGTTGTCCCGTCGAAGGGCTCAAAGCCGGATATGCCCTGGCCCTGCCCCCAAACGGCATGAGTTTTCGGATCCCGACTGCGGACTCCACTTTGCTTGGGCATTTGCGTCGGCACGGGGAAGAACAGCTGAAGGCTCAACCCGGTGCCGTCCGCAGTCTTTCCGACCGCATTATGGATATGCTCGGCGAACGTCTTCCCGGACCGATTCCAAACGGCGACGATATAGCCGGAGAGCTTGGCTTGACGCGCCGCACCATGACCCGGCACCTGTCTGCCGAGGGAACAAGCTTTAAGGCTCTTCTGGAAGGTGTGCTGTGCGACCTGTCCAAACGCATGCTGCGTAGCGGTGAAGGTGTTGCCCGCGTAGCCTTCATGCTTGGATTTGCGGATCAGGCCGCCTTTTCGGTGGCGTTCAAGCGCTGGACAGGTGAAACACCCGCTAGGTTCCGTAAAGCTGGCCGCTAGGGTCCCTTCCTACTGCAGCGTGTGCGGGCGGAAGATGTCCAAGATCCACAAAACCTTGTCCCGTCTCCAAAAGAAAGCGGGCCATCGGGTCACCTAGTTCAATGGCACACAGCAGCCGCGGTGGTTGCTAACCCAGAACAAGGATGAACCCTATGAAGACCTCGAAGAAATTCTTTATCGCCCCGATCTCAGGCGCACTTCTGATCACCATGGCGGCAACAGCAAATGCTGACTACGTCACCGACAAGGCGATCAAGGGTGCAGTTGTCGGCGCCACTGTCGCCGGTATCGCAGGCGAAAGCATCGTAGGTGGTGCGGCCGCTGGCGCCGCAGTCGGAGCCGTAGGCGGTGCGATCCAAAAGGACAATTTCGAAGACGCGCAAGACGAAGCCCAAGAGCGTCGCGACGACTTCAAAGAAGAACACAAAGACTGGAATGACTAAGACACCACCCCCATTGAAGCAAAAAAGGAGAAGCACAGCCGAACAAACCTGACCGGTCAGCCTGCGCTGTTAGCATCCGGACGCAGTTTGACTGACCATCCCCCACAGAACTCGCACAGTTTCTGAGAGGTTGCCATCCAGCTCGTAATCGAGCCGGGTGGCAATTTTGTTTTGGGCCGTCGAACGTCACACGTATGAGGCGCTCGCGGTTTCAAATTTCAGTCGCCCATCTCGACCAGGGTTTTGTCCAAAACCCAAAAACAACCGTCCAGAACCCAAACGAACTGAACCAGACACCACCCCAAATCCGGCTCATCTGAATGACATCGACGAGTTGGCAGCCGAGACGCCTCTGTTCACTGCCGCACTTTACAACCCAATGCCAAAGGAAACGGCAATGAACCTGTTCGCAAACTTCGACGCAGAGACCCTGGCACGCATCCAGTTTGCCTTTACTGTGTCGTTTCATATCATCTTTCCGGCCTTTTCCATTGGCTTGGCAAGCTTCTTGGCCGTTCTCAATGGCCTCTGGCTGTGGCGCAAGGACAAGGTCTACCTCAACCTTTTCAACTACTGGAAAAAGATTTTCGCCGTAGGATTTGCCATGGGTGTAGTCTCTGGCATCGTTATGTCCTACCAGTTCGGCACGAACTGGAGCGTATTCTCGGACACCGCAGGTCCCGTAATCGGACCCTTGATGGCCTACGAGGTCATGACGGCCTTCTTTCTTGAGGCTGGGTTCCTCGGCATCATGCTCTTTGGTCGTGAACGCGTCGGTCCCGGCTTGCACATGATGGCCACGGCGATGGTCGCTCTCGGCACTCTGATTTCGGCTACGTGGATCTTGTCGGTCAATTCCTGGATGCAGACCCCGGCCGGGTTCGACATCAACGAACTGGGGCAGTTCATTCCCGTCGACTGGTGGTCGATTGTCTTCAATCCGTCTTTTCCCTACCGCCTGACACACATGGTTCTTGCCGCCTATCTCACCACTGCTTTTGTGGTAGCCGGGGTTGCGGCCTGGCACTTGCTACGCCACAATCGCACGGCTGAGGTCACCCGAATGTTTTCGATGGCAATGTGGATGGCCGTTCTGGTCACTCCTGTGCAGATCGTTGCCGGCGACCTTCATGGTTTGAACACGCTGGAGCATCAGCCGCAGAAAGTGATGGCGATGGAAGGTCACTTCGACAGCCATCCCGAAGGGGCACCCCTTATCCTGTTCGGCATTCCGAACGAAGAAGAAAAGCGCGTGGACTATGCCATCGAAATCCCGAAACTATCTTCGCTGATACTGAAACATGACCCCAATGCTCCGCTTGAAGGGCTGGACACTATCCCCGACGACGAGGAACCCCCAGTCGCGATCGTGTTCTACAGCTTCCGCATCATGCTCGCCATCGGCTTTGCCATGCTAGGCGTTGGCCTGTGGTCGCTTGTTCTGCGGGTTCGCGGCCGCCTCAACGACGACCGCTGGCTGCACCGGACATCCGTTCTGTTAGCGCCCAGCGGGTTCGTGGCGGTACTGGCCGGTTGGATCACCACCGAAGTGGGGCGCCAGCCGTACACGGTATACGGGCTGATGCGGACATCGAACTCACTGTCACAAGTGGATGCACCTACAGTTGCCGCGTCTTTGGTAGCCTTCATCGTCGTGTATTTCACTGTGTTCGGAGCGGGCACGTTCTACATGCTGCGCCTCATGGGGAAACCACCTGTCGAAGGTTTCCAGAAACGTAACAAACCCCTTGAAATCTTTATTTTAGCGGAGGCAGCGTAATGCTTGAACTCTCGACAATCTGGGCGGGCATCATTGCTTTTGCCGTTCTGACCTATGTGATCCTGGACGGATTCGATCTTGGAGTTGGGATCCTCTTTCCGTTCGCAAAAACCGACAAAGATCGCGATGTCATGATGAACTCGGTTACGCCTGTATGGGACGGGAACGAGACTTGGCTGGTCATGGGAGGCGGAGGTTTGTTCGCCGTTTTCCCGCTGGCCTATTCTGTGGTGATGCCCGCGGTTTACTTGCCCGTTATCGTGATGCTTCTCGCGCTTGTCTTCCGCGGTGTTGCCTTCGAATACCGGTGGCGAACGGTGCGCGGACGCTGGCTCTGGGATGTTGCGTTTCACGGCGGGTCAACCCTAGCCGCCTTCTGCCAAGGCATCGCGCTTGGCGCGCTGGTCCAGGGTATCCCGGTCGAGGATCGGCTGTATGCAGGCGGACAATGGGACTGGCTGACGCCGTTCTCTATCCTGACGGGTGTGGCCTTGGTGATAGGTTACGCTTTGCTGGGAGCAACCTGGCTCAACATGAAAACCAAGGGCGAGATACAGCACCAAATGCGTTCTTTTGCCCGCCCGCTGATGCTCATTACGCTCGGGTTGATTGGCCTAGTCAGTCTTCTGACCCCGCTCCAAGATCCAATCTATCTGATCAAATTTTTTTCTTGGCCCGGTGTCGTTTTCTCTGTGTGTGTGGCAGCTGTTGTTGCTCTCATTGCATGGATGCTTCATCGCGGCCTGAAGACACAGCGCGACTATCTGCCCTTCTTCTGCGCCATTGCCTTGTTCGTCGTGTGCTTCATTGGCCTTGGGACCAGTTTCTATCCCTACATGCTACCCCCAAGCCTCACGATTGCCGAAGCCGCAGCGCCAAATAGCAGTTTGGCTTTCGCACTGGTCGGAGCCGTCATTCTGTTGCCCGTGATCTTGGCCTACACCGCCTACACGTACTGGGTTTTCCGCGGAAAGATCGATCCAGAGGAGAGCTACCATTGAAATTGCTAAAGCAAGTTTTCTGGTTCAGCGCGATCTGGTTCGGCAGCGTCTTTTGCCTAGCGACTGTCGCTTACGTAATCAGGTTGTTCATCATTTGAAATGGCAAGGACACCAATGTTCGCGCGTCGGCATGTCTAGATCACGCAGATATTAGTCCAAGCGCCGAAAGAAACTCCGTTCCGGCCTACCAGATTCCCAAAAAAAAGCGGCTGGCTGAGCCGTCTCAAATTCAACAATTCAAGGGGGCTTTTATGCTTTCTCGTGCAAAACCAATGTCTGTGCAGTGGGATCAGATTGACCCGGCTCTGCCCATACCAGCAAAAAAGAACTACGGCGGTAGAGGTTCGCCTGACATGTTGCCAAAGCTATGCACAGGGCTCGTTGCTGCAGGGCTTGTGACCTTCGTTCTATTGCCCTTCACCTCGGCCGTCAGCGGGGCGGTCTCGAAAGACCTACCCCCAATTATGGACCTGTTACTCGCCCTGTTCTCTGCAATTGTCGTTTTTACTTCCACAGCTTCGATCGTACTGAAAGGGTCGACACTGCGGGCCGTCTTCGGCCGAGGATTGGCCTCTCTCGGCACAGCGCTTATCATTTCGCCCATAGGGCTCTCGGTCCTATTTGCGCTATACCTTCAAGACTGGGTATCGATCGTAGTAGACACGTCCATCGAACAAGCAGGAAGAACAGCTATATCCTTGTTTGGCGGCATCTTCGTAGCCAATGCCCTCGCTATGGGATTGGCTTTCGGATGTTTGTCACTGCTACTTGGGATCAGGCTAACGCAAAATCGTCCAAAACCACTCACTTCGCCATAGGCGGTGAATTTCCGCTTCGGGCTCGCAGCGGACGTTCGCTGCACCTGGCGTGAACGACTGCTACGCGGACAAAGTTGCCATAGGCTCAATGGTTGTTGAGGACCGGTCTCAGCCCGAAGCAGACATTCACAAATAGACTTTGCAAACACCGCGAAGCGGGCAAAGTGGCTAATCGCTGCGGTCAAGTCTGAAGAGTTTTCAATTGGAAAGGTGCGCGGAGTGCCGAGGTAAGTTCACCCCGCGCGACACTCATTCGAGTGCGTTCTTGTAGATCACACCATCCTTCATGATGAAATCGATGTTGTTCGCGTAGTCGACGAGGATAGTTACGTCTTCAACTGGATTGCCGTCCACTAGTAGAATATCGGCATAAGCTCCCTCCGATATCACGCCTAACGGGCCATCAACGTATGGATTTAGCTTTCCTGAAAGCGCGAGCAATTCAGCAGTCTTGGACGTTGCCTGAACCAGAATTTCATAAGATGACCAGACCTCGGTCCGATACTGGAATTCATCGTTCTGCTTGGAAAGCGCAACCGGGTCTCCAATGATGTCTGTTGAGAATGCGACCTTTTCTATTCCGAAATCCTTGATGAGCTTCATCTGGTTTCTTGCACCGGCCTGGACACTGAGAAACTTTGCCCCAGCGGTCGGTCCCAGTGCCTTTGCCACTGTTTCTTCGTCCAGCCCAAGTAACGAGTAAAATGGAACAATCCATGCGTCTGCGTCTTTGATCGCCTGTGCAGAGACTTCGGTCATGAGTTGACCATGTTCGATGCTAATCACGCCAGCCTCTAATGAACGCAGGATCGAGTCATCGTTATATGCATGAACCATGACATAGGTGTCCCAGTCTGTCGCGGCCTTAACGGAGGCCTCAAGCTCCTCAGGCAGGCCCTGCACGGTGTGCAGCGGATCAACAGAAGATGACACGCCGCCGCCTGCCATAACTTTTATTTGCGTAGCGCCAAGCCGAAGAGCTTCTCGCGTTGCACGCAGTACTTCTGGTACACCATCCGCCAGAAACTCAACGTGTTGATTGAAGAATGAAGGTTGAGCTCCCATAAAGTTGGGGTGCGGTTCGGTGTAAACGCGATGTTCGCCGTGACCCGAGGTTTGAGAGATCACAGGTCCGGATGGGTATATTCTTGGTCCGACTGCCTTTCCTCGATCAATTGCCTTTTGCAGTCCAATTGCAGGGCCTCCAGCATCACGGACAGTTGTGAAGCCGCGCAGCAACATTTTTTCTGCTTCTGATGTGGAAACAGCGCCCCAATACATCCAATCAAAGTTATCTCTCAGATCAGCCACAGGCTCAGTTATTGCCATATGTACGTGGGCATCGATCAGGCCCGGCATCAGAGTTCTGCCTCCACCGTCGATTATCTTAGCGTTGGCTACGGCAAGGGTTTCAGACGATACCTCTGCGATCAGATTATCGACTACCAAGACATTCGCGTTCTCAATTCTCTCTGCATTCACGCCGTCAAAAACATGCACATTGGTAAAGAGTATCGGAAAGCTATCCTCTTGTGCGAGGGCCGGGTTGGACAGAAGTCCCGCAAAGAGAAGTGAGGCTGCACTCTTTGACATTGCCCGTTTGAAGCGCAGCTCAAAGGGAACGTTCATTTTCCGATCTCCAGCTCAAATATATCCAAGGTGGCGATTATGCTAACAAGGTTTTTGAGAATTACTTATTGTCATTTGAGGACAAACTTATTTTTCTCTGTCCAGTAAAGATAACTTGGATGACATATGTACGCTCAGGCCTCTCAAGTGACGATCCCAGTCATGCAATCAAAATTTTTGTCCGCGGTGGTAGATCGATCTTGCGAACTGGGCGCTGACAGAGGAATAGTCTTGGAAGGCTGCTTGCTCAGGTCAGAAGTTTTATCTGGCCCTACCCAACCAATTCCAAGCGCATGTGTGTATCGTGCGTCCACCCGTGCCGCCAGACTTTCAAAAAATCCATATCTTTGCGCAGAGATTGCTAGTCAATTTGAATGGAGTGACGGTTTCGTCCCGCCTGAAACTATGAGCGACACGCCTAGCTTGGGAGACCTGCTTGTTGCTTGGCTTCATTTTGTGGAAGCCGCGCAAATTTCAATGAATTACACGATGGCGATTAAAGATGGACGGGCCATATTGATTGGCCGCCGGATACTTCAAGCTTCTCAACCTCCCGGCCAAGCAGACGCATGGGATATTGTTGCATGGTTAGAAATGCTGAGGGCGAGGTTGGGGCCAGTATGGAACAGCGCGTTGGTCGAAGTACTTGTCTTTGATCCGAAAGCGATCCCGCCTACTTTTATTCCCAAAAATCAGGTTAAAAAATGCGATGCGTGGGGCCTCAGTATGTCGTTCCCCGCGTCTTGGTTGATGCAGCAGTCGAAATTTGAACGAAACGAGGCGACGGAAACGGACAGCCCCATTCAAAAAGCACTCGACTTGGCCGACTTATTCTCTGTGATTGACTACTCCGCATGGCCTGGCTTGGACGGATTTGCAAAGTTCATCGGGCTGCATCCCAAAACGCTGCAAAGAGAACTTGCAAGACACGGCACCACAGGAGCAAATCTCGTAGACAGAGCGAAAATGCGTCAGGCGAAGCAATGGCTGACCGAGGGGCGCCTTTCCATAACAGATATCGGAAAGAACTTGGGCTACAAAAACCCAAGTGCGTTTACACGAACGTGTCGCCGTTGGTTTGGTTCGTCGCCTTACCGGTTAAGGCACGACCTCGATGTTCGATGATATGCCCGTGAAGTAGGCCCGCTTTGCGAGCAAAATCTGAGAACAATAAAATACGATTTGATTATACAAAATGCTGGAGTATCCTTTGTGGCAGTAACTACATATAGATTGACTATTTAGGAGGGGATGGTGAAAGCTCTTAGATCAGCGGTTGCAACTGCACTGACTGCAACGCTGATAACATGCCCTAACTTGGGCGCAGCGGACCAAGTCTCGGAGCAGATAGAAGCGCTGCTACGGTCAAATACGAATGCGAGTAGTACACTTTCAAACAGCAAGAGTTTGGACGCAGCAATCCTTGTACCTCGTTTCTATACGGACAGAGAATTTTCGCCAGCTTGGACCAATTTTGAATTGGTTGACGAGCTTTTTGAGGAGTTGGGTGGAGCAATTGATCAGGGCTTAACGCCGAGTGACTTCAAACTAGAAGAGCTTCGATCCGCATTCAAAGCTTCACAGGGTGGCGATGCCTCCAGTCGAGCATTATTCGATATTCTGGCGACTGACGCGGCCGTGAAACTCGTACACCATTTGGTGTTTGGAAAAGTCGACCCAAATGCGCTAGACGACGATTGGAATTTCTCAAAGCCAGTAATTCAACAAGACCCTTCCGTTGTATTGAGCCAATATCTTCAGGGTGAAGGCTTCAGCGCTTTAATTGAACGCATCGATATCGACAACGCGCAATATACGATGCTCATTGATGCATTGAGCAAATACAGAGCTATCGCATCAAAGGGAGGCTGGAACACAGTCCCCGAAGAAACGGTTCTGAAGCCGGAAATGGTGGATCCTGCCGTCGCCGAACTGCGCAAAAGGCTAGCGACAGAAGGCTACGATGGAACAATTGAATTTCCAGAAATCAGCCACGACGGTATAAATCCAGCTTGGGTTTATGACGATAATTTGGTGCAACAGGTAAAAACCTTTCAAAATCGTCACGGCTTGGAGGCAGATGGCGTCGTTGGTGGTAGGACCTTCGCGTCTCTCAACAAACCTGTCGAAGATCGCATAAATAAGTTGCGGCTCAGCCTGGAACGAGGGCGCTGGCTCATGCGCGAAATCGACGAAGAGTTCGTGCTGGTAAACATTGCAGGCGCTCGTACTTACTTGGTCACGTCCGATGGGACGCTTTGGACCACTCGGTCGATCACAGGATCAGCCTACCGAAAAACCCCAGTGTTCCGAGATGAAATTGAATATATGGAATTCAATCCGACTTGGACCGTTCCCGCCTCGATTTTTCGGAAGGATAAGCTTTCGCGCATCCGCAAAGATCCAGCCTATCTGGCGCGCAACAATTACGTAGTTCGGAACAAAGACGGGCAGACGATTCCTGCCAACGCTGTGAACTGGGGGGCAAAGAACCCCGGCGTCACTTTGGTTCAGCAGCCGGGCCCAGACAATGCGTTAGGTTTAGTCAAGTTCATGTTTCCCAATAAATACGCAGTGTACTTGCATGATACCAACGACCGCAGCCTTTTCGACCAAAATGAGCGGAACCTAAGTTCCGGCTGCGTGCGTCTTGAGTATCCGTTCGAATTTGCCAGCCTTTTGATGGAGGGAGAGCCGGACTGGAGCCGACAAAAGATGCAATCCATTCTGGATAGCGGGAAGACAACGCGCGTTAACCTACCCGAGCCCATGCCGGTCCTTTTGACCTATTGGACTGCGTGGGTCGAGGATGGGGTCGTTCATTTCCGCGAGGACCCATACGAACGAGATGCTCGAATACTTGCAGCTTTGGACCGATAAACACGCCATCCTAAAAGAGATGAGCAATTCTAAGCGTGCTAAATTGCTAGTAGGATTGGTGACTTCCAATTGGCGGAAATGCGAAGCAGCGTGAGCTGCAAAAGGGGAGCACATGAAGGTTTGGCTCGTAAGAATAGTTGGGCTTGTTGCATTTCTCGCCTTCGCTGCAATCGCTTTTGTCTGGTTGTTGCTTGCTGCTCCGATGTTCTCGGACATGCGGCGCGGCCTTGTAGAAAGAGTTCTTTCGGAACAAATTGGTCGGCCCCTTTTGGTCAACGATGATGTAAGCGTCGCGCTTGGACGCATTAGTCACATCTACGTTGGCGGGGTGGTCATCCCGAGCCAGACAATGCCGGATTCACCACTTGTAAAATTGAACCTGCTGGAACTGGAGTTGGACACTGCCGCTTTGACCAGCGGGCGTCTGCATTTTGACAATCTGGTAGTGGAAGGCCTTCAAGCTACTATTCTTACAGCCGCAGACGGCACCACGAGTTGGCTAAAAGATAGGCCAACACCCAGGCCCTTGTCCGAGGAACCTGTATCAGCGGACGATCAAAAAGACGTCGCTAGCGCTGATAGTATCGATGAAAGCGACACAGAAAGCAGTGGGATCCTGAACTTCCTGAGCGACAAGAACGTCAGTTTCACGTCAATCGGGTTAAACATCGACGACAAGGTCTCGGGCTTCTCGTTTGTGTTTGACCTTCAGTCACTCGCGCTCGAACAACTAGATAGTGGGCAAAGAACAAAGGTCTCTGGTTCCGGCTCCGTCAACGGTCAGGGTTTCCAAATCGAAGGCGACTACCCACACGCCGCACCGTTTACGACGCGGGCCAGTTTTGGCGAAATGACCGTAAGCTACGATGGTGATCCTTTCTCGGAGGACGAAGGTGGTGGCTATCGAGCTGTATTGGAGATGGACACCGGAGAATTCGGTGATTTTCTGGATGTCATTGGATTGGAACGTGTTTTGGAAGGCAATGGCCAGTTGCAAGCTGAACTCGTGTCCCAAGATGCCCTAAAAATCGAAGCGTTTACAACCACCGTAAGCTTGGAGGGAGGGCAGAAACTTGAAGCTGAGGGTTCAATAGATGACCTCTACACAGCTCAGGGCGTCGACCTGCTTTTCAATGCGCGGCTTCATCCCGAAGGACAGCCGCCGCCAGCAGCTAAAAGTATCCAGGAATTGAAGTTCACGGGCTTTGAAATGCATATGGTTGGATCCCTGGCTTCCTTCGAATTCGAGAAGTTGCTGTTCCAGACCAATGCGTTTGACCAGGGGCTAGACGTAATCGGTCCAGCCTCTATCGAAACCATTCGTCGCATGCCGGACGGCCGGCTCGCCATGCTGGGCATCGCGCTGCAAGCCGGTCCAATTGAAGAGCCTGTCCTGAAAGCCGAGGGGGAAATTCTCGATCTGCTTCAGCTTCAGGACGTAACTTTCGATGGGGAGCTGAACGGGCCCGCCAAGTTGATTTTTCCCAACCTCGACAAAAGCTACGTTGACCAATTCGGCGGTATTGAGGCTGATTTCAACATATCCAATACAGGCGGCCCGGTCTCTCTCAATAGGTTCAATGCTACCAACTATGGCACCGAACTATGGGCGCTCGATCTCGCACTATCTGTCAACGAACTCAAAGGTCTGGCCGGTCTCGATTTCGATGTGGAACTGGATGTCGACGACAGTGCCCAGTTTCTGACCGCGCTCAACCTGCAACCTGTTGAAATCGGAGCACTCGCTATCGATGCTGAAACCTCCAGGCAGGGTGAAGACTTTGATGCCGCAATCCAGTTCGAGGCCGGGTCTTCGCATCTTCTTGCAGCTTTGGATGCACAGTTTCCCGAAGGTGCATCCGTCGTCCGTGGCAACATCACGAGTGAAAAGCTCGATCTCAACGACCTGAAGAACCTGACTGCCGTGTTGGACCAACTGAAAAGCTTGGTGGGCGAGGCCTCAAAAGAACCTGACGCCGAAGTTCAGCCCTTGGTTTTGTCGAAGGAGACAGATGTCCAGCCCCTGGTGTTGCCAAAGGAAAAAGGGAAACCTGCCGATCTTCTGGATGTGCAGCGTGTACTGAAAGAGGCTGACGTAGAAGTGCAGATCGATTTCAAAGAGATTGTAGGCCAGCAAGGCGTAACATCTGTTTCAAGCCAATTGTCCGCAAAAGACGGAACCTTGGATTTCGGCCCGCTCCAGATGGCTTATGGTGGCGGAAACTTCAGCCTGCGGGCTGTGATGGATCTGATTGATTCACCTGATTGGCTTTCGTTGTCGGGATCGACCTCAGGATGGGAGTTCGGTGAGATCCTTGATGAATTGGGAATTGGTATTGATGCCTATGGACGTTTGAGCGGTGAATTCGACGTTTCTGGCAGCACTACCTCGGGCAAGGCCTTCATCAACTCGATGCGCGGCAAGGCGTCTTTGTCGATGTCGCAGGGCTACATAAGCACCAGCCTATTGGAACTGGCGGGGCTGGGTATTTTCCCGTGGCTGTTTTCAGAAGAGCTTCGACAAGGTTACACCGACATCACTTGCGTGGTCGCCCCGGTTGAAATTCAAGCTGGTCGGGTGAGCTCAAACTCCATCGTCATTGAAACGGGATCGGTTCAATTGGTGGCCAGAGGACAAGTGGACTGGCTGAAGGATAGCATAGCGCTCAGAGCGGAGCCCCGGCGCGTTGGCAAACCCCTATCCCGAAGCGCCTGGCCCTTTGATGTGACTGGCCAACTTTCATCGCCGAAGTTCAAGCTGGATGTGGGCGGGTCTAGAAACAAGGCCCCGGAAGGCGCTGATGCCATGCCTGTCGACAGGCGACCCTGTGTGCCAGACATCAATCAATTGCAATAATACCTAATTCTTCAATGGTTCTAGTTGTTCGGCCTGGCACTCCAGAACGGCCTCAATGGCTTTGGCAGACCCGCTTAGGTCAAGTTCCACCTCGGCCCCGCTTTCGCCAATAATCGTAACACTCTGGCGTTTTCCAAACTCGGTCACGAACGCCGGGTTGTCGAAAAAGGCGTAGCCACCGGGCACGCCATTCTTGAAGACCCCAACCGCTTCGCCTTCGAATTTCGCATCACCAAAGTCGAACTTTATGATGCCTGTCGCGCCATCCTCGATTTGCACCCAGGCAGGATTAAAGGCAGCAAAAAAGCCACCCGCCTGATTGGGTGCCGCGCCGATTTCAACGGTCATGTCATTTGCAAAGGGCTTCCACGCGAGACAGCCGTTGCCCTTTTCGGGATCAATCAGGATTGTCCAGTCCCCGGATGCGCCCCACCGCTCCATACCGGCGGCATGAAGTAAGCTTGCACAACACAAAGCCAACGTTGTCAGCACAAATCTGTACATTTTTAACCCCGGATTAGTCTTGAAGGTTTACCCATCCTAACTATCAACGAAGATCAATCAAACGAAACAGGAGAAGCTGCACCAAGACACAAGTTGTCAGAGCGCAGCCGTAAAGTCTGCTTCCAGCTCAAAACCGAATACGCCGTTATTGGAAGGAATGCCCGCTTTGAGCAGTCTGCTGCACTTTGCAAAGTCCGCTTTCTGCGCATCGCTGTCATTGGGGGGTCACGCAGCATTGGTCAAATTGGGCTCGAAGCAGCCGTTCGCTGCACTAGGTATGAACGACCGCTTTGCGGACAAAGCGGACGCTCAATCGTTTGATTTTCGCCCCGATTTGTATTCTGGAAGTTTGGCCAAGGCCGACTTCAACGCATCTCCCCATCCGTCGGAAACAATGCGAAAGTACTGGTCGTCGGACTCGAATCTTGACCGTGTACCGCTGTCAAGGCTGTCTTCGTCGTAGAGAAGCAGGTCGAGCGGAGCACCGACAGACAGATTGGCCTTAATCGTGGAGTCAAAACTGACAAGCAAGAGTTTCACGGTTTCTGGAAAACTCATTTCCGGATCGTAGGCTCGCACCAGAATAGGACGGCCATATTTTGTCTCACCGATCTGAAAGAACGGGGTGTCGTCGCCGGCCTCGATAAAATTGCCTTCAGGGTAGATCAAAAACAGGCGAGACGGGCCGCCGTTGATCTGGCCTCCAACAATGAGCGTCGCGTGAAAAGCGCTGTCAGCTTGCTGACCGGACCGGGCATGCTCCTCGATGACGTCGTTCAGCGTAGCCGCAACCAGTTGCGCAACTTGAAACATTGTCGGTGCTTCTAAGATCGATGGTGAACGATCTGCCGGCGCTTTTGTTCGTTCTTCCAGAAGGCTTATTGTGGCCTGAGTAGTCGCAAGGTTTCCGGCCGTTAGGATTGTGATCGAACGGTCCCCTTCTACCGTCCAATTGAACATCTTGTTGAAAGTCGAAACATTGTCTACGCCTGCATTCGTGCGCGTATCGGACATGAACACCAGCCCGTGATTCAGCCGTATGCCCACAGCATAGGTCATCAGTTTCTCCGTTACTGCTGTGCGACCTGCAACTGCACTGTCAATTGCTCGCCCGCTGTCCCAATTCTATTCCCTATTACCGGTGCGGCTTGGGCATAGTCCAGCCCAGTTGCAACGCGGACGTATCGATCGTCAGGCGAGATCCCGTTTGAAACGTCAAACCCGACCCAGCCAAGCCCGTCCAAATGCACTTCGGCCCAGGCATGGGTCGCGTCCTGCAGTTCCGTTTCGTTCATCATCAAGTAACCCGATACATAGCGCGCTGGCACTCCGATCTGTCGCGCGCATGTAATGAAGATATGAGTGTGGTCCTGACACACGCCGCGCCCAGCTTTGAGTGCATCTTCTGCGCTCCAGCCCGGGTGCGAACTTCCAATTTCATACGCGACCTGAGTTCGAATGTTTTCGGACAGGGCATGCATCTGTTCCAGCGGTTCGCCTTTGGGTAAAGTGCCTATCAGTTCGGCGACCCCTTTCCCCGGCGTTGTCTGCGGGGTGCCCCTATTGAACAGCCACAAGGGTGTCGACCCTTCGTGACGCCCCAAGACGCCGTGGGTGTCTTCCACCTCAACAACGCCTTCAGAGATCAACGAAATACTTTGGGTGTTTGCGTCGAAACTGATCAATTCCACAGTGTTTCGGTGGTAGTCTTCAAACGTCAGTTCTTTTCGCCCGCCGGTGATTTCTGTTTGCCAACTTTCAATACTTTGATTGCGAAAGGACTTTGGTGTCTTCCTCAGCTGTTGCAACCCAAAGGGAACTGGTGCGTCGAATTCGTATCGTGTCTCGTGTCGAATGTGCAGTTTCATTGTCTACTCGTAAAACCGGTAATCAATCTCGATTTGACGGCTTAAGTTGCCGAGGTCGGTTAGAAAGTCCTGAATGTATTCGTGAAGTCCGAATTCAAAGATATCCGAGATTTTCTGATCCAGGTATTTTTCGTAGAGAGCATTAGACGCCTCGCACGAAGGCCCGGCAAAGCCGTAGTCTTTCTTCAGGTATGACAGGTTCTCTTGAATCTTTCTGCAGCAAAAGTGAAGGCTGCGAGGCATCCGCTGATCCAAGATCAGAAACTGCGCAATGTCAGACGGCCGAGTTTTCTCACCATGGGTCATTCGATACCCTCCACCTGCGCCGACGGAACGTAAGATGCTTTCCCATTGGATGTTGTCCAGTGACGAGCCGACCGAGAAGGCTGTGGGCAGAAGAACATAGTATTTCACGTCCAGAATGCGCCCGGTATTGTCTGCCCTCTCGACAAATGTGCCAATGCGGGTGAAGTCGAAAATGTCATTGCGCAGCATCGTCCCCAAGGTGGCACCGCGAACCAGAGCCGCCTGTTGACGAATGAGTTCCAGCGTCGCAGGCAAATCCCGCTCGTTCACGCGGCGCTTCATGACCTCGTCAATCTGCATCCAAGTCGCGTTTACAGCACTCCACACATCGTGGGTCAGTGCTGTCCGAACAAGGCGCGCGTTGTCTCGTGCCTGCTTGAAAACCGACTTGATCGAGGATGGATTGTCCGCATCCCGCAGCACCCAATCAACAGCGTTGTCCTTGGTAATATCATCGTACTTGGCGTGGTATCCATCCAGAACTCCGGCCGTTTTCAGAACCGACCCCCATTCCTCGGCGGAGTTCTTAGTCCGGGTCAACGCCATCCTTTGACCTGTCTCCAGCAGCCTGGCCGTGTTTTCCGCGCGCTCCAGGTATCGGGACATCCAGAACAACCCACCAGCAGTTTTTCCCAGCATGGTCAGTCCTCCAGAACCCAGGTGTCTTTGGTCCCGCCGCCCTGGCTCGAGTTTACGACCAGCGAGCCTTTTTTCAGCGCTACGCGGGTCAATCCACCGGGTGTGATTTTGATCCCGTCGGGAGACACCAAAACAAACGGCCTTAGGTCGACATGTCTGGGGGCCAGCCCCGAACGTGCGAAGATTGGAACTGTTGAAAGAGACAGTGTCGGCTGAGCGATATAGTTCGCTGGCCGCGCTTTGAGCTTGTCCCGGAAAGCAGAAATCTCTTTTTTGCTGGCGGTCGGGCCAATCAACATACCGTAACCGCCAGACCCATGCACTTCTTTCACAACAAGCTCGGACAGGTTGTCCATGACATAAGACAGCGAGACAGGGTCGCTGCATCGCCAGGTTGGAACATTCTGAAGCAGAGGCTTTTCGCCCGTGTAAAATTCGACGATTTCGGGCATGTAGGAATAGATCGCCTTGTCATCGGCAATACCCGTTCCGGGTGCGTTCGCGATCGTGATGCCGCCAGCGCGATAGACGTCCAGAATACCCGGCACGCCCAACGCGCTGTCCGGGTTGAAATTCAGCGGATCCAGAAAGTCGTCATCAACCCTGCGATAAAGTACGTCAATGGGTTTATAGCCTCTGGTGGTGCGCATGCAGACGCGCCCGTCGACAACGCGAAGGTCGTGGCCTTCGACCAATTCCACGGCCATTTGATCAGCAAGAAACGCATGTTCATAGTAGGCTGAGTTATAGATACCGGGGGTTAACACCGCGACAGTGGGTTCTCCGTCTGCACAAGCTGGCGCACAGGCCGCAAGAGACCGCCTCAGATTGCGGGGGTAGTCGGAAACATTCCGAACATTGGTCGCGCTAAAAAGCTCGGGGAACATCTTAAGCATCGTCTCCCGGTTCTCCAGCATATAGCTGACCCCGGATGGTGTACGAGCATTGTCTTCCAAGACGAAAAACTCGTCTGGGCCGGTTCGCACCAGATCGACGCCGACAATGTGCGTATAGACCTGACCGGGCGGTGAGACACCTAGCATCTGCGGCAGGAAGGCCTCGTTTCCGGCAATCATCTCAGCTGGCACACGCCCGGCCCGGACAATTTCTTGACGGTGGTAAATGTCATGTAGAAATGCGTTGATTGCCCGCACCCGCTGTTCGATACCGCGTTCCAACCGCTGCCATTCCCGCGCTGAAATAACTCGTGGCACGATATCAAAAGGTATCAGACGTTCTTCGGCCTCGGCTTTGCCATATACGTTGAAAGTGATGCCCGTCAGCCTAAAAACTTTTTCGGCTTCGCGCTGTTTCGCCCTCAGACGTGATACGTCTTCCGCGTTGAACCAGCGGCCGATCTCTTCGTATGGACCTCTGAGTGATCCATCGCCATTGAACATTTCATCAAAATACTCACTCATGCTTTAAGTTTTACGCATAGATCAGATTTTTCAAGTCATTCAGGCTTGGTTGGAAGCTGCCTTTGGAATGAGCGTCTAATTTTCAGGCTAACTGGATAATGTGATGATCATAACAATATGGCGTTATTTGTGTTTCCAGTTGAAGTCACATTCAATGTTTTGCGCTCACCAGCATCTGGTTTTGTGCTGCATTTGAACGTCCGCATTGGGCTCAGAGCAGACACTCACGAATTTCGACCGAAGGTCTCCTTCGCGGACATTGCAGTCATTGACCTAAAGTTACATGATCACCACCTGACGGGATCAAGTGGAGACACCATGGCAGACGAGAGAGTGAGCCACTGGGAGGAGGTCTACCGCGAGAAAGACGATACCCAGCTGAGTTGGCATCAGGATGATCCCTCGATCTCATTGGAGCTCTGCGACGTGGTCGGCGTCGATAATGCCTCCTCTGTGATAGACATAGGCGGAGGCACTTCACACTTCGCAGAACGCCTGATCGAAAGAGGACTGAGCGACGTTTCTGTGCTCGATGTATCCAAAGCTGCGCTTGATCGATCTCGTGGACAACTTGGCGCCGTAGGCGAGCAGATTGAATGGATCGCAGCCGATGTCACAACCTGGAGCCCGGAGAGAAGCTATGATCTATGGCACGATCGCGCAGTATTTCATTTCCTTGTCGATGCGGACGACCGTTCCGCCTACCGGGACCAGTTGCACCGCTGCCTTCTCCCAGGTAGCCATGCGATTATCGCAACGTTTGCGCTCGACGGTCCGAAGAAGTGCAGCGGTTTGCCGATCGTTCGCTATGATCCAGAGGGGCTATGTGAGGTATTAGGCGATCGTATTTCCCTGGTCACGCATCGGAAGCACACACACCATACTCCTTGGGGAAGCTCTCAGTCCTTCCAATTCAGCTTGTTACGCGTGGGCCAGTAGCGCTGCTGTTGCGCTTCGGCACGACTGTGACATCCAATGGCCTTGCTCATGCCTTCGCTGCAACTTTACTCATCCGGCGGCCGTCTTGCGGACGAAGTCGCCCTTCGGTTTCTTTCCAAGCCTGCGCATGATAATCTTTGATAATTGCACTTTGCTCGGAGGAGGATGACCTCTGAAACGCAGGCTGACCGCCATACTAGCAGCCGATCTGGTTGGGTATTCCCGCCTTATGAACTCGGATCAAAGCGGAACTCTCAGCGCGTTGCGAGAGCTTCGATCTGGGCTTTTTGACCCTTCTGTAGTCGCGCATCGCGGCAATTTAGTGAAATGCATGGGGGATGGTTGGATAGTCGAGTTTCCATCAGTCTCTGACGCTGTGACCTGTGCTGTCGCCATTCAGAACTCTTTGGCCAGCGAGAATACACTGAAGTTGAGAATTGGGATACACACAGGTGAAGTCGTTTTCGAGGAGGATGATGTGTTTGGTAACGGCGTTAACGTCGCCGCTCGTTTGGAAGCGCTTGCCGAAGCCGGGCAGGTTCTCATCTCCGGCTCCGCCTATGAATGCCTGGACAGCAAAACGGCTTGCGCCTTCCAAGGCGGAGAAAACCGTGAGCTTAAGAACATTGATCGACCGGTGCCAGTCTGGTGGTGGGGGGACGCCGAGTCTGTAGATCCGCTTTATGATTCTGAACCGCCCGGGTCCCCTGACGGAACTGCGATCGCCGTATTACCATTTGACAACATTTCAGGCGACCCTGAACAGGAATATTTTTCGGACGGGTTGTCCGAAGACATAATTACGGCTCTGTCGAAACACCACTGGCTCGAGGTCGTCGCGCGCAACACGACCTTTGCCTACAAGGGAAAATCCCCGAATGTTCGGCAGCTCGCCGATGACTTGGACGCCGACTACGTTGTCGAAGGCTCAGTCAGGAAAGCGGGCGCGCGCATTCGAGTCACGGTTCAGCTGATTGACGCATCGACTGGCAACCACGTGTGGGCGGAAAAATATGACCGTCAGTTGGAAGACATCTTCGATGTTCAGGACGAGATCACGGAAAAAATTGTTGGCAGGCTGGAGCCCGAGGTCGGAAATGCGATCCGGCGCAAGTTAGAAGATACGCCGCGCCGAAACCCCCATGCCTGGGACTGCTATCATCTTGGGCTTGCGCACTTTTACAAGTTTACTGCCGTAAGCAACCGTGAAGCTCAGAGGTTGTTTCTCCAAAGCCGCGAACTGGACCCCAGTTTTCCCGAGGCACATGCCTGGTGGGCCTATGCCACGATTCTCGGGATGGTGTATTGGGACACGGAACCGGATTCTGCCCTTATGGACGAAGCGCTGGCTGCCGCACGCACCGCCGTTTCAATGGATAACCAGAATGCGCTGCTCTACATGCTGATGGGCAGAGTCCAACTGGCCCGCCGGGAATACCGCAGCGCGCTGGCTGAGAATGAAACTGCAATCAAATTGAACCCGACGCTGGCTCCAGCATATTGCGGATTGGGAGACTCACTTTCTTATGAGGGACGATACGAAGAGGCGATTGCCAATTTCGAAAAAGCCGTGGAGATGAGCCCTAACCATCCACAGCTTTGGGCCTTTCTGAGCTATGGCGCGCTGACTCTGCTTTTCGATCACCAGTTCGAGAAAGCTCTGGACTGGGCAGAGCGGGCTCGCGATGTGCCAAATTGCCAATACTGGGCCACCGCGCATGCAGTCGTGGCGCTTGCCAATCTCGGGCGGGACAAAGATCTGGCCAAGATGGTACATAACCTAATGGTGGAAGAGCCGAAATTCTCGCGGTCATTCGCAAAAAATAAGCTGTTCTATCTGAAGCGGGAGGATCAAATGGAACTTTACCTTGCAGGGCTTGCAAAGGCAGGTATCCCCGCCTGATTTTTCCTGTGATCGGCCCTTGCTTTGCCGCTTGTCTTGAATGCTTGCGTCAGGTCAAGCCGAATGACCGCAAAGGATTCGGAGCGGGACTTAAACTCCCGCAGAAATTGCTTGTCCGGTGACGTGTTGAAGATCGCTCTGCGGTGGCCTTTATCCAGCCTGTGAATACACCAATGTTTCCTCAGGCAATCGTGATCAGCCACCCGCCCCAGGCAATCAAAACCAAACCCAATCCTCGGCTCAGAAACCGCCCGAATGGCAACGTCTTTTCCGCCAACACTACGATTGTAAGTACGGCAACCCACGGCAGGTTCATGACGCCCAACACAAACAACAGCACCATCAGCATCCAGCAGCAGCCAAGACAGTAGGCCCCGTGGTGAAGCCCCATCTTCGCGGCACCCAGGGTTCCCTCGTGCCAATGAGCCGTCAGAAAACTCATGGGCGAGCGGCAATGCTCTAGGCAAGCGTTCTTGAGTGGCGTCCATTGAAACAAACCGGCAAGTATCAACATCACGCCGCCCACAGTCGGCGCAACCCTCCCCATCATGGATGAAAGCGCGCCACCCGTGTGCAGCCACCAATTCAATACCGTCGCCGCCAGCGAGAATACCAGCCAAACCAACAGATACCCCGCCACGAAGCTGCCCGTTGGCACGAAGGGTCGCCCTGCCTCCTCCCGCTTCGCGCGGACCCGCTCGTAGATCATTACGGCGGGTGTAACTGAAGGCAGCATCATCGCGAACATCATTACCGCCCACATGACAAGCATGTAGACAAAATCCGCGACGGACCACTGCATCATCATCGGCATGGCCATGTCGCCAACCATCGTCATCGAGGACGAACCAAGCCCGAGGTAAATTATATAGGCCCACGTCAGCGCCGTGAGCGCGGCTAGCGCTGCCAGCACCAGCGCCCGATCTCGTCGTGCAACTCCTACAGCATTCATTATGACGGCCTGACGATCCGGCCCGGCCTCAGCCGGCCCAAGCGACTTGTCCGACCACACCCGACCGGCCCGTCCAGGTCACGGGCATATCCGCGTCGTTCCAGGTGGTTCCTTCACTGGGGGCCAGATCACCTTCATGCCCTTCATGCCCGAAGGCCAGGCTGAACGCGGCGTTCTGCAGTTTCATCTTGTTGCCGAGGTCATTGACCAGGCGACGGGATTTCATCTCGCCCACATCGGCCACGCTTGCAGTTACTTCGCCATCGGCCTCGGTCACGCTGATCTCGGCGCGTTTGGTCGGAAGCCAGGTCGACAACAGGCTTGCCGGCACCTCCATGCCGCCGCCGGACGCACCCTGCAAGATAGTCTCCAATGCCGCCGCCTGCGCATCGCTGGCGTTTTCGTCAATGTACACTCGCCCGGTGCCGTTGGCGTCGAATAGTGTCGGCCCGGGGAAATGCAATGAGACAATCGCGTTTTGGCCAGAAAGGTCCACGCCTTCATGAGAGCCCTCGCGAATGCGTATCAACAGGGACGTCGCGCAATACCCTTGGTCCAAGAGCATAAGGTCAGCTTGTCCGAACCAGCATGGGCAAAGCATGTTGCAATTGCAGGTTTCGACGAGCTCCCCTGAAACATTCCAAGACATGATTTCTCCTCCCATCCCACATTTTCCACGGATTCATTTTAGCAGAAAGGCTGCTTTTCACCAATCAACCAGAAGGTTAACCATGTCTCCTCAGGGCACAGAGCTGCCTATCCCTACAGCTTACATGATTAGCTGGTTGGCAGCCCAAGCCGGTCCTTCGCAACAAAGCCGCCATTCGTCACCAAGCGAGCCATACCGAAATATCATTGGGTTCGAAGCCTAATTTATTTGATCACGTGGGCTTTATCAGTGTTTCCAGATATTCTCGAGTGTCGGCGTCCCATGAGCTGGGGTCCTCTCCATGGGCGACCACCGCGTGCAGTTCCATGAGCTTCCAGACTTCGTCCTTGGTCGCTGCAACCACTTTGCCTGGGCAGGCCTCCATGCCCTCGCAATCCTTGCAGGCATATGAATAAACAGTGTTCATCGCTTTCTCCTCCGTTCGCTCGAAAAGTTGGTTAGAACTCAGGAAACGTCGGCAGCCCGTCGTCGAGTTTTATCCATGGCTGCTGATGTGACACGAAGACGTGGGCCTTGGGTTGCGCAATCGATGGGTCGTCCAACGTTACAGCAGAAAACCAAGCGTCAGCACTCCAGTCTTGGCCCTCAACTTCATTTAGTGCGGCATAGGTCAGCGTCGTTCCGCAGTCCCGACAAAACCCGCGGCGAATACCCGGAGTTTTCTCAATGTGTTGGATTTCGCCTTTGATAACGGCGAAGTCTTCCGCTGCTACTTTAGCCCAAGTTACAAAGGCGCCGCCAAGGGCCATTTGGCATGAACGACAATGGCAATGTCCCGACCAGACAGGTGGTGTCGCGATCTGGTATCGAACAGCACCACAGTAACATCCACCTGGAAGTTTTTTCATCGTATCAAGCTCTCATAACGTGCGGCTAGGTTTACATCGATAGTGAGGCATCTGCTCTAATATCTCATGATTTTAGAACATGTTTCACTGTGAATAATGTCAAGAATGCCGATATCATGCGACTCAAATAGTCTAACAAAGCTTTAGAAAAACTACAGTATGGATTGGTTGCACCTTCCCCCGATGAACGCTTTGCGCGCTTTCTCAGCAGTTGCGGAAGCAGGGAGTTACACCGTGGCGGCTGAACGCTTGAACGTTACCCAAGCGGCTGTCAGCCAGCAGGTGAAATCGTTGGAAAGACATTTGGGTGTAGCTCTCGTTGCCAGACGTGGGCGCAGCATCGAATTGACAGAGCCAGGCATGATTCTTGCGCGTGAACTGGGTATCGGCTTTGAAATTATCGGAAGGGGTGTCGAACGACTGACAGAACACACAGCGCAGCGCCCAGTTCAATTGACCATGTCACCCGCATTCGCGGTGGAGTGGCTATTGCCGAGAATGGCAGAGTTTCAACGTGAACATCCAGAGATCACTTTGATGCTGAACCCAACTTCGGAACTGGTTCAGATAAGACCAGGTGGTATCGATGTCGCCATTCGGTATCACGACAGACGCATGCCGAGAAAAGAAGAGGATACTGTCCTTGTTTCCGACATGGTCGTGATCGGGGCACCTTCACTGGTGGGAGGCCAAGATCTGCGTGACCCGGCCTCTTTAACGAAGCTGCCCTGGTTGCAGGAACTGGGCACCAACGAGGCGGCTGACTGGTTCACCTATCACGGGGTTATTCCTGCCGAACCATTGACCATAAATCACATGCCGGGGAACCTGATCATGACTGCGGTTCGCCGGGGTGACGGTATCACGTATACCGCCAGAGCTTTTTTCGAGGACGATCTATCATCTGGTCGGATGATTGAATTGTTCTCTGAGCCTCTCTTCGGCGTCTATTACATCCAGACGCAGGCAGAATTTCTGCGCCCCGAGGCTAAGGTTTTCGTCAATTGGCTAAAATCTCAGTCGCAAGTCGTATCGGCGAACACGTCCGAAAACTGATCCAGTTGCAGTTGGAAACTTTCGAACCAAGCTAGGCTCGAGGTTGTCGCGCACCTCATTTGTTCGAAGTGGAAATCAAGTGATCAACTACATACTCCGCGTCCTCGCCCACGCCATAAAACAGGCCAGACCCTTGTGTGTGCATCCAATGCAGCCCGCAGAAGTACAGGCCTGCTATATCCGTAATACCTCGCTCATATTGCGGATAGCCAGTCTCATCGAAGACCGGCAAGTCGATCCATCCAAAATCGCGGTGAAACCCAGTTGCGTATATGACGGTCGAAACATTCGCCGCATCCAAGTCGAAGAACGGTGGTTCAGGTTTGGGCTGCCAGTTGATCGGGTCAACAATTTCCTTGGGATCATCGAGTCCATTCTCTGCAACAAACGTGTCGATGCTCTCCATTTCCGCGAGACACACATCGTCCACTGCCTTGAGTGTTTCTTCAAGTCCGCCCGCCAAAATCAGACACCCGTCTTGAACACCCTCAACCTTGCTGTGTAGTTTGACCCCGTCGAGCGCCATCTGGCGCAGATCAATTATACGACCACCCTCTCGCCCAGAGAGATGTGGATGGGCTTTGAACCGGATAGCTGTCCCTTTGGGATGGTCCTTTACCGCCATGTTCATGTACCCAGTCGCCAAGTCCCATTCAAAAATGTCGCGACCCCTATAGCGACGTGGGATGCGGCCAGCACTGCCCACTGCGAGATGTACGTCGCGCCTGGATAAGTGCAGGTCCTCAGCGACCTGACACCCTGACTGACCACTTCCAATAATGAATACCGCACCATCCGGTAGGCTCGCTGAGTTGCGATAGTCACACGTATGTATGCCAGTAACCCTTTCGGGCAGATCGTAATGCCAACTTGGTATATTCGGGTGTTGATGCGTGCCTACGGTGACGATCAAGTTCTGCGCTCTGATTTCGCCATCTGATGTGGTTAGTTTGAACCTACCCGGTCCTGCACTTGCCTCGATTCTAGCCACCTCGACGCCCCCTCGATAGGGCGGACCAAAACTGCTCGCATAGTCTTCGATGTACTTGACGATCTCATCGCGGAGCATGAAACCATCGGGATCATCCCCATCGTAATGGAAACCTGGCAGTCTGCAGAGTTTGTTAGGAGAGACCAGGCAGAACGAGTCCCAACGGTTACGCCATGTATCGCCAATCTGCCCGCGGTCCAAAACAACGTGATCATGACCAGCCTGCTTTAAGTGCCAGCTAACGGAAAGACCAGCTTGACCTCCGCCCACAACCACAGTGTCAATCAGGGTGTACATAGCAGCAAACCTTTCTATGAAACTCTATCGGCGACAGCTAGTTGCTTCAACGTATCAATGTCCGCTCAGGGCTCGGTGCGGTCATTCGCCGAAATGTCGCGAGCGACCGCTGTGCGGACAAAGCAGTCGTTCGTAGAATCACTAAAGACGAAAATTCAAATGCGTGATAGCTCCAGATTATGGCAACGACATCTGCGCGAAATCGACCATCCATCCCTTATGCATTTGCGGTTATTGGTGTTCTTTTTGCTTCAATCTGTTTCGGGCTGGTTCCCTACTTCAGCCGCAGCCTAACCGAACAGGGTGTTGCACCCTATGCGGTCGCATTCTACCGCTACATTGTTGCAGCTCTTCTTCTGCTTCCCGTTCTCATCGTGCACCGAAAAGAATGGCGAGAGATCACTTGGGGTCTTTCCGCCGGAGCCGTAATGGGGCTTGGTTGGATCGGATATGTAACAGCGCTGGAGAAACTGCCCGCATCGACAGTGGGTGTGCTTTACATGACCTATCCGGTGTTCACCCTAGTTATTGCTTGGGCTGTGTTTTGCGATGCACCCACGCGACGCGCCGTGTTGGCCGCTGGCCTGATTGTGGTGGCAGCTGTCATTGCTGGCTCACCTGCGTCAGTGGCTGCGGAACACCTACCAACGCTGCTGCTATCCCTTGCCGCCCCATTTGGGTTTGGCTTCGGAATTTGTGTCCTGGTACATAGGTTGTCACGGATTACGCCGTTGGCACGTATCGCGTCAGTTTCTCTGGGGTCTGTACTGGGCCTCGCACCGCTCATCCTTGGTGCTGAGGTTGGAGAGCTTCTCCCAAGGGAACAATCCGATTGGCTTTTCATTGTTGGTATTGGTCTGGTTACCGCTTTCGTGCCCCAGCTTATCTACACAATATGCTCACCTGTTATTGGGGCTTCCCAAACTGCGGTCGTCGGAAGCATCGAATTGCCCACAATGTTTGCCGTGGGATATCTTGCTTTTGGCGAAGCCATCTCTTTTCCTCAAGCTTTTGCATGTGCCTTAGTGCTGGGCGCAATCGCGATCACAAGAAGTAGAAAGACGCGCACCGTATCTACCGTGCTCGCAAAATCACCAAGGCGGTAGTACTGGGCTTGGTACTGCTGTTCTTTGCGGTGAGCATAGCTGGCTGCTTGCGGCCCGAAGCGGGTAGCGAACGTTATGTGTTAAACGACCGACGTTGACCGGGGGAAGATGTCGGTCCATTTTTGTTGTAGTGAACTCTCGTTTAGCAAAGGACCTCCGGCTTATGAGGTACTTTATGATCGTTGCAAGCATGGGCATTTCTTCGGTTGCGACGATATCTGCGGCCGATGAGTTTTCGGACCTTGGCAAAGACCTCTTTGTTGAGCATTGCGCCAGATGTCACGGAATCGATGCAAATGGAAAAGGACCTGACGCAGCTGATTTGAAAACAGAGCCTGCTGATTTAACAAAGATTTCCGAACGCAGAGGGGGTGTGTGGCCCATGTTGGAGGTCATGTCGATCTTGGACGGTTATTTGAAAGTTCAAGAACCTCGCGATGACATGCCTATAATCACCGAGTTGAACGACGGCCCTACTGTCGAATTTGATACGGGGAATGGTTTGGTTACGCGTATTCCTTCCAGACTAATCGAAATTGCTGAGTATTTGGAGAGTATTCAGTCTCCGAAGCCGGAACGATATGTTCCGTGAAGTTCTGCTTCGCAGTTGAGTACGCAAAAGAGTGCTGCGTTGGGCGGGTGCCGTAATTGCCTGGAAGCAACGAATATACGGATCGAATTGTAGACGATGCCGTCGCGGTCTGGCCTAGCTTGCTTCAATATCATGTCTCGCGCTTCACAGCGGTCTAATCCAAGACTTCTTGTAGTACCTCACCGCTCGCACCATTAGGACGTGCCGTACTTAATAATGCAGACAGTGTGGATGCGATAGCAGTCGTACAAACCCGGCGTGCAACCCGTTGCGATTTTAAGTTCGCTCCAGCAAAGAAAATCGGCACATGTGTGTCACCGCGCCACGGTGACCCGTGGGTGGATGTGACGGACAGACCATCGAAGTCTGCGATGAACCAGCCGGGTTTGAAAATTACGTATATGTTCCCGGATCGGGTGGGGTGGTAGTTGTTGCGGACCAAGCGCATGATGTCGGTATCGGGTAGGAGGTTTGCTTCGATAGCCGTACTGGGGACGGCGAATGCCACATCGGGAAAGGATAGAAGCTCTTCTGCAATAGCTGACTCCAGCGTGGGTAAATCAATATCACGGCGAGCCAATACTTCAGGGGCGATATTGAGATAGGGGTGATTATAACCCTCAAGCAGTTTCCCGGTGATCCCAAACCGCTCCTTAAGCCTGGCTATCTGTTCCGTCGGGTCCCATGTGTCCGGAGCAACAAGGCCAGTTTGGATGCCAACACTCTCCAAATAGCCCGGCGCATCGGTGGTGCCGTGGTCCGCCGATAGAACGATCAAAACGTTTTCCAGCCCAATCCGTTCGTCGATAAACGCGAAGAGATTCATTAGAGTCTGATCGAGGCGGTATATCGTGTCCTCGGCTTCAAGACTGGAGGGGCCAAACACATGGTTGACGTAATCCACGGACGAGAAGCTAATCGCCAGATAATCCGTTACCGCGTCTTGCCCGATATTCTCGGCAGCGATCAATCGTTTGGCAAATTGCGCCGTCAGATCGTCGCCAGCGGGGCTAAGCGTTAAAAAGGTCGTAAAGTAGGGATTTTCCAGCGGGTCAAACCCATTTTGCGTCGAAGAATAGCGATGAGGAAAGGTTGTGCCGAACCCGGCGACATCCGTCTCCCATGGTTGGTTGTCGCGGTCGCCAAAGAGATAGGCTTCCTTTGGGTGCATCAACTCCCAAGAGGTTCCTTCAAAGGAGGCGCTCGGCGATGCGTTATTCCATGCGGAAACCCAATCCGGGTATTTGTCGTAGTAATAGGAGCTTGTGACAAAACGATTTGCGGCTTTTGAGAACCAGAAGGCTTTGCCGCTTTGTCCCGCCATTGTAATAGCCCCACGATCTTTGATTGAAACTCCAAAGACCTTGGCCGCACCAGCAGTGGAGGCGCTTAATTCGTCCGAAAGCGTCGTAACAAGCATAGCGCTTGGTGACCGCCCATCTGTGCCAGCTGCCGCCTGAGTCGGGTCAATTTCAATATCGTCATTGACGCCAGCGCCATCTCCAAGAAGCGGAGCGGTGCTGTCTTCAACGTTGTAGACAACGCGGTCCAAGGTTCTGTCGAACCATATGTTTCCGATCATCCCATGCACTGCCGGTGTTGCCCCGGTGGCCAATGTGGCGTGCCCGACAACAGTCTCTGTATTGGCATGGCAATGATGGGCGTCCACATAGTGTACACCGTTTTCAAGTAAATACTTAAGGCCACCCTCCCCAAGATTCTCAAAGTAGCGTGTCGGCAGATCGCCCCGAAATGCGTCAACGGTCAGCTGCAAAACGAGACGAGGAGGTTCTTGCGCGAACGCAGGAGCGATTGAAACCAACCACAAAGACAAACAAGCTCTCAGTGTTTTGGTCATATTGCTTCCTTTCGCTGTATTGCGCAGCAGGTTGGCGGCGACCGCAATTGCGCGTTAGAACACCCGTTTCAATACCAAACTGATTACAAAAACGCTTCAAGTCTACTTCTTCCGACCTATCGCGAAAGAGCCTGCAACACCCAAACCGGTGTTCATACAAACAAATTCTTGGAACTGAGGTGCCCGGATCGGTTTTGATCCAAAACAAGGCTTTGGGTCTTTTGAGACACTAAACTCTGCGCCAGAAACCCTGTTTCAGGTGAAACGCTATGACCAAAAACCTATCGGTTTTTCTTATTTTGGCTGGTTTGGTAATTGCTGGTGCGTTGCTGTATGTCGTTGTTGCCGAGGATGGCGATGAATTGCCGGTCGGATTTGTGCAAGGAAGCGGGCGGGTTGAAGCGGAACAAGTCGAAATAGCACCAACTAATGCAGGTCGGGTTGCGAAGGTAACGGCAACAGAGGGCAGTATGGTTGCAGCCGGTCAAATCTTGGCCGAAATGGACATAGACGAGCAATCTGCGGACCTGGATCGGGCTAGAGCCGAAGTAGCCTTGGCAAATCAGACAAGGGCTGAAGCAGAAGCGCTCGTTGTGCAACGCGAAAGCGAACAGCGCAGGGCCGAGCAAGAGCTTGATCGTGCCACGGCGTTGCTGGCAGGTCAAAATATCTCCAAAACTATTTTTGAAGATCGCGATACCACTCATAAGGTTGCTACAGCAGTATTGGGCGCCGCCAAAGCCCGAGTCGCAACCGCAGAAAGCCGTATTGCTGCCGCTGAGGCGGAAGTACGCAGGATCGAAGCACAGATTGAAGACAGCGCTTTAGTGGCACCTTTGCCCGGACGCGTGCTTTACCGGCTTGCAGAACCCGGAGAGGTCGTTGGCGCAGGCGAACCAATCCTGACTATTCTTGGTCTTGAGAATGTTTACATGGAAGTTTTTCTTCCGGCGCGTGAAGCCGGACTTTTGCCCATTGGAGCTGAGGCTCGCATCGTGCTCGACGCTTTGCCGGAATATGCGATACCTGCATACGTGAGCTTTGTTTCTCCCGAGGCCCAATTCACCCCCAAACAGGTCGAGACCCTGGATGAGCGAGAGCAACTGGTTTTTCGCGTTCGCGTCCGTATCCCAATAGACTTGGTTGAAAGTCGGATTGAGCACGTCAAAACCGGTCTGCGCGGTGTCGCGGTGATCCGGCTGAACCCAGCCGCTGCTTGGCCTGAGGCGCTTGAACAACGCATCCCAGAAGAGCTGTTCGAATGAGAGTTGAGGATGACGCCTGCGATATTCACATTTCAGGTGTTACGCACCGTTATCGCAAGCATGTCGCATTGGATTCTGTTTCGTTAGAACTGCCAGGCGGCCAGCTTGTTGGCTTTATCGGGCCGGATGGGGTGGGAAAGTCTACACTGCTTGGTTTGATCACTGGCGCGAAGAAACTGCAGTGCGGCAATATCGACGTTTTAGGCGGCCCGATTGGCGATTCTGGTCATCGACACAACATTTGCCCAGCCATCGCGTTCATGCCGCAAGGGCTGGGTCGAAACCTGTATCCGGAGCTGTCTGTACGTGAGAACCTCGAGTTCTTCTCTGTTCTCTTTGCTCAAGGGCATTCAGAGCGGGACGAACGTATCGCAGCGCTATTGGCTGCGACAGGGCTTGCGCAGTTTGAAGACCGTCTGATGGGCAAGCTCTCGGGTGGGATGAAGCAAAAACTAGGCCTGTGCTGTGCTTTAATCCATGACCCCAAACTTTTGGTTTTGGATGAGCCAACGACCGGGGTCGACCCGTTGTCGCGTCGGCAGTTCTGGGCTTTGATTGACGCAATCCGAGAAAAAAACCCTGAGCTGTCGGTGTTAGTGTCGACGGCGTACATGGATGAAGCCGACGGTTTTGACCGGATTGTCGCGATGGACGCGGGTCAAGTCATCTTTCATGGGAAGCCCGCCGAATTGAAAGGGAGTGATGATGACCTCGAAATTGCATATCGTCGTCTGAGAGCGCGGGAGTTGCCTGTCGAACCGGCGGGGAAAAACAAAACGAATGGGAAGATCGAAGCAAGCCCAGTGATAGTTGCGCGTGGACTGACACGACGCTTTGGTGATTTCACGGCCGTAGACAACGTCGACTTCACAATCAATCGCGGAGAGATATTCGGGTTTCTAGGATCAAACGGTTGCGGCAAGTCCACGACAATGAAGATGTTGACTGGATTGTTACCATCCAGCTCAGGCGAAGCACTGCTGTTTGGCAACCCTGTCGATGCATATGACCGAAAAATGAGGCGTGAAATAGGCTACATGAGCCAGGCCTTTTCCTTGTATGGCGAGTTGTCGGTCCATCAGAACCTACAATTGCATGCGCGGATATTTGCAATTGCCGACCGAGAACAACGTGTTTCGGAACTCACTGAGCGCTTTGGGCTCGAAGAGCACCGGCATACGTTGGCGACGGCACTGCCTCTAGGGATCAAACAGCGACTGTCGCTAGCCGTAGCAGTGATCCACCGTCCGCGGGTGCTAATACTCGACGAACCAACATCCGGTGTGGATCCAGAGGCGCGCGATTCCTTCTGGGACTTGTTGATTGAGCTGTCGCGAAATGAGTCGGTAACGATCTTTGTGTCCACTCATTTCATGGGTGAGGCGGAACGCTGTGATCGCGTTTCGTTTATGCATGCTGGTAGAGTTCTAGCGGAAGGTACTCCGGCTGAACTGATCGCCGTTGAAGGGGCGGAAAACCTTGAAGACGCCTTCATTTCGATATTGGAAGCAGCAGAAAAACCAGTCTCTGTTGTCGCGCCAAAGGTCGGTTTTAGGGCCAGATCCCACGCCGGGGGAGGAGCGTTTTCTCGTGTATTGGCCTATGCGCGGCGCGAGACCGTTGAAGTAGCTCGTGACCCGGTGCGTCTGGCTTTCGCGTCTCTGGGTTCTGCTATTCTAATGTTGGTTTTTTGCTTTGGAATTACGCTGGATATCGATGAGCTTGAATTCGCGGTACTTGACCGTTCTCAGGGGCCGAAGAGTCGTGCTTATGCGGCTGAATTCGC
This sequence comes from Ruegeria sp. HKCCA5491, assembly GCF_013034565.1. NCBI lineage: Bacteria > Pseudomonadati > Pseudomonadota > Alphaproteobacteria > Rhodobacterales > Roseobacteraceae > Ruegeria > Ruegeria sp. HKCCA5491. The sequence continues at coordinate 170,267 of NZ_WQGG01000001.1, forward strand.
CGGATCGTCCTACTTTAAAGCCAAATCGCCGCTGCAAAGCGCCAGCGAAGGGCGCGACCGTCTAGTGTCAGGTGAGGTCTCTCTGGTTGTTGAGTTACCACCTGACTTTGACCGAAAGATGAGTACGGGTGAACCAACCCAGATACTTGCAACTGTAGACGGTGCTATCCCATTTAAGGGTGAGACGGTTGAAGGTTATGTTTCCGGATTGCACCAATCATTTCTCGCGGAATATGCCCTTAACAATGGCAAAAGCCAGATAGATATCGCCAGGATCGAACCTCGGTTTCGCTACAATCAGAGCTTTGAAAGTATCGCCGCGATGGCTCCGGCAATGCCTGCTATCTTACTGATTATGTTGCCAGCTGTTTTGACTGCCGTAAGCGTAGCAAGGGAACGAGAACTGGGGTCAGTTGTCAATTTCTACGTGACACCAACCACGCGGCTTGAATTTCTAGTCGGCAAACAAATTCCGTACATTTTGATCGCCTACGCAAATTTTCTGCTTTTGGCCGGAATGACCGTTTTTCTTTTCGGGGTGCCGCTAAAAGGAAATCCTTTCCCTTTGGCTGTTGGTGCCCTTCTTTACGTTTGGGCAACGACATCCTACGGGCTGTTGATCGCTACAATGACATCCAGTCAGGTGGCCGCGACATTTGCAACTGCCATCGCCTCAGTTGTCCCAACAATCCAGTTCTCAGGTCTGTTGCAACCTGTTTCAACGCTTGAAGGAGGCGCACAAGTGGTGGGCTCACTTTGGCCTTCCTCATATTTCCTACACCTAAACGTTGGTGCCTTCACTAAAGGTTTGGGTTGGGAGGCCCTTGCGCCGGACATTCTGGCCCTCGCCTGCTTCGGACCAGTTCTGACACTGATCGCAGCCGTATGTCTTCGGGCGCAGGAGAAGTGAATGCAGCGCTTCTACTGCATATTCTGGCTAGGTTTGAAGGAAGTGATGAGCCTGCGCCGTGATTGGGTGATGATGGCATTGTTGGTCTGGTCGTTCACGCTGGCCCCGATCATGGAAGCAACGGGAGTGGCAAGCTCTGTAAACAACGCCTCGATAGCGTTTGCGGATGAAGACGACTCGCCACTTTCTCGAGCACTTGCCACAGCGTTTTTCCCACCAGAGTTCCAACCGGTCGTCCAAATCGAACCCGGAAAAGGACCTGCGTACATGGACGCTGGGCGCTTTATTTTCGTTGTGGCTGTGCCCCCCGGATTCGAAAAGGATCTGCGCGCAGGGCACAGTCCGGAGATTCAAGTTCTTATTGACGCAACCGCCATGGAACAGGCCGGTATTGGTGCAAACTACATCACCAGTATCTTGAGCGCTGAAATACATCGCTATGCAATTGGTATCGATCTAGTAAATGCTCCCTCAATCAGTGTCATTCTTAGAAGCGCCTTCAACCCAAATAGAGATACTGTACGTTTTGCTGGTATCGTTGCTTTGATCGGCCAGATCATGTGGCTCACAACTATATTGACCGGAGCGGCAATGATTAGAGAGCGAGAGCACGGGACCATTGAACATCTCCTTGCCATGCCTCTTGCTCCATTTGACATTGCCATTGCCAAGATTTGGGCGAATGCAGCAGTGGTTTTGGTCGCGACTGGTCTTTCACTAACCTTTGTGATGCAGGGTTCTCTGGGCATTAGTATCGCTGGACCCAAGATGTTGTTTTTGGTTGGCACGGCGTTGTTTCTTTTTACTGCGACGGCGCTTGGGGTGTTTCTGGCAACCATTGCGCGCTCTATGGCGCAGTTCGCGCTTCTGGTCATGTTGATTGTGCTGCCAATGCTAATGCTGTCAGGTGGAGAGACCCCAATTGAAGGGCAGCCGGCGTGGTTGCAGGCAGGTACTTTGGTTCTGCCGTCACGCCACTACATGTCAGCAAGTCAGGCTATTGTTTTCAAAGGCGCTGGTATTGAGACTGTCTGGCCGGAATTCGTTTGGATGACGTTGTTGGGAACGGCTTTGTTGTTAATGAGTTTACGGCTTTTTCGGCGTTCTCTTGCGCAGATCAGCTAGCGCTCCAATCTGTTGGCTTTGACAGATTGGAGCGCTAGCTACTCCGCCTCTGAAGACAGTTTGGATATCTGCTGGTCATAAGTCAGGGCATCAGCGACTGTATGAGCGTTAGCCTAGATATCTCTAGTCATGTTCGTACCATAACCGACGTTAGGTGCTAAGTGATAAGCTTGCGACGCAGTCTTTCAAAGCGGTTGTTCGCGGCCGGTATTTGGTCCAATTCAAGCTGAGCTCGCATGTGCCAAAGCAGCGTTCAAAAGCATTACTAGCGGCTTCTTCCTACTTTGAAACTTTGACTTCGATGAGTTCTGGCTACATTCCAGAAAGCCCAGCGTTGGTATTCAATAGAAACTGGCGGAAAATTGGGCTGCTAGCCGCCCCAATGCCACGAGCGTTTTCCCCAACCGCTGCAGCCTCCACGACCGGAGGAATCAAACCGCGTTTGTCTTGGTTGATTAAGTAACGGCGAACCCTTGACACCAGTTCTTCCCGAATTTCAGGCGGGAACGCGCCATCGATAAAAATGGCCTCGAAGTCGATGACAGCACAGATTGAAAGAGCGGCCTTAGCTAATTCTTGCGCCGTGGTGCCAATCCATGGTTCTACATAGCGAGAAATGCTGCTCCAATTCTGCGGCTTCTTCCATAGAATCCCCGGGTCGACACCCGCTTCTATCAATCGGTCCTCAAGCAAAAACAGCGACGCCGTGTCGATCAGTTGCTGGCTCTCACCCAAAGGACCGGTCGTGCGCATGGCGCCCAATGCACCGGCATTGCCTTGGTTGCCTTCGAACACGGTGCCGTTCAATGCAACACCGCCGCCGATCATTGAGCCAATAAAAAAGTAGAAGTAGTCACGGTATTCTGCCCCACGCCCATAGAGATGCTCTGCGTGACATGCGGCTGTTGCGTCGTTGACCACAAAAACCGGCAAATCGCTGAACTTGGCGACCTCGGAAAAGAAATTCACGTTTCTCCAAGACCGAAATTTTTTTGCAGCAAGCCCAGACAGATCGTGCCATTTCCAAAGTTCAAATGGGGTCCCGATACCGATCCCACAAACACGATCACGAAGCCTCTGGGGCTCGTGGGACAGAAGCGTTTCCAAACCAGACTCCAAAAAACCGAAAATGACCTCTGGTAGCGGATAGTCATAAGTCGTGGAAAGTTGGCGACGCGGTGTGCCAGTAAAGTCGATCAAGAGCAGATCGGCGCTACGCCTCCCGATCTTCATCCCAACCGACAAGATGCCTTCCGGATTTAATTCCATAGGGATTGAGGGCTTTCCAACCTTCCCGCGCAGTGGGGTTCCACGCTTGAGAATTGTGTCTTTTTCAAGCTTGCGCAAAATGATTGATACGGTCTGAGGAGATAGGCCTGTTAATCGCGCAACGTCGGCGCCTGCGGCGGGCCCATGCCGTTGTAAAACTGTCAAAATCAGACGTTCGTTGTGATCGCGAACCCCGCTTTGACTTACCCCACCGGTCAGTGTGTTGAGCGCCTCTCTTTCCATAGCCTGAACATAAACACCTTATTTTCTTATGAAAAGGTGCTTAGGTAAATTAATAAATAAACTTTATTTATTTATTGACAGAAAGGCTAGAATCACAGTTTCTTGAATTAGACCTTCATTGGAGGATGAGGGCGAGTCTCGTTGGCCTGCCATGCGGGGCATCAACAATTTTCTGGGAGGACTACATGAAAAATCTATTCAAGATAGCCGCATCTGCTACCGCGCTTACGGTGGCTGCCGCATCTGCCCACGCGGCCGGAGAAACCGTTTGTCTGATCACGAAGACAGATACCAATCCATTCTTTGTAAAGATGAAGGAAGGCGCAACGGCCAAGGCTGAAGAGCTTGGCATGACCTTGAAGGCCTTTGCCGGTAAAATCGACGGCGACCATGAAACTCAAGTTCAGGCCATTGAAACTTGTATTCTCGACGGCGCAAAGGGAATTCTCCTGACGGCTTCGGACACAAGTTCGATTGTCCCCGCTGTTCAGCAGGCGCGTGATGCTGGCTTGCTGGTTATCGCTCTGGACACGCCACTAAGCCCGATTGACTCCGCTGACGCAACCTTTGCGACAGACAACTACAAAGCTGGCCTATTGATCGGGCAATGGGCGAAGGCAAAGATGGGCGACGCAGCGGCTGACGCAAAAATTGCGACGCTTGATCTTAACGTCAGTCAGCCAACCGTGGACGTTCTCCGCAATCAGGGCTTCCTAGACGGCTTCGGTGTGGACCTGGCAGACCCCAATGTCATCGGCGATGAATCTGATGCACGATTGGTCGGCAGTGACGTGACCGACGGCAACGAAGAAGGTGGGCGCCGCGCCATGGAGAACCTTTTGGCCAAGGACTCGACGATCAACGTTGTTCACACGATCAATGAACCAGCAGCGGCAGGTGCTTATGAGGCTCTGAAATCCATTGGGCGTGAAAACGATGTGCTGATCGTTTCGGTCGATGGTGGCTGCCCCGGTGTACAAAATGTGCAGGCCGGAGTTATTGGAGCTACAAGTCAGCAGTATCCGCTTTTGATGGCTTCGCTTGGGGTCGAGGCTGTTAAAAAGTGGGCTGAGGAAGGCGTAAAGCCAGAAAACACACCCGGAAAAGACTTCTACGATACCGGAGTCGCTCTCATCACGGACCAACCTGTTGATGGCGTGGAATCGATTTCGGTCGCCGAAGGCTTGGAGCTCTGCTGGGGCTAAATCAGACCTAATGTATGAGGCGCATGAGAGCGCCTCATCACTCCTTTCACCAGCAAACCGAAACTTCCTGTACACTCATCTCGTGGGCATTACATCGCCCGCGAAAAGGGGGAGATATGTCCGAAGCAAACCAGAGCGCCAAGGAATTTGAATCCGCTGCCAGCAGGACAGAAACTGTTGCAGCTTTTGAGGACCATCGGCGTGGCGTTTTGGGGAGGTTGCAGCATCTTCTCCACGTCAACCCATCTTTTGTGCCGCTTATCGTTCTGGTCGGTGCGATTTTGATTTTCGGACTGCTATTGGGATCGAAGTTCTTCTCGCCGTTTGCCATGACCTTGATCCTCCAGCAGGTTCAGATCGTCGGAATCGTGGCCGCAGCTCAAAGCCTGGTTATTCTGACCGCCGGCATCGATCTGAGCGTCGGCGCAATTATGGTATTTTCTTCTGTTATCATGGGGCAGTTCTCTTTCCGATACGGCATTCCAGTGCCAATCGCTGTAATGTGCGGGCTTGCGGTTGGAACCTTGATCGGAGCACTGAACGGCTGGCTTGTCAGCCGCGTTAAACTTCCCCCCTTCATTGTCACACTAGGGATGTGGCAGATCGTACTGGCGACTAACTTTCTGTATTCCGCGAACGAGACTATTCGCAGTCAGGATATCGAAGCCAACGCTCCCTTCCTTCAATTCTTTGGAACCAAGTTCAGCATTGGTGGAGCGACCTTTACTGTCGGCGTCATTTTCATGCTCGCCCTGATTTTTGTGTTGGCCTATGCACTTAAACACACGGCTTGGGGAAGGCACGTCTATGCCGTGGGTGACGATCCTGAGGCGGCCGAACTATCAGGTGTCAACGTCCATCGAACACTCATGTCCGTCTATATGTTGTCTGGCTTGATTTGTGCCTTCGCGGGCTGGGCTCTGATTGGGCGCATCGGATCAGTCTCGCCGACGTCCGGCCAATTGGCCAACATTGAAAGCATCACTGCTGTTGTGATCGGAGGTATCTCTTTGTTCGGTGGACGGGGGTCCATTCTGGGGTCACTATTCGGCGCACTGATCGTCGGCGTGTTTACTCTTGGGCTAAGGCTGCTCGGCGCAGACGCGCAGTGGACCTTCCTGTTGATCGGTCTTCTCATCATCGCAGCGGTCGCAGTCGACCAGTGGATCAGAAAGGTATCGGGCTAATGTCAGACACAACTCCAGTCGTCCAAGGGCGCGGGATCGTGAAGCGCTATGGCCACGTCACCGCCATCGACCATTCCGACTTTGAACTGCGGAAAGGAGAAATCCTTGCAGTTATTGGGGACAACGGTGCGGGTAAATCTTCCATCGTCAAGGCGATTTGCGGGGCCACCATCCCGGATGAGGGCGAGATTCTGATCGAAGGGAAGAAGGTAAACTTTACCTCTCCAATCGACGCCCGCAATATGGGTATCGAAATTGTCTATCAACAGCTTGCCATGTCTCCTGCCCTTTCGATTGCGGACAACATGTTCATGGGGCGCGAGATCCGCAAAAAGGGGTTCATGGGCAAATACATGCGTCAGCTCGACCGGCCAGCTATGGAGAAGTTCGCCCGTGAAAAACTGACCGAGCTTGGCCTTATGACAGTGCAGTCGATCAATCAGGCAATTGAGACGCTGTCTGGCGGCCAGCGTCAAGGCGTTGCCGTTGCGCGCGCAGCCGCCTTTGCGACCAAGTTCATCATTATGGATGAACCGACGGCTGCTTTGGGCGTGAAGGAAAGCCGCAAGGTGCTTGAGCTGATCCAGGACGTACGGGCGCGTGGTATTCCGATCATTCTGATCAGCCACAACATGCCGCATGTCTTCGAAGTCGCTGACCGAATTCATGTGCACCGGCTCGGTAAAAGGCTCTGCACGATTGATCCCAAGGACTACACGATGTCCGACGCCGTGGCCTTTATGACCGGCGCCAAAGAACCACCAAAAGAAGACGCCGCGTGATCGAGCAGGATGCAAAGCGCGTGTGCGACCTGATCTCCTCCCGGAAGCAGGTTGGGGTTCGGACGATTGTCGCAATCTCCGGCCCCCCTGCATCCGGAAAGTCGACCCTGGCAGAATCCGTTGTGCAATCGCTGAACGCAAAACAGAACTCGGCGGTTCCTTTAGCCACGTTAGTGCCTATGGATGGCTACCATTTAGACAATCGTGTACTTGAAGCGCGAGGATTTCTGGCGAGAAAAGGCGCGTCAGAAACCTTCGATGCAATTGGGTTTTGCAATGCAATTAAAAAGTTACAATCCGCACAGCATGAATCATTTCACCCCAGATTTGACCGTCAAATGGATCTCGCCATTGCCAACGCGATTGCGGTTCACCCCGACACTCGGACTGTTGTTGTTGAAGGGAACTACCTTCTGATGGATAGCGACCCGTGGAGAACATTGGCGGATGTCTATGCCGCAACGGTTTTTGTCAGCCCAACTTTGGAAGAACTCGTAAAGCGGTTGCATCACCGCTGGATCAAGCATGGATTTGATCCGAAAACCGCGTTGCAACGCGCGAAAACGAACGATCTGCCCAACGCTGAACGTGTCATCCGTGATAGTCGGAAAGCCGATCTTACACTGAACCAGAATTACACCGAATTCGGGATGCGCTATGCATTCTGAGTTTGCGCATTGGATTCACCCATCCGTTAAAGCAGCACCTCTAGGCGGGTTTTACTGCGTCCCATCAATGTAGATCCGAATCGAGCCGAATTTCTGCTTGATCTGGCCGACCGATGGATAGCTTTCCTCACGCCGGTCGCAGTGCTTCTTGATCGCTTCAAAGCACTCGGTGACAATCCGAACCCAGCCCAGATTGTCTTTTCCGAGGTGCTTCTCAACGGAGCCGCGGATGTCATCATAACCGAAGGTGTTAGTCATCTGCCGGATCCCCGGTTCTAGGGGGGTCGGATTCTTGCACTGAAGCGATTTCCTCTAGCGCGGCGATGAGACGATGCAGGCCTTTTTTCTGCCTCTGCCGCCACCGTCAATTTGAGAGCAGAGAAGTGTTCGTCCGGTAAACCATTCCCTGCTTTATGCTTCCCAAGCTGGAGAGGTGATGACACCTCAAGGTCGCTTTGGGTTGATTGATGATCCTGAAACCTTCGACATCGCGCCTTTCAAACCCAAATCGATCTCATTGCATTGGGAGTTCATGTACACTCGGTCGCTTTTTGCGACTGGAGATATGAACCGTCAAAGCGAAATCCTGAATCAGGTCGCTGGGTTGATAGATGACGGAAAGATCAGATCCTCAGCGACCGATACACTTGGTAGGATCAATGCTACAAACTTAAAGAAAACGCATGCTATCCTTGAAAGCGGCAGGGCCAAAGGAAAGCTCGTGCTTGAGGGTTTTTAGATGAGAATTGAACGGCTGGATCATGTGAACATCGTGACGACTAGGTTGCCTGACATGGTTGCTTGGTATGAAGAGGTCCTGGGTTTGAAACTCGGGACCCGCCCTGATTTTCCGTTCCCCGGAGCTTGGTTGTATGCGGGTGATCACGCAGTGGTTCATCTTGTGGGTCACGAGGGAACGCCAAATGTCGGCTCCGAAGTGAAGCTCAAGCTCGAGCATTTTGCGCTCTCAGCCACAGGCTTGAGCGCATTCGAAGAAAAACTGAGCTCGAATCAGATCAAGTACCGCAAAACTGACGTCCCGGGCGCCCGAATGGTCCAAATCCATGTGGCCGATCCTGATGGAAATCACATTCACATAGACTTTGAAGAAATCGAGTAAGGGACAAACACTCGCAATTGTCGGAACGCAAAACTAAACTCGTAAATTCTTGCCGATTAGTGATCGAGATCATTACTGGGTTGCTTCCAAGAATTACCCGGACCAACATTTTTGGGCGGTACAAGCGTCGAATTGGAGATCAGCATGCTGGACCTCGAAACCAACAAGAAGAATGTCATTGCTTTCTACGAAATGATGTTCAATGAGTGTCGGCCTGCGGAAGCCATAGATATCTTTGTTGGTGATACCTATACGCAGCACAACCCGCATGTTGGCGACGGCAAGCAAGCGTTTATCGAATATTTCGAGCGCATGGCCGCCGAATATCCGGGAAAGCGTGTGGATATCAAACGTGCGTTTGCTGAAGACGACCACGTTGTTCTGCATTGCCACCAAATCTGGCCTGATGGTCTCGAGTACGCAGGTATCGATATTTTTCGCCTGGATGCTGAAGGTAAGGTTGTCGAACACTGGGACGTTCTTCAGGAGGTTCCGGCAAACAGCGAGAATGACAATGGCATGTTTTGACTTAACCGTTCTGACAGCGGTGCATGGAGCTTTGAAAGCTCCTGTCGGCTAAACCACGATAGTCAGAGGGCATAAGTCTGATCCAAGAAACCCGCCGAAGCGTATCTATCAAGAACCCTTTAGCAAGGAGATAAATATGCTCCCGAAGAGTATTCTCGCGGCGACCCTTGGATTATTTGCAGCTACTTCGCTTCAAGCCGGTGTACAAATTCGCTTCATAGAAGGAGCACCCAAGGACCGTTTTGTTCTGACAAACGTTGGAGCTTGCGAAGTAGAAGCCTCGATCCTCAAAATTGACTTGTCGAAATCTGCGGGACGTCTGATTTTCGACGTTACTGAAAAGGGTGCGGGCGTCGAGGTCTTCCAGCCTCTCGAATTCGTTGAGGGTGCGGATGCTCTGCGGCAAATTCCAGCGGTCGTGGACGGGCAAGATACAATAGAACTTGAAATCGCCTCCCTCGCAGCCGGGGACACACTCGCCTTTACCATCGATGTCGATGATACTATCGGGCAACGCGAAATCACTGTTACAGGCTCGGAGATCGAAGGCGCCACGGTGTCCTATACCGTTGCGGAAGAGACCAGTACTGCGACCTTCTCTTCGGACGCGCTTGTAAACGTGACGACCAGGGACTGCTGAAAGCCATCCTACAATGTCGAATTGGTTGATCCGCATAGCATTCCTCGCGCTTATGTTGGGAGGCGGCATTCTGATCGGAACACTGACCGCACCTGGCGAATGGTATGCGCAGCTCTCTAAACCGGCTTTCAATCCACCAAATTGGATTTTTGGGCCGGTTTGGACGGTGCTTTATGTGTTGATCGCCATGGCGGGTTGGCGTCAGTTTGAAGCAGATCGAAGCTCGACCGCCATGAAGCTGTGGTGGGCGCAGATGAGTTTGAACTTTTTGTGGTCGCCAGCCTTTTTCGTAATGCAACTGCCGTGGTTTGCCCTTGTGATCATTGTCACGTTGTTGGCTGTGATCGTCATGTTCATTGCTCGGGTCAGGAATTCAGATCGGGTTTCCGCACTGGCTTTCCTGCCGTACTTTGCATGGGTCGCATTTGCCACGGCGCTGAACCTCTCCATTGCGATACTGAACTGACAAGGAACAATATGCGTGCAAACTTCATCGGGCTTGTTTCAGGTTTTGTTATCATCGGATGCACAATGGCTCAGGCTGATGAAAAACTGAATGAAGACTTTTCCAAGTCTCCGGAGACGCGTTGGGACTACGTTGCCGACACCGTCATGGGAGGAGTTTCCTCAGGACAGGTGCAGTTTCGTTCGGAAGGTGATGTTGCATTCGCGCGGCTGACCGGAACCGTGAGTACAGAAAACAACGGGGGCTTCATCCAGTTCCGACGCAAGTTGTCTGAGCGACTAGATGAGGCTGTATCAGGCGTCAAGCTATTGGTACGGGGGAACGGTGAGCAATACTTCGTTCACCTCAGAACACGTGGCACGGTGCTTCCGTGGCAATACTACCAGGCCGCGTTCGCAACTTCTGAAGACTGGACCGAAGTCTATTTGCCTCTGTCAGGCTTCAAGGCTTCAGGTGCCATGTTGCGCGCTATTCCCGATGCGGATGCAATAACCTCATTTGGGGTTGTAGCCTTCGGGCACGATCATGAGGCCAGCGTAGATGTCAGCGAGATTGGTTTCTACTGAAGGTCGCCCGGGTGCAACGCTCCAATCTTCGTTGAACCAGCCAGATCAGGCGACTCAAAAAAGCATGCGACAATGCAAATCCAATAGCCTTTGCTCATCCTTTGCAAGCGACTAACTTGGGTACATGGAAGAAGTCACCCGACTAACCGAATGGATGATTACAGAAGGTCGTAGCTCCGGCGATCCTGTAAAAGTGGTGTCACACTTTTGTTCCTCCTTGGTCGAAGCCGGAGTTCCGCTGTGGCGAGTAAACATTGGCCAACGCTTTGCCAATCCATTGCTTATTGCTTGGGGCGTGGTTTGGACGCCCAACGGCACCGACAGCTACGATGTCACCCATGAGACGACGTTGACGGATGGTTATGTTGGGAGCTCATTTGAGTATATTCTGGCGAATAGAAAGCCGCTTCACAAAAGTCTTCAGCAACTGGACTCAGAAACAGAGCATTCATCCTATTTGGAGTTTGCAGAGCAAGGCGGCACCGACTACTACGCTACTTTGCTTTATTATGGTGATGGATCGCTGCATGGTTGCACGTTCATTACACAGGCGCCGGATGGATTCTCGACGGAACATCTAAGGCTGATTGAAGCGGTCTTACCGGCCCTTTCTTGCGCCTTGGAACCTGTGACGATGCGAAAATCGTCTAAAGGTCTACTTCGAACTTATTTAGGAGATGGGCCTTCCGAGGCAGTCTGGAGCGGAAACATCAAGCGCGGTGAGCGAACAACTCTGGATGCCGTGGTTATGTTCTCTGATCTGCGAGGTTTTACGGCATTTTCCGAAACCTCTACGGAAGAAGAAGTCTTCGACACGCTCAGCGACTATTTTGATCTGGTGGTCAACGCCGTGGAAGACAACGGTGGAGACGTCCTCAAGTTTATGGGTGATGGCATCCTGTCGATCTTCACTATCGAAGCTCAAAAAAACCATGCCGACCGTTGCAGAATGGCGGCTCTTGCAGCGCAGAGTGTGCTGAGTGGTTTGAACGCTCTCAACACTAGACGAGACGAGTTCCAAAAACCGCCCTTGGACATTGGAATTGGGATCAACGTTGGGCAGGTCAGCTACGGTAACATCGGCAGCCCCGGCAGGCTTGATTTTACGGTTTTGGGTGGTGCGGTGAACGTCGCAAGCCGAATTGAAAACTTAACAAAATCAATTGGTCAGAGAGTGTTGGCGACGTTAGCCGTTGCAAGTGCTTCACCGAACATGTTCGTTAGCTGTGGGGATCACGAAATACGTGGCCTTGCTCAGCCCATTGAGCTGTTCTTTCTCACTGAAGGGGCGCAATAATCAGGTATTTTTTTAAACAACATACCTTTCCGGGAGCATTCTGAGTGTTTGCAAGAACCATTGCCTTACTGATCTGCGCTGGGGCTTCTCCGTCCACGGCATTGGAGCTTCGCGAAACTGGGCGCTACGAGCTCAACCAACCGGCAAGCCTTGACTACGATCCAACGTTTTGTGGCTTGTGGATTGCCAACGAGGGGCCCGAGGCCATTCTCGTTACATTGCAAGGTGATGAGTTGCGCCGCATATCCAGCGATCTCTTCCGTATCAAGGCAATTGCTATCGAAGGAGATCACTTGTTGGTAGGCGACGGTCTTGGCAGCCTCCAACGTGTCACGAAGGAAGGAGTCACTTTAGGAGCACCCTTTGAACTTGAAGGTGGATTTGCGGATACCGAAGGGATCGCGATCAATGCAAAGGGGCAGATCGTGACCGTAGAAGATGATCCGGAACGGTTGTCCTGGTTCACTTCAGAAGGCGTCCTTACGGCAAGGTTGGATACCATGAAGCTCTCTCCCCCCTTAAGCGAGGCACAGGGCATCGCAATTGACCCACGAACCGGTCACATGTTGATCGTTGATGACTGGGAAGGGTCAAACAGCCTGTATGAGTTCACGGCAGATGGCCAACTGCTCGCCCAGCAAAGCCTGTTGGAATTCGGAACAGACCCGGAAGGCATCGCCATTAGGCCGGGATCTAACCAACTGTTCGTGGCGTTCGACGGTGGCGCGAAGATTGTGACATTTGACTACACACCCACCTTGCCTGAAGGATCGCCGCCTCTGCCTCCGGGCGCGGATTGTATGATCTTTTGAGAATTTGGCTGCTTGCTTGGGGCGATGCAGGTTACGGCTAGTCGCGCTCGTTGTCTAGCGTTTCACGTATGAGCGTCAAATTGGGTAAAGACCTATGGAACGGTTCGGGCCCGAGTTCGGACAAAACTGGAGCCAGGGCTTCAGACATCCGTTCCATAGAAGCTTTCAAAAACTCCGCGCCTTGCGGCGTGGACCGGGCAATTTTCGAACGCTTGTCTTCGGGGTTGGTTTCAAGGGTAATCAGGGCATGATTTTCTAGGCTCGCGAGCATGTGCGTCATCGACGTCTTGGGCACTTGAAAAGCGTTCGACAGCTGTAGTGGCGTTTCCCCCTCGGGGCGCCGGACCAGGTGGCCCAATATGCCAAACTGGGTAGCGGTCATTCTGCCAGGTAAGAACGCTTCAAGCTTGGTCGAGATCAGCTGGTTGATGATCCCGACCTCGGTGAAGAACCGGTAGACTTCGTTGGTCTCATCTTCAGGCTTCATTCAGAATTCGTGTCTCCAGAGGCCAACGGGGCGTGGCAATTGGTTCAGGCCCATACCCCAAACGCAACAACATTTGCACCGTGTGGCCTGGTGACGCAAGAAGCTCATGCGCAAGATCGTATTCATCGGCCATCTCGGGATATTCCTGAAGGGCCTGACTGACCGGATGCACGCCCAGACCCATTTCGGTTGTCTTCAGGTAGAAACGCATCAATTGACGTCCGGCTTCGAGTTGATCGCTTCGCGTGTTTGTAGCTGTCGTGAGGACTGCGTATTGCGCCGTCGCGTCTAGCATAGCGAAGTAGCCTCGCATGTGAGACTGAGTGCCTGGGTGGTCAACATTCATAAGGGTCTCATTGTCCAATAGGCCAGTAAGTCGCAGCGTTTCCAGCATGGGATCGCGTAACTCAATCCCGTCCGGGTTGGCGTTGATTTCTGCTTTCCCGATCCGCATGAGGTCGACGGATTCTTTCAGGGTCTGCGGCGTTCGCATTTCGATTTCAAATGCGCGTTTCGTGAGGTCTCGAACACGGGCCACTAGATCCTCATCGGAAATTAAAGTGGCATAGTTTTCAAGGACCGACACTTCCGTCTCGGACAGCCGCTGTTCAGTGTACGGTTCTTTGTTGGAATGCCGTTTGAGGATTTGATCTGATAGTGGATCGGGTGCTCCGCCAGAAACAAACACTGCTTCTGCGATTGGTCCGTCATCCCCATCAGGCAGTAACTTGACCTCGGTATCAAATCCCTGTGCACCTGCCGCCAGGACCATCGTCTCAACAAATGCGCCGAGGCCAATATAGAGCTGGCGGTGGTAAGGATCGGTTTCCGGAAGCTCGCGATCTGTATCACGGTGGATGCGCACCTTGTCTTGCCCAACCAACTCGACCAGCCAAGGTTGCAAGTTGTGCGGGTTAGGGGCGAGAATCGCGTAGGACAAAGCGGCTTTGCGGGGGTCGTCATATGGTTGTGGCGTCCACGGAGCCAGCGCGTCATGCGGTGTGCGTGTCGCTAGGAACCCAACCGCGCCCGTTGCCGCCAGTATTGTGCCTCCGCCTAGAATCTTGAGAAAACGTCTTCGATTTGGCATCTTGAGTCTCCAGTAGTACGATATCGAACTAATATAATTCGAAATCGTACTATTTCATCTCCATTGATGCAGTGGTTGGTTGAGTGACCTGAAAAAAGTAAATCAGAACAGCCGGCCTCTACGATAGACTGCCGTGTTAGACAGGTGTTCGGAGAGTCTTTTGTGCCTAAAAAAGCAGCTATTCTAGTTGATTAACGACCGGATGCGAGAAAATCAGAGGCTGTTAAGCCGATGCTTTTCGAGTATCCCGCAAAGCATAGCCTGTGCTTGCAGCCTGTGTTCTCGATGGCGTTCACGGGCGGCATCTGGACGACCTTCACTAATCGCTTGAAAAACAACCCGGTGATCTTCGTTGGATTTAACGGGCAGGGGCCTGATGAACAACGTCGTTGCACGCGCGCGGCGGACTTGGTCGCTCATCATGGCAACAATCGCTTCGACTCGTTGGTTGCCGCCCAACCGAACGAGCTCTTGATGAAACAACTCGTCTGCCTCTGCCCACGCTTCAAGGTCTTCGGCTTCGATGGCTTGGTCCATCTTCGCAATTGATCCAGCGAGTACCGCCAGTTCATCTTCTGAATAACCCGCTTCGGCAGCGCGCTGTGCCGCGAGACTCTCAAGTTCCGTAAGGATGTCGTAGATTTCACGCATATCATCTGATGAAACAGGCAGTATCCGAACGCCCTTTCGGGGTCGCATTTCCAGCAACCCCTTACTTTCCAACATCAGCGCAGCTTCCCGTATCGGGGTGCGGGACATGCCAAGGGTCTCGGCGAGTTCCGACTCCAGATGGTCAGTTCCGGCCGCAAGTTCGCCAGACAGGATCATCCGCCGCAAATCCCTAACAGCGCGTTGTGTATTGGAAAGAGTTTTTGCGTCCTGATCCTTCACGGTGTCTCCAGGTTGATTTTTCGTCCTTCCGCAGCTGAGAGGTAGATATTCTCTTCAATGCGGATCACATCCAAATAGTCTCGGGCCGTGTTTTCCAAAGGCGTGCCCAGTAGAAGGCCCGAAATGACGTGACTTTGCAAGGCGTGAACGCAGTCTCCTCCAAATCCATCATGATCGCTTGGAGGTAGAATCTGCTGTCTCTCCTGTTTTCCAAACGCGCGGAGGTCAACGGAACCGTCGCCGTAAAGAACTAGTGATCCTTCCGTTCCTTCGATGAGAGCTTCGCCCATGGTCTGACGCGGGTTTTTGGCGCTATGGTCAAGGCATCTGTTGCCATCGAACAGAGCTTTCAAACCTTTGGGGTGGTCAAACAGGATGTAACCTGCATCCTCGCCCGAGATAACGGGGTTAACTTGGCGCAAGTCCGCATAAACTGCGCTGGGCGCATCGAACAAAAATCGGAATGTGTCTACCCAGTGAACCGCTGTCTCATGAACTAGGAAACGTGGCATTTTTTGAAAGTACGGCTGCCGGTCCAGGTAGGCTCGCGGTCCCTGTCCGTCGCCGGGCCGAAGCCGGAAAGTCGCTTGTAGAGGTGTTCCAATTCGACCCTCGGTCATCGCCACCTTGATTGCACGATACCAAGGCTGAAAGCGAAAATTCTCATGTACGACAATGGTTGCACCTACCGCTTCAGCCTCTGAAACGATCTTCTCCGCTTCATCCAGAGACATGCAGAAAGGTTTTTGGCAGATCAGCCATTTTATGCCCGAATGCAGCGCAGTTCGAATGGCGTCGGCCTGCGCCACAGGTGGAAGAATGATGTCCACGAGATCTGGTTTTTCCGCCTCCAGCATTTTTGACAGATCATCGTAAGCGGCCAGTCCTGTTTTCTTCGCCTTGTTGATATCACGGTTGCAGGATGCAATCAGATCCGCTCTGGGCATTCGGGACCAACTTTCGTAGTGGAACCTACTGAAATACCCCGCACCCACACACGCGACCCTGATGGCTTGTTGAGTATTCATGCCCGCAATGCTTCCAATACCGATGAGGCTGCGTCCTGCGTTCCGGCGGTGCCACCTAGGTCACGCGTCAGGTTCTGTCCGTTCGCAGTCACCTTTTCCACGGCTTCACGCAACCGTTCGCCGTCGTTGGACAGGCCTGGGTGATCATGGGTCAACCCCAACCATTCAAGCATCATTGCTGCGGACAGGATCATCGCAAAGGGGTTGGCAATACCCTGTCCTGCAATGTCTGGAGCGGAACCATGGCAGGGTTGGAACACAGCGTGATTCAATCCGATATCCGCTGACGGAGCCAGTCCAAGACCGCCCATGAGACCTGCACCAAGGTCGGAGAGGATGTCTCCGAACATGTTCTCGGTCACCATGACATCGAACTCCCAAGGTTTTTGGACCATCCACAGTGCGGTGGCATCAACATAAGCATGGTCTGCCTGCAAATCGGGATGGTGGGCGGCTTCTGCATCAAACATCGATCTGAAGAATGCAAAGGCGCGGAATACATTGGCTTTGTCGACACATGTAACTCGACCCTGACCGCGCCCGGTTCTTTTGCGGTTCTGGGCGAGTTCAAACGCGAAACGGAACAGCTTTTCGGACACCTCACGAGTGATCAACAGAGTTTCACGTGCTTCGTCTTCGGTAACTTCGCCAGCGCCTTGGGTGAAGAACAGTCCTTCTGTGCTTTCGCGTATCAAGACAAAGTCGATCTCTTTTCCGGGAGGCAGCGCCAAGGGGGTCATTTGTCCACTGCTTACCTTTACTGGTCGTACACCAGCGAAAAGTCCCAGTTGCTTTCGCAGATCGATTTGCGGTGAAATCTCGGTTCCGTCAGGGTATCGAACATCTGGTAAGCCCATTGCAGACAGCAGAATCGCGTCAGCGTTGCGTGCAGTTTCGAGTGATCCAGCCGGAAACGATTCTCCAGTTTTGGCGTAGTGGCCTGCACCTGCCGGCGCGTCTGTAAACGCCAGTTCGTAGGTGCGGTTGCCGAGCGAGAGGTGGTGCAGAATTTCAAGCGTAGGGCCCATAATTTCAGGGCCGATCCCATCCCCGTGGAACACTGCGACATCGTAAGTCTTTTTCATTTTGGCCCGCTTCCTTCCCGTTTCGCATTAATAGCGCGATAGCAGCTTCCACTACAGTCCGTTGACAGCGCATTCTTTAATGTATACGCAAATAAATGCAATAATAAACGCAAAGTTGTTTGGGAGGACTTGGAAATGAAACGAAAACTAGGGCGGTTGGTGGCCGCGGCGGTGTTGGCGACCGGTATTACAGGGACGGCGTCTGCGCAGGATTACCCCTATCGTGATATCACCACAGCTGTGGTCTGGGGGGCCGGTGGCGGGACGGACACAATCAACCGTATGATCATGGCCGAGATGGAAAAACACCTTCCGGTCTCGATCAATGTGATCAATCAAACAGGTGGGGTCGCGGGCTCCAACGGCATGGTCTACGTCATGAACCAACCGGACGATGGCTACACATTGGTTGGTCTGTCAGAGTCTAACGTCACCGCTGCCGTGCAGGGTGGTTGGGATAAGAAATTTGATTTTTGGTATCCGTTTATCGTTGGCGGATCACCTGATCTGATCTCGGTTCCGGCAGACAGCCCTTACAATACTCTGGAAGAACTGGTCGACGCTGCGAAAGCTGCTCCTGGGACTATTCCGGCTGCGGCTTCCGGCGCAGGTTCGATCCACCACTTGAACCTTCTGGCCATCGAAAAAGGATCCGGTGCAGAATTCAAGTTTGTTCCATACAAAGGCTCAGCGCCAGGGCAGGAAGCAGCGATAGCAGGTGAAGTTGCGTTGGTTGTGACTTCTCTAGCTGAACAGGCCGCGTTGATCGAAGGCGGTCAACTTAAACCGCTTGCGATGTTGACGCCCGAAGATGCGCAGATTGCAGGGGCAACGGTGCCTTCTGCCTTTGGCATTTATGACGGTCTCGATCAGTATTTGCCGCTCAAGCAGGCCATCGGGTTTGCAGTTCACAGTTCAGCCGGGGACGACGTTAAGGCCGCGCTTGGTAATGCCTTCGAGCAAGCGATTGCCTCCGACACCGTCGCTGAATGGGCCACTGCAAACAATTATGATGTCGGTGGTCAACACGGCGAAGAAGCTCAAGAGCTGTTTGCGAACCTCGAAGCTACCTTTGCATATACCTTGCAAGATCTGGGCGCAGCGACCGTAGATCCGGCATCGCTGGGTATCGAGAAGCCATAATCCTATCACTTTTTCAAGGGCGCGCCTGATCGCGCCCTTTCTGACAAGAGGCAGGCAATGGACAAACCTGACGATACACTGATCATGCGGGCGCGCGATTTCTGGGCATCGATTGGTCTAATAGCAATTTCCACTTTTTTCCTTTGGAAGACGTCGGACATCCCGCTTTGGGGTGAAAACCGCGCAGGTGTAAATGGGTCTGATTGGTACAACTCGGCAGCAATTGTACCGCTGTTCATCTTCGGTGGATTGCTTGTCTTGTCCTTCGTGTTGCTGGCGATTTCGATCCGTTCAGGAGGAGCCCAACACGCGCTCAGTGCTTTAGGGGTCGGATGGGATAAGTCGGAAGCCTATCGAGCTTCAACCATAGGCCTGATTCTTCTTGCATATGTCGTCGGGCTGGTTCCCAGAGTGGACTTCATTCTGTGCTCTGGGTTGCTGATCACGGCTTTGACTTACGGTTACTACGGGGGTCATGCGCGGCGTGCTTTGGTGGCTTGTATAGCAGTTGTCGTCGCCGGTTTGTTTGCGTTCGCCGTGTTTCCTGCTCAGGCGGATTGGAATGCACACGCTGATGATTGGTTCACACTGGCCTTGTGGGTGGCGTTAACACTAGTGGTATTGACCAAAGCGGCTTCAGAGCGCGTTTTGCGGTTCGTTCCATTGGTGGCAATACTTGCCCCGCTCATCCTCGTTTGTGCGATGGCCTTTGTTTTCCGGCAGAACGTGCCCGCGCGCGGCGGGCTGATCTTCAAGCAAATCGAATACCACTACTACGTGACGCTTCGTCCGCTATGGAAAGACTGACCGGATGGACTTTATCCTTTCGCAACTGGCTGGGTTTGGGACCGCATTCGTGGGCCTGGCAGTAGACCCGCTGACCTATCTGTATCTGATCGCTTCCGTGTTCCTGGGCATCACGTTCGGCGCACTGCCCGGCCTTACGGCAACCCTGGCTGTGACGATCCTGACGGGTTTCTTCGGCAACAAAATCCCGCTCGACTATTCGCTCATCGCTTTGCTCGGGGCCTATGTCGGCGCGATTTACGGCGGCTCTTACCCGTCTATTTTGCTGAACATTCCGGGCACGGCAGCCAGCGCGGCGACGGCCATGGATGGCTACCCACTGGCCAATGCGGGTCGAGGGGGCGAAGCACTAGGGCTGACCACGACGGCCAGCTTCATTGGCACAGTTATCGGGACCATCACGCTTTTGATTTTCGTGTGGGCTCTGCTCTTGGTTTCAAAGAACATCGCAAGCCCGGAGAAAGCATTGCTGGCCCTGTTCGGCATTCTGCTTTCTGGCACTTTAATGAGCGAAGACCTGGTGATTAAGGGATGGATCGCCGGTTTGATCGGGCTTGCGATGTCCATGGTGGGGCTCGACCCTCTGTTGTCTGAGCCGCGCTATACTTTCGGCTGGTCCTATCTGATGAGCGGGTTTCAGGTCGTCCCAGTTTTGATGGGGGCCTTTGCCATTCCCCAAATCATTGACGGTTTGAGGCACGTTGAGGCCGGGAAAGTTCTGGCCCTGAAAGGTCGCATCCTTCCGAACCTACGCTCCATCCTACGCTATCTACCGACCATTGGCCGGTCTGGGGTGATCGGGACCGGGGTAGGAGCGCTTCCTGGCGTGGGTGAAGATGTCGCCGGTTGGGTCAGCTACGGTGTCGGCAAGACCGTATCTGCCGAGGGCGACAAGTTTGGAAAAGGGTCATTGGAAGGTCTGCTGTGCTCTGAAACAGCAAATAATGCCTGCATTGGGGGGGCGCTGATCCCGCTTTTGGTTTTGGGCATTCCCGGTTCACCACCCGCCGCGGCTTTGATGGGGGCTTTCAAGATCAACAACGTGATCCCAGGTCCGACGATAGACCCCGAGATCATTCTGCGCGTGGTTGCAATTTTAGTGCTGGCCTCCCTGACAATGTTCTTAATGGGCCTGTTCACTGCTCGGGTCTTTATCAAAATACTCGCCATCCCGCAGACCATCTTCTTGCCCGTCGTTATGGTTCTGACAACCATCGGGTCTTTCAGCGTCGGCGGCGGCATCAATGATCTTTACCTGATGCTTGGCGTCGGCGCTGTTGCCTATTTCATGAGCCTCATGAAGTACCCAATCGCGCCGTTGGTGATAGGCGTTATTCTGGGCAGCCTGTTTGACGAAACCTTCCGTCGGTCGCTGTTCCTGTCGGATGGGGATCCTTCGGTCTTCTTTTCTCGGCCTGGTGCGGCCATTCTGCTGGTGCTCAACATTGGTCTGATCCTCAGCCAACTGCCCGTCGCGAAACGCGCGTTCTCACGCCTAAAAGGAATTTCAGTCTGATGTTTGCGGTTACTGTCACCTTCACTCTCAAGCCCGGTAACAGAGATATCTTCTTGCCGCTTATGGTCGAAAACGCTTCAACTTCTTTGCGTGAAGAAATCGGATGCCGGCAGTTTGACGTATGTCTCGGCGACGATCCTGAGACAGTTTTTCTCTATGAGGTTTATGATGACAGCGTGGCGTTCTCTGCCCACCTAGAAAGCGCGCATTTTCAGTCCTTTGATACGGCAGTGGCTGATATGATCGCCACCAAGGTGGTTCAGCATTATTCCGAGGTTATCCGATGAACGATTGGGAAATTCACGCCGTGAAATACGCGGATCGCAACGCCCGGACGCGAGCTGATAGTTTCATCATCGATGATAATCACGATGCTCCCCATGCGATGGACTATTTCGTTTGGGTGCTCAAACGCGGCAACAAAGTCATTCTGGTCGATACTGGCTACGACTCCGATGAGGCCGCCGCTCGTGGTCGTCCCATCGCGATGGACCCTCGCGAAGCTCTGCGGCCACTAGGCATCGCGCCGGAAGCGGTGACTGAGGTCATCGTGACCCACCTTCATTATGACCACGCAGGGGGGCTGCATATGTTCCCTAACGCGAAGTTGCACATGCAGTCGGCGGAAATGGCCTTCGCTACAGGTCCCTGCATGTGCCACGATCACCTGCGTGCTCCTTTCACGGCTGACCATGTCTGCGAGGTCGTAAAGCGTCTCTATTCGGGCAAAGTCGTGTTCTACGACGGAGAAGCCGAGATTGCAGATGGGGTCACGGTGCACTGCATCGGTGGGCATTCGCGCGGGTTGCAATGCGTTCGCGTAAGAACGGCAGCCGGGTGGATGGTACTCGCCTCTGATGCCTCGCATTATTATGAGAATTTCATGGCGCGCAAAGCTTTTCCTATCGTCGTCGATTTGCAAGACATGATGGACGGCTTCAAGACACTCGAGAGGTTGGCCTCGCGTCCTAGGCTTATCGTGCCCGGCCATGATCCACTTGTGCGTGAGGTATTTCCCGTAGGCGCGGCACCGCATATCCATAGGCTGGATCCAGGGCCGACGCGGGACATTGAACTATGAAAATCGGTGTCATAGCGGACGACTTCACTGGTGCGAGCGACATTGCGAACACCTTGGCGAAGGGCGTTGAGCCAGAAGGTGGGTTACGAACGGCTCAGTTCCCGGGTATTCCGATGACCCCGGCCAGCGAAGAGATCGAAGCGGGTGTGATCTCGCTCAAGAGCCGCACGGCACCGGTCGAGGAAGCGGTTGCAGACAGTCTGAGTGCCTTGAGGTGGCTCGTGGACCAAGGATGCCAGCAGTTCATCTTCAAATATTGCTCGACATTCGATTCCACGATGGAAGGAAATATCGCCCCCGTTGCGGAAGCGCTGGCCAACGAACTGGGCGCGCAAAAAGTGATTTTCTGCCCGGCCTTTCCTACAACGGGACGCACGGTCTATCACGGTCATCTTTTTGTGCTCGGCAGGCTGTTGAACGAGTCCGGGATGGAAAATCACCCCCTTACTCCGATGACGGATGCCAACATTAGGCGTTGGTTGCAGCATCAGACCGAAGAAGCGGTTGGGTCGGTGCCAGTTGACACCGTGAAGCAGGGACCAGAGGCGATTTCTGATGCATTGCGGAACGCAGACGGGCGCTTTGTGATCGGTGATGCGATTTCGGATGAAGATTTGTTGGCCTGGGGCGAAGCTCTAAAGGATGCCAAGCTCATTACTGGGGGATCGGGTATAGCGCTGGGTCTACCAAGAAACTTCCTGAGAGAGGCTTCATCCAAAAGTGTTGGCATTGCGTTCACTGGTATCGCAGGGCCCGCCGCTATCCTTGCAGGGTCTTGTTCAGGTGCGACACGCGGGCAGATCGATGTTCATGCGGAATCCAATCCGACGTTCGTCATTGATGTTCCAGGTGTCATGTCCGGGGATGTAACCACGCAAACGCTTCTGGATTTCTTTGAAACGCATCCGGGTCAGGCGCCGCTCGCGTATTCATCAGGAAGCCCGGATGATGTGCGCGCGATCCAAAAAAAATTCGGTCAGGACGCTGTGGCGGAAAAGCTGGACAATCTCTTTGCGGATACAGCACGAGAACTTGTTCAGAAGAGCTACAAGCGATTGGTGGTGGCGGGAGGAGAGACGTCGGGAGCTGTCGCCAAGGCTGTCTCTGAGGCACTGGGGTCTCCGGCCATGTCAATTGGTCCAGAGATCGACCCGGGCGTACCTGTCCTGAGCGCCGGAAAAACTGAACCCATTGCGCTGGCTCTAAAATCTGGAAACTTTGGCGCTCCGGACTTTTTCGCGAAGGCTCTCAGAATGATGGAGGCCGGCAAATGAGTTCTGAAGAAAAGGCATTACGACAGCAAATGTCGGAGCTGTGTGCCTCACTGTTTGCACGTGGCTTTTCCGTTGGCACTGCGGGCAATGTCTCCGCGCGTTTACATGACGGGATCCTCATGACGCCAACAAATTCCACCTTGGGCGATATCGACCCCGAGCGCATCGCCAAGATTGATTTGGATGGCAACCACGTCTCGGGAGACAAGCCGACCAAGGAAGTCTTTCTGCATCAAGCTTTCTATGAGACAAGACCAGAAGCGGGCGCCGTGGTTCATCTGCATTCGACCTGGGCCACCGCACTGTCGTGTCTGGAAGACACCGATCCAGACGACTGTATTCCACCGCTTACGCCATACGTGGTGATGCGCGTCGGCACGGTCAAACTGGTTCCATACGTCAAGCCGGGTGATCCGAAATCAGGTGATCTGATCCGTAAACTGGGCGGCAAATTTAGTGCTGTTCTGTTGGCCAATCACGGACCAGTCGTATCGGGAAAGGACCTCTTCTCGGCGGTCTGTGCAGCAGAAGAGTTAGAAGAAACAGCCAAGCTGCTCGTGGCATTGCGGGACATGCCAAACCGGATGTTGGATGCAGCACAAGTCGCAGAACTCAAAAAGACTTTCGGAAGGATGTAATTCGACACCGAAATGGGGGCGTGCAAACTTTTGGGCAAATCGTGCAAAATTGTGCGCAAATACGGCGCAAAGTTATGGGCAAGCACACTTGAAATTGATGAACGAAATCAATAGCAGGAGCGCAGCGTTATGAGCGCGCCTACAGGGTGGTGGTGCTGCCACTACCGCTGATAACTGGAGTGGAGCCCGCTGCAAATGCAATCGGAAACGACCAGACGTCGGTCCCGTTGGCAAACAGAGAACCGTCTGACGCTGTGCAGGAAGTCGGGTTCAGTGTCGCGGTGCAGATTTGCGTGCCGTCTGCAAACCGAACATAGTCCCCGTCAGGTGTTGTTCCGCGTTCAATGACCGCTCCGGTCGGTACGTCGCCATTTGAAGATACTGTGCCCAACAGGTTGCCGGGGCCGTAGCCGAAGTCTGCGCGCATCAGGCGACCCGGCGTTGTATCATCTGAACTGTTTTGAACGGCTGCACCGCTTGCAATGGCAGAGGCCGGGTCAAAGCTGAGTGCGTCGGTCCAGTTGCTTCCGTCTGGTGAGACCTTGATGGAAAATCCTGTGCTGCCGGACAGCCCCATTTCTGCGTGCCCTGTCCAATTCGATTGAAACAGCAAAGATGCAGTTTCGGCCGCGTTGGCCTTGTTGATCTTCAACTGATGACCTAGCCCATCATGGCTGAGCAACGACGCGGCAGACCGAACGGCAGCCGGTTTGTCTCGTCATATGTCGCGGAAATACCAATCCCTTTCAGGTTTTGGGTTGCAATAGGGGCATCTACCCAATCTGACCCGTCCCAGACGATCAGCCGGGATTGGCTTTCATCCCATGCGCGCCATCCTGATACGGGGCTTACGAAATGCCACGCATTGTCCAGCCACGCGGCCAGTTTGCCAGCTTGCCCTGCCCAGTCACCCGTAGGCGCCGCCCCCAGAGCGTGAACTTCTCGCTGATCCGGTGCGGGCGGAGGATTGATTGCGCCTGCCGAGGCGACGCTCAACTGTACGATGACGTCCAGTTTCCTGAGTGCTTCATTATGCGTGACGTGTTTCTGCGCTTGCGACTGTTGAATAAATGGCAAGTCCAGTCGGGGTGAGTTTTGTGACACGGGGTTCTCCTGTGGCTGTCGAAATGACATACGCAATGCGGGCCACAGTGAGTGCAGAGATGTGAATCCTTCCCGACTTGCACGAACGCATCAGAAAAGAATCGTTAATTCTTGGGGATTGGACCCGGTCGGCACGGGGCAGGTTTCAGTTTCTGCCACCAGCCCGGCGCTTGGACATAGGTAACCGTGTACGTTAGGCGGCCGTTACTGAGCCGCCTTGTCCGAAGAGATCACTTCGTGAATGTATTCACGCAGGTCGTCACGCAGATCTTCGCGAGACAGTGCATATGCGACCGTTGCCTGCAGGAAGCCGGACTTCGAGCCGCAGTCAAAACGCTGACCTTCGAACTTGTAGCCAAAAACCGGAACACCGTTTCCGATATCTTCGGCGATCGCATCGGTAAGCTGGATTTCGCCACCGCTGCCTTTTTTCTTCTGGTTCAGGTTATACAGAACCGATGGTCCCAGGATATAGCGCCCGATCACGGCCAGGTTGGACGGCGCGTCCTCTGGTTTGGGTTTTTCCACCATGCCCCGGGTGCGCACGACGGATCCGATATTCTCACCAACATCCAGCACACCATAAGATTGGGTTTTTTCATGCGGAACTTCCATGGCCGCAACCATATTGCCGCCGGTTTCTTGGTAGGCTTCGACCATCTGCTGCAAACAGGGCTTGTCGGCGGCGATCACGTCGTCTGGCAGCATAACGGCAAAAGGCTCGTCCCCGATCAGGCGGCGCGCGCACCACACGGCGTGCCCAAGACCCAGCGCCTTGTGCTGGCGGATATAGGCAATCGCTCCGCTTTCCATGTTGGTGGCATTGAGTGTTTCAAGAAGGTCCGTCTTGCCTTTGGCCTTTAGTTCTTGCTCAAGGATGTGGTTGTGGTCGAAATAGTCTTCTAGCGCGGATTTTCCCCGCGAAGTTACGAAAATAAACTCGGTGATACCGGCCGCACGCGCCTCGTCGATCGCATATTGAACCAGTGGCCGGTCGACCAGCGTCATGATCTCTTTGGGGACGGATTTAGTTGCTGGCAAAAAGCGTGTACCCAGACCCGCAACTGGAAAAATCGCCTTGGTGACCTTGCGTGCCATGTTACCTCTCAAGTTAAAAAAAATTTGCCCGAAAATCGCTTTGCTCTCGTGGCTTCGTCTTAGGCTGTGCGCGCAGAATGATCAACGCCGTTTGATGCAGGATGCTGCGTCATGGGAAATGGTGCCATCACGAAGATTGGGAGTCAAAATGAACTGCGGCAACATGCAGCGGGAAAGCTGAGTATTTATGCCAAAAAGGAAACAATAATATCAAATAGTGGAATATTGTTTGCCTACTATCTGATTGATTTGTTCAATCCCTAGGCGGAATTGAAAAACGCCCGAAGCCTGTAGACAGGTGTCGGGCGTCTTTGCTTACGCGTTGGCCATGATTGCCTCAAGTGGATCGTGTTCGGCCACGAAATGATCGGGCTTCACCTCGTTTAATTGAGGCACATAGTCTGTCTGCCCTGCAGACAAACGGCTGGGCAGGAACCTCAACGCCGCTTTCGGATCCATTGGTGAAGGAAGTTCACCCGGCAGTTTAAGCCTCTGGCGGCTACGCTCGACATCCGGGTCCGGGATTGGCACCGCCGAGATCAAGGACTTGGTGTACGGGTGAATAGGTTCGGAACAAATGGCCTCACCATCACCCAATTCGACGATCCGGCCGAGATACAGAACCATGATCCGGTTTGATACGGCACGAACCACGGACAAGTCGTGGCTGATGAAGATCATCGACAGGCCAAACTCCTGCTGGAGTTCGCGCAACAATTCGACAATCTGGGCCTGAATCGAAACGTCCAGCGCGGATACGGCCTCATCACAAATGATCAGCTTGGGCTTGTTGATCATCGCCCGCGCGATACCGACTCTTTGGTTTTGGCCGCCGGATAGTTCATGCGGATAGCGGTTGATCATGTTTGCTTTCAGGCCAACCCTCTCCATCATCTCGGCAACCATCTTCTTACGCTCCCGCTCTGTCAGGTCGGGGCGATAGGTCTTAAGTGGTTCAGCGATCGAAGCTGAGATTGTCATTCTGGGATCCAGACTGGCCAGCGGGTCTTGGAACACGATCTGCAAATCCTTGCGGTATTTGTTCAGTTCCGCCCGCTTTAGTCCAACGATGGGATGACCCAGCCAACTGACATTACCGCCGCTGGGTTCTATAAGCTGTAGTACGGCGCGCGCCAATGTCGACTTGCCGCAGCCCGACTCACCTACGACTCCCAAGGTTTCGCCCTTGCGGATGTCGAAGGTCACACCATCAACGGCTTTCAGAGGTACCTTGCGTCCGAACAGGCCGCCAGAGACATGGATTGGGAAGTGCACCTTGACGTCATCGACCTTAAGCAAAGGTTCTTCGGTTTTACCAAGCGCCTTGGGTGCGTCCCCAGCATCAATGCGCGGCATCGCTTCCAGCAGGGTACGTGTGTATTCGTGCTGCGGTGCGCGAAAGATTTCGCGCGTGTCGCCAGCTTCGACAAACTGTCCCAGACGCATCACCTGAATACGGTCGCACATACGCGCAACAACACCCATATCATGCGTGATCAGGGCGATGGCCGTGCCTTCGTCCTTCTGCAGGCGGACCATCAGGTCCAAAATGTCCGCCTGAACCGTTACATCCAGTGCCGTTGTCGGTTCATCCGCGATCAGCAGTTTGGGACTACACAGCATCGACATTGCGATCATGACACGCTGACGCATGCCGCCCGACAGTTCATGCGGGTATTGGTCCAGACGTCGCTTTGCCTCGGGGATGCGAACACGATCCAGCCATTCAAGACACCGGGCACGGGCTGCGTTTCCTTGCAAGCCTTCGTGAACCTGTAGCACTTCGCGCATTTGCTGGCCGATCCGCAAATGCGGAGTCAATGCGGTCAGCGGATCCTGAAAGATCATGCCAACGTCGTCGCCCCGGATCTGGTTCAGCTTGTTCACGGGCAGGTTCAGGATTTCCTTGCCATTCAGCAAAGCCGACCCGCTGGCGCGCCCGGCCGGAGGCAGCAGCCCCATCGCAGCCATAAACGTCTGGCTTTTACCCGATCCGCTTTCGCCAACGATGCCCAAACACTCGCCTGGATTGATGTCAAAGCTGATGCCTTTGACGGCTTCGACAACACCATCCGGTGTATCGAATTGCACGCTTAGGTCCTTTACAGAAAACAGACTCATATCAGCGATCCTTCGGGTCCAAGGCGTCACGCAGGCCATCGCCGATGAAGAACATCGTGATGATGATGGCGACGTAGAATGTCAGGGGGAACATCAATTGCCAGAGGGTTCCATAGCCCATAGTACCAGCACCCTCGGCGATCAGACGGCCGAGTGAGGTATAGGGTTCCGAAATTCCCAAACCCAGGAACGAGATAAAGCTTTCGGTCAGGATCATCTCGGGCACCAGCAACGAGGCGTAGACAATCACAACACCCAACAGGTTCGGCAGGATGTGGCGATACATGATGGTGAACTCACTAACGCCAGCGGCGCGTGCGGCCTCAATGAATTCGCGGTTTTTCAGGGTTAGTGTCTGCCCGCGAACGATCCGCGCCATTGTCAACCACCCCACCGCGCCTAGGGCGATGAACAGCATAAAGAACGACCGGCCCGCCACAACCAGAAGCAGGATGATGACAAGCGTGGCCGGGATCGCCAGCAAGATGTCAACGAAGCGCATCATGATGCCGTCGGTGCGGCCACCGATATACCCAGCCGCAATCCCATAGCAGGTTCCTACGATCAGCGCGGTCGCGGCCCCGATCAGCCCCACCAAAAGCGATGTGGTGGTCGCCTGAATGACACGGCTGTACAGGTCGCGCCCCAGATCATCGACGCCAAAGAAATGCCCGGTCTCGACCGAAGGCATCCCCATGCCCCGGACGTCACCCATGACATTCCAGTCGATTTCTTCGTTGTTCCACACAGCAAAATAAGGCCCGATAAGAGTGAACAGAACGATCAGACCCAGAATGAACAGACTGGCCATTGCAGCCTTGTTCCGGACAAACCGCATACGCGCGTCCTGCCAGAGCGAGCGGCCCTGAATGACCGTATAGTCGGTGATATCCTCGGCCAGATGCGCGGCTTTTTGTGATTTTCCAAGCATTGCCGGCCCCTCAGTAACGAATTTTCGGATCGAACCAGGCATAGGCCAGGTCGGTCAGCAGGTTCACCAGCACGGTCAGAACGCCATACAGGATCGTGACGCCCAGAAGCACGGCATAGTCTCGTGATAGGGCGGACCCCACATAGGCTTGTCCCAACCCACCGGTTGAAAAGTAGATGTCGACAAAGACCGAACCGGTCAGAACGTAAACAAAAACTGGCCCAAGATAGGATACGACCGGTAGAAGCGTGGGTTTCAGAGCGTGCCGCCAAATGACGGTTCTTGTCGGCAAGCCCTTGGCGCGCGCGGTGCGGATAAAGTTCGAGTTCAGAACTTCCAGCATCGAAGACCGGGTGATCCGGGCGATCGACCCCATGTAAGAGGTCGCCAGAGCGATCACCGGCATGATCAGGTAAGGCCATTGCCCGCCGTTCCATCCGCCCCCGGGCAACCAACCCAGCCAAAGGGTGAATGTCAGTATCAGGATCGGCCCCATGATGAAGTTCGGCAGCGCCTGTGCCGCTATCCCCAGACCAACTGCGAAATAGTCGATCCAACTGTTGTGTTTGATCGCAGCAGCGATCCCAAGGCTGACACCCACGGCCGTCGCGACAAGGAAAGACAGCGAGCCATAGGTCAACGAAATCGGAAAGCCCTGAGCGATGATGTCATTCACGTCGCGGTCCTTGAACTTGAAGGACGGGCCGAAATCGAAATGTACGACGATGTTGTACAGATAGTCCCAAAGCTGTTTCCACAACGGCTGGTCCAGTCCGTACCGCGCCTCGATATTAGCCAGAACCGCCGGCGGCAAGGGCCGCTCTGACGTGAAGGGTCCGCCGGGTGCGAAGTGCATCAAAAAGAAACTTGCAACGATCAGCAAAAGGATCGTTGGGACGGCGATTAGCAACCGCCGGACGATATAGGCAAGCATTTCATGCCCCCAATTATTGGCTTTGCCCCAAAGAACTCTCCGGGGCAAAGCGTGATCAACAGATGATTATTCAGCGATTTTGTAGAGGTTCTTGGAGTACCAGTTCTGCTCTACGTTATTGACCGGCCAGTTCCCAACGTCGCTGTCCATCATGTAGACGCCAGCATAGTGATAGATCGGGATTACAGGGGTCTCTTGTGCGATGATCCGCTCGACCTCGGTATACAGAGGCGCGGCATCGTCCGATGTTTTGGCTTGGGCCAAAAGCTCGTCAACTTTGGCATTGTTATACTTGCCGTCGTTGTAGCCTGAGTCCGATTGCAGCAGGTCCAGGAAGGTTGAGGCTTCGTTATAGTCGCCGCACCAAGCGCCACGGGCCAGATCGAAGTTCTGGTTGCCGCGCTCTTCCAGGAAGATCTTCCATTCCATGTTGGCGAGTTCGGCGTTTACACCCAGCTTCTGCTTCCACATCTGGCTCAGCGCCACCGCGACCTTCTTATGAGCTTCCGAGGTGTTGTAGACCATCTCAAAGCTCAGTGGATTGTCAGGACCGTAACCTGCGGCAGCCAGCAATTCCTTGGCCAATTCGTCGCGTTCCTGCTGAGACATCGAGGCCATTTCTACTTCGGGAACCGTGAACCCGGCGGTCGCCTCAGGAGCAAAGGTGTAAGCCTGAGGCTGGCCACCTGCCATGATGTTTTCCGTGATGATCTTGCGATCTACTGCCAGCGACAGCGCTTGGCGGACATTCGGGTCTTTGAACGCTTCGGGGCCGCCGTCGGAAAGGTTGAACGTGTAGTAATAGTTGCACAGGCGCGGGAAGCTGATGGCCTCTTCCGGGTGCTCTTTCTGCAGGCGTGGGAACTGACCTGCGGGAACCTCGGTGCGGTCCAGTTCACCAGCCAGATAACGGGTCAGGGCGACGTTTTCGTCGTTGATGACCAATGCGACAACCTTGTCGACGATGGTGTTGTCGTTGTCCCAGTACATCTCGTTACGCTCACGAACCGAGCGTTCCTGCGGCAGGTGTTCGGTCAGAACATAAGCCCCGTTCGAGACGATGTTTTCAGGCTTGGTCCACGCGTCGCCAAACTCTTCGATGACTTTCTGCGGGGCAGGGAAGGTCGTGGAATGCGTGGTCATCTGCGCGAAATAAGGCAGAGGGGCGCTCAGTTTGACCTCAAGCGTGTGGTCGTCAATGGCGGTGACGCCCAGCTCATCCACAGGTTTATCGCCTGCAATGATTTCAGCCGCGTTTTCAATCGACATCAGTTCCATGAACCAGGCGTAGGGCGACGACAGCGCTGGATCGACCGCGCGTTTCCATGCGAAGACAAAGTCGCCAGCGGTTACCGGGTCGCCGTTGGACCACTTGGCGTCATCGCGAAGGGTAAACGTATAGACGTCTTTGGTATCGTTGGTGGTGAATTCGGTGGCGACGCCAGGAACCAGATTACCGTCTTCGTCCTGGTTCATCAGCCCTTCAAACAGGTCGCGCACAATCTCGGCACCCGATACGTCCTCGACGACCTGCGGGTCGACCGAGCTGTGTTCGTCCAGAATACGATAGGTGAATGTCTGATCATCCGCCAATGCTTCGCCGGTTTCAGGGTGCGTTCCGGCGGCCAGTGCCGCGCCGGTGATCATGGTCGAGGTCAGCAGCCCCGCCAGCGTTGTCCGAATATGTTTGTTCATATTTTTACTCCCGTTTTTTGGCGGCATTGTTGGCCATCCCAACAAGATGGCAGAGAGCCGCCTTGTTTGTCCGACTGCGAAAGCGCGTGTACAGGTCCGAAAATTGCTGAATTGGTTCGCAAAATGGGCTGCGCCGCAGTCTTTCGGTTTTCAGTCGGGAACGTGGTTGCAAAAGTCGCCTTTCACTGAAGCCGACGTTGGCATTATTTAAAAAAAGGTTAAAGCCTCTGCCCGCAAATTAGGCAGTTGTATGCGAATTGTGAAGGAAACGGCGTGGCGCCGGAAATATTATGATGAAACCAGATGCGTTCTTAACATTTTCGTGAACGGTGGCAGCGCAGGGTGACGCTTGACGCAGCGTAAGCCTTTTAGCAAACAGCCTCTCAAATCGCGAATCGCTAACGGCTTAGGGTTGTTTTCATATGTGCAGCAGGGAAACAGGTGGGCACCTGACCGGTCGCTTCCTGCCAGCTCCCGATCGAACGACGGGTTTTGAATCCCGCAAGGCCGTCCGCACCGCCAACGTCATGCCCCTTATGTTCAAGGGCGCGCTGCATAGCTGCGATGTCCGAACGATAGAGATCACCCACTTTGCCCCACTGACCTTGGAAGTTGCCGACACCGTATTCAATCCGGTCCCCGACATGGCCGACGAAAAGGGCATAAAGATCGCTTTTGTTGTATTCCTTCAGAACATAGAAATTCGGCGTCACCAGAAAGGCCGGGCCACTTCGTCCTGCGGGCATCATCAGGAATCCTTCGTCAGAAAGCTCATGTTGCGGGAAAGGTTTGCCCGAAACTCTGGAAACCCCCATCTCTGCCCAGTCCTGTATTGGGCGTCCCTGATCCGGCCCTTCAAGGGCGCAGGATATGGACTTTGGCACAGAAACCTCGAATCCCCAGTCGCGACCGGACACCCAGCCATGTTGCGCCAGATAGTTCGCAATAGATGCCATCGTATCCTCGGGCGATGTCCAAATATCGGATCGTCCGTCGCCATTGCCGTCCGCCGCAAAGGTCAAAAAGCTTGACGGCATGAACTGTGGTTGCCCCAGCGCACCGGCCCAACTGCTTTTCATTTCACCCGGCGGCGCATGCCCTACTTCGGCGATTTGCAATGCCGAGATGAGCTCGCCCGCGAAGTATTCTGACCTGGTACTCATGAACCCCTTTGTTCCTAGCACTTCAAAGACATTGTGCCGGATCGGGACCTGACCATATCCGCTTTCCCGCCCCCAGATGGCCAGAATGATGTGTGATGGAACGCCGGTTCTGACCTCAATCTGGGCGAGGGTTGTCGAGTGGCGCTGTGCCATCTTTCGGCCAACGGATGTTGCGCCCTGCACCGTGTTGGCCTTGAAATACCGTGCAGGTGAGCCGAATTCGGCCTGTTTCTGCTGTTTAGGTACTTTTTGTGTCCCACCCGGAGGGACCAGATCCGGCAGTTTCCAATTAAGAGTGACGCCGTTAAAGGCGCGCTCCATTGTGCGTCGGGAAACACCTTTGGCTTTGGCTTGCGGCCAAACGGTTTCCCATAACCACGTCTGGAATTGCTGCTCGACCGCTCCGCGGTCCAGTGCGGTTGCGTTTGTGGGAAGACACCAGAGGCCAAATATCACGATAAGCCAACGCATGTGCATAAGGTGTCGCCCGAGGATTGCGGCAAGTCAACACTGACGTCTGACGGCAATTGTCTGCGCGTAATTCCGCGGTTGATCATACCGGGTGCAGGACAATCCCCGGTTACGAAAAACCTTGAGAAAACTCGGAAGTCTGCCGATAGTTGCCTGTAAACAAAGGCAGGAAAGGACAGACAGGAGTGGCCACTATCAGGTTCACAAACGTGTGGCAGACACTTGGGATTGCGATCACAGTTTTCGCTCTTTGCTCGCACGCAGCCTGGGCGAGTGACAGTTTCCTGAATCCACGTGGCCCAATCGCCGAGGTTCAGAGGCTTCACCTGCTGCGCGCGACGGTCCTGATCATGCTGGCGGTTTTGCCTGTTCTGGTTCTGGTACCCTTGATTGCCGTGCGTTACCGGCGACGCAAAGAAGGTGCCGCCGCGTATCGGCCAAACTGGGACTTCTCGTCCCCTCTTGAATTCGTCATGTGGGGTATTCCGGTTCTGATCGTGGCCTTATTGTCCTTCTATCTTTGGAAAGCCACCCATCGCTTGGATCCGTACACCGCGCCCTTTGGTGAAACACCTGCCTTAAATGTGCAGGTCGTGGGATTGGATTGGAAATGGCTGTTTATCTACCCGGACCTAGGCATCGCCAGCGTCGGCGAGATGGGGATACCCGTCAAACAGCAGATTGCGATGACGTTGACCACGGACACCGTGATGCAATCTTTCATGATTCCCGCTCTGGCAGGCCAGATCTATGCCATGCCGGGAATGACAACCAAACTGCATGTTGTGGCTGACGCCCCGGCGACCATGCAGGGTGAAAATACGCAATATAATGGCCGGGGCTTCACCAAGCAGAAGTTTCAGACCCTGGCCATGCAGCCAGACGCATTCTCCGATTGGGTGGACACCGTTCGGGCCAACGGGATTCCCCTGAACGCAGACACATACCGAACATTGGCCATGCGCACGGACCGGGATGAGGTGCAGGCCGCTTTGGGTACATCTGATATGCCGGATAATGCGCTGTATTTCACCACAGAAGGCGCGGATTTGTTTCAGACAATCCTGCACCGATACCACCACGAAGAACCGTTGCCCGCAGATCAACAGCCGGGA
This sequence comes from Ruegeria sp. HKCCA5491, assembly GCF_013034565.1. Lineage (NCBI taxonomy): Bacteria > Pseudomonadati > Pseudomonadota > Alphaproteobacteria > Rhodobacterales > Roseobacteraceae > Ruegeria > Ruegeria sp. HKCCA5491. The sequence continues at coordinate 204,757 of NZ_WQGG01000001.1, forward strand.
ACGGCAGAATACGGGCAGGAGGCGCAGCAATGAGTTCTGCGGATACGGGTTTCTTTGGCCGGCTAAGCTGGGAGTCGTTCCCTCTGGCTGGCCTTATTCAGACTCCGAACGCGAACGAAATCGTCGCCAATGCCGCTGCGGGTGTTGTGATCGTCGGTATTCTGGTTGTTGTCGGCGCCCTGACATGGTTCCGCCTTTGGGGACCGCTTTGGCGCGATTGGCTGACAAGCGCAGACCACAAGAAAATCGGCATCATGTATATTGTCTTCGCGATCGTGATGCTGGCGCGTGGGGTCCTTGAAGGCGTGGTCATGCGCGCGCAACAAGCAGCGGGTCCCGGCGACGGGTTTCTTGAAGCCGAACACTTTGCCGAATTGTTCAGCACGCATGGCACCATCATGATCTTTTTCGTGGCGGTGCCCTTTGTCTTTGGATTGGCGAACTTTCTGGTTCCCCTGATGATTGGTGCGCGTGACGTCGCATTTCCTGTAATGAACCAGATCAGTCTTGGCCTGACGGTCTCGGCCGGGATGATGCTGATGGTTTCTTTGCTTGTCGGTGAATTCTCGACCGGGGGCTGGACGGCTTACCCGCCCTATACGGGTGCCGCTTTCAATCCCGGAGTTGGGCCGGACTACTGGATTTGGGCAATCGTTGTTTCCGGGATCGGGACGACGCTGACCGGGATCAATTTCGCGGTGACGATTTACAAACTGCGTGCGCCGGGCATGAAATTCATGCGTTTGCCGATGTATTGCTGGACGATTATCTGCAGCTCGATCCTGATCGTTTTTGCGATGCCGCCGCTGGGTGTCGCGGCCTTGATGCTGGCCGCCGACCGGTATCTGGATTTTCATTTCTTCACCAATGACCTTGGCGGCAACATGATGAACTATGCCAACCTGTTCTGGCTGTTCGGGCACCCCGAGGTTTATTTGCTGGTTCTTCCCGCATACGGAATTTATTCCGAGGTATTCGCGACATTCTCGGCCAAGCGGCTTTACGGCTACAATTCCTTGGTCATCGCGACGATGTCCATTGCGGTGCTGTCCTTCACCGTCTGGCTACACCACTTTTTCACAATGGGTCAAAGTGCGCTGATCAATGCGGTCTTTGGTATTGCGACCATGCTGATCGCTATCCCCACCGGGGTAAAAGTGTATGACTGGATGGCGACCCTGTTCCGGGGCCGTATTCGGTTTTCGGTGCCGATGCTCTATGGTTTGGCGTTCCTTATGCTCTTTGTCATCGGGGGGCTTTCAGGCGTGATCCTTGCAAACCCGACCGTGGATTATCAGGTTCACAACACCCTGTTTCTGGTTGCCCATTTCCACAACGTCCTGCTGCCCGGGGTTCTGTTTGGCCTGCTGGCAGGGTACAATTACTGGTTCCCCAAAGCCTTCGGGTTCCGCCTGAACGAAACCTGGGGTCGTATCACGGTTGTCCTGTGGACAGTTGGCTTCATGCTGACATTCCTGCCCCTGTACTTTGTCGGCCTGATGGGAATGCCGCGCCGGTCTTTCAGTTGGGAAGACCCGAGTTTTCACCCATATATGATCGTGGCCGTTTTGGGGTCTCTGGTTATTTTGTCCGCCCTGCTTGCTGTGGTGGTTCAATTGTGGGTCAGCATTCGGGACCGCGAGAAAACCCGCGTCCCAGTTGGCGACCCGTGGGATGCCCGCACGCTGGAATGGTCAATTCCCGCACCCCCTCCGCCATACAACTTTGCCATTATTCCGCATGTCACCGACCGCGACGACTTTGCCGCCGCAAAGGAAAGGGGCACGGCTTATCCGGCGCCGGGCGCTTATGAGGACATCACCCTTCCACGTAATACGCGGATCGGATTCATACTCTGCGTTCTCAGCGGCGTTTGGATGTTTGCCTTGGTTTGGTGGATCTGGTGGTTGGCGGCGTTGGTCACCATTCTGATGTTGTTGTCTTTCGTTGCGTGGACGTTCAAAACGGACATCGAAGAGGTTATTCCAGCCGCGCAGGTTCAACAGGAGCATGAGGCCTGGCTGGATCTTGTCCACGCCTCTGCCCCCATCAATCGTGACTTTGAAATCTCTTCGGAAAATCGGGGGCGTGCTGGCCCGGACCTGGAGGTCGCCACATGAAGCGCGCACCGACACACAGTTATCCCGGCCTGAACCTTGGTCGTCGGCATCCGGGTGCTGACAAGGCCAGCGAAGTTGTCACCTTCGGCTTTTGGGTCTTCCTGATGAGCGATCTGGTCTATTTCGGGCTGATGTTCGCCATATATATCACCATGATCGACGCGCAGGCGGGCGGGCCGGGGCCACACGAACTGTTCGATCTCAAAAGCATCTTTGCGCAGACCCTGATCCTGTTGACCAGCAGCCTGACGGTCGGGCTGGCAATGTTGGCACTGAAATACAACCTGCCGCGTTCACGCATCGTGCTGTGGTTTGGCGTGACCTTGGCTCTGGGGCTCGGCTTTCTGGTGCTGGAAATCCGGGACTTTGTCGCCATGGCGGAAAAAGGCGGCGTCCCGCAGCGCAGCGGGTTTCTGTCCGCGTTTTATGGTCTTGTACCGCTGCACGGTCTGCACGTCGCCGCCGGGTGTCTGTGGCTGATTGTTTTGGGCATCCAATTGCGACTGATGGGACTGACAGATTTGCTGATGTCGCGCGTAGTTCGGCTGGCGCTGTTTTGGCATTTCCTTGATCTGATCTGGATCGGGATCATTACGATCGTTTATTTCGGAGGTCTGACCTATGGATAGACGCAGCGAAATGCACAGGCGCGAGCGGCGGCGTTATGTCATTGGTTACGGCGGTTCCCTTTTTCTGACGATAGCCGTCTTTTCTATCGCCTATGTTTTTGGGATCGAAACAAAAGGGGTCTATCTGGCAATCGGCCTTCTTGGGCTGGCGCAACTTGTCGTTCAACTGGTTTATTTTCTTCATATCGACCGTCGGCGCAGTAGCCGCGAAGACCTTGACCTGGTGCTGTTTTCAACGCTGGTCCTTCTGATCATCATCGTTGGAACAGTCTGGATCATGGGCAACCTGGCGGTCCGTATGCATACCATTCCAATGTGACCAAACCGCGATCAAAAACGGAGACCGTCAAAATGAAATCCTTTAAAGCCGTCGCGGCGGTGGCAATGCTGATTGCAGTGGGCGTTGGCCTGCTACTGTTCTGGCGCCATCAAGAACGGTACCCGTCAACCAAGGATGCCTATGTGGGGGCCAATATCGTGAATGTGGCCGCTCAGGTCACGGGGCGGGTGGACGAGGTTGCGGTCGTAGAAAATCAAGCAGTCAAGGTCGGCGACTTGCTGTTTACAATTGACGACACCCAGTTCAGCGCGTCGGTGGATCAATCCAGGGCAAATCTTGGCAGCGCCGAACAACAGGCGGAATCCTACGCCACTCAGATCGTTGCAGCCGAAGCTTTGGTTGCGTCTGCACAGTCGGCCTTGGAAACATCCAAGAAAAATCTTGAACGTTCCAAGGCCCTTTTTGCGACCGGCGATCTGGCGCAGGCGTCCTTGGATCAGGCGACATCGGATTTCGCGCAAGTCTCTGCCCGGCTGACAACCAGTCAATCAAGTCTGTTGGCATTGCAAAGCGGTTTGCAGGCCAAACAGGACGATGTTCTGTCCGCTCGGGCTCAGTTGGAGATTGACGAGGCCAATCTTGCCTGGACCAAAGTTTTTGCAACTGCGGATGGATGGATCGCGAACCTGACATTGCGCCCCGGCTCCGCCGTGCCCGCAAACGCGCCTCAGTTTTCGATTGTTGAATCCTCAGAATGGTGGGTGGACGCGAATTTCAAGGAAACGTCTCTGTCACGTATCAAGTCCGGACAGCCTGTAACAATTCAAATCGACATGCTCCCGGGGGTGACACTTAGCGGGACAGTTGAATCCATTGGCCGCGGATCTGGAGATACGTTTTCATTACTGCCTTCCGAGAATGCCACTGGTAACTGGGTCAAGGTCACGCGCCGCTTTCCAGTGCGGGTCAAACTTGATCCAACAGAGGCCCCCTTGCGCGCAGGAGGCAGCACAAAGGTCACGGTAGATACGACTTCGGATCAGGTCGAGGAATGACACCTTCGACCGCAGGCCACGTCAATCGGGTGATCGTCGTCGCCGTGGTGCTGAGCGCCATTCTCGAGGTGTTGGACAGCACGATCGTCAATGTCGCGCTGCCTCATATTCAAGCAGCTTTCGGCGCAACCACCGATCAGGCAACGTGGATTCTGACCAGCTATATTGTCTCGGCCGTTATTGTCATGCCCCTGACTGGGTTCGTAGCCCGCAGGGTAGGACGGCGGCGATTGATACTGTCGGCTGTGATCGGTTTTGCCTCCATGTCGGTCATGTGTGGGCTGTCCTGGAGCTTGGAAACGATTGTGGCCTTCCGGTTGGCACAAGGCATGTTCGGGGCTTTCCTAATTCCCTTGTCGCAGTCCATCTTGTTCGATGCCTTCCCGCGCGAGAAACGAGGACAGGCCATGGCCGTCTTTGGGCTTGGGGTTGTCGTTGCACCGGTACTTGGTCCAACGATTGGCGCGATATTGACCGAGTATTTCTCGTGGCGAATGGTGTTTTTCGTAAATCTGCCGGTTGCGGCGATGGCGTTGTTGCTATTGGCCGGAGAATTGCCTGACGACGAAACCGAAGATGTGCGGATCGATTGGAAAGGTCTTGCGTTGTTGGCGATTGGGATCGGTTGCTTGCAATTTGTTCTGGATCAAGGGGAAACCAAGGACTGGCTGTCCTCGCGCGTCATTCAGATTGCACTGATTGCTTCGGTTCTGGGCGCGCTTGGGTTCCTTGTTCACGGCCTGTCCTCGAAAACGCCGGTTGTCGACCTTCGCCTTTTTGCAGACCGAAACTTTGCCCTTTGCAATCTGGTAATCGCAGGATTTGCTATCTCGCTGTTTGGTGGCATTGCCATATTGCCAACCTTTGTACAGAACTTGTTGGACTATCCGGTTATCGAGTCCGGCCATCTGTTCATCCCCCGAGGCATTGCGGCGGGCGCTTCAATGGTTTTGACGGGCGCTGTTTTGTCATCCCGGTTCGATCCACGTGTTCTGGCCGGGCTTGGTATGCTCTTGACCGCTATTGGGAATTTCATGCTTGGTGCGCTTAATCTGGACGCGGGGTTCTGGCAGTTGGCCTGGCCAGGCGCGGTAAGCGGGTTGGGCATGGGTCTTGTGTTTGTCCCCATGTCTATTCTGGCGTTTGAGAGCATTTCGCAAGCGCGCCAAGACGAGGCTTCGGGTCTGTTCAATGTCACACGACAGCTTGGATCATCGGTTGGAATTTCTTTGGTTGGAACATGGGTCGTTCGCGGATTGCAGACCAATACATCGGTGCTGGGCCAAAACGTAACGCCGTACAGTACTGCTGCGCAAAACTATCTGGAACCGCTTGGTTTGACGCCGGACAGCGCAGAGGGCGCGGCAATTCTCGGTCAGGAGGTTTCTCGGCAGGCCGAGTTGATTTCTTATCTGACCGTATTCAACAATTTGGGTTTGTTGGCGTTCGCGACGATACCATTGCTGTTGTTCTGCAGGGCTCCCAAGCCGGGGGCGCAGGCCGCTGTGCACGCCCATTAGCGGGTGATGACAAGCCCCAGCCAAAGGGCTGACCAACACAGTATGATGCTTAGGAAGATGTTGCCTGCGGCCAATGCAATCGTGCGCTCTCGTCTCAGTTCCAGTGATTGATAGGCGAAACTGGAAAACGTCGTGAACCCGCCACAAAAGCCAAAGACCAATCGCCTTTCGTGTTCGCCCATATCGGCGGGACCCCCAAGATAGCCGATCCACAAACCCAAAATTAGGCTTCCCAGCACATTGACGATCAGCGTCGAAACTGGAAGATCGTGCCGGATTATCAATGCGATTGCATGGCGCAAAACAGCACCCAACCCTCCGCCCAGACCAAACATCGCGTGAAGGAACAGGTCGCTCATTCACCTGACCTCTGGTCAAGGGTGTGCCGTCCGATCCATTCGCCAAGGATGGCCGCTGTGATACCGATGACGACTTCTAGCCCGGCGGCGGTTGCTGCGTTCGCGACGCTGGTTTCCGCCAGACGTTCGAGCTCTTGGACAAAAGACGAGAAGGTGGACAACCCGCCGCAGAACCCGACGGCGCCAAAATGCAGGACATGAGCATGAACGCGATGTCGGATCGAATAAAGCCAACCCAGAACGAAACACGCCGCGACATTGATCCCGAAGGTCGCGGTAAAAACCGGGGCACCCGGGATCGTCGTTGAAAGGCTTTCTCGCAACAGCGAACCAGCGGCCCCGCCGACAAATACGGCCAAAAACATAAGGGCCCAAGTCCGAAACGCTGTTCGCGTCTTTTTTACAGCCAATGATCCCGCCCAAATTTACCTGTCTTTCCAGATACAGACAGCAAACAACCTGATCAACAGAAGACCCGACTTCACAATGAAGCCCTTTTTTGTGAAGTGCGGCGTAAACTCTTGCAAGCAAACGTGGATCTGCTCAACGATTGGGTAAGACTATGGCGGTATCGGAGAGCAAGATGATTGTACGCAGACTCTATTACATCCTCAGCTATGTTTGCTTGCCGTTAACTCTGCTCTGGGGTTACTTCTGGCCGCCTGCCTATTGGTTGCTGGTGATACTGGTGCCTTATGCGGTGATCGGGCTTTACGACATGCTGACTACCAAGCACAACGTCCTGAACAATTACCCTGTTCTGGGCCACTTCCGTTACATGTTGGAATTTGTAAGCCCTGAAATCCGCCAGTATTTTGTTGAGACCAATGAAAGCGGTCGACCCTTCAACCGAATTATCCGGGGTCTGGTGTATTCACGGGCGAAAGGTCAGGTCGATACTCAGGCCTTCGGCACCCAATATGACATCATGACCGTCGGTTATCACCGGGCAAATCATTCTCTGGCCCCCAAAGACGTACCGGAAAGCGAAGAGCGCGTTACATTGGGCGGTCCGCAATGCAAACAACCTTATAGTGCGTCCCGCCTGAATGTCTCGGCCATGAGTTTCGGGGCACTTAGTGCGAATGCAATTCGGGCACTGAATGGCGGTGCCAAGGACGGTGGGTTCGCTCATAACACGGGTGAAGGGGGGTTGTCGCCGCATCACTTGGCCGAAGGTGGAGACATCATCTGGCAGATCGGTACTGGCTATTTTGGGTGCCGGACTCATGAGGGTGCTTTCGACAAAGACAAATTCGCTGAAAAGGCCCGAAATCCCGTTGTCAAAGCGATTGAGATCAAGCTGTCTCAGGGGGCGAAGCCGTCGCACGGCGGCGTATTGCCTGCGGCAAAAGTAGATCAGGAAATCGCTGATATTCGCGGCGTTCCGCTGCATCAGGACGTAATCTCTCCGCCCATTCATTCTGCCTTTGACGGACCGACCGGGCTGTTGGAGTTTGTTCAGCACCTGCGGGACATGTCGGATGGCAAGCCTATCGGGTTCAAGCTATGCATTGGTCGCCCTTCAGAATTCATGGCGATTTGCAAGGCGATGCTGGAAACTGAAATCCTGCCGGATTTTATCACGATTGACGGGTCCGAGGGGGGTACGGGCGCAGCCCCTGTTGAGTTTACCAACAGGTTGGGGATGCCGTTGAACGAAGCGCTGATCTTCGTGAACAACTGCCTGCGCGGCGTCGGATTGCGAGATAAAATGCGGATTATCTGCTCGGGCAAAGTGGCCACCGGGTATGATATGGTGGAAAAATTCGCTCTCGGAGCAGACATGTGCAACGCCGCCCGTGCAATGATGTTTGCAGTCGGATGCATTCAGGCCCTGCACTGTAATACCAATCGCTGCCCGTCCGGTGTGGCAACGCAGGATCCGGTGCGGGGGCGTGCGGTGAATGTTCCTCAGAAACGCCAACGCGTGCACAGGTATCATGACGCCACGCTCGAGAGCTTCCGTGAGCTGTTGGGCGCCATGGGCAAAAGCACGGTGTCAGAATTGCGCCCGTCGGACATTCGACGCCGAACCGCAGATGAGCGAGAGCATTCGTATGGGGAACTCTACACATTTCTGGAGGAGGGGGCGCTGCTGACGGAGTCGATCCCTGCCGAGTTCAAGGCTGATTGGGACTTGGCACAGGCATCCCGGTTCTGATTTTTTCAAGAACCGCCAAGGATTGACCTTTGTGATCCGTCTTACCATTCGTGATGCGCATGAGTACTTCGGATGAGGATCTGGCAATGGCCGCCGCCAACGGTGACGCGAACGCGTTTGCCGCCCTGTTAGAGCGCCATTACGACCGGATATTCCGGCTGGCGTTTCGCCTGTCCGGACGCGCCGACCAAGCCGAGGATTTGACGCAGGACATCTGCCTGACACTACCAGCCAAGATCACGGGATTTCGCGGGGATGCGCGATTTACGACTTGGCTCTATCGAGTGGTCGTAAACGCTGCTGAAGACGCGAGGCGAAAGCGTGCCAGCCGTAGCCGCGCTGCAGATGGCTGGGGGGATGTCGAACAGATGCGACGGGCCGAGGCAGCCGAGACCGCAGAGGCCGTCGACTGGTTGCAGCGCGCAATGCGGGCGTTGCCGCCGGAGTTACAAGACACTTTGGCGTTAACGCTGGAAGACGAACTGACCCATGCTCAGGCCGCTGATGTGCTGGGTGTCTCTGAAGGCACTGTGTCCTGGCGGATGTCTGAAATCCGAAGACGTCTCCGCGCCATGCGAGATGAGGAGCTGGCCGATGACAGATGATTTGGACAAGCTGATATCCATGATGGATGCGGCCACCCCAACGCCCGATGCCAATCGGCGGGCCGCAAATGTGGCTTTGGCTCAGGAAAACTTCGTGGCAGCCCAAGGAACGGGCGCCACGAAACGTCCCACTGTCAAGCGAGGCCCGTTGGTCCGCCTGTCAGAAGGAGCTAAATTGATGTTGAATGCCCTGTCTCACCGTGGAGTTCTAACGGCGACAACGGCCATCGCCGCTGTCGCATTGGTCGTCATCCTGCCCCAGACGCGGGACACTGTCGTCCAGCCCAGTTTTCGGGTTGAAGACCACCTACCGCAACCTGTCGCCGAATTGGATCGTGAAGAAGTCGCTCCGTCGCAATCACCAGAAGTCTTGTTAGATGAAGCATCCGAACCTGTCGCGACAAGCAAACGACAGGAAACTGCTTTGTCGCAAGCAGACCAGTCGACCATCAGGATCGGTAGGGGTGCGGTGATGGAAGCGCCAGCAATCGTCGCTGTGCCGGCAGAGCGCTCGCTCAGTACCCGGATTGAACAGAAGACCGAAGCGTTTTCGAACGGGGAGACAAATCCACTTAAGGTTACGTTGGAAGATCCTGTTTCCACGTTTTCGATCGACGTCGATACGGCCTCCTATTCGATTGTGCGCTCGTCGCTTCTGAATGGTCACCTGCCGCCGCCTGAAGCCGTTCGGGTCGAAGAAATGGTGAATTATTTCCCGTATAGCTATCCTGTGCCCAAAGGGGACGCCCCATTTCGTCCGTCCATTACCGTCAGCCCGACACCTTGGAACGAGGCGACGCAATTGGTTCATATCGGTATCCAAGGGGCATTGCCCGAAATTGCTGATCGTCCCCCTCTGAATTTGGTCTTTCTGATCGACACATCGGGTTCGATGCAGGATCCAAACAAGCTGCCTTTGCTGAAGCAATCGTTCCGTCTGTTGCTGGCGGAATTGCGGCCCGAAGACCAGGTCTCGATCGTCACTTATGCAGGCAGTGCGGGGCAGGTTCTTGAGCCGACCAGAGCAACAAAGAAATCTAAAATTCTGAACGCGTTGGACAGGCTTCAGGCAGGTGGATCAACCGCGGGGCAGGCAGGATTACAGCAGGCTTACCAAGTTGCTGAAACCATGGGTTCAGAGGGCGAGGTTACGCGCGTTCTTTTGGCCACGGATGGCGATTTCAATGTCGGTTTGTCCGATCCCGAAGCACTGAAGGATTTTATTGCCCGCAAGCGCGACAGCGGCACATATCTCAGCGTTTTGGGTTTTGGCAGAGGAAATCTGGATGATGCAACGATGCAGGCATTGGCGCAAAACGGCAACGGGCAGGCGGTTTACATAGATACATTGGGTGAGGCGCAGAAGGTTCTGGTTGATCAGTTGACCGGCGCATTATTCCCGATCGCAAATGACGTGAAAATTCAGGTTGAATTCAACCCCGCGCAAATCGCCGAATACCGCCTGATCGGGTATGAAACCCGCGCTTTGCGGCGTGAGGATTTTTCGAATGACAAGGTAGATGCCGGTGATATTGGCGCAGGCCACAGCGTGACCGCAATCTACGAAGTCACCCCGGTGGGCTCTGACGCGATCCGGAACGGCCCGTTGCGGTATGGCGAGCAAGCTGTTTCCAACGGGTCAGAAGAAATTGGGTTCTTCAAGATGCGCTACAAGGAACCCGGTGCGCAACAAAGCCGTTTGATCGAACAGCCCATTCTTTCTGAGCAGGGAGAGATCACGGACGATGTGCGGTTCTCATACGCAATTGCTGGCTTTGGACAATTGCTGAGGGCTGGGGCGTATCTTGGGGGTTGGACCTTTGATGATGCAATCCGCCTGGCCAATACTGCGCGCGGCGAAGACCCTTTTGGCTACAGAGCCGAAGCCGTTACGCTGATGCGCCTTGCACAATCATTGGGTCGGTGAACTGGGACGGGCGCTGTCGGACAGCGCCCATTTTCGATCGCGTCTAGAACGACCTTGGATTGTTTGCGGCGTGGGTGTGTATCTTACGGATACTCCACTCGACCGCGTCGCGCATGGTCTTGCCCAGGGCGACATCGAAAGCTGTGACCAAGTCTTCAGTTTGATCACTGGCGGCAACGACGTTTTCCTGGAACGAGCTAGATGCGATGATCTTGTCCTCAAACTCATCGATGATCTTGATGTTCATCCGAACCTCGACCCGCACGGTCGAGGAATTGTCGGTCTCGCTTACGACTATACCTTGGAATTCGCGCAGGTCGGGAACAACAACATAGTCTGCTCTTAGGCCAACAGTTGATCTGCCGACGGCGGCCACTTTGCCGCTGTTTTCAAAACTCTCAACCAACAAAGTTTGAACGATCAGCGGCGCGCGATCTACCCATCGGGCCCTAGATAAGTACTGCACCTGCAAGGGGGTGGGCTGAATTGCGATCTGATCCGTGTTGACTGCGGCAGTCGCCGAAGGCTCTTCGACAACGATCTGCCTTTGGACGCGCGGCAGGGACGAGGAAAAGGTGCTTTTTGGTGTCAAAAGATAAAGATCGTTTGGCTTGGATGCCTGCTGAAGCGTGCCCAGCCCGGTGCAACCGGCCAACGAAACGATCGCCAGAGCGGTAAGAAATGACCTGATCATTGGCGAAACTCCGATGCTTGGGTCCCCAGTAAGAAGCGAGCGGGGTCCCGTTCGACCCTGTCCACCAACCGATCCAAGCTGACGACCAAACGCTGAGACTCTTCGATGAAGCGCGTGAATTGGGGCAAGCCAACTCGCAAAAAGTCGGACAGTTGACGCCGGTTGTCCTGCACGATTCCGTCGATAGTTCCTAAAAGTTCCGAGGCGGATTGTGACGCACTTAAGATATCGTCTGAGATTTCGTCCAAACGCTCGGTGACGTTGGTAACGGTCGAAGCCACCTGATTGGCCGCATTTCGGATATCTGCCATCACCTGACCGACATCCTCGTCAATTATGCGATTGGCCGAGTCAAAAGCGCGTTCCGCCGAGGTCAGAGTTTTCTGAGCGGTATCCATCGCACCCGTAACGGAGCCCAGTGTCTCGTTCGCGTTGAGGAATGTTTCCGTCGCCGTCGCCAGCGCCACAGAGCCTTCGTTAGAAAGACCGGTCAGATTTTCAGCCAGGGTCGACGCCCGGTCAAGAAACGGTTTGAGGTCCTGTTGAATGACCCGGTCAGCGGACTCGATGGTGTTTTTCGCGCTTTGCAGGGTCTCAGTTGCCGATTCAGACGCGGTTTTCACGCTGTTGAGCGTATCCGTTCCCGTCGTCAGAGTGGTTTCCGCAGTATCGGCGAGTTCATCCAGACGTTTCGAGAATGCCGAAATTTCTTTGGCGGCGCCACCAAGGTCCGAGGAAAGTGATTCAAAGTCTGAAAGTGTCTTGTCCAACTGGCCCGTTGCCTGTGCCACGTTTTCCAGAATATCCGATACGGCCGCGCGGTTTTTCTCATCCACGATCTTGTTGACGTCCTCAAGCAGTGTGATCGCTTTTTCCAGCAGCAGCGGCGCGCCTTCGAACAAGGATTGAATCGCACTTCGCTTGCTTTTGATCAGGCTGTCTTGCGGAAGACGTTCTGCAGTCGGAGAGCCCCCCGTTAGTTCCACGTAACTGACTCCTGTGACTCCCAGCGACTGAAGTTGCGCAATTGTTTCGTTCGTGACAGGGATTTCTGCGTCAATTTCAATGCGGACCCGCACTTTGGATGGGTCTTCTTCATCCAGATCCAACGAGATCACCTGACCCACGGGAAGACCATTGAAACTGACCCCGCCGGCCGCCGACAGGCCCGATACGTTGTCGAATAGCACGTCGTAGTAGGCGTATTGGCGCGACACTTCGAATTTTGCCAGCCACAGGAAGAACCCAAACGCTCCGAGAATACCCGCAAGGGTAAATGCGCCGATCAGGATATAGTTCGCTCGGGTTTCCATAACGTCTACCTGTCTTGCCCCTTCTCTTGCGCAGCACGCGCGCGGGGGCCCGTAAAGTATTCCTGAACCCAAGGATGATCGACTTTGGTCATTTCTTCAATCGGGCCTTCAACAAGCACGCGTTTTTCTGCAAGAACTGCGACGCGATCGCAAATGGCATAGAGGCTGTCCAGATCATGTGTGACCATAAAGACCGTTAAGCCGAGAGCGTGTTGCAATTCGCCGATCAACTCGTCATAGGCCGCGGCACCAATCGGATCCAGACCGGCTGTCGGTTCATCAAGAAAAACGATTTCCGGGTCCAGCGCGAGCGCCCGCGCAAGTGCAGCGCGTTTACGCATCCCCCCCGACAGTTCGGACGGAAATTTGCCGCAGCTCAATTGCGGCAGCCCTACCAGACTGATTTTTAGCCCACCAAGCGCGGTCATCAGGCTTTCGCTCAGCCCTGTATGTTCTCGCATCGGGGCCATCACGTTTTGAAGGACAGTCAGCGACGAAAAGAGCGCGCCGTCCTGAAACGCCACCCCCCAACGTTGTTCGATACGCTGTCGTTCCTGTTCGGGGCCGTTCAAAACGTCGACCCCCAGCACGTCGATGCTGCCGGCTGCCGGTTTGTTCAGCCCGACGATTGTACGCAACAGAACCGATTTGCCCGTGCCAGAGCCTCCGACGATGCCCAGAACCTCGCCGCGCCAGACATCTAGGTTTAGATCCTGATGTACAACTTGCGGGCCGAATTGATTGGTCAGATTGCGAACGCGAATTACGGCCTCGCGTTTTGTGTCGGTCTTTGCGGTATTCTCAAGGGGTGTCCCGTCCATTTCAGACCCCCATGACAGAGAAAAAGATTGAAAACAGGGCGTCCAGCGCAATGACCATGAAGATGGATTGAACGACCGAAGCGGTCGTGCGCTGCCCAACGCTCTGGGCCGAGCCCTTGACCTGCATTGCCTGCCAACAGGCGACGACTCCGATGACCAGTGCAAAGAATGGCGCTTTGATCATCCCAATGGCAAAGTGCCAGATGCCGGTGTTCTCCTTCAGCCGGGTCGCAAACATGCCCGGGCTGACATCAAGGTCGATCCAGCTCATCAACCCTCCGCCAAACAGGGCGGCCATGTCAGCTATGAAGCCCAGGATCGGCAGCATGATCAGCAGGGCGACAACGCGAGGGATCACCAGTACTTCGATGGGATCCAACCCCAAGGTTCGCATCGCGTCAATCTCTTCCTGCACTTTCATCGAACCTATCGAGGCCGTGAATGCCGATCCAGACCGACCCGCCACAATAATGGCCGTCAGCAGAATGCCCAATTCCCGCAGGACTGAAATTGAGATCAGTTCGACGACAAAAATTTCGGCGCCAAACTGCTTGAGTTGCGTTGCGCCTTGAAAAGCCAGAACAACGCCGATCAGAAAACCCATCAAGGCCACAATCGGGATCGCCTTGAATCCGACCTCCTCCATCTGCGACACCAATGCGGCACGGCGCAGCCGGCGCGGCATCAGGACAGTTCTGAACAGCCGATGTAAGGTCAGGCCCAGAAACCCCAGAATCGACAGGCTGTCGTTCCAGCCTCCAACAGTGCGTTTGCCGATAGTCGCAACCCAGTCGGCAAAGGTGCGATGATGTGCTGCGGCACCCGGTTCGTCGGGGATGTTTTTGGAAACCGTGTCAATCAGGTCGGAATATGCAGGTATCACACCCTGAAACTGAACATCTGCCCCCGTTGCCTGAACACGGCGCGCAAGGTCGGCGACAAGCCAGGCGCCGCCGGTGTCCAGGGCCTGCACATTCGTTAAATCCAGTACGACCGAGGTCCCGTCAGGTTTGAAAGAAGAAAAAGCGTTTTCAACGCTGCTGAGTGACTGCGTCACCAATTCACCTGATACCTTGAGGTAAACGCCGTCGGCGTTCCAGTCAGATTGAATCGCTGGTTGTGTCATGGGCGTATGTGATGTGAAACCGCGTTGCGCTGCAATGCATTTTTGCAGGCCATCCGGGGAATGTGGCTTAACAACAGCGCGTTCGCGTCGGTTCCTTTGGCCTTGTTTGTCAGGGCCATGAACTTGCTTAGGGCCGGGCAAGGGGCGTTTGGATCTCCGCGCGACAATCTTGTTGCCCGCGACCGCGAACCAAGACAGAGTTTGCCCGGACCCACGTCTACGGAATCATGGAGAATGGAATGCGGCGCGCGGGAAATGTCCTGTTCATCATCATAGATCAATTGCGGGCCGATTGTCTGAACGGAGCGTTGGCCGCGCATGTCGACTTGCCGAACCTGCGGGAGTTCATGACGGATGCCGTTACATTTGACCGCCATTATTCCGTGACGAATCCGTGCGGACCGTCCAGAGCGTCGATTTTGACAGGCCAATACGCGATGAACCATCGTTCAGTGCGCAATGGAACGCCTTTGCGGCATGACACACCAAACATTGCCACCGAGGTGCGAAAGGCTGGGTACGTGCCGTTGCTGTTCGGCTATACCGACACTACGGCAGACCCAAGGGTTCACGACCCCAATGACCCGATCTTGCGATCCTATGAAAACCCGATGTCCGGGTTCGAAGAAGTTGTCGAAATGCGGTTGGAGGAATCTTACCCTTGGCGATCCCATCTTTTGCAAAAGGGTTATGAATTCGACGATTACTGGGACGTCCATAAACCCGTAGCCCCAGACGCAAGCAAAGCTCGCCTTAATGACCCAGCCATGTACGCGGCGCAAGACAGTGATACCGCGTTCCTGACAGACGTATTCCTGAACAGCATGGCGTCGCGCGTAGGTGAGGGTTGGTTCGCACACTTGACCTATATCCGACCACATCCGCCGCTGGTGGCCCCCGCGCCTTATAACAACATGTATGATCCGACCGCTTTGCCCCGGCCTGTTGGCTTTGCCGACGCAGACAGCGAGCGTGCTTTGCATCCTTTCTTTGGGCCGACGATGGCCAAACAGACTCCTGCCGATTTTGTTTTGGGTTTCGACCAGGTCGACCCGACACCCGAGAACATCCAGACGCTAAGAGCCGTGTACCTGGGGCTGGCCACCGAGGTAGATCATCACGTGGGTCGTGTTCTCCGGTTTCTCAAGGACAGCGGCCAGTACGACGACACTTTGGTAGTCATCACCGCCGATCACGGTGAGATGCTGGGGGACCGACATAGTTGGGGCAAAATGACTGTCTATGATGCGGCCTACCACACGCCTCTGATGATCCGCTTACCTGGAAATCAGGCTCGGGCAGGCGCGGTTGTATCAGAACCAACCGAGTCCATAGATATCACCCCAACCATTCTGGAATGGGTTGGACAAACGATCCCAAACTCGATGGACGGGCGATCCCTTATGCCGGTCCTGCACGGGCAGGTCCCGGATGATTGGCGCAGCTATACGTTCAGCGAATTGGATTTTTCCCAACCAGAAAGACCAACCATCTGGCAGAGAGAACTGGGAACCGGCCACAGCGACTCATGCCTTGGAATACTGCGCGACGCCCGGTTTACACTGGTTGAATTCGCCGCGGACGTGGCGCCCATGCTGTTTGATCACGCTGCTCAGGGAGAGATGGAGAACGTCGCTGAAAAGCCAGAATACGGGACTGAACTTGCACGCCTGACGCGCCTTATGTTGCGCCATCGGATGCGAAATATGGACCATACTTTGTCCCTTCACTCGATCACGCCAGATGGGCCTATGTCGAAAGACCGGTTTTGAAGTTCACCCAACCTGTCACGCCGAACCCCCCTACACCTGCGATAATTCCGGTGTTACGCATGAGGGGTGCGGAGGGCGGATTTGAACATTACTGAAGAACAGATCAAGACTATGACAACCGCGGGCCTTAACCTGATTGGGCAGGGTTTGTCTATATATGACAATCAGTTACGGCTGGTTGTCAGCAATCGCCCGTTCCAGGCCATGTTTAACCTGCCTGATCACCTTGTCGAACCCGGTTCGCTGTTTCGCGATACAATCCAATACCTTGCTGAAAACGGCGAGTATGGAGATGACGCCAGTGTCGTGGAAATTGTCGAAACGCGCGTCGCTCAGGCCCTGACATTCGAGCCGCATTACCTGGAGCGGGTACGTTCTAACGGTCAGGTTATTTCCGTTGAAGGCGCCCCATTGCCAAATGGCGGCTGGGTGGCTGTTTATACAGACATAACCAATACTAAACAGGCTGAGGCATTGCTGCGTGCTCGATCGGTTGAGCTGTCCAGTCAGCTTCTGGACCGCGCTGAAGAGCTGTCCGCAACCAATCGAAAACTGGCGGCGACAAACGCAGCTTTGGAAGAGGCCAAGCGTCAGTTGACCGAGATCGAAGCCCGCACGCGCATGACGACCGAGATGATGCCAGCTCATATCGCGCATTTGGATGCCGAGGGGCGGTACGATTATTCCAACCGACGGCTTAATTCCGTCATGCCCGGACGCCCATCCGAGATTTTGGGAATGCATATCGAACGGGCATTGGGCGCGGCCTCTTACGCGCGTGTCCAGCCGCACCTGAAAAAAGCCTATGAGGGTGAAACCTCGGTTTTTGAATTCACCGAAGATCAGGGATCCAGACGTATCCGCGTGTCCTTTACGCCAGACAGTGTGGGCGGCGTCTATGTCATGTCAGTCGACATTACCGAAGAGACACAGGCGCGGGTTGCTCTGCAGCAGACACGCAGACGGGCCATGGCGGCACAAATGACAAGCGGGCTGGCGCATGACTTTTCCAACCTGTTGACAATCATCCTTGGCATGCAATCCCGGTTGGACAAGATGGATCTGCCGGAACCTGCGCGCGAATTGGTGGCAGCGACACAACAGACTGCCCGGCGGGGTGGGCAACTGCTCAACCGTATCGCCGATATGACGGGTAGCCGGACACCTCAGCCAAAGGCGACCGATATGCGTGGTTTGCTGGAAGACCTGCGCATTCTGGCGTCACCCTCTTTGCCGCGAGGGGTCGGTTTGTCGGTGGTAAACACTCTTCCGGACGAAGCTTTGATGCTGGATCCCGGAATGCTGCAGGATGCGCTACTGAATCTTGTTCTCAATGCTAGAGATGCGTGTCGCGAAACGGGTCAGATTACGATCAGCGCCCATACAGTGGGTTCGATTTGGGTCGAAGTCACAGTGTCGGACACTGGTCCGGGGTTCTCTGCCGATGCCTTGAAGAAAGCATTGAACCCGTTTTTTACCACCAAGGGCAGCGAAGGGTCAGGTCTGGGTTTGCCGATGGTGTATGACACGGTGAAACTGGCCGGTGGTGATCTGAACTTGCGCAATACTCCGTCGGGGGCTTCGGTTGTTTTGCGATTGCCCTATCGACCGGCGCCACCTGTTCAGGAAGGTATGGTTCTTTTGGTCGAAGACAGTGACGACCTGCGCAGTCAGTTCCGTGACATGCTGGTTGATCTTGGTTTTTCGGTGATCGAGGCGACATCGGTGGATGAAGCTCTGGCGCTTGCGTCAGATATCGAGGATATCGTGCTGGTGCTTTCTGATATCCGTCTTGAAGGGGAAGGCACCGGGTTGGATTTGCTGGATCGGTTAAAGGCCAAGTTGCCATGTATCCTGATGACGTCCTTACCTTACTCCGACCCCTTGCATCGAAAGGCGCTGACGCTTGCGCCGGTTCTGCGTAAACCCTTTACGAGGGCTCAATTGTCCGCCCTGATCCGCGCGGAGGCTGCGTGATGACTCAACCTTTGGTAACCATCGTCGATGACGAACCTGAAATCCGCCGGATTTTAACTGATGCGCTCGAAGATGCGGGGTTCAAGACACAAAGTTTTTCACGGGCCCGCGAATTTGAGGCATCGCTGAAGCGTGTCACGCCGGATGTCTGTCTTGTGGATTTGTCCTTGCCCGATACCGATGGCCTTGCGTTGGTTCACAGGCTTGCGCTGGAACAGGGTGCGGCGGTGATAATCATTTCCGGCCGGGCGCAAGTGCAGGACCGAGTAACAGGGCTGGAGCTTGGCGCGGATGACTATATCACCAAGCCCTTTGATCCGGCAGAAGTCGTTGCACGCGTCCGGGCAAGGCTGCGGTCGCCACGGTCCCAAATCACACAGTCGGACGCAGCACGGTTTAACGGATGGACGGCTTATTTCGACCGCTACATCCTTGAGAATAAGGCCGGGCAAGAGACACCGTTCAGTCACGCCGAGGGTGAGGTTTTGCGGCTGTTTCTGGAAAGCCCAAAAAGGCTGATAAGCCGCGCCCAAATGCAAGAAGCGTTAGGCGGAGCGGCGGGTGAAAGTTTTGACAGGGCGATGGATGTCAGAATTTCCCGTTTGCGTACAAAGTTGGGTGAAGACCCAAAAAACCCTCGCCTGATCAAAACAATCTATGGTGCCGGCTACATATTCCTTGGGGATGTGGATTGGCTGTAGCGCGGCGGGCGATGGTCTTGAAACTCGCAGAAAGACCAATCGTCTTGCATTGTTGGCGGGGGCAACCTGTCTGCAGTCGCGCAGGTGCCGACGTCTTTTGACGACGTTTTGGTTTTGGCACAGAAAGACATTGGGCAAATCGCGACGTACTCAGTTGATGCGCAAGGGGATTTGCAACTTGTTCAAATGGTCTCAGCCGCCGCAGATTCGATGCAGACGGTCACGATTGGGGCAAATCACGTTGTCGTCGCGTCCGATTCAACCTCAAGTTCCGTAAAGACATTTAGCGTGGATGACACGACCGGTGGTCTCAGTGTAGTCGACAATAGCGAGGTCTTGGCGACACTGGGAATTGCAGTACCGACTAAGATCGAGGTCGTTCAGGCCTATAACCAGTCCTGGGTGATCGTGGCTGGGTCGGAGAGCAACTCGCTGAGTGTGATGAAGCTGACCAGCGATGGACGCCTAGACCCTACAGACCATGTCTTGGATTCCCGGCACACGCGGTTCGAAACTGTTCAGGACATTTCCGTTGTCAATTTAGATGGGCACGTGTTTGTCGTGGCCGGGGGTGGGGATGACGGGGTCTCGTTATTCACCCTGATTCCGAACGGGCAATTGGTCTATCTGGACAGCTTTGCGGATACGGTAGAAAGCGGTCTGCAAAATGTCGAAGCGTTGAGTCTTGCGCATGTCGGGGATGAGTTGCAGGTGCTTGTCTCTTCGCAACAGGATGCTGGGTTAACACAACTGTCCGTTGATCTGCCGGATTTGGGTGCGGTGCGCAAAGGGTTCGGAACCGTCCATGGCACAGCCGGGGCGGACAAGCTGAGCGGCGGCATTCTGGACACAGAATTGTTGGGGGGCGCGGGAGACGACATTCTGATAGCTGGCACGGGATCGACGACCATGACCGGCGGGTCAGGCGCGGATATCTTTGTCATGCAATTCGGAAGCGATCCCACGACAATTACCGATTTTCAGGTTGGTCTCGACCGTCTTGATATGTACGATTTCCCGCTTCTCCGAACTCCGGGACAACTGACGTTCACTTCTACGCATCATGGCGCCAGGATCGGTTACCTTAACGAAAAGGTCGAGTTGATCTCTGCGTCGGGGGGCGGATTGTCAGCGGATCAAGTCTTTGGTGCGGGCTTTGGCGGGCCTGACCACATACCAGTCGATTTCGGAGATTTCGGCGGTCTAGACCCCGGAAGCTCGGACGGTGTTCTGGGGCCTGTCACCATTAATTCCCAAACCGAAAACCCCGCATTGGGACAGGCTGAAGTCAGGTTTTCTCTGGATGGCGGCGGCACGGTCAGTGTGCGCACGGATGAGGATGGACGGTTTGATTTGGGTTTGCCGCCTGGAGTGTTCTCGGGCGATTTGGATATCGTAAAGACCTATTCCACGGCGAGTTCAGATATTGATGCGTTGGACGCATTGCAGGTCTTGCGAATGTCCGTCGGGTTGAACCCGACATGGGGAGCTCCAGCACCGGAAAACATCATTGCTGCCGACATAACACGGGATGGAACAGTCAATGCGCTAGATGCCCTGGCCATTTTGCAAACAGCCGTTGGTCAAACGTCCCAGCACAAGCCTCAATGGGTGTTTCTGGATGATGACGCGGACCTTTCGGGTATTACCAGATCGAATGTCGACTACGAGACAGGCGTGGGTGTCACGATTGATGGCGGCGGTTTCGTGACGGATATGACATCTATATTGCTTGGTAATCTGGAGCCTGTTTAAACCGTCGTAACGCTAAGGCACGTTAAAATGCTGCCCCGATATCGTGCAGCCGTTCTAACCAAGCGCGTTGCGCTGTTTTCGTTCGGGCCAGAATTCATCCACCACCACATACGCTGTGATAACAAAGAATGCGGCACTTGCGACCTGCAGCACGCGCGTGATGCTTTTGACATCCGCTTCATCCGAAAATGGGGCGACTGATCCACCGTAGACGATCAAAGCAGTTGTGATCGCCGATCCTGCTGCTGCCGCCAATGGAGTTTGCGATTTTCCAAGAGCCCCAAGAACAATGCAGAAGAAAAAGCACAGCAGTACGGGTGTCAGAATAACAGGCGCGACGACGTTGATTTCATAGCAGATGATTGAAACTGCCGCGCCCAGCAAGTTCGCGGTCAGCATCGCCTTGGCAACGGTTTTCCCGGCCGCAGGCATCGCTGCAAGCTGTTGGCTGAGAAGCGCGACAAAGAACAGAACAAGCAGCGCTGACGCTCCGTAAAGGAAGAAAGCAATCGCAAACGGCACTGTCACCAGAGACATTCTGAAAATGCGCCGGTTTGGATCAAAATCCTGATCAGCAACAGCTTTCTTTTGCGCCTCGGCGGGTGGGGCGGCTGGGATAAGTACGAACATCAGAGTGGATACAAAACCCGCAAAGAACAGGTTCACAGGAATCCAGAACACCAATACCAGCGCCAGATCCTGCGATTGAAGAACAAGATTTGGGATCATCAACGCTCCCATTAGCGCGATGACACCCGGCAATACCCCGGCCCCGGAAACAGACCACGTAAAGGACAGTATGATTCCGATCGCCATTAAGACCAAGAAAACAACCGGATAAGGCGCAAAGACTGACGACAGCGAAAACGAGATGAACATCAGTCCAATGGAAAACACGAAGAGCTTCCCAAACGCGGCCAATGGCAAAGCTGCGGGTGCTTGCAGGAACAGAGCTGTGAACACCGCGCCGACGACCGCCAGCGGCCATCCAAGAAACAAACCTAGGGCGAAAACGCCCGTTACCCCAAGCGCCAGACGGAGTACTGCGTGTTTGTCTTCAATACGCATAAGACAGGATCGAAACCAAGCGGATATAAGTACGACCCACCAAGTTCAGAGGCGCATTGTCGCTGAGGTACATGATCACATCCGCTTGCCCGTTGAGCTGGAACCGAAGGTCATCTTCGGCGTTTCCGGCCTCATAGCCCGGCAACACGATCCGAACCGGGAACCGTTCGGGTTCGCGCAGGAATCCCTTGGTACTGGGTGGGCTAGCAAGCTGGCCGGGTTCATCAGCGCCGCTTAGGGAAACAGCCGCGCTAAAGCTTTCGACCTTGCCTGACACGATCTGACCGGGATGCATGTCCAGAACAACCTCGACAGGAGAACCGACAACGGCGCGGCCAAGGTTGTTTTCGGTGAAATAGGCTTCGATCCAGACATCGGTTGCATCAAGGAACGTCAAAAGATCCTGACCCGAGCGGGCATATGTCCCGGGGGCAATAAGCAAGTTCGAAATCACGCCCGTTGCAGGTGCGCGCAATTCTGTCCATTCCAGATTCAGCTCTGCATCGGCCAAAGCAGCAAGTGCACGTTGAATTTTAGGGTTCTCCAGCCCCTCATCCCCAAGGCGTTGCTTTGCTTTTTCCAGATCAGCCTTGGCATTTTCCAGATTGGCTTCGGATTCGGCCAATTGCCCGCGCGCATCGTCGGCGCGCGAGACAGCAATCAGCCCTTTCTTTTCCAAGGCAAAGACGCGCTCGGTCTGAATGCGCATCGTATCAAGGTCGCTCTGGGCCCGCGCCAATTTTGCCTGTGCCGCGCTGACTTCAGCCGACGATGCGCCCACTTCCTGAGTGGCCGCTTCCAGATCGGCTTCGGCCTTGGCCCGTTCGATTTCATACGGCCTGCGATCAATGCGTACCAGAACGTCCCCGGCTGAAACGACCTGACCGTTTTCCACCAGAACCTCGGTCACCGTTCCGGTGACCTGAGGAACAATCTGGGTTGCAACGGCCTTGACCCTGGCATTGCCGGTAAACGGAGTTTGGCGATCAGCGACCAGATACCAGACCAGAAACAGAAGAATAACCGCAAGCGTTGTCCAAATCGTTTTCCTCATTCCGCCGCACCTTCGGTCGAATCCGAGGTTCCTGGCGACGCATCGATCCAGACCTTGAACAGTTCATAGAAAACCGCAAACAGGACGGGCCCCATGAAAATTCCGATCAAGCCATAAGCCATCATGCCACCCAGAACGCCGATCAAAATAACCAGCATCGGGGTTTCCAACCCCTTCGAGATAAAGACCGGGCGAAGGAAACTGTCCATGATACTGACCGGAATGGCGAGAACGGTGAAGATCAATGCAGCGCCGCCTGACATGGAACTCCAAGCGTAAATGATCACGGGCAGTAGAACCAGGCCCGGGCCGATCTGAATGATCGACAGGATAAGGCTCACGAAGGCCAGAGTTGCCGCCGAAGAAATCCCGAAGACAGCCAAAAGTACCCACACAACAATCGCCTGAATCGCGGCGACTCCGATAACTCCTTTGGTGACATTTCGGATCGTTGCCCCCGCCAGGGTGACAAACTCACCACCACGTGGGGCAAAGACACGGTTGGCGAACCGTTGAAGCCCCTCAACCATTTGCGGCCCCGGCTTGAATAGCGCCCCCATGATGATGACTGAAAGTGCAAGTCCCAGAAGGCCAATGCCGATACCCAGAACCTTTCCAAACAGGGACTTTGTGACTTCAAGGATTTGAGCACCGTATTTGGCAAGTGCGCCATCCAGGTTTCGCTCAAACATGGTCCAGACTTCGCCAAGCTTGTTTCCGATCAAGGGCAATTCCTTGATGCCTTCGGGAGCAGGTGGAATTTTAAGTTCTCCGCGGTCTGCTTGTTCAGCGAAGTCGGAGCCAAGTTCAGCCGCCCCTGAAACGGCGGTGGCGACAGGCCCCAGGGTCAACAACAGACCCAACAGAACCAAGATTGTAGCCGCTAGCGACTTTCTTCCGCCCAATTTGCCTTGGAGCCAGTCGAAAACAGGATAGAGCGCAACGCACAGAATTGCCGCCCAGATCACAACGCTTGCAAGCGGGGCTACCATTATCAGCGCGCTATATAGAAACAGTCCTAAGAACAGCAGGCGAATTGCCAGATCGACGATCTTGGCGTCTTGAGTCTTTTCCATTCCATCCCTCCCAAATATTTTTTTATCTGAATATTAGCCTCAAAAAATTGGATATGTACACTTTTTTGGTTCTGGAGGTGCTGTATCGGCTTGATTGAAAACTCAAAAATTCGGGTCGCGAGTGGCGCCCGGGCTGAGATTGCGTTGAATTCAATGAAGAGGATTCCGGCTGTCTACCCGTCTTTTCCGTCGTCGTCCTGTGAAAGAATTGTGTCTGCCACTGTGGTCGCTGCGGTAACGAATACACCCAAGCCGACGATGATATACGCCATCGTGAATATTTTTCCGGCGGCTGTTTCCGGCGAAAAATCCCCAAACCCAACGGTCGAGATGGTCACGACCGAGAAGTAGATGGAATCAAGCCAGCTCCAGCCTTCGACGAAGTGATAAAAAACCGAAGCCCAAAGGATCATGCCAACCGTGAAGGCCAATATACCCTTCACTCTGCCATCTTTGAATGCGACGCCAATTCCCCGAGTTATTCTGGTAAGTGAGTTCATTGTGCCCTCGTTATGTGTTTTGTGCCGGCATAGTAATCAGATTTTTGAATATTTCAAAAAGTCCCTATTTGCTGCTGTTTCGCGGGTTTCTTCATTGCCTAGGCCCAATCTCCTTTCCCGATCACCCAACAAGGGCGCGCGATTTCGTCAAAGTTTCATATCGCCGTGGAAAGTTTGTGGTAAACATCAAAACAGGCTATGCTGCACCGCAGAAAGATGCGAGAGAATCGACCGTGTTCCGTTTTGAAGGAGCGAAATCGCTGGTTGCCGGTATTGCTAACGATCAGCCAACAATCTGGGCAGTTGGAAACACTCGTCCTATCGTTGCTCTTGCCCCAAAGAAAGGTTTGCACCAGCGAGATGTCGTTACATCTGTCGAGGGGTTTCACCTGGCTATGGATGTCTTGGTTCATGCTCTGCCGTCGGCAGATTCAGCACCGTCTGAAAGAGGATATTCACATGATTACGAATGCTCATTCGAAATCCCTGCAGTTTGGCTCTGATATGGCCAGGGACGCGGTTGCCGTGAATGAACGGACTGTCGGGGCCGTAGCTAACGCGTTGGAACAGTCCGGAGTTCAGTGGAACTTGCTGTCAAAATCAATGGCGCTGCAGTCCGGCAGGATCGTGCAGGACCACACGGACCGGACCCGTCAGTTGGTTCAGAACATGGCAGAATGTTCCGAACGGCTTGTGGCATCCCGATCAATTGTCAAAGACTGGGGGGAATACCTGAAAGACGCAGGCCAACGGGTTGCCCTGACCATGGATGCCTTGCGCGAACGCGGAGATGTCTTCCTCGAGCACGAAGCTGCAGGCTGCCCGCCCGTTCTTATCTATGATTACGAGGTAATCACCGACGGTAGGCACCTGAAACGGCCCTGCAACTATCAGTTGTTGCGCATCCTTCCGCCCGAGGTTGTGACCGTTGAAGATAACAAGCGCCCATATATCATCATCGACCCACGCGCGGGTCATGGCGGCGGCATCGGCGGCTTCAAGCATGACAGTCAGGTTGGTGTTGCTCTGGCCAAGGGCCACCCGGTCTATTTCGTCAGCTTTGGGCGCGATCCTGTTCCCGGTCAGACTCTGGCGGATGTCATGCATGCCGAGGCAGGGTTTGTCCGAACCGTGCGTGCACGCCATCCAAACAGCCCGCACCCTGTTGTCACCGGAAATTGTCAGGGCGGGTGGGCGACGTTGCTAATGGCTGCGTGCAATCCCGATTTAAACGGTCCGTTGGTTCTGAACGGCGCGCCTGTTGCGCCTTGGGCTGGGGCGGTTGGGGAAAACCCGATGCGCTATAATGCCGGGGTTCTGGGTGGGACGTGGCAGCCGATGTTCTGGTCGGACTTGGGGGCAGGTCAATTTGACGGCGCCAATCTGGTTATGAACTTTGAGCAGCTAAATCCCAGCCGAAACTACTTTGGCAAATACTTCGATCTCTACAGGGATCCTGACGGGGGTCGACAGCGCTTTATAGATTTCGAACGCTGGTGGGGCGGATATTTCATCCTGAATGAGGCCGAAATCCATTGGATCGTCGAACAGCTTTTCGTCGGTAACCGTTTGGTCAAGAACACGGCTCAGCTCGAACCCGGTGTCCCGGTCGATATCAAGGCCATCAAAGGGCCGATCTTTGTGTTTGCTAGTCAGGGTGACAACATCACACCACCGCAGCAAGCCCTGAACTGGATTTCTGAGACTTATTCCGACGAAGAGGAAATCCGCGTCCGTGGGCAGCGCATCGTCTATATGCTGCACGACGAGGTGGGTCATCTGGGCATCTTTGTTTCGTCAAAAGTGGCACGGAAAGAACATCGAGAGCTTACCTCTACGCTGGAAACCGTCGAGTCAATGGCACCCGGCCTGTACGAAATGCAGATCGAAAACATCGAGGGTGAAGGCACCGACAAGGAATTCGAAGTTCGTTTTCACGAGCGTACATTGGCAGATCTCGCCGTTCTGGATGATGGCCAGCAGGATGAAATGAGCTTTGCCGCCGTTGCCCATATGTCAGAAACTCAGGCCAATTTATACGAGACATTTGGCCGTCCGATCGTACGATCCTTGTCGACGCCCGCTTCGGCAAACGCGCTTCGTGACTTACACCCCCTGCGCGTGCAATGCGCTGCATTGTCTTCGGCCCAACCTGCCACATTGGGAATAAAATTCTGGGCGGACATGGCGCGGGAACACCGCAAACCCGCCGCGCCGGAAAATCCATTTTTGGAACTCGAGAAGATTACGGCGGACTGGATAGAGCAGGTGATGGATTATGGCCGCGACTTTCGCGATGCGTGGTACGAGCTGACATTCTTTTCTCTTTGGAGCGGGCCTTTGGCAGCGTGGTTCGGTCGGAAGAACGCCGCGCACAGAACATTGGTGAATCCTGAAAGTCTGAAGTCATTGCCCGAGGTCGAAGCGGCACTTGCGCACATAAAACAGGGGTCACTGGCTGAAGCTGTTGTTCGGATGCTGATCCTTCTGGTCGACAGCAATCAAAGCTTTCGGGCTGAAATTCTGGACCGGTGGGCCCAAGTCTTCAAACATGATGAACCATTCAAAGGGCTTACGGTTGATCAACGTCATCGCCTGCTGCATGAACAGTCGCTTATAGTGACCTTTGATAAGCAAGAAGCGATAAACACGTTGCCTGATTTGCTTCCCCTAAAGAAAGACCGTATGCAGGCGGTTAACCTTCTCCGGCGGATCGCCGGAAAAGTGCAAAAGCCCACTCCTGAACTGTTCGATATGGTTGATGAATTGTGTGACATTCTTGACCTGCCAAAGCCTCAGGATGAAGCGGCACCGGCGCCTGCGAACAACTCTGAGACGCTGCCTGCGCGATCCCCTGCTGATAGAAAAGCCCGCTCAAAATGAAAATCTATGAGAACCGAACATTTGCCCAATTGAATGTAGGTGACGAAGCCAAACTGACGCGTCTTTGCACGGTTGATGACCTCTATGCGTTTGCCTCCGCATCGGGGGACCACAATCCCCTGCACTTGGCGGCCTATGACGGTGACGGCGATGGGCAGCCCGAGGCGGTGGCACCGGCTTTGTGGCCCGCTGGTCTGGTTGCCGCTGTGCTGGGTAACGTATTGCCGGGGGCGGGGACTCAAACCCGTCGGGCGGACCTGTCCTTCCACATTCCCGTTCTTGCCGGTGACGAATTAACGGCGTTTGTTTCGGTTGCCGAAAAGCGCGATGATGGCGATCTGATCTGCAGCGCCGAAGTGCGCCGCGTCGGAGATAACGCCTTGGTCCTGAGCGGTACAGTTCAGGTCACGCCCCCGGCCCAGCACATGGAGTTCGACTCGATCGAAGTTCCGGGCCTTGTCGTCCAGCGCCATCGTCATTTCGACGCGTTGCTTGAAAAGGCAAGACCTTTAGACCCTATGCCAACGGCAGTGGTTGCGCCCGAGGATGGCAATTCGCTGAGTGGTGCGCTGCTGGGTCATGCCAACAGCATCATCACGCCGATCCTTGTTGGGGATCCTGACAAGATCAAGGCCGCAGCAGCAGAGATAGGTGCGGATATCTCCGGTTTCGAGATCGTCGAGGCTCGGGGTCACGGGCTTGCCGCACATCGCGCGGTAGATTTGGTGGTTGAAGGGAAAGCACAGACCCTGATGAAGGGGTATCTGCATACGGATGAGCTGTTGCATGCCGTCTTGCGCCGGGAAAACGGATTGCGAACTGGTCGGCGTTTGTCTCATGTCTTTGTGATGGACGTCCCGGGGATGCCAAGACCTATCATGGTGACGGACGCGGCGGTGAATATCGCGCCGGACCTCGAAACCAAAGCCGACATCGTTCAGAACGCAATTCATCTGGCACAATCCATTGGGATCGAAACGCCGAAGGTCGGTGTTTTGTCAGCCGTTGAAACCGTAAACCCGCATATGCCCTCATCTGTGGATGCGGCGCTGCTGTCTAAAATGGCTGAACGCGGACAGATTACCGGCGGGTTGGTCGATGGCCCACTTGCGATGGACAACGCGGTTGATCTGAAGGCTGCCCGCACCAAGGGCATCACGTCCGAGGTTGCCGGATCAGCAGATATTCTGGTCGCCCCGAATATCGAGGCGGGCAATATGGTTGCGAAACAGCTAACCTTTATTTCTCATGCCGAGGCTGCGGGCATCGTGGTAGGGGCGGGCGCCCCGATCATCTTGACTTCGCGGTCTGATGATGATGCCTCGCGCTTGGCGTCCTGTGCGGTTGCGGCGCTGCATGCTTATGCAAGCAAAGGTAAGCTCTATGGCTGATCATGTATTGGCGCTGAACGCCGGGTCTTCGTCACTGAAATTCGCGTTGTACGAAGTCATCGAGGAAAACCGCCCCAGCATGCGATGGCGAGGTCAGATCGAGCGTTTGGGGGATGCCCCTAGATTGCTGGCTCAGTCTGCCGGAGGTCGGTCGATCAACCGCCCGCTGTCGAATACCCAGAGCCACGATGAAGCTATCCACGCTTTTCTGGAAATGGCGCGGGAATATCTTCCGGATATCCATGTGAAAGCAATCGGCCATCGTGTTGTCCACGGTGGCACCGTCTATTCTGAACCGGTTCTTATTGATGAAACGGTTATAGATACATTGACGGGGTTTGTTCCTTTCGCCCCTTTGCATCAACCTTATTCTCTGGCTGGGATCCGGGCCGCCAGCGCTGCATTCCCGGATACCATTCAGGTGGCGTGTTTTGATACGGCCTTTCACCGAACGCACCCTTGGGTCAACGATACTTTTGCCTTACCGCAAAGTTACTATGAAAAAGGGGTCCGTCGGTACGGATTCCACGGGCTGAGCTACGACTATATCTCTGGGAAACTGAAAGAGATCGCACCGGGTTTGTACGATGGCCGCGTGGTGATTGCGCATCTGGGGAATGGTGCATCCATGTGTGCGGTCTCGGGTGGGCGCGCGGTTGCCTCGACGATGGGATTCTCGGCGTTGGACGGTCTGCCGATGGGGACGCGCAGCGGCCAACTCGATCCTGGTGTGGTGTTGTACATGATGCAGCAGGATGGAATGTCGGCAGATGAAATCGCCGAAGTTCTTTATCGCAAGTCCGGTCTTCTCGGCCTGTCTGGTGTTTCGTCTGATATGCGTACGCTTTTGGCTGCTGATACGCCGGATGCCCGCAAGGCCATCGACTATTACGTGTTCCGCATCCGCCGGGAACTGGGAGCGCTGTCCGCCGCGTTGGAAGGTATTGACGCGCTGATCTTTACCGGTGGCGTTGGCGAGAATTCGGCCCCGATTCGGCAGATGGTGTGCGACGGAATGCGCTGGATCGGAATCGAATTGGACCACGCGCGAAACGCGGATGGCGGCACAGTCTTGTCGACGGATTTTAGCCGCGTCCGCATCCTGTCGATACCAACCAACGAAGAAATGGTAATTGCGCGCGCCGCGGTCAAACTGATGCAATAAGGTTAATCGCCAGACTTTTTTCGAGATTTGGAGAGTTTGATCAAAGCGCCCAACAGGGCGCTGACAATCTCGGGGGTCACGGCCCCAAGTGGGTCGCGCCGAAAACCTGTAACGGCGTCGCGTGCCTCGGCCAAGTTGTCCTTGATCTCGGTCTCAATGTCTTGCAGCGCCAGGTCCCGAAGCTCAACCACAGCAGAGATGTCGGTTTGTGATGACATGGAGTTGGCGAACAGTGCCAATAACAGAGCCACCACCAGATCGACGCCGGCCATGATCAGTGCCGCGACCGCGTTTGACACAGACTCAGACAGCCAGAAAAAGCCTGCGACGTTCAGCATTACGACCGCTAGGCCAATAGCCAGCCCCGCAGCGCCATAAAAACCGGTGCGTTTGGCCGCTACTGCGACTTGTCTTTGAGCAATCAGCCTTTCGGCACGCAGGATGATTGAAAGATTGCGGGATATGCGGCTCATGTGCGGGCTCCTACCGGGAACGGCCGACCAGATAGCCAAGCGCGAAAACGCCTAGCGCAAACAGGATCGGCTTTTTGTGCGGCAACTCCCCAAGTTCGGTCAGAACGTCGTCCATCTGGTCTGACCAGTTTTCGATCGTGTCGATCAGATTGTCGGAATGGTCTTCCTTTGGATCGGCCTTCTCGGCCTTGGTTTGTTGGGCAAGTTGGCGGCGAAGTTCGGCAACTTCGGCTTCCAGCTCTGCTTTTGTTACCATCGTTCAGGTCCCTCTACCGCGTTGTACCGCATGTTAGTCGGTTTTTCCGTTTTGGCAAAAGGGGCTTATCGGACGGTAAGACAGATCGCTGCAGGAAAAGCGGGATCAGCCAGCCCGGCACCAAACGCAGTCGTGGTCGGACAGGGGCGTTCCGTCGTCAGCAATCGAAGGCAGAATACCAGTGCCATGGCATTCGAGACCCCGGCCCGCCAACCAGTCCAGCTTCATAACCCGGTCGGGGTGGGGCGTGATCAGGCTGGGGCGGGTCGTATTGCCTTGCGCCGTGAAAGACCAAGAATAACCGTGGGCCTCGGCCAGTTCGAATAAGGTTTCTCGCCGCCAGTCAAAGTCCGGGGGTAGGTGATTGCCGGTGTTCAGGTCCCCGCCAACTATGACCGGTAGATTCGGCGCGAAATCGTCAATCACCTGTAGCAGCCGTTCGAATTGTTGATGTCGGTGAATGGCGTTTGCGTTGCTTTCCAGATGAGTGGAGACGACGCAGACCGGTCCGCTGGCCCCCGGTACAATAGCGGCTATGGCGTTGCGGCCCCCGATGCGTGGCTGGTCAGGATCGCTCGCCCCGGCATCTGCCGCAATCCAATGGCCGTGATCGTCCAGCCGAACCAGGACGGTGCGTTCAAACGGAACCGACGACAGGATCGCATTCCCGTGCCAGCCCAAAGAGTTGAAGTCATCCGTGCAGAACTTGCGCTCGGTCGGGCCGCCCAAATCAAGTTCATGAAACTCAACGCCAAAAGCGTAAGCCATTCCAAGGGCGTCGGCCATCGCTTCGGTTGTGTGTCGCTGTGCCGTACGGGCCATTCCGTGATCAACTTCGGACAGCAGAACAATATCCGGGGCGACTTTCCCGAGATGCGCAGCCGTCTCTTCAGGGAAAAGACATCGTTCTACATTCCAGGCGGCCACGGTGAATTCACTGGGCAGGTGAGCGGATTGAGCCTTTCCTCCGACCTGAACGGCATTCATCGCTTCTATATTGGCCAATATCCTGCGATGCGCGTCGGCAGTGCGTGGGGCCGACAGGATTGCGCTCCGCTGGGTTTCGGATACAGCCGGAAGGGTCACTAGCGTTTGAGTGATCACAGCCTCAGCCCCGTTTCCCTGTCGAACAGGCGCAGGGCCTCGGGCTTTAGGTTGATCTTGGTTTCACCAACCTGCGCCGCGTCATCCTTGCCTAGCATGACCGAGAAGGGCTGATTTGCGAGCCGCCCATGTAGCAGCCGATGCGCGCCCAGTTCTTCAAGGATATCGACATGGAATACGACCTGACCCTGTTCATCCATTTCAACGTCTTCAGGGCGAATGCCCAGTGTCACAGGTCCGTCAAAGGACTGGGGTGCTTGTATCTGGTTGCCGAAGCCATTGATCCGAACACTTTGCTGATCAACTTCAGCTTCGATCAGGTTCATTGGCGGTGCCCCCATGAACGAGGCCACAAAGGTCGAGGCCGGGTTGTGATAAATTTCTGACGGGGTGCCAATCTGCTCGATCCGACCTTCGTTCAGGACGATGATACGATCGGCCATCGTCATCGCCTCGACCTGATCATGGGTCACGTAGACGGCGGTGGTTCTAAGGCGGCGTTGCAAAGCTTTGATTTCGATCCGCATCTGGTTGCGCAGCTTGGCATCCAAGTTCGACAGCGGCTCATCAAACAGAAACAGCGCCGGATCGCGCACCACAGCGCGGCCCATGGCAACGCGCTGGCGCTGACCACCCGAAAGCTGCGCTGGCTTGCGGTCCAGATACTCGGACAGGTTCAGCATCTTTGCCGCGTCTTCCACTTTGGATGCGATATCGGCGGCGGGGGTGCCTCTGTTCTTGAGGCCATAGCCGATATTCTTGCGCACCGTCATATGCGGATATAGGGCATAGTTCTGGAACACCATCGCGATGTCCCGATCCGCTGGGTCCACGTCATTGACCACGCGGTCGCCGATTTTCAGCACCCCTTCGGTGATGTCTTCCAACCCCGCGATCATCCGCAGCAGTGTGGACTTGCCGCAACCCGACGGGCCGACCAGCACAACAAATTCGCCGTCCTGAATGGTGAAACTGGTGGTCTGAACGGCCTGGAAGCCATTGGGATAGACTTTGCGGATGCCCTCTAATGTAACCTGAGCCATGCGCGTATTCCTTATTTATCGGATTCTGTGAGGCCCTTGACGAACCAGTTCTGGAAAAAGACCACCACCAACACCGGAGGGATCATCGCCACGATGGCCAGCGCCAATGCCTGCCCGTGTTCGGGGATTTGACTGTCGGTGTACGACAACACGATCTGCTTGATGCCGCGGACCAGCGTGAAAAAGCCTTCATCCGTGGTGATCAGCGTGGGCCACAGGTACTGGTTCCAGCCAAAGACAAACATGATAATGAAGATCGCCGCGATCATCGTTTTGCTCAGTGGGAAGAGGATATCGACGAAGAATTTCCACGGACCTGCGCCGTCGATCCGGGCGGGTTCGGCCAATTCCTCGGGCACGGACATGAAGAACTGCCGGAAAAAGAACGTGCCTGTGGCCGAGGCGATCAGCGGCACGATCAGACCGGTATAGGTGTTGGTCAGGCCCAGTTTCTGGATTGCTTCGTAAGAGGGCAGGATGCGCACCTCAAGCGGCAGCAGCAGGGTGGTGAAGATTACCCAGAAGGCCAGCGTGGCAAAGCGCAGGCGGAAATAGACGATGGCGTAGGCCGCCATCATCGAAATCACGATCTTACCCACGGCAAAGCCGATGCCAAGGATGAACGAGTTCATCAGCATCAGCATCCCGTCGACCGTTTGGGTAAAGCCGCCCCTTTCGAACATGGCGGCGCGAAAGTTCTTACCCAGATCGTCGCCCAGTGTCAGTTGCAGCCCTTCGCGGTGGATTGTCACTGCGTCATGGCTGGCCGTAGTCAACGCCAGCAGCGGCGGCAGCATCATCAGCAGCGCGCCCAGGATCAGAATGATGTGGTCTCCAATCGCTTCCCATTTGATGCGACGGGGGCGATGGGTCTCAGCGGGGGTGTTGAGTGTTGTCTCAGCCATGTCCAAAGCCCTCAAGTGTAGTGAATCCGGCGTTCCACCAGCCGGAACTGAAACACGGTCAGCAACAGGACCAGCGCCATAAGGATGACTGATTGCGCCGATGATCCGCCTAAGTCGTTGCCTCGAAAGCCGTCCAGGTAGACCTTGTAGACCAACGTCATCGGATTGTTGCCCGGCTCGCCCTTCATCAGTGCGTCAATGATGCCGAACGTGTCGAACAGCGCATAGGTGACGTTGATGATCAGTAGGAAAAACGCGGTTGGGGCCAGCAGCGGGAAGGTGACCTGCCAGAACCGTCCGGTGGCGGATCGGTTGTCGATCATCGCTGCCTCGCGCACGGACCTTGGGATGGATTGCAGGCCGGACAGGAAAAAGATGAAATTGACGGGGACCTGCTTCCACACGGCCACGAAAACCATGGCTGTTGCGGTCGCGTTGTAATCCACACCCAGTTTGAAATCCCAGCCGAACACCTGGAAGAACTTGGTCAGCGGTCCGGTGCTTTGGTCAAAGAACAGAATGCCCAGAAACCCGGCCACGGGCGGCGCAATGGCATAGACCCACATCAGCAGCGTGCGATAGGTCTTGGCCCCCTTGATCACCTTGTCGGCCTTGACCGCCAGCAGCAGCGCGATAGCCAGCGAGAAAATAGTCACCAGCACCGAGTAAAGGATCGTGAACCCGGCAACGCGTTTGTACTGATCATTGCCCAGCAGCGACGTATAGTTCTCAGCCCCCACGAAGGTCGAACCGAACCCAAACGGGTCTTGCAAAAAGAATGAGGATTGCAGCGCCCAGCCCGCAGGCCAGTAGAAAAAGATGGCGATGATCATCAACTGCGGCAACAGCAGCGCCACAGGAAGCCAGATCGTGTCAAAGCCCGCGCGTTTCATAGAAGGATTCCGTCTTGAACAGGGGATGGCCGCGCCATGACAGCGCGGCCATCCTTGGGGGTGATCCAGGGCGTTAACCTTGGGTCTTGGCGAAGCGGGCCAGCAGCGCGTTGGCTTCGGCTTCGATAGTCTTGAACGCGGTTTCGACGTCGGTTTCACCGGTCAGGACACGGCCATATTCGCGGTTCATGATGTCGCGGATCTGGACGTAAAAGCCCATGCGGTAGCCCTTGGTGTTGTCGCCCGCTTTGGCCTGCAACTGGTTCACACCAACTTCGGCAGCCGGAAAACGGTCATAGTGGCCGTCTTTCTTGGCGACGTCATAAGCGGCTTCGGTGATTGGCACATAGCCGGTTTCCTGATGCCAGAAATACTGGGTCTCGGGCGCGGTCAGAAAGCGGAAGAATTCAGCCGTGGCCTTGTTTTCCGCGTCGGATTTACCCGACATGGCGAACAGGGCGGCACCACCGATAAAGGTTTGGGTGGGCTCAGTGGTGACGGCTTCCCAATAGGGCAGCTCGGTCGCGCTGAATTCGAACGGCAGGTCTTTTTGCAGCAGGCCGCCGAACGAGCCGGACGAACCCAGCCACATGGCAACTTTGCCTTCTTCGAACGGTTTGGCATTGTCGCCCCAGCCGGTACCGTACCATTCGAACAGTCCGTCGTCTTTCCATGCGGTCACGGCGGTGAAATGCGCTTTGATCGCGTCGTTGTTCACCAGAATCTGCGTGTCAGTGCCGTCATAGCCGTTGTTGTTGGTGGCAAAAGGCAGGTTGTGGCGCGACATGAAGTTTTCGGTGAAGATCCAGGGCAGGTGCGACTGACTGAGCGCGATATAGCCTGCGTCTTTCAGTGCGGGTGCGGTGGTCGACTGGAACTCTTCCCAGGTTTTCGGCGGGGTGACGCCTGCGGCCTCCAACGCGTCCATGTTGTAATACAGGATCGGCGTGGACGAGTTGAAGGGCATCCCGATCATTTTGCCGTCGCTGTCGGCATAGAAGTACCGCACACCGGCGATGTAATCGTTAATGTCGAATTCAACGCCATTGTCTGCCAGCAGATCCTGAACCGGAATGGTCGCGCCCTTGGCCCCGATCACGGTGGCGGCGCCTGCGTCGAACACCTGCATGACGTTGGGCTGTTCGCCCGCGCGGAAGGCGGCAATACCTGCGGTCAGGGTTTCTTCGTAGCTGCCTTTATAGACCGGAGTGATCTTGTAGCTGTTTTGCGAGGCATTGAAATCTTCGGCGATCTTGTTGACTGTTTCACCAAGCTGACCACCCATGGCGTGCCACCAGGTGATCTCGGTTTCTGCAAAAGTCGCAGTCGCGCTAAAGGCTATGGCAGCAGCGGTTGCGCAGAGCTTCAGATTGGTCATGTATTAACTCCGGTTCAGCAGCGGCCTTTGACAAAAAGGCTCGCCAAATTCAGAGGCATTTGCCCCTTGGGGTAATAGAATGGCAGCGCTATCAGGGAAGGCCCCGAACGCTGTACACGGTATGCGTACTCAGCGTTAGGTACGTGGGTCGTATGACAGTCAGGTGAATGTTTTTTAAAGCAATTTTGACATATTTCCCCAAAGGGAATGCCGACTTCAAAGTGTCAGTTGCACGCGCATCGCGGCCGAAAACCAACGCTAAGCCGTTGTTTCAACGAAGGTCGGGACGTCGGCGCCAATCAATAAGCGAACGCGACTTGTCTGCATGGCAATCCAGCAGATCGTTGGGAACGCACGGCACTATTTCATTTGCTTGATGCGTCCAGATTGCGAGCGGATTATTGGTTCAATAATCCGCAACCAAAAGGAATTCCTGTGCCGCGTCTTCTTCGATTGTGGCGAAACGCGGAATTGGGTCCTCGAATACGTTGTCGGTACGATCATCGTTTACAGTTGACACTTCACCAATCAGGCAATCGCCCTTTTCGGCCCAGAAAGCGTGCCAGATGCCCGGCATTAAGGTTACGCTTTGACCCGGTCCGAGCCGCAAAAGCTCGCCGGGTTGGATCGACACCGGGCACCCGTCGCTGGGCACTGTCACAGCGTTTTCCCGGTCGATCCCGCCCACGGAATCCGAAGCGTAGATTTCCATCACCAGATCGCCACCGCCTCGGTTGATAATGTCTTCGGCCTTTATGATATGACGATGCATTGGCGAAAGCTGTTTGTCCCGCGAGACAAGCACTTTCTCTGCGTACAGCATGCCGCGCCCTTGGTTCAGATCGGCGACATCGCCATTGCGCAACGTGAACAGGAACAGCCCTAGTTCATCGAACCGTCCCTGTCCGTAGTCGGTGATATCCCACCCCAATCCACGTTCGCGAATAACTGTTGCCTGATCGCTTCTCATCTGATCTGGCGTCCAGTTGGCAAAAGGGGGCAAAACCGCTCCGAAAGACCGAATGAAAGCTTCGGCTTCGGTTTTGATTGCGTTGATATCTGATCGTTTCATCGGTGTCCCTTTCGGGGTCAGAGTTCGTTTGCCCAAGGTGGGTTTGCCCCTGCGCGAGAAACCGTCACGGCAGCGACTTGTGCACCCTTGGCAAGAGCATCTTTCAGTTGGTCTGGGTTGAGGGAACGAAGCCCTTGTTTGTTCAGGTGGCCTGCACGTTCCAACTCGGCCAATACGCCAGCGTTGAACGTGTCTCCGGCGCCGACGGTGTCCACAACTACGACCCTTTTGACAGGCACCGAGGTTGACCTGCCATCCGGCAGATATCCGGATGCCCCCTCGCTGCCTTTGGTGACGATGACAATGGCGGGGCCTTCTTTCAGCAACAGCGAAACTTTGTCAGTCAGGCTTTCTGGCCCGGGAATGATCCAATCCAGATCTTCATCGGAAACCTTTACGATATCGGCCTGAGCGATCATCGCGTTGAGCCGGGTGCGATAACGGGTTTGATCATTGATAAAACCGGGACGGATGTTTGGATCCAGCATAACGGCCTTTTCCGAGCCGTGTTGATCCAACAAGGATGCATAGGCGTCGGCACAGGGTTCGCAGGCAAGGCTGATACCGCCGAAATACAAAGCCGATACCGCTGGCAACTGGTTGGGCATGTCCTCGGGCGTCAACATGCGACCTGCCGAGTTTTCGTCCAGAAAACTGTAGGTAGCGTGCCCGTCCTTTAGCTGCACAAACGCCAAAGTTGTCGGGCGGTCGGTTTCAATGACATGGCTGGTGTCCACATGGCTGGCCTTTAAAGACCTGCCGAGTTGCTGCCCAAACATGTCTGAGGAAAGGCCCGTCAGCATTCCGGATGGAACGCCAAGTCGACCAAGCGCAATCGCCGTGTTGAAAATCGCGCCTCCGGAATGGGGCACAAATCCCTGTTCGCCCGTAACGGTGGGCGAGGCGATCATGTCGATCAGGGCTTCACCGCAGCACAGGATCATGCCGGGTCCTTTCTGTATCATTGGGTCAGGCGGTCAGTTTATCGCGCAAGTGCACTTTTACAGAAGTTGTTAGCGCCAACAATGCCAAATTCGTCCTGTTCTGAAACGTACAGGTTCATTGACCGCCGCAATTCGCTGAAACGCCCACCAGCGTTGAAGGCATCCTTGAAAGCGTCGGCGAAAAGCCAGCGGTTCTTTTCTGCCACCCCGCCGACGAGGAAAACACCGCCCGTAGGCATCATGACCACGGCCAAGTCGCCCATTACGGCACCTAGATGCGAGGTGAACATCTGCGCTGCCCTGACCGCGAGCGGGTCCGAGGCACCGCGGGCGTCATCCAGAATGTCCTTGGCGCTGCGCGTTTCGGCAGTCGCCTGTCCTGTCGCCAATTGAATTGCCTGATACAGGATCGGCAGTCCCGTGCCGCTTAGGAACATTTCGGCTTCAAGCGTCAGGGTGTCGTCAAAAAAACAGTCCGGAGCAACTTGGCGCGCGGCGCGGAAAATTTCGACCTCGTCCTCGTGACGGGGCGACAATCCAACGTGGCCGCCTTCACCAGACGCGGTGTGAAACCGACCGTCGGAATAGAGCAGAGAGCCGACGCCCAGCCCGGTTCCCGGTCCGACAACCAACCGTGTTCCCATCGGTGGCGTTTCGGCGCCTTGCAGAACTTCGACGTTATCGCCGGTGATTTCGGCAACCGACCATGCGGCGGCGGTGAAGTCGTTGATGACAAATGTGTGCTGCGCGCCCGTCGCGCGCGCGATGTCAGCCTCGGACAGATCTAGCTGCGCGTTTGTAAGCCGGATCATACCGTTCTGCACTGGTCCCGCACCGGCCGCGACGACGGCGCGCGGATCGGTTCCGATTTCATCCCGCAAACTGTGAAACGCTTCGAGCAATTGCGGAAGTGACCCCGTGGGGTATTTACGCAGGTCGGTGAGTTTACCGTTTGAGACCACACCCAATCGCGTATTGGTGCCGCCGATATCGGCAACCAAGTTCCAGTGGTCGTGCATACATCCCGCAGGTTGCGCCAAAGGCAGCGAAACTGTGCTGCCGGACAGTGCAGTTTTCACTGCATTGTAAGACGCTTTGGGCCGACGCTCCATCGTCTCGAAATCGACGTCCACAAGACCAAAGCGTTTTTCATACCCCAAGGCCCATTCGTAATTATCCAGCAAGGACCAGATAAAATACCCTTTGACCGGCACGCCTTGGTCCACCGCGTCATGCACGGCCGCAAGGTGCTGGTTCAAATAGTCGATCCGGTCATCATCCTGCTGTCGTTCCGGGCTGGCCATGCCGTTTTCCGTTACATAGATAGGAAGATCACCGGTATGGTCGCGCATTGTACGGGTCAGGAAACGTGTTAAGGCGCTGGGTTCGATTTCCCAACCCATCTGGGTTTTTGGTAAGGGGCCGGGGACTTCTTTTAGGCTGGGCCAAGCAATATCTGCGGGCGCGATCAGCTTGCGGGTGTAGTAATTTAAGCCACACCAGTCGACCGGGGTGCCAATCGTGTCGAAGTCGTTTTGCCAATCGCTTGGCAGATGAGGTTCCAGTCCGTCCAGAACGACCTGGGGGTATGTTTTGTTGAATACGCCACTCAGGAAGAAGCGGTTGTAGATACCGTCGTACAGGTCAGCGGCGCGGCGTGCCTCGGGGCTGTCATCCGCAGGTTCTGCCCACTCCAGATTGAACACTGCACCCAAGTTGGACATGCCCAGACCGCGCATCGCCTCGATAGCCCGTCCATGTGCAAGTAGGACGTGATGCATCGCGCGCGCCGTGGCACGGATGTCGCGCAGACCGGGGGCGTGGTGGCCGTCAAAGTGGCTGAGCCAGCTTACGCACCAAGGTTCGTTGATCGGCGCGACACTGAACATGCGGTCACCGATGCGGCCCATGATAATCTCGGTAAAATCGGCAAACCAGTTGGCTATGTCCCGATTGCGCCAGCCACCCAGATCGGCCAACGGCGAGGGAAGCTCCCAGTGATAAAGCGTCGCGCAGGGGCGTATTCCACGTTCCAATAACGCATCGGCAAGGCGGTCGTAGTAGTCCAGCCCTTCCTGGTTAATAGGTCCGCGCCCTTCGGGCAGAACGCGCGCCCAGCTTGTTGAGAACCGATAGCAGTCAAATCCTGCGTCGCGCACAAGCTCAAAGTCTTCGTCAAAGCGGTTCAAATGATCACAGGCGCGGTCACCGTTTTCATTGCGCACCACGTTACCGGGTGTCGCGGCGAACGTGTCCCAATGTGTTTGGCCAGCGCCGCCTTGTCCGTGACCTTCGATCTGATAGGCAGAGGTTGCAACGCCAAAGAGGAAATCTTTGGGGAAATCAGTGCGGGCATATTTCATGTTCAGAACCTGTCAGGAGCGGGGCCGGTCGAGCCGCCAACTACCAGTTCGGCCTCCAGCAATCTAGCTTGAACCGGGCCCTCTGGCGACTTTATTCGCTCGATCAACATTTCGGCTGCTATTTCGCCAGCTTGCCGGACAGATGAGCGAGTTGCGGTAAAGATCGGCACGTCCTGCCCGTTTTTCAGGTAAGATAGATCGTCGTCATGGGCGATGACGGATACATCGCGTCCCATCTTCAGCCCAGCCTCGTTCAGCGCGCGCCTTACGCCAATCGCCGAAATCATGGATGAGATCAGAATGGCTGTGGGCGGATTATCCATCTGTATCATGGCGCGCGCTTCGTGGTGGCCGTAGACCTCGGTCATCTCGGCGCTGCGCATCAAGGACGGGTCAGGCGTTATCCCAGCCTCATGCAAAGCCTCCAGATATCCGGCGCGGCGACGCTGGGCAAAGTCCATATCTTCCAACCCGTTGATCAGTGCGATGCGCCGGTGCCCTAGGTCGATCAGAAATTTGGTGGCCCTTTGGAATGAACTTTTGTTGTTCACGTCGATCCAATCGTAGGGCCCATCAACTCCGGTCGCACGACCATGAACGATGAAAGGAACCCCCATGCGGGAAAGTACGCCGATCCGAGGTTCGTTAACCTTCGGACCCTGCAGGACAACTCCATCAACGGCGCCGCGTTGAAACAG
Organism: Ruegeria sp. HKCCA5491; assembly: GCF_013034565.1. NCBI lineage: Bacteria > Pseudomonadati > Pseudomonadota > Alphaproteobacteria > Rhodobacterales > Roseobacteraceae > Ruegeria > Ruegeria sp. HKCCA5491. Next base: position 245,841 of record NZ_WQGG01000001.1, read on the forward strand.
GTCGCGATACGCCCGTTCGATCGACGTATCGTCTGCATTCGTGAACATCATGTCATAGCCATGCTCCGCATATTTTCGCGCAGCACCTGCAACGAAATCGCCGAAAATAGGGTTGACCATTTCATGCTGCGAGGAACTGGGAATCACGTGCCCAATGACCATGGACCGACCTGTGGCCAACCCTTTTGCGCGGCTGTTTGGCCGGTAACCATGTTTCGTGGCAGCGGCCTGCACACGTAGGCGCGTATCCTCGTTCACCTCGGGATAGCCGTTCAGCGCACGGCTGACAGTTGTTTGGGACAAGCCAAGAATTTCTGAGAGCTGCTTTAGGTTCATATTCGATTCAAAGCGCCTTCAAATTGGGACTGCTATCTGTATTGTGGGGAATTAACCTTTGCGTCAATAAGATTCAAACATATGCCTACAAATATTAATAACTTGGGTAAACGGCAAACCAAACATTGACAGAGCTTGAATGTTAGCGGATAAGGTTCGTCATCCAAAGCGCTTTGAAAATACGATTCCAAGGCGAGAGATGATACGGGAGGAGATTTCATGAAACACTCGCTTTACGCAGGTGCGGCCACGTTCGCCCTGATGTCAGGCGCTGCACAGGCGGACAAGGTTACCGTGTTCGGTCCGTGGTTGGGGCCGGATCAGGAAAATGTCGAAAAGGTTCTGGACGGCTTTGCTGCAGCAACCGGGCATGAATACGCCTATGTCGGGTCAGACAGTTTTGAACAACAAATCCGAATTGATGCCGAGGCGGGTTCAGCACCGAATGTCGCCGTATTCCCGCAGCCGGGCCTGGCGGCAGATATGGCTAAGTCCGGCTTTCTGACGCCGCTTGCCGATGGAACGGGAGATTGGATTCGCGACAACTATGCCGCGGGGCAGTCTTGGGTTGACTTGGGCACATATGGCGGACCGGACGGCGCGGACAATCTGTACGGCTTTTTCTACAAGGTCGATGTAAAGTCCCTGGTTTGGTACGTGCCTGAGAATTTCGAAGATGCGGGTTACGAAGTACCGACCACGATGGAAGAACTCAAGGCGCTGACGGATCAGATCGTGGCTGATGGTGAGACACCTTGGTGTATCGGTCTGGGTTCTGGTGGTGCAACCGGGTGGCCCGCAACCGACTGGGTTGAGGATATGATGCTGCGCACACAATCGCCGGCTGATTATGACGCCTGGGTCGCCAATGAGATGAAGTTCAACGATCCCAAGGTCATCGCTGCGATCGAGGAGTTCGGCGCGTTTGCCCGCAATGACGACTATGTTGCCGGCGGCTCAGGGGCTGTGGCTACGACGGACTTCCGCGATAGTCCCAAGGGAATGTTCAGCTCACCTCCGCAATGCTACATGCACCGTCAGGCCTCGTTCATTCCAGCGTTTTTTCCGGAAGGAACTGTTGTAGGTGAAGACGCAGATTTCTTCTATTTCCCGGCTTATGAAGGCAAGGACCTCGGCAGCCCGGTTCTGGGCGCGGGTACCCTGTGGGCGATCACCAATGACAGCCCCGGCGCGCATGCGTTGATCGAGTATCTGCAAACCCCCGAGGCTCATGAGACCTGGATGCAACTGACCGGGTTCCTGACACCGCATAAGGGCGTTGATACCTCGCTGTTCTCGGACCCGACGCTGAAGAAGATGAACGACATTCTTCTTGGTGCGACTACCTTCCGGTTTGACGGCTCTGACCTGATGCCGGGCGGTGTTGGCGCAGGGACGTTCTGGACCGGCATGGTCGACTATGCTGGTGGGGCCTCGGCGGAAGAGGTTGCCAACGAAATCCAGTCCTCCTGGGACGCGCTGGACTAAGCGTTCCTGATCGGGCAACCCGCCAGTTCGGGTTGCCTGCCACCGTCGCAAGGGAGACGCGGCATGCATCCGGCATTACAGGGCCTGCTGACCATCGCCATCGGCGTGTCAGGGTGTGTGGGCTATTTCTACCTTTCGAACCAGTTTCTGGACAAAGTGCTGTTCCCGGCACGCGGTCCGAATGCAGGGCGCAATATCAATCGCGCGAACATGATCCGGCCTTGGCTGTTCTTGTTTCCGGCGTTGGCGGCGTTGGGCCTGTATCTGGCCTATCCGGTGGTGGAAACCCTGCGTCTTTCGCTGACCGATCGTGTCCCCGGCGGCGGTTATGAATGGGTTGGGTTGGAAAACTACATCCAGATGGCCAACGAACCCAAATTCTGGGAAGCCATGCGCAACAACATGTTCTGGCTGATCATCGTGCCCGCCATGTCGACCGCGTTTGGACTGCTGGTGGCGCAACTGACGGACCGCATCCGTTGGGGTAACGTCGCCAAATCTCTGATTTTCATGCCGATGGCGATCTCTTTCGTCGGGGCCTCGGTGATCTGGAAATTGGTCTACGACACCCGTCCGGCCGAGCAGGACCAGATCGGGATGCTGAATGCGCTTTACATCTTCTTTGGTGGGACCGAGCCGCAGACCTGGCTGACTATTCCGCTCTGGAACAGTTTCTTTCTGATGGTGGTGCTGATCTGGATTCAGACCGGCTTTGCCATGGTGATCCTGTCCGCTGCCCTTCGAGGCATTCCTGAAGAAACGATCGAGGCTGCCATTCTGGACGGAGCCAACCCGTTCCAGATTTTTTTCAAGATCAAGGTGCCGCAGATTAAAACCACCATTCTGGTGGTCTGGACCACGATCACTATCACGGTGCTAAAGGTCTTTGACATCGTCTTTGCCATGACCAACGGCCAGTGGGAGACACAGGTTCTGGCCAACTACATGTATGACAAACTGTTCCGCGCCAACGACTGGGGCGTAGGGTCAGCCTCGGCGATGGTGATTATGCTGCTGGTAACACCGATCCTGATCTGGAACGTGCGCAACGCGCGCAAAGAGATGGAGTGAGGCGATGAGCGATATTGCAGGAACCAAACCGGCGCTACGCTGGGTCGTGCATGCCTCGGTCCTGTTTCTGGTGGTGCTATGGGTGGTCCCGACACTGGGACTGTTGATTTCATCCTTTCGAACGGCAGACCAGATTGCGACCAGCGGCTGGTGGAAATCCCTTTTCCCGTCCGAACAGAACCTGACTCTGCGGTCCGCCGCGCCGGACACACAAGTTCTGGAAAACGGGATTTACGTGATCGAAGGCAACCTGTTCGACGCGGGGACGTCGGCTACGATCTCTCAATGGGGGGTCAGCTCCCGGGCCGTGGATGCGTTTGTTCCGGGCGATACGGCGGAACTACGTCGGGGCGGTACGATCACTGTGGATGCGCAAGGTAACTACAGGATGGAGAATTCGGAAGAATTTACCGGCACCCGGGGCGCCCGTGTATTCGTGACCGCAGAATTGCCGCCCGAGTTCACGCTGGCCAATTATCACAAGGTTTTGTTGGCTGAAGATTCCTCTGACAGCATGGGGCGGGCCTTTTTCAACACATTGACTGTGACCATCCCGGCGACGATCATTCCCATTTTGGTGGCGGCCTTTGCGGCCTATGCGCTGGCGTGGATGGACTTCCCGGGCCGCGCCCTGCTGATCGCAGCGGTCGTTGGTTTGTTGGTTGTTCCGCTGCAACTGGCACTGATCCCGCTGCTTAAGTTCCATCTGAATATTGGCATCGGCAAAGGATATCTGGGCGTCTGGATGGCCCATACCGGGTTCGGGATGCCCTTGGCGATTTATCTGCTACGGAACTACATGGCTGGTCTTCCACGTGATCTGATCGAGAACGCGCGGGTCGATGGCGCGACCGAGTTCCAGATCTTCACCAAACTGATCCTGCCGCTCAGTTTCCCGGCGCTGGCCTCTTTCGCGATCTTCCAATTCCTGTGGACATGGAACGACCTGCTGGTCGCCAAGGTCTTTTTGATCGACGCGTCGGGTCAGACCACCGTCATGACCAACCAGATCGTCGAGTTGTTGGGCACGCGGGGTGGCAACTGGGAAATTCTGGCCACGGCGGCGTTTGTGTCGATTGCCGTGCCGCTGATCGTTTTCTTTGCAATGCAAAAATATCTGGTCCGGGGCCTGCTGGCCGGATCCGTCAAATAGAGGCGACTGATGAACGTGCAGAACACTGTAGATACAACAAAAGCAACCCAAACACCGGCCGACTGGTGGCGCGGCGGCGTGATTTACCAAATCTATCCCCGCAGCTTTCAGGACAGCAATGGCGACGGTATTGGCGACCTCAAGGGGATCACGCAACGGCTGGGGTACATCGCCTCGCTTGGCGTCGACGCAATCTGGATTTCACCGTTCTTCAAATCTCCGATGAAGGACTTCGGGTACGATGTCAGTGATTACCGCGATGTCGATCCAATGTTCGGCACGATGGAGGATTTCAAAGACCTGTTGGATCACGCGCATGGTCAAGGTTTGAAAGTGATGATCGACCTTGTGTTGTCACATACCTCGGATCAGCATCCATGGTTTAGCGAAAGCCGCGCAAGCCGCGAGAACGCTAAGTCCGACTGGTATGTTTGGGCTGACCCGAAGCCGGACGGAACGCCCCCAAATAACTGGCTGTCGATCTTTGGTGGCTCGGCTTGGCAATGGGATTCGCGACGGTTGCAGTACTACCTGCATAACTTCCTGACCTCACAGCCGGATTTGAACTTCCATTGCCCGGACGTACAGGACGCCTTGCTGGACGTGGCCCGGTTCTGGCTGGATTTGGGGGTCGATGGGTTCCGGCTGGACACGATCAATTTCTACTTTCACGACCAGCAGTTGCGCGACAATCCCGGTCTGCCGATGGATCAGCGCAACGCCTCGATCGCGCCGATGGTTAATCCGTATAACCATCAGGATCACCTTTTCTCCAAGAGCCAGCCCGAGAATATCACCTTCCTCGAACGGCTGCGCGCGCTGACTGATGAATATGACGGCCGCGCCTGTCTGGGCGAGGTTGGTGACGCGCAGCGCGGGCTTGAGATCATGGGCGAATACACCACCGGCGATAAGCGGATGCACATGTGCTATGCCTTCGAGTTTCTGGAAAAGCGCGCCCTGACCGCGTCATACGCCAAACAGGTCTTTGACCAGTTACAGGACAAGGCCGGCGATGCATGGCCCTGTTGGGCCTTTTCGAATCACGACGTGCAGCGGCACGCCTCGCGCTGGGGGCTAAGCGACGCGGCCATCCGGCAACACGCGGTTCTCATGATGTGCCTGCGGGGCTCGGCCTGCCTGTATCAGGGTGAGGAACTGGGCCTGCCCGAGGCGGATGTGGCATTTGATGATCTGCAAGATCCCTATGGCATCGAATTCTGGCCCGAATTCAAAGGCCGCGACGGGTGCCGTACGCCGATGGTCTGGGCTGCGCAGGAAGAACACTCTGGGTTCAGCAAAGGGCGCCCCTGGCTTCCGGTCAGCTCGTCGCAAGCCGAGCGCGCCGTGGACCGGTTGGAGCAGGACCCCAAGTCAATGTTGCACCACTACCGTATGGCGATTGCGCTGCGCCACGCGCATTCGGCTTTGATGTCGGGGGCGCAAGTTCAGATGGTCCAGTCCGGCTCGGTTCTTACTTTCGTGCGTGAAGACCAAGCGGAACAGGTGTTCTGTGCCTTCAATCTGGGCGCAGACTCCGCAGAGGTCGTCACGCCCGAAGGCCAATGGCGCGTTATCGGGGAGGAGTTGGGCGGCGTCGGCGGGTCGGGAAATCTGACTCTCGGCGCTGCTCAATTCTGTCTGATGGCTCGGGAAAAGGGGTAGGTCATGTCAGAACTCAATCTCACGGATGTCGCAAAGACCTATGGCGCTGTTGATGTCCTGAAGGATATTAATCTCGACATCGAGCGCGGCGAGTTGATTGTTTTCGTAGGACCGTCTGGATGCGGCAAGTCCACCTTGTTGCGCATGATTGCGGGGCTGGAGAAAATCTCGGGCGGAACGCTCGAGATCGAAGGTCAGGTCATGAACGATGTGCCGCCGGCACAACGTGGTATTGCGATGGTGTTCCAAAGCTATGCCCTCTATCCCCATATGACCGTGCGCGAGAATATGGCCTTTGCCCTCAAGATCGCGAAACTGCCAGCCGACGAAGTCAATGCCGCCGTCGAGCGCGCCGCGCGAATTCTTCAGCTTGAACCGTTTTTGGATCGTTTGCCCAAGGCGCTGTCGGGTGGGCAGCGTCAGCGGGTCGCCATCGGCCGGGCCATTGTGCGTGACCCCAAGGTTTATTTGTTTGACGAACCGCTTTCCAACCTTGATGCGGCCTTACGCGTGGCGACGCGGATCGAAATTGCGCGTCTGAAAGAGGCGATGCCCGACAGTACGATGATCTATGTGACGCATGATCAGGTCGAAGCGATGACGCTTGCCAGCCGGATCGTGGTTTTGGCCAACAAGGGTATTGCTCAGGTCGGCACTCCGTTGGAACTGTATGAGACCCCGGACAACGAATTTGTCGCACAGTTTATTGGTTCGCCCTCGATGAACCTGCTGCCGGGGGTTATTGCACAAACGGGCGAAACAACTGTTGTCGAGTTGGAGGCTGGGGGAACCATCACCAGCAGTATTGCGACCGAAGCCGGGGATCAGGGCAAACATGTGAATGTTGGTATCCGGCCCGAGGATTTTGTTCCAAGCGACACGGATGCCGCCTTTCAGGGGGTGGTGGATTTCACCGAAGCCTTGGGAGAGGTCACTTTGCTGTATTTCGAAAACCGTACAGGGGCCGAGTCCGTAATTGCAAAATTGCAAGGCATTCAGCGCAACATGCGGGGGCAGATCGTCGCCCTTTCAGCCGATCCTGACAAGGTGCATCTTTTCCACAATGGTACAACCATGCGGAAAAAGCCCTGATATCTTTACCTGTTATAGAATCGCACCTGCGAACGGAGCGCGGTTCAATCCCGTTCAAGCAGTCACCAGAACCGTCGTCGCCAAAATAAGTGGCAAACACGCGGTGCGCCCATTTTGGGGGCGCATCACGCTATTTTAGTTAATCTGCATCAGCCCCTTTGTTTCATTGCGATACACCACATGTGAGAGGCACATCGTTTTCAAACTGGACTTATGAAAACTGGGAACTGTCACTTTTGGACTGACAGCCGGATCGCAAAGGTCTAGCCTGTATCCACAAAAACAAAAAAACGGATCTACAACGGGAGATATGACGATGACTAAACACCAAAACCTGTCCCGTCGGACGGTACTGAAAGGTGCGGGCGCGGCGGCGCTGGCGGCACCTCTTTACAGCAAAAGCGCGCTTGCCTCATCGGGTGAGATCAACATTCTGATGTGGTCTGACTACCTGCCGCCCAGTTTCCTGGAAGAGTTTGAAACTCTGACCGGGATCAAGGTGAACTATACCGGTATCGGGTCGAACGAAGAAATCATCAACAAGATGAAGGCGACCAAAGGTCAGGGCTTTGACATTGTCTCGCCCACCAACAACCGGTCCCTGCAGTGGGAGCCACTGGAGCTGTTGCAGCCCTTTGACATGAACAAGGTGCCGATTGATCTGGTAAACCCGGCGATGGCTGCGATAGGCACGGATGCCTGGAACTTTGCGGACAGCGGCGTTCATTGGTTGCCGCATATCTGGGGCACCGAAGGGATCGCATATCGCACCGATCTGTGGCTGCCCGAAGGGGACGCGCCGTCCTATGGCGACGTCTGGTCCGAAGAAAACGCCGGCAAGACCATGGGCCGCGCACACTCCATGATGTTGGGTGCGGGTCTGTATATGGAGCGCGCTGGCGAGATGGAGCCGGGTTCTGTCTGGGCGGCCTATGGTGACGAAGACACCATGCGTAAAGTCTGGGGTCAGATCACCGACTGGTGTGTTGAGCGTAAGAACCGGATCAAATTGATCTGGAATGACGCGGATACCCAGAAAAATGGTCTGCTGAACGAAGGCGTTGTGGTTGGTCAAACTTGGGATGGTCCACCGCTGGCGCTGAAATCGGCGGGTGAGCCGGTGCACTATCAGGCTCCGGTCGAAGGTGCGATGGCTTGGGTTGACGGGATGGCAATGCCGACCGGTGCGACCAATATCGAACAGGTTTACGCCTTTATCGACTTTGCGTACCAGGCAAAACCGGCCGGTGTCGCGATTGACAGCCATGGCTATAACTCGCCTGTTCTGGGTGCCGATCAGTATTCCGGCGACACCTACAAGAAGAACTTTGCGGAAGCATATCCGGGCGACTCCTTGGCCAATCTGAACCCATGGCCGGCCGAGGCCCCATGGTACGCGGAAACCCGGACCGAGTTCGTCAACAAGTTCAAAAGCGCCTGATCGCGATGAACCCATACCCTTCGCCACCTGGCGAAGGGTAATCAAACCGCGCACAGTCAAGGTGCAGCGGACGCTAATTGGGTGCGCATAGCAAACGCACCAGACGGAGATACCAAAAATGAGTGCTGGGGTCGGTGTAGATCTTGAGAACCTTTGGATCCGCTTCGGTGACTTCGTCGCCGTTAGGGATGCCAATGTGAATATCAACGGTGGCGATTTCTTTTCGTTCCTCGGGCCGTCTGGTTGTGGCAAAACGACGATTTTGCGCGCCGTGTCGGGCTTTCTGGACCCAAGCGAAGGCAAGGTCCTGATCGGTGGCAACGACATGCAGGGCATCGGGCCGAACAAACGCCCAACCGCACTGATCTTTCAGAACCTTGCGCTGTTTCCCTTGATGAAGGTCTGGGAGAACATAACATTTTCGATGGAGATAAAAGGCGCTAGCGCTGCTCAACGCCGCAAGCGTGCGGACGAGTTGCTAGACATGATCGCTCTGCCCGGTCAGGGCGACAAGCTACCCAGCGAATTGTCAGGTGGACAACGTCAGCGTGTGGCGATTGCGCGCGCGTTGTGCGCCGAACCTGATGTTTTGTTGTTGGACGAACCCCTTTCGGCGCTTGATCTCAAACTGCGTCAACACATGCGGACGGAACTGCGAGAGATTCAGCAACGGGTCGGTATCACGTTTATCTATATTACTCACGATCAGGGCGAAGCTCTGACCATGTCGGACAACATTGCTGTCATGCGGGCTGGAGTGATTGACCAGATCGCTGACGGTAAGACGATTTACAACGATCCTAACACGGCATTTGCAGCTTCGTTTGTCGGTGAAAACAATGTGTTCCGAGGAAAGATCAAACAGATCATGGGGGCCGAGGCCCTGATCGCCACTAACCGTTCTGGAGATCTGGTGGCGCGGATATCCTCCGCCAATCAAGGCAAGATGAAAGAAGGCGATGAGGCGATGATGTTCATTCGCCCCGAGGCTTTTGCCATTGCGGCCGAAGGTGCATCTGGCAACCATTTCGTGACGGCGCGGGTCAATCACGAAGAGTTCGAGGGCAACGTGTTCAACATCTTCACTGAAGGTGAAGGCGGCAAAGAGATCAAAGTGTCGATCCCGAACCACGGACAGTCCTTCCAAGACCACACCGGACAGAACATCACGCTGGAATACGAAACCCACAACGCGGTTCTTGTCCCGGCGGGTGAACTGGCTGCGGAATAGAGGGTCGGACACATGCCCAAGTTCCTCAAGGAGTTTTTCAATCGCAACGGCACCGGGATGGGGCTGGCGATATTGGGGCTGGTCCTGTTCTGGACCATCGGCCTGATTATCCTGCCTCAATTGTCGATGCTCGACTTTTCGTTCCGCCCGAACCTGCCACCGCCGGAAATTGGCGGACCAAAGGACGTCTATACGCTCGAAAACTATAAATACCTGATTTACGGCCCCGAAGGGGGTTCTCAGGACTACAACTCGGTCGATCTCAGGGTGTTCTTCAGAACGCTGCTCGCGGCGGTTTGCGTGACTATATTCAACCTGATTATCTGCTATCCGATCGCATACTATCTGGGGCAATCCAAAGGCAGCCACATCCGCATTTTCGCGATTATGCTGATCATCCCTTACTGGATCAACGAAATCCTGCGCGCCTTCGCATTGCGGATCATCTTTGGTGAGACCGGAGTTCTGAACACCTTGTTCATGGGGCTGGGGATCTGGGATACTCCCTTTGATTTTATCCGCAATGACATCGCGCTCTATGCGGGTCTCGGATATGCCTACATCCTGTTGATGATCTTCCCGATCTACAACGTGATCGAAAGCCTTGATCACAACCAGATCGAGGCGGCGCGCGATCTGGGCGCGCCTTGGTGGAGGATTCACTGGCGCGTGGTTATTCCCTACGCCAAGCCGGGTATCAGTTCGGGCTGCACGATGGTCTTCATGCTATCCGCCGGTGCCCTTGCAGCGCCGCAGATTCTGGGCGGCCCGTCCAGCCTGTGGTTCACGCAACTGATCTATCAGCAGTTCAATGACAACAATGACTGGCCGCAAGGTGCCGCCTACGCGATCGTTCTGCTTGTGACCTGTATCTTGTTCGTTCTGGCGGTCATGCGTCTGTTCAAGGTGAACATGGGGGATATCGGGAAATGAACCTCTCTTTCCTTCGCGTAAGCATCTGGGTCTACCTGGCCCTTTTCTTCCTCTACCTGCTTGGTCCGCTTGTGATCATGTCGGTTACCGCGTTCAATTCCTCGGCTTTCCCGCGGATGACTCCGTGGGAGTGTCTGACCTTTCAGTGGTTCGGGGATCTGTTTCAGGACCAGCGTATCCTGAACGGGATCAAGAACTCGCTGATCATCGGTGCAGGAACGGTCGTTCTGTCGGTGGCGATGGGGCTGGCGGGTGCGCTGATGCTGACTCAGATATGGCCCAAGCTGCGTGCGACCTACTACACGATCATCATTGCCCCGATCCTGATACCGGGCGTGGTTCTGGGTATCTCGACGCTTGTATTCTGGGACCGGATCAATCGGATGCTGGGGCTGGGCGCAGATAGCGTTTTGTCAAACGGGGTTTTCCTGACAGTGATCGGTCAGTCCACCTTTATCGCAAGCTACTGCATGCTGGTTCTGGTGGCGCGATTACAACGCTATGACATGGCGTTAACCGAGGCCGCTCTGGACCTTGGTGCGACCCATGCACAGGCGTTTCGCAAGATCCTGCTGCCGTTCATGCGGCCCGCGATCGCATCGGCGGCTGTGCTGGCATTCCTTGCATCGTTCGAGAACTACAATACGACCACCTTTACCTTTGGCGAATACCCGACACTGACGATCGAACTGGCGCAGAAGGTACGCTATGGCATCACGCCGTCGATCTCGGCCCTGGCCTTTATCATCGTGGCGCTGACCGTGTTCTTTGCCCTTTTGAACGAGGCCAAGTTGAAGCGTCAGGAACTGGTTGCAGCCGCGCGCAAGAATGCCACGGTCGAGGAACTGGCGGGGAAAATCAAACTGCCCAGCTTCTTTGCAGGCAACATGGCCGCCGTGCTTCTGGTCGTGTTTGCCGTCGCCACGATTACCGTGGTCGGCACCGCAACCGCGTACAACCCGGCCCAGTGCATTGCCAATGTCAAAGAGGAAAAACGTTTGGAAGCCGAACAGCGTATCCAAGAGCTGCGCAAGCAGCGCGAGGAACAGCGCAAGAAGCGCGAAGCTGAAGAGGCCGAACAAGGCGATGCGGGGCAATCTGCGCCGAAACCTTCAAACAACAGCGGCTTTGGCAATGTGTTCGCACCGAACACGTTGGGCAGCGGCGAAGAAGAAAGCCAGGATACCGAAACGCCACCGGCAAACAACGGTGGTTTCGGGGGCGTATTCGACCCAAACAGCCTGAAATCTGAATAACTGAAAAGCCTGACAAAGGCCGCCTGCGCCCGAAGAGATTACCCCTCTTCGGGCGTATGTTTTGCCAATATGGCCACGTCGCACGCGTTGATCTTTGTACCGTTCCATTCCACCGGTACTGCGTTGTAGTTGATCAGGAATGTATGGCCCTTGGTGTCTCGCCGACGAAGGCCGCCGGGCATTGGGTGCAGCGCCAATCCCACCTGTTGCGAGGCCATTTTGATCACGCGATCCCACAGCGCCTCATCGGGGAAGCCCGCCAGATACCAAAACCCGTTTTCGCCTTTCAGGGCAGAAGTGCCGTCCTCAAAGGTCAGCAGATCGGGCGCTGATCCAGACAAGCGGTCAACCCAGTGCTGGGCGGCACCAACACCCTCGACTTTGCGTGTTACTGATGGGGGCAGGGTCTCAACCAGATCAACCTCACAGGCCAAACCCGACAAGCCAGGGCGCCCCGTACTGGGGATTTGGAAATCCGGCGTGATTGCCCCCGTGCGCGGGCCGAGGACAGCCAGAGCACATCCCTTGCTCAGGCGCATCTCAAGGTCGTTGTCCACACTGGCCAGACCCGGCGCAAGGATCACTTTGTAAGTGTTCTCGGGGACGTTGTCCGCGGATAGGAAATCGACGGAAAGCCCGGCCCGCCGCAGGGCGCGGTAGGCCGAAAACACCAGGCGGAAGTAATCGAATCCAGCGCCTTGTGGTTGGGTTGCCCACGCCCAGTCAGACGCATAGTCGAAAAGGATAGCAACATCGGCCTTGCTGTGTTGGACGTCGCCTAGTTGGGACAACACACCCCAAGTTTGCCGCGCTTCGGACAAGCCCGGTGCAGGTTTGTTGTTCGACGTCAACAACCCTGCGTGCATCTGTTCTTGGGCAAACGGAGCCTGCCGCCACCGAAAATAACTGACCACTTCGGCGCCATGAGCCACCGCTTCAAGCGACCAAAGCCGCACCATCCCCGGCAGGGGAGCCGGATTGTACGGAGCCCAGTTCACCGGCCCCGGTTGCTGTTCCATGACCCACCAGCGCTCGCGCCCGACCGCGCGATAAAGGTCGTGATGAAACGCCTGCATGTCGGGATCACCCTGCTGCAGAAAGGCGGTTTTGTGCGCCTCATCAGCCTCAAGCCTGTCTGACAGGAACCCGATGGGATAGCTGTCCCATGTGGCGATATCTAGATCTGCCCCGACTTTGAAGTGATCAAACTCCAGTGTGCGCCCCATGTAGTTGTGCAATAGGGGCGCGTTTGTCAGAGGGCGCAGAGCGTCGACTTGCGCCTTGTTAAATTCTACCACCTGATCAGAACTGAACCGACGAAAGGCCAGAACATGCGCTGGGTTTGGTTCTGTCACGGTCTGATTTGGCAGGTCGATCTGATCGAACCCATCGTATTCCATCGACCAGAACACATTACCCCAGGCAGAGTTCAACGCATCAATGGTGCCGTATTGGTCCTCAAGCCAGCTTTGAAAGGCGCGCAGGGCAGGGTCGCTGTAGCTGAGTGTCGTGTCGTGGCAGCCGTATTCATTGTCGATCTGCCAAGCGGCGACATGGGGATTGGCCCCGTAACGCTCGCCCATGATCTGGGCAATACGTGCGCATTCCGCGACATAGCCTTTGTGACTGAAACAATAATGTCGGCGCGATCCGAATTTTCTCGGCTGCCCTTGCGCGTCAATCGCCAGCATGTTGGGGTGTTTTTCCTGCATCCATCTTGGTGGCGTCGCAGTTGGTGTTCCCATCACGATCTTAAGCCCGGCCGACCCGAGTGTTTCAACAGCCCGGTCCAACCAGTCAAATTGCAGGTCACCTGCGGTCGGTTCCAGTCGGCTCCAGGCAAACTCACCGATCCGAACCCAGCTCAGTCCGGTTTCGATCATCTGTCGGGCGTCGTCTGCCCACATTTCCTCGGGCCAATGCTCGGGATAGTAACAAACGCCAAGTTCTGGCTTCATAGGATGACTCTGTGTTCTGGTTGCCCTTTGCCGGCATCAAAAGCGGCAAAGGTCATTCCGTTCGAGGGGTGTTGTGAGAGGGTGGTTTGATCCAAACCCTCCCGCGCGGTTGTGCAATAGAGTGTAGTCAGCTCTGCGCCGCCAAATGCCGGGCATGAGACATGTGCAGCGGGAAAGGTCACCGCTTTGAGGAACTGCCCATCAGCGTCATACGCCGCCACCCGGTGTGCGCCCCATTGCGCGATCCAGATATTCCCTTCCGTATCCACAACTGCGCCATCGGGGTTCAAACCGTCCACCCGCAGATCGAGGAAAACCGTGCTTTTGCCCTCGGGCCATCCGGTTTCGGTGTTTAGTGCCCAACGCATAACTTGTTTGGTCACTGTGTTGGTGTAGTACGCGCAGGACCGGTCCGGTGCGAAACAAATGGCATTCGAGATCGTGATATTGGGAACAAGCTGTCGCAATTCACCTTGCCAATAGCGATAGATCGCGCCTGCACCGTGCTCGGCGCTTTTACCCATCGTGCCAATCCAGAACCCGCCCCAAGGGTCGGCGCGGCCATCGTTTGATCGCGTGACAGGGTTGTCAGCCTCCAACGGCATGACAAGGTCTTTCGTGTTACTTGACAGATCGAAACGCCACAGCCCGGTTTCGGACGCAATCAGTAAGGTGTTCTCATCCACCCATCCCGCGGCCGAAACATGTTCCGGAAATTCCCAGCTAAGTTGTTCGCCGTCTACTTGCGACATCATGCGTTTGTTGATGATGTCGAACCAGAAAAGCTGATGCCTTTCGGGGTGCCATAACGGTCCTTCGCCCAATTCGCAGGGGCGATTGTCAAAGACCGGGCTCATCCGGCGGCCGTGTCATAAGCTGATACGATCCGCTGCGCTCGGTCGGCGACCTCTTGCACCGACAGACCCGGCTTGAACAGCGCAGAGCCTATGCCGAAACCGTCAGAACCGGCCTTTATCCATTCGGCAAAGTTCTCAGGGCCGGCACCGCCCACAGCAAAGATCAGCGATCCCGCAGGCAGGACCGGACGCAATGCCGCCAGGCCAGAGGGCCCCGCCATTACACCGGGAAACAGTTTCAACCCCGTCGCCCCCGCCTTGAGCGCGGTGAAGGCTTCGGTTGGAGAATAAACTCCGGGCCAGCTCTGCATGCCCAGTTCAACCGTGCGATGGATGACTTCGGGGTCGCAGTTTGGCGATACGACAAGCTTTCCGCCAACGCGGGCCGCATCGTTTACTTGCTGGGGTGTCAGAACGGTTCCCGCTCCGATCAATGCCTGATCGCCAAACTTCTCAACCAGAATTGAGATACTGTCTAACGGGTCGGGTGAATTCAGCGGAACTTCGATCCGGTCAATGCCTGCTTCGATCAGGGCATGTCCGATTTCGGCTGCTTCGGTGGGTTGCAGTCCACGAAGGATGGCAATGATAGGGCGGCTCATACAGTTTGCCTCGTCAGCATGCGGGCTTGAAACAGACCCGCCAATGTGGATTGGGTTGCGTTAACAGTCTCAACAAGAGCGCCTTGTTGCTTGAGGGCGCTTGCATAGACATTTGCGATACCTTCGGCGCCAATGATTGCGATTTGCTGACCCAACCAGTAAGGGCGTGTCGCCGCAAGTTCCGCGCCAATCAGAAACCCGGAAAGATGTGCCCGCGCGACACCAGGATCTTCACCGCGCAATAAATCAGCGGCCCGCAAACCAAACAACCGTGCTGCAAGCTGTTCCGGTTTCGACAAGGTGTCCGCGACCGCTTCGGCAAAGGCGACGTCGTCCCAGCCTTCGCTGACCGAATGTCTTAGAACCGATTGTCCGCGCAAAAGCTCAAACAATTCACCGGTCATGAACGTCCGGAAACTGACGACCTCATCGGCACTGATCTGCACCCACTTGGTATGCGTCCCCGGCAGGCATAGGACGCCGTCCCAGTTTTGGCGGCCAGCTAAAAATCCGGCGATCTGGGTTTCTTCGCCGCGCATGACATCTGGCGGAGCGTTTTGTTTCAACCCCGGCACAACAAACGTCCGAATTCGTGGATCCGTGTTGGGCACGCGGATTGGGGCCGACGGAAGAGGGGCAACAGGAACAGTGGAATAGGGGGCCTCGACCCAGCCTTGCCTTGCCCCGACCATACCGCACGCGACAACGTCGGTTGTCGTGCCGCCCAGCCAGTCTTCGATCAGGTCCAACAGTGCCGACTGAAATTCGGTTTTACTCAGACGACCCATGCCTTTGTCGGATTCGGCTTGATCCAGAATCTTTTCACCCTGCATTGCCCAAACTCGTAGATGAGAGGTTCCCCAGTCTGCCGCGATCCATTCAGCGCTCATTGCATTACCCCGTCACCACCACGCCACCGTCGACAACCATGCATTGTCCCGTCATCGCCCGGCTGGCCCGCGAGGCCAGAAACAAGGTTGGTTCGATCATGTCTTCTGGCGTCAGGTGCTCCTTGAGGCATTGCCGGTCCAAATGCGCGGCCAGATCCTCGGGCGTTGCCCACATATCCAACTGCTTTTGCGTCAGCACCCAGCCGGGCGCCAGGGCGTTTACCCGGATATTCTGCGGCCCAAGCTCACGCGCCAGCGACCGGGTCATCCCGGTAATCCCGGCGTTTGAGGTTGTGTAAATTGGATAACCGGCGTTGCCCATCATGTAGCTGATCGAACTGAAATTGATGATCGACCCGCCGGTGCCCTGCATCTGCCGAGCGGCTTCCTGACAGGCAAAGTAATATGCTTTCAGGTTCACCTCGATCATCCAGTCCCAGAATTCGGGTGTGGTTTCTTCGAGAGAGTGGCGCTTGTCGTTCGCGGCGTTGTTCACCAACACGTTGATTGGGCCGTATTCCTCGGCCGCCTTGTTCATCGTCGCGTGCAGCAACCCGGTATCCGTCATGTCGCCCTGCATGAACAAGGGGGCTCGGCCATGTTTGTTGCGCATCTGTTCGACAAATTCGCTGGCGTCAGACCGGCCGATAAAGGCAACGTTTGCGCCCTGCGCCATAAACCCGTCGGTCAGCGACGCGCCAACACCCGATCCGCCACCGGTGATGTAGACTGTGGCCTCGTTCAGGTCGTGAAATGTGGCTGGTTGATCCATCAATGGCTCTCTCTGGTAACTAGGCGGGTGTCTTTGCCGACTAGGAAATCAAGGTCCGCGCCCTGATCGGCCTGCAAGACGTGATCAATGTAAAGTTTCGCGTATCCACGGGAGTAGTGCGGTTCGTCCGGTTGCCATGCTGCGCGGCGTGCGTCCAGCTCGGTTTGGTCAACCAAAAGTTCCAGCTCGCCCTTGCTGGCGGATACACGGATGCGGTCGCCAGTTTTGACCAGCGCCAGCGTGCCACCCGCCTGTGCTTCGGGGCTTACATGCAGAATGACGGTGCCGAAAGCCGTTCCGGACATGCGCGCGTCCGAGATACGGATCATGTCGCGCACGCCGTCTTTCACCAGTTTGGCCGGGATCGGCATGTTGCCCACCTCGGGCATCCCCGGATACCCCTTGGGTCCGCACCCCTTGAGGACTAGAATGGTGTCGGGTGTGACGGGCAGGTCTTCGCGGTCAATATTGGCTTTCAGATCTTCGATGCTTTCAAATACATAGGCTTCAGCCTCGGTCTCAAGCAATTCATCTGTTGCGGCCGAGGGTTTCACGATCGCCCCGTTGGGCGCCAGATTGCCACGCAGTACGCGCAGACCCGCTGCAGGTTTCACGGGATCATCAAAGCCGCGGATCACATCGCGGTTAAAACATTCAGCCCCTTCGTAATGGGCCGAGATATCCTTGTTCAGCACGGTTTTCGCGGGTCGTAGGAAGGGTTTCAATTCGTTCAAAACTACCGGAACACCGCCTGCATAGCAGAAGTCTTCCATCAAGTATTGGCCCGAGGGCATGCAGTTCACCAACAGGGGAATGTCTGACCCGATCTCAAAATCCTTCAGCGTCAGGTCCACTCCGACCCGACCGGCCAGGGCCAGAAGGTGCACGACCGCATTGGTCGATCCGCCGACCGCCGCGTTGGTCAGGATGGCATTTTCAAATGCTTCCTTTGTCAGGATGTCAGATGGTTTCAGGTCTTCGTCCACCATCTCGACAATCCGTTTGCCGGTCAGATGCGCCAGCGCCATGCGCCGAGCGTCAACGGCGGGAAGGGCGGCGTTGGTAGGCAGGCTCATACCCATCGCCTCGACCAATGAAGCCATGGTTGAGGCCGTGCCCATCGTCATGCAGACACCCGCGCTGCGCGACATGCCGGATTCAGCGTTCATGAAATCCTGCAGGGTCATCTCTCCGGCGCGCACGGCTTCTGAGAACTTCCAGACATCCGTGCCCGAACCGATATCCTGCCCCCGATACTTGCCGTTCAGCATCGGGCCAGAGCTGACCACGATGGACGGCAGATCGACCGAGGCCGCACCCATCAACTGCCCCGGCGTTGTCTTGTCGCAGCCGCCCAGCAGGACGACACCGTCGATACCATAGGCCCGAATGGATTCCTCGACATCCATGGCTAGAAGGTTGCGAAACAGCATCGCGGTCGGCTTCATCTGTGTCTCGCCCAGCGACATGACCGGGAATTCGACGGGAAAGCCTCCGGCCTCCCACACGCCACGTTTGACGCCCTCGGCCAGATCACGCAGGCCCGAGTTGCATGGGGTCAATTCGGACCATGTGTTACAAATGCCAATGACCGGGCGGCCATCAAATGCGTGATCAGGGAAACCTTGGTTCTTCATCCACGAGCGGTGAATGAAGCCGTCCTTGTCCAGCTTTCCGTACCAATGTTCCGAGCGGCGTTTCTTGGTCATGAACTTTGCCCTTTCAAGCGGCTTTGGCGGGTTGGCACCAATCAGGCAGCCAATCGGCATGTGCTGTCAGAAGATCGCTGACCAGATTGCGGATCTGGCGCAAATCCAATTCGGCAGCTGTGTGCGGATCCATCATTGCAGCGTGGTAAATGAACTCTGGATTTTGTTCGACCAAAGCCCGTACGGTCAGTTCCTGTACGTTTATCTGAGTGCGCATCAGGGCAATCAGTTGCGGCGGTATATCCGTCACAACGGCAGGCTGAACACCATTGCTGTCTACAAGACAGGGTGTTTCAACGGCCGCGCCAAACGGCAATTGCGGAATCTGTCCAGTGTTGGGCAGGTTGCCATAAGCCACATAGGGTGTGTCCGTGACAATCGCGTTCATCAGATCGGCGGCAAACTCATGGCTACGCTTTACTTCGATGTTGCGGCCATCGGTAAGCGTTTTGGCCTGTTCCTTCCAATTGGCGACTTGTTCCTCGCAACGTGTCGGATACTCGTCCAATGGAATCCCGAACTGGTCAATCAGGTCATGCCGCCCCTCTTTAATGAACCAAGGGACATACTCGGCCAGATGCTCCGAGCTTTCGGTGCAGAAATAGCCCAAGTGATCCATCACTTCGTATCGCACCTTGTTCGGACACCGAGGCATCAACAACGGAGCTTTAGGAATCTGCCCGCCGGCATAGCCCTGACGAAGCGCCGGGTAGAGGTCGCGCCCTTCGTGTTCAAGCCGCAGGAAGAACGCGACGTGATTTACACCCGCGACCTTGTACCGGATTTCCTGTTTGGGCAGGTCCAGATCATGCGCCAGTTCCTCGATTGTGTTCTGGACCGAATGGCACAGACCCACGTGCTTTAATGCTGGGAATTGCTCGGCCAGCGCCCAGGTGTTGATGGCCATGGGGTTGACGTATTGCAGCAACGTTGCGTTGGGGCAAAGCTGCATCATGTCTTGCGCGACGCCCCAGAGAACAGGAACGGTCCGCAGACCACGCATTATGCCGCCAACGCCCAGTGTGTCGGCGATGGTTTGGCGCAGGCCGTATTGTTTTGGGATTTCGAAATCAGTAACCGTACAGGGGTTGTAACCGCCCACCTGAAACGCGGTGATCACAAAATCTGCGCCGTCAAGCGCCGCCCGTCGGTCTGTGTGCGTGGTGACCGTTGCGCCTGTCCCGACCGACCGGATCATGGCTTTGGCTACGGCTTCGCTTTCAGCCAACCTTTCTGGGTCTATGTCCATCAGCGCAAAGTGGCTGCCCGACAGGGACGGGGTAAGCAGCGCATCACCCACGATGTTCTGCATGAAAATCGTGGAGCCTGCTCCAACGAAAGCAATCTTGGTCATTTTGCAAACCTTTGGTTTGGCGTTATTTTACGGCACCGAGGGTCAGCCCCGCGATGAAATGCTTCTGCATGAGAAAGAACATGGCGACCGGCGGCAGCGCTGCCACGATCGAGCCCGCACTCATGAGCTGATAGGCGGCCCGGAATTGCGCGTTGAAACTGGTGATACCTGCAGTGACCGGCTGGCTTTCAGCGCCTTGGGTCAGGACGACGGCCCAGAAGTAATCGTTCCAGATGAAGGTAAAGATAAGCACGCTGAGTGCGGCAATCGCCGGTTTCATCAGCGGCAGGACGACGTACCAGAAGATGCGCCATTCGCTGATACCCTCGACCCGGGCCGCTTCGATCAACTCGAACGGAAGAGCGCGGATAAAGTTACGCATGAACAGTGTGCAAAAGCCCGTTTGGAACGCGATGTGAAACAGGACAAGTCCGGTTTTGGTGTTGTACAGACCCAGTTGCAGTGTCAGGTCGCGCACCGGAACCATCAGAATTTGGAACGGTACGAAATTACCCGCCACGAACATGAAGAAAATCCATAGGTTCGATCTGAACTTGTAGATCCCCAGCGCAAACCCGGTCATGCAACTAAGAGCGACAGCCCCGATCACCGTTGGGATTGTGATCAGGAACGAGTTCAGCAGATACCGCGGCATGTCCGAGTTGAAGAAGACTTGCCCATAGTTGAAGGCGCCCTCGAAGCTGGACGGCAGGCCCCAGTAGTTCGCATTGGTAAAGTCCGCAGCCGGTTTGACCGAGAACAGAGCAACAGCCAACAACGGCCCCAGCCACAACAGAAGGGCAAGCGGCAACATGGCCTGATACGAAATCTGCGCCGCGCGAGATTGCTTTTCGATAGGTTTGGGAAACATCTCAGTGCCCTCTC
The DNA here is from genome assembly GCF_013034565.1 of Ruegeria sp. HKCCA5491. Taxonomy (NCBI): domain Bacteria; kingdom Pseudomonadati; phylum Pseudomonadota; class Alphaproteobacteria; order Rhodobacterales; family Roseobacteraceae; genus Ruegeria; species Ruegeria sp. HKCCA5491. The sequence goes on from NZ_WQGG01000001.1 coordinate 266,534, forward strand.
TCTTCGCGGTACATCGACCATAGGAAATAGGCGATGAAGCAGAGCATGATCAGGAACAGGATCACCGCGATGGCCGCGCCGTATCCCATGCGGAAACCATATTCGGACAACGCAACCTCGAACATGTAATAGGCCAACACGCGGGATGATCCGAACGGCCCCCCTTGGGTCATGATCGAGATCAGGTCGAAGGACCGCAGCGCGCCGATGATTGTCACGACAAAGGCAATGAATGTGGCAGGGCGCAGTTGCGGCAGGATGATGTGCCATAACATGCGCACACCTTTGGCGCCGTCCAGACGTCCGGCCTCGATCTGTTCGGGGTCCACTGCGTTCAGGCCCGTCAGATAAAGGATCATGCAATACGCCGTCTGCGGCCAGAGGCCCGCGAAGATGATACCGTAGGTGACGAAGCGCTCATCGCCCAGAACATTCAGGGGTTCGATGCCGAAGACGCCTAGAAATTCATTCAGCAGACCGAATGTCGGGTCATAGAACCATGTGAAAACCAGCCCGACAACGACCTGAGAAATCACGAAGGGAAAGAAAAACAGAGACTTGTACAGTCGGATGCCCCAAACCGTCTGGTTCAGGAAAAGAGCGATGAACAAACCCGCCGGGATAGCTGCCAGATAAAGGATAAGCCAGATCAGGTTGTTCTTTAGTGATACAAAGAAGGCATCCCGGTCGACCCATTCCCAATACAAGTCTTCGTAGTTGCGAAACCCGACATATTCGGCCGAGCCAAGCCCGTCCCATTCATAAAGTGACAAATTGAAGGACTGAAAGACCGGTATGATCACGTAGACCATGAAAAACAACAGGCCGGGGGCCAGAAACAGCCAGGGCGCAATGCGTTGTTGATTTCGGTGGAACCAGCTTTCTTGTTCCGGGGTGTCGACAGCGGACATGAGGTATCTCGGGTCTGGTGGGGTGAAGGCGGGCTGAAGCCCGCCCTACAATTGAGGGTGACGCAGGCCGGGCTTTCGCCCGGCCTATGCCGGATCAGTTGTCGTAGATACGCTCACGTGCGCGCTCGAGCTTGGCGAGTATCTTGTCCGCGTTGTCAGGTTTGACCATAAATTCCTGGAAACCTTCCATCGACACCTTGGCCATTTCCGCCGGAGCGTCGCGGTCCCAGAACTGGGCGACACCGCCGGGGCTGTTCGACGAAAGCATCTCGAAGCCTTGGTTCAGGAATTTGTCGTCATCGACCGAAGACTTGGCATTGACCGGAAGTTGACCAAGGTTCGAGCCGTTGTTGATTTCCGTCTGCTCATCAGCCGAAACAACGAACCGCAGGAACTCGCGCGCGGCTTCTTTGTTCGATGCGTTCGACGGGATGTGGAACGTATCGGTTGGTGCGTCTTCTGCCAGTTCAACATCGGGGTTGATGGCAACGAACTGGTAGAAGTCGAGTTGATCGTCGCTGAGGCCCGCCTCGCGCAGCGGCGCGACGGCAAAGTTACCCATCAAGTAGGCGGCCGCTTCACCATTGACCATGAAGGGCAGGGCTTCCTGCCAGCTATAGGTCTGGTGGTTGTCGATGAAGGCGCCCATATCAATCAGTTGCTTCCAGTTCGCGAAGGTCTGTTTGACGCGGTCGTCTTCCCAGCTCACCTCGCCATTGGCCAGTTGCTGGTGGAAGTCGAAGCCGTTGGTGCGCATGTTCAGATAGTCGAACCAGCCGCCAGCGGTCCAAAGGAACTTGGTGCCGATCGTATAGCAGGCGCGGCCTGAATCGACGATTTTCTGGCAGTTTGCCAGTTCTTCTTCCCAAGTGGTCGGCTCGGACAGGCCCAGCTCATCAAAGATGTCTTTGCGGTAGTAAACACCCCACTGATAGTAGGTATAGGGCACGCCCCACTGCTTGCCGTCGATGGTCATTGCACCCTTGGTCGATGCGAGGTTTTCAGCGATCTCAGGCTCGGCCCACAGGTCGGACACATCTTCGAACAGGCCGGCTTCGACATAGGGTTTCATACGGTTGGCAGCGTACCACGTCGCGACATCTGGCGTGTCGGCGGTTAGAAAGTTCCGAATTTGGGTCTTGTATGCCTCGCGGTCGATAACCGTGGTCTCGATTTCCAGACCGGGATGTTGTTCCGCGAAACGGTCGATCATCGCTTCCATCGTCGCGCGCGGCGCAGGGTTGGACGTATCAAGAAAGATTCGCAGCTCACCAGTCAGTTCGGCATAGGCTGGAACAGCGAGTGCAACGCTCATGGCCAGCGCAGCCGTCGTGCGCTTGTAAATGGAATGCATAGTTTCCTCCCTTAGCTTCCATTTGGTTCCAAATATTGAAACCGAGTTTTATATATTGAAAACTACACATCGAATCGGTTAGCCTTGTCAAGACCCTCGTGCGGATGCCGATGGATCAATGGGAGGAGAAAGAACGCTCGTGGCAGGTGACGGAACAATAGGCAAAGCATGTGACGTGCTGGATCAGGTCGCTGCGTTTCAGCGCCCTGTTAGATTTGCAGAGCTGCTGGATAGCAGTGAATTTCCCAAGGCAACCTTATATCGGTTCCTGCAATCCCTGACCAATCAGGGTATGTTGTCATACGACCCGGACCGGCAAACCTATATGCCGGGATTGCGTCTGGTCCGGTTGGCCCATTCGGCATGGACACAAAGCTCGCTTGCGCCAATCGCGCGACCCTTTTTGGATGCTCTAAGCCGCGAGACGGGTGAAACCGTGCATCTGGCCCAGATGGATGCCGGTCAGGTGCTGTATGTTGATAAACGAAATGCAACGCAGCCGATCGAGATGTATTCACAAGCTGGAAAGGTCGGCCCCGCTTATTGCACAGGTGTCGGCAAGGCGATGATGGCGTATCTTGCAAGCGATGCATTGGATGATGCGGTCTCACAGCAAAGCTATCATAGGTTCACGGAAAAAACCTTGGCATCCGAAGATGCATTGCGGGCCGACCTCGATCTAATACGCGAGCGCGGGTATGCGATTGACGACGAAGAACACGAGCCCGGAATCATTTGCGTCGCTTGCCCAATTCTGACGGCAAGCGGACGGATGTTGGGGGCAATCTCGGTGACGGGAAGCACCGAGCGCATGAATTTCAACCAACTGGAAACATGGGTACCCCGAGTTCGCCGCGTGGCCGAACAAATAGGTGCCGAAGTACAAGCGTGGCGGTTCCCAGAAGCCGGCCCAAACACCGATAGCGACAGGAAGCAAGCGACATGACGGGTGTAACTCTGAACCAGGCGATTAAACGCTACGGCGAAACGCAGGTTATTCACGGTATTGATCTGCAAATCGAAGATGGTGAGTTTTGTGTATTTGTCGGGCCTTCGGGATGCGGCAAGTCCACGCTGCTTCGGATGATTGCGGGGCTTGAGGAAACGTCCGAAGGGCAAATTCACATTGGTTCGCGGGACGTGACGCATATGGACCCGGCCAAGCGGGGCGTTGCAATGGTCTTTCAGACCTATGCCTTGTACCCCCACATGACAGTTGCCGAGAATATGGGGTTCGGGCTGCGCATGAATGGCGTCGCGAAATCCGAGATCGATCAGAAAGTGAAAGAGGCCTCGGGCATCCTGAAACTGGATCAGTATCTCAAGCGTAAGCCCAAGGCCCTTTCGGGCGGTCAGCGTCAGCGGGTCGCCATTGGCCGAGCGATTGTCCGTGGGCCCGAGGTCTTTTTGTTTGATGAACCTTTGTCCAATCTGGACGCAGAACTGCGCGTTGAGATGCGTGTTGAAATTGCGCGCCTTCACAACGAGATTGGCGCGACGATGATCTACGTGACCCATGACCAGGTCGAGGCCATGACCATGGCTGACAAGATTGTGGTCCTGCGCGACGGACGGATCGAGCAGGTCGGCGCGCCAATGGACTTGTACCGCGATCCGGATAACCGCTTTGTCGCCGGATTCATCGGCTCCCCGGCCATGAACTTTCTGGAATGTGATTTCAAGGACGGCAAGATTCTGCATCCCGCGTTGGCTGAGCCACTAGAGATGAGTGTGGCTGTGCCTCAAGGTATGACCAAGGTCACTCTGGGCATTCGGCCCGAGCATATCGAAGTTGATCGGTCGGGTGATACCTGCACGGTCGACCTGACAGAAGCATTGGGCGGTGTGAGCTATTCGTATCTGTTGACCCCGAATGGCGACAAACTGATCGTCGAAGAACGCGAAGATCAGCGCAGCAAACAGGGCGAACGGATCGGCATAAAAGTTCGCCCGGAACGTGCCATGTTGTTTGAACCCGAAGCGGGGGGAAGACTCCGGTAATATACATATTGTCGGGTCCAACGAAGAAACGCGCCGGGGCACCAGAATGGCGCGTTTTTTCATATGTAATAGAGCTGGATTTTGTATCCAATATCCGATAGAGCGAGTTGAATGGGCCTGAAACCAGCGCCCGAATACTGTTTGATTGGAAGGATGACACGGATGTCGACCAATGTGTTCACGGGAACAATGCCTGCACTGATGACCCCCTGTAACGCTGACCGCACACCTAATTTCGACGCGTTGGTTCGCAAAGGGCAGCAGATGATCAGCGCTGGTATGTCGGCAGTCGTCTATTGTGGGTCGATGGGTGATTGGCCCTTGTTGACGGACGAGCAGCGGATGGAAGGTGTTGAGCGCCTCATCGCGGCAGGCTTGCCCGTGGTTGTCGGCACGGGGGCCATAAACACGAAGTCAGCCGTTGCCCATGCGGCCCATGCGCAGAAAGTTGGGGCCGTTGGCCTTATGGTCATACCGCGCGTTCTATCGCGCGGCAGCTCTCCAACTGCGCAGAAGAACCACTTCAAGGCGATCCTGAACGCAGCGCCGGACGTCCCGGCGATCATTTACAACAGCCCATATTATGGGTTCGCGACCCGGGCTGACCTGTTTTTTGCTCTGCGCGCAGAGCATCCAAACTTGATCGGCTTCAAGGAATTCGGGGGTAAGGACGACCTGCGCTATGCCGCTGAAAACATCACCAGCCAGGAGGATCACGTGACGTTAATGGTCGGAGTCGACACCGAAGTGTACCACGGATTTGTAAATTGTGGTGCTACCGGGTCGATCACCGGCATCGGAACGGCCCTGCCACGCGAAGCCTTGCTTTTGGCGGCGCTGTCCAAGAAAGCGGCGCAAGGGGATGCCGAGGCGCGGGTGCGCGCGCAGGAATTGACCGAGGCGATTCACGTCCTGTCCAGCTTTGACGAAGGGCCTGATCTGGTGCTTTATTACAAGCACTTACTGGTGCTGAACGGCGAACAGGAGTACCGTTTGCATTTTAACGAAACGGATGAGTTGACGGATGCGCAGCGTAATTACTGCGAGCAGCAATATGCTCTTTTTCAGGCGTGGTTTGCCAACTGGTCAAAGCAGGGCGGAGTGATCGCTGAATGCACGTGATCGACAGCCACACCGGAGGAGAGCCAACACGGGTTATCCTAGAAGGTGCGCCTGATCTGGGCACGGGCGCCTTGTCAGAGCGCGCCCGAAGGTTGGCAGAAGATCACGAGGGGTTTTATCGGTCGGTTATGCTTGAACCACGCGGCCAATCGGCCATGGTCGGGGCGCTATTGGTCGAGCCAGTGGATCAGACCTGTGTTGCCGGTGTGATTTTCTTTGATGTTGATGCTGTTCTTGGCATGTGCGGACATGGAACAATTGGCCTTACCGTGACCCTTGGGCATCTGGGGCGCATAGGTATTGGATCTCATCGGATCGAAACGCCTGCCGGTATCGTCACGGTCGAACTGCACGATGCGCATACGGTCACCGTGACGAATATCGAAAGTCGGAGGGTCCACGGCGATATCTCCATCGAAGTACCCGAATACGGAACCGTAACCGGCGATGTCGCTTACGGTGGCAACTGGTTTTTCATCGTTGATCCAAGCCCGATTCCGGTCGAGCCCGGCAACATCCGCAGGCTGACAGATCTTACGATCGCGATCCGTGACGCCTCAGTTTCACAAAGTATCGGAGGGGAGCAGGGCGAGCCCATAGATCACGTGATCTTTCAAGACGCCTCGCCCGATAATAGTGTTCACAGTCGCAATTTTGTTCTTTGCCCTGACAATAATTATGATCGTTCGCCCTGCGGAACTGGCAGCTCAGCGCGGCTGGCGTGTCTTGCCGCAGATGGCGTTCTGGCTCCGGGAGAGGAAATCGTTCAGCAGAGTGTGATTGGAAGTAAGTATCGGCTGTCTTACCAACCCGGCCTGAATGGTGGTGTGATCCCTTCGATTACTGGGCAGGCCTTCATCATGGCCGAAGCGACGTTGATCTTTGACAAGGCTGATCCATTCAAGACTGGGATCGCGTTGTGACCGAACAGGTCGTTGTCATTGGAGCTGGTGTCATCGGTATCACAACCGCGCTGGAATTGCAGCGCCGCGGGCATTCGGTGCTGGTGTTGGACAAGGGTGGTGTTGCGGCTGAAACCTCGGCCGGAAATGCAGGTGCTTTTGCGTTCCCCGAGGTCGAGCCGCTGGCGACACCCGGCATCATGCGAAAAGCCCCGAAATGGCTACTGGACCCTCTTGGCCCGTTGTCCATTCCCCCGGCCTATGCGCTCAAAATCGCACCTTGGATGTACCGGTTCTGGCGCGCGAGCCAACCGGGACAATACGCCAGATTGTTAGAGGCGCAGGCCAACCTGATGCGATTGTCGGCGGCGGCGTTGGAGCGGCTGCTTCCTGCCGTCAATGGCGAACCGCTGATGCAGCGCGACGGGCAGATGCAGCTTTATGAATCCGAAGCCGAATTCCGCGCCAGCCTGCAAGCATGGGAAGTTCGCCGCGCCCATGGCATCAAGTTCGAGCTTTTGGAAAGTCCGGCAGCGATCGCGGAAAAGCAGCCCGGTCTCAGTTCACGTTTCACGCATGCCGGGTTTACGCCGGATTGGCTGAACACAATTGACCCAAAGAAGTGGGTCGAGCATCTGGCGCAAGCCTTTCGTGGCCGACAAGGCAGGATCGAACAGCAGGACATTCGGGCGCTGACACCGTTGGAAAACGGTGCGCGTATCACTACGCAAGGGGGTACGATTGACACCGCAAAACTCGTGCTGGCAGCAGGTGCATGGTCGCATCACCTTGCACGGACGCTTGGGGATCACATACCGCTTGAGACCGAGCGGGGTTACAACACCACCTTGCCAGATGGGGCCTTTGATCTTCGGATGCACTTGACCTTTTCTCGTCACGGTTTTGTGGCCAGCCGGATCAACGGCGGCGTCCGCGTGGGCGGGGCGGTCGAGTTGGCGGGACTGAGCTTGCCACCAAATTTCAAACGGGCGGACACATTGCTGAAGAAGGCGACGCAGTTTCTTCCCGGTTTGAACACCGAAGGTGGCACTCAGTGGATGGGGTTTCGTCCGTCTTTGCCCGACAGCATGCCCGTGATTGGGCGGTCTCCAAACGCGGCTGACGTTATTTATGCCTTTGGCCACGGGCATCTAGGACTGACGCAATCGGCGGGCACCGCTGAACTTGTCGCGGCACTCATTGATGACCGGGACGTGCCGATTTCGTTGGCTCCGTACTCTCCGGCACGGTTCTGAGGAAGAGACATGCGAAGTGTAAAAACGATCCACGTCATATCCGCCCATGCAGAAGGTGAGGTCGGCGACGTTATCGTCGGTGGGGTTCAGCCGCCTCCTGGCGATACGCTGTGGGATCAGCGGTCGTTCATCGCGCAAGATCAGACATTGCGGAACTTTGTTCTCAACGAACCGCGCGGCGGTGTCTTTCGCCATGTGAACCTGCTTGTGCCGCCCAAGCACCCGGATGCCGACGCCGCCTTTATCATTATGGAGCCCGAAGACACGCCGCCGATGTCAGGGTCGAACTCAATCTGTGTGGCTACGGTGCTGCTGGATAGCGGGATTATTCCGATGCAGGAACCGGTTACTCAGCTTGTTCTCGAAGCCCCCGGAGGATTGGTGCAGGTTCGCGCCGATTGCAGGAACGGCAAAGCCGAGCGGATTTTCGTGCGCAACCTTCCCAGCTATGCCGACAAGATTGCAGCGCCTCTTGAGGTGGCAGGAGTCGGTACTTTGACGGTGGATACCGCATTTGGGGGAGACAGTTTCGTTGTGGTTGATGCGGCTGCGCTTGGGATAGATATCCAGGAAGATGCCGCCCGCGACATTGCGCGTTTGGGTGTGGCAATAACGAATGCGGCGAACGATCAGATTGGTTTCAGCCATCCCACGAACAAAGACTGGAACCACATCTCATTTTGCGCATTCTGCGGCTCGCTTGAAACCACCGAAACCGGGTTACGCAGTAAATCTGCTGTGGCCATTCAACCGGGAAAGGTAGACCGCTCTCCAACCGGAACCGCGGTGTCGGCGCGGATGGCATTGATGATGGCAAAAGGGCAAATGGTCGTAGGACAGACATTCGAGGCGATCTCAATTATCGGGTCCCGGTTTTCGGGCAAGATTGTCGATGAAACACGGGTTGGTGACCGGGCTGCAATCATTCCTGAAATCGGCGGTCGCGGTTGGATAACCGGTGTTCATCAACACATGCTGGACCCTGACGATCCATGGCCCGGCGGGTACAGGCTTAGCGATACCTGGGGTGTCTGACATGCGTCTGCTTCACGATTTTCAGCGAAACGTGTCAAAATGCGCAGCTTGTTGTGATTGATCCCAAGCCATTCGTGATTTAAGGGAGGCCCTGTCAAATCAGAGTCTCCGTTGGGGCGGTAGGATAAACGCGCCCCACCTACGCCACGCGAACGTGGCAAACTCTTGGATCGCACGCCCCGAAAGGCTTAAAAAAGGTAAAAGAATATGGCAGATAAATCGAACTTCGACATATTGTATACCATTGTAGACGAAGCGCCCGAGCTGGCCAGCGCCTCGTTCCTGCCCATCATTCGCAAGTTCGCCTCGGCCGCGGGCGTCAGCGTTGGCACCAAGGATATTTCATTGGCTGGCCGCATCCTTGCGACCTTCCCGGAAAACCTGACCGACGAACAGCGTATAACCGATGATCTGGCCGCTCTGGGTGAATTGGTGAAGACGCCGGAAGCCAACGTGATCAAGCTGCCGAATATCTCAGCCTCGGTCCCGCAGTTGGTTGCGGCCGTCGAAGAACTGCAGGCGCAGGGTTATGATATTCCGAACTACCCTGAGGAACCCTCGACCGACGAAGAAAAAGCGATCCGCGCCCGTTATGATGCGATCAAAGGCTCGGCCGTGAACCCGGTTCTGCGCGAAGGCAACAGCGACCGCCGCGCCGCACGTGCTGTGAAGAACTATGCTCAGAAGAACCCGCATTCGATGGGTGAGTGGGCCTCGGACAGCAAAACAAAAGTCTCGTCCATGTCGGGCAATGACTTCTATGCTAACGAGAAGTCGGCCACCATCACCGCGGCTCAGGCCGGGGATGCCAAGATCGAATTCGTCGGCAAAGACGGCAGCGTTACCGTTCTCAAAGACGGATGGCCGCTGGCCGAAGGAACCGTGGCCGATGCGACGTTCATGTCGGTCAAGGCACTGTCTTCCTTCCTGGCGGATGCCATTGAAGACACCAAGAACGACGGCACCATGTTCTCTCTGCACATGAAAGCCACAATGATGAAGGTCAGCGACCCGATCATCTTTGGCTATGCCGTCAAGGCGTGGCTGGCCCCCGTGTTCGAGAAATTCGGCGCTGAACTGGACGCGCTGGGTGTGAACCCGAACTCTGGTCTGGGCGACCTGCTGGACCGCGTGAAGGGCAACGCCGAAATCATGGCTGCAATCGACGCCATCAAGGCGGACCGTCCGTCCATGTACATGGTCGACAGCGACAAGGGCATCACCAACCTGCACGTTCCGTCGGACGTGATCATCGACGCCTCGATGCCCGCCGTGATCCGCGCAGGCGGCAAGGGCTGGGATGAGGCCGGGGCCAAGGGCGACACAAACTGCGTGATCCCCGATCGCTGCTATGCGCCGGTCTATGACGAGACGATCAACTTCTTCAAAGCCAACGGTGCATTGAACCCAGCGACTGCCGGTGCGGTCGCAAACGTCGGTCTGATGGCGCAGAAGGCCGAAGAATACGGTTCGCACCCGACGACGTTCCAGGCACCTGCTGATGGCACCATTCGCATCGTACTGGCCAATGGTGACGTGCTGCATTCGCACGATGTCGAAAAGGGTGACATCTGGCGCTCGTGCACCGTCAAGAAAGCGCCGATCGAGAACTGGATTCAACTGGCCATGGACCGTCAGCGCCTGACCGGGTCCGAGGCAATCTTCTGGCTGGACGCAAACCGTGCCCATGATGCCGAACTGATCAAATACGTCAAACCGGCGCTTGAAGCCGCAGGTGTAGCCGACAAGTTCCTGATCATGGCACCGCGCGAAGCCACCCGCCAGTCGCTAGAAACGATCACGGCGGGCTATGACTCGATTGCGATCACCGGCAATGTGCTGCGGGACTATCTGACTGACCTGTTCCCTATCCTTGAGCTGGGCACCTCGGCCAAGATGCTGTCCATCGTCAAGCTCATGAATGGTGGCGGTCTGTTTGAAACAGGTGCGGGCGGCTCGGCCCCGAAGCATGTGCAGCAACTGGTCGAGGAAAGCCACCTGCGCTGGGACTCGATGGGTGAATTCTGCGCATTGGGTGAATCGCTGAACTTCCTGGCCGACAGCAAAGGCAACGCCAAAGCAGGCGTTCTGGGCGCCGCAGCCGAAGCCGCAACGCAGGGTATTCTGGACAACAACCGTTCACCCAGCCGCAAGGTTGGTCAGCCGGACAACCGCGACAGCCACTATTGGTTTGCCCGCTATTGGGCCGAAGCCTTGGCGGCGCAATCTGATGATGCAGAGCTCGCGGCCGAGTTCGCGCCTTTGGCCAAAGCTCTGGCGGATGGAGAAGAGAAGATCCTGTCCGAACTGGCGTCTGCTCAGGGCGGGGCCGCGGATCTGGGCGGTTACTATCACACCGATCCCGCCAAAGCGGCCAAGGTCATGCGCCCAAGCGCGACACTGAACGCTTTGATCGACTGATATCTGAAATCCCTCATTCAAGTGCGTTAGGGGAAAACAACAAAAAAGGGACCGGCCTTGAAAGTCGGTCCCTTTTTTTGTGGCCGGGGCGCGCATAGCCTCTCCGGCAAGCGAATGGGTTTGTGAAACGGGGCTGACGACAAGCCAGCCCCGTTACAGTTTCTTAATTCGATGCTGCGTTCAGTTTTTCATTCTGTTCCCGCAGCGTATCCGAGATGATCGCGTACCACTCGCCGCTTTCGCGCATTTCGTTCAAACCCTTGTTCATCATCGCGATGTATTCACGAGCAAAGGGATTGGTGCGATGCGCAAGGAAGCTCATCGACGACAGCGTGGACACGTAAGGGTTCTCGACAATATCTGCCGACGTCAGGCCCATGTCCTTCATGGTTGCTGCGAACAATTCAACTTCGAACGCGGCAACATCGGCAGTCCCGGTCAGGACCGCATCCAGACATTCACGTGCAGTGTTGGGCTGAACGACAGTCGTATTGGTCCGGTTCAGGCCGATTTCTTCAAGTACGACCATGCTCCATCCGGCCATACGGCAAACTGTGGCACCTTCCAGATCGCTGAAGGTCGTTGCGTTTGTGTATTCGTTTTCCGGCAGAGTGTAGAAACCGCCAACAACATCATACACCGGAACCGAGGCGACAAACTGTGTGCATCGCGCCTCAGTTTCAGCGGACCACTCATACGTGCGGTTGGTGCAGTCAGGGATGGTCCAGGCGATTGAAATGTCAAAAGCACCAAGCGGCAGGAGGGTGTCCAGATGCGAACCCCAGTCGTCCACAAAGCTCACCGAATAGTCACGGCTGTTGCCAGCGCGTTGCAGGCTGGTTGTCGCCAGGCGTGTCATAATTCCACCCCCGCTCAGGCCTTCGCTGGTAAAGGGTTCCCAGCCATTGCCCGCGACCAGTTTGATCGGCGGTGCGTAAACATTCGAACGCTTGATGCTTGCCGCACGTTGTTCTTCGGCTGCGATAATTTCCTGCGCACTCTGACCGTTGGGCAGGCTGCCGTCTTCACAAGGCAGCGCCAGAACCAAACCCGGCTCAAGCGCGTTCGGATTCGTGATCGCGTTACGGTTCGCGTTAAAGATCGGCTGATAGTTCGACGTGCCGTAGGCAGCGATGGCGATTGTTGCCATCGTGTCGCCATCCTCGACGGTGTAATTTGTACAGGCTTCCTGCGCGGCGGCGGCCCCGGCGCTCAGGGCGGTGACGGCCGTTGCCGACAGCGCGACTTTCTTCAGGTTGAAACTAAACATGTCCACTTCCTCCAGACTAATGTGTTGTCAGGCCGATTGGGGCCTTAGCCATTTTCCATTTGATGACGCAGAGCGGTTGAGACGATGTCACGCCACTCTCCTGATTGCTGCATGATCGCCAGACCCTGGTTGAGCGTCTCAAGGATCGCTTCCCCATCTGGATTATCTTTGTGGGTCATAACGTTAAGCGACTTGATCGCCGCCAGGTTGGGGTTTTCGATAATGCGGTGTTCGTACCCTAGACGGCCAATCGCTTCGACGGCCAGATGAGCTTCGATCGCCACGATGTCGGTAGTGCCGTCCATCAAGGCGTGAAAGCAGTCGTCCGGGGATACCGGGCGCATCAGGGAAATCGCTGGCTCATAAAGACCGACTGAGTCCATGTGCGACAGTGACCAGCCTTCAGGGCGGCAAATCGTGGTTCCAGCGAAGTCGGCATAAGTCAGAGTTTGCTCATAACCCGACCCCTCACGTGCGAAGAATGTATCGACGACCTCGTAGAAAGGGTTCGAGAAATTGTAGGTTTCGCAGCGGTTGCGGTCTTTTTCCGACAAGGCAGCGGGTTCTTCGCAAACGGGGCGCGACCAAGGGAAGGTTGCGTCAAAGGCCAGTGTCGGCATCAGCAGATCCAGATGCGAAGACCAGTCATTCACGAACTGAATTTTATAGGCCTGCTCGGGCGCTGCGCGCAGCATCGCCGTTTCGACCAGGTTTGTATAAAGGCCGCGATGAGGCAGGGCCTCGTCCGTGAAAGGGGCATAGTTGCCACCGGTGATTAGCAACAATTGACGGTCACGAATTTCCGGCTGTTCGGCAGCATCCGCGTTACGGATCAAAGCAGCTGCTTCGCTGCGCGCGGCTTCGATTTCCTTTTTCGCTTCGGCGCGGGCTGCAATGACGGCGTCATCGCTGGCCTTTTTCGCTTCGGCGATGGCTTTGGCTGCACGGTCTTCGGCGGCCTTGACCAATTCGGATGCCATTTCCGCAGCCATCGCCTCGGCCTCAGTCTGAGGTTTGGCTGGTGCGCGGCCAATGTCTTCGAGACAAGGCAGGGTCAGGACATCGCCCACACGAATGATGTTCGGATTGTTTCCGATCACATCGCGGTTGGCGTCAAAAATTATGCGAAAGTCCTCGGTGGAATAGACCTCGATGGTCAGCTCGCGAAGACTGTCGCCGCGTTGAATTTCATAGGTGGAGCACGCCTCTTGCGCCGAGGCAGCACCAGCGGCGGCAGCAAGTGCCAGGCTGGATATGATAAGATTAGGTCTCATTTTTCCTGTCGCTTTGCCTTCATTCGTTTTTTGTGAGTTTCACGACGCCGATCGATACATTGTCCTGATCAGGGTCGTTCTTGGCCTTAACCGCCTGTAACAAGGCGTCGGCAATGTCCTGCGCCAGCGCATTAGAGTTGGCCTGAAGAACTGCCAGAATTTCCGCATCAGTGATGTATTGAAGACCGTCGCTGCCTGCGATCAGAACGTCAGTGCCTTCTAAGGCCACGGGGTCTTCAGGGCAGTCTACCTTTGGGATGGCCCGGCCCATGATCACCGATGTCAGTTGATTGCGATCGGGATGGGTTCGGGCCTCATCCTCGGTCAGTGTGCCCTCAGTGACCTGAGCATCAATGAGTGGCGCCATGGAATGATCTTCGTTGATCTGGCTCAGGGTCCCATCCCGGTACAGGTAAAGAGGGCTGTCACCGATTGAGATCCAGAATACCCGTCGACCCAGGATCAAAACGCCCAAAAGCGTCGAGCCCATCTGGAGACCCCGGCCTTGTTCCTCGCAGTGATTGGAGACCGCGGCGTTGGCGAGCATTGCCGCAAGCGGCAAAGCGTCTATCAGATTGGATTCTGACGGGGATTTTGTTTCAAGTTCGGGGTCCAGTGCTTCGCGCCAGGCATTGATTACGAACTCTGCCGCGACTTCCCCGGCATCGTGCCCGCCCATACCGTCTGCAACGACAACATAGGCAGCATCCGACGCGTCGAACATACGCGATGCGACAGCGTCTTCCTGATTCTCGCGCTGACCCTGATCCAGGATCAGCGCAACGTCATATGCCGGGTTCGCCAGCATAAATCAGGCATCCCGCCAATCAAAGCCGTCGTCGCAGAAGGCGGCAAAACGGACCGTGGTTTCGCTGATGCGAATAAGATCTCCGCTGTTCAGGGCGACGGTGCTGAGAACCGGTTTACCGTTCAGGCGGACAAGGTTGGCCTTGCCGCCATGTCCCAGATAGCATTTGCGATCTTCCGGGTCGTAGGCGATCACAGCGTGATTGCTGCGAGAGATGCCGGTGTCACCAAAATCAAGCTGGATGGCCTGATCATCGTTTCGACCGATCTGCATCAGACCTTCGGACAATGTGACGCTTGTTCCGCGGCCCGGACCGCTTGTCACCACAAGCCATCCAACGGGAAATGTCTGCTCAGCAGCTTCGGTTTTGGCGACCGGTTCTGCGGTTTCAATCAGGTCCTGAACATGCGTATCGGCACGTTCGAACCCAAGGAAAGTTGTCTTGACGCGGCCGCGACGATCCGAGGCAGGCTCGGGCGCAGGCGTTGGAGCGACGGTTTTGATTTCGTCCACCTTAGGTTCTTCAATTGCTGCCTCGGGCTCTTCCACAACGACTTCGACAACCGTGTCTTCCGGAGTTGCATCGACGACGACGATTTCTTCCGCGACCACGGTTTCCTCGGTCGCGACATGCAGTGTCACAACCTGCTCTGGTTCGGGTTCTTCCGATACCATCTCGTTTTCAGGCGTTTCCTGAATCTCGGCGATGACCTCGGTCATCACGATTTCATCCATGTCCTCGACCGTATCGTCGGCGGCGTTGGCGTCTGCCTCTTCCGTAAACTCTGGCATCTCGTCTTCGGGCAGCAACTCGTCACTGTCTTCGTAGGTTTCAGACGACGACATATTGCCCCCGGCCAGCGCCTCGCGCAGAGCGTTGAAATCTGCAATCGGCTCGGGCTTTTCCGCCTCGGGGGCGGTGGCTTCCTCGGTTTCTGCTTCTTTAGGTTTGCCGGCACCTTCGAGAAGCCGGCTGAGAGGGCTTTTGTATTTGAACATGGTGACGACACCTTTTGTTACTGGGCACAGGCTTTCTGACCTGTGGGGCTGCTACTCACCTCTGCGCAGGATCGCGCAGCGGTACTGATGATTGAAAACTCTTGTCACTCATACTTTCCGCGGCGGGCCGGTCCCCGTCGGGGTAGCGCTGACTTTTGCGCGACCCTCAGCAAACACACACTGGCGGACTACAATTGAACCGGTCTGATCACTCCTGCACCAATTGCATGACAACTTCTGCCTCGGCGCCGTTTCTTAACACCGTCAAACGGGCCTGAGATTTGTCTTCAGAAACAAGGCTGCTCAGGATGGTATCCAAGCTTTCCGGTCCATCGATTGCAGTTCCGGTTTGCGCCTCAGAGACCAAAACGTCGCCTTCCCGCAAACCGCCTGCCGCATCGGCCGGAACGGTTTCGGTGACTGTCGTCCACGAAGCGCCGTCCGAATTGCGGATTTCGAACCCGTATCCGTTTTCAAGGCCAACCATGCGAATTGCAGGCAAAGCCAGTAGTCCGTTCTGGGCGCGTGTCTTCCCTAGCGCCCGATAACGTGCGGTGATACGGATAAAGCCGTCAGGATCGACATTCAGGTCGTTCAGAACTTGCGCAGCAAAGGTGGCGTCAGCCTGAACCGGTTTGCCGTTCAGAGTGTAAATGGCCGCGCCACGCTGAACCCATTCACCGATTATCGACATGTCGCGGGTTGCATCTACGCCCGTGACTGCGATCACGTTGCCCGTTGAAGCCCGGCGCTTGGAGGTCTGAAACGGAATTTCAACGTCCCAGTGGGAAAACGCAACCTGAGTTTCCGCAGGTGTGCCGGTTTCCACCGGGGCGGGGGCTTCTTCGGTTGGGGTTCCGGCTGCCGGGGCGTCTGCCTCTTGTGTGGCAGCCGGTTGAACCAGGGTCTGCTCAATAGGTTCTGGCTCGGGTTCTACCTGCTTGGGTGCTTGTTCTGTCGCGACCTCAGGTGCGTCCTGAGTGTCTTCTGACAACACTTCAACTATGGGCTCGGGATTTTCTATGCTGGGGGCCAGCGATACTTCTGCGTCTTGGGTTGCGTCTTGTGCGGGCGCATTGTCCGTGTCGGACATCAGGAAAAACCCACCGGCGGCCAACGCTGCAGAGACGACCGCGACGCCTGCAATCAGTTTGCCGCTGCCGCCCGATCCGCTTTTAACGACAGTGTCCACTGCCACCGGTGGTTCTTCTTTTGGCGTGAACTGGGCTAGTTCATCTTCTTTCTTGTCCTCGTTGCCCAGAACAATGTCCGAATTTCCGGCCAACAATGCCGTTACAACGGCCTCAGCGTTTTCGCTTTCGGCCTTGATGCGGGCTTTTTCTTCGGCCTCATCCTTGCGGTCCATTGCGACGATCACCGAAACGGGCCGGTAATCGAACGAGTCAAACATCACGCCCGGACCACGGAACATACGCAGCCAATCCAGCGCGCTTTGCATACGATCCGTTGCGTGGACTTCCATCGCCTTGTCGATCGCTTCCAGGAAACCCTCCGGATACCCGTTAAATCGACCGCTCAAAGGCTCGTAAGGGTCATCCTGACTGTTGTTGAAGGCGTTCAGACGCGTTTGGCCGTCAATCGGGCGTTCACCGCTGATTGCGTGATACAGCGTCGCTGCCAGAACATACAGATCACTGCTGGGCCCTTGCTCGGCCCCGCGGACGTAGAATTCGTGTGGCGAATAGCCATCCTTGATCACACGCAGCGTCAGAAGGGCGGCGGATTGGTTGGCGGCCTGTTCCCGTGCCGCGCCAAAGTCGATCAACTCGGGCTCACCATTCTCGTCGATCAGAATGTTGTCGGGTGAGATATCCCGGTGCAACATGCCGCTTTGGTGAATGAAGGACACCGCAGACAGCATTTTCTCGGTCACCTGAACGATAAAATCAGGGCCTGCGTCGTTGTCTGGGTTTTCGACATAATCCAGAAGATCGGATCCCTGGATGAAATCCATGGCGATGTAGGCGGTATTGTTGTCCTCGAACACCTGATGAACGTCGACGATGTTGGGGTGGACAAGGCGCGCGTGATTTCGGGCTTCCTGAATGAACAGATCAATGATCGAGCGTAGATCGCTTTCAAATCCAGGTTCGACAGGCTCTACAAGATCGCCGTTTCGGCGGCACAACGCCCCCGGATAGCATTCCTTGATGACGACTTCCCGCTCAAGGCTGTTGCGTGCCAGATAGGTGATACCGAAGCCGCCATTGCTGAGAAAGCGCAGGATCTCATACTGCCCACGCAAAAGCTTGGCGCCCGGTTGAAGTCCCTCAATTTTCGGTTCGTCGTGCGTCGCATCGACAGCCTGGTTGTGGCTCATTTCTTCCCGCCCGTTCTAATCATTTTGCGGTTCATTTAACGGGGCAAACAGCCCAACAACTCACAACCAAACACAACCGCAGGACACTTGAGACTGTTAGACGTTTCAAATTTGACTTTATTGGGGCCGCCTCATGGCTTCACTGAGAACGGGAATTGTGGAAAAACTAAATATAGTAGTATACTTGTGCAAAAAATCTAAATATTGATATCTGGAGCGCAATAAATGCGGACTGAATCGCGATTTTGCAATGATTGGTGGCTGATTTCGAAACAATAGCGCCCCGATTCTGTGGTCTTCGAATCGCTGACTTACTGCTCAATTATAGCGCGAAACAGTCAGGTGCCGGTCTTGGACTGCACAGAGTCTGCTCGGCTGCCGGCCCATGCAAGGTTGTCGCTGAGCTGAGCCAGAATGCTGATCGCATCCCTGAGCGGGGCGTCACCGGATTCAAACTGTAGCAACAGCAACAGATCAGTGGCCTTTTCAAACTCGCCCGGAATCCAATCGGCCTCAGAGCTGATTTCCCCACCTTGCTCAAGACGCTCGGCAAAGTCTTCGACGATTTCCTGACAACTATGCAGGAAGGCAGATGGTTCGATGTCCGAGCTTTCCCTCAGATCTTCGTAGATGCTTGCAATCGCGGCTAACCAGTCTTCGAGGATCGGGTTTTCCAGCGCCGGCATTGCGGCTTCCAGCGTCATTTGAATTGGCGAAATTTCGGGTAGGCTCGTTTCTGCCTCGGGCGGTTCAAGCGAGTCTAGATAGGGCATCAGATCCTGCTCAAGATCACTGCGCGCGGCTTCGATGTCCGACAGGCGCCGGTTCGAGGCAATTTCCAGTATATGCTCCGCCAGGTTTTGGCCCCCGCAGGTCTCCCACAGGGCAAAATCAGGTTCAGGTTCCTGCGACATGGCACGAACAGCAACAGGGGTTCCAATCGGAACCACAGACCGGAACATGTCGCCCTTTTCCTTGTTCAGGCGCGCCAGTATCCGATCCATTGCGTCTTTGACGGGTGGAAGATCGGCATGAGTAACTGCCAAGAGGCTATTGGCCCGTAGTTCCTGCGGGACCTGTGACCAAAGATGACGCTCGGTTTCCCGCCACGCGCTGGTGCCGTTGGTGCACCAGATTGCACAGTCGACGAATTTCAACAGATCAAGCGTTGGTTTGTAGGACTCGTCCAATGCGCCTGCGCCGGGAAGGTCAAACAGAGAAATCTCTTGCAGGGCGGGGGTGTTCAAGCCGACGGAAATAAAATCAGGATTGTCCGCCGCTGCCTTTTCCAACGCGATGCCCGAGTAAACTTTGGGCTCTTTGCCCCACCACCCGACGGTGGTTTCTGGTGCCTCGGCATAGGCCACGATCACCAGCGGCAGTTTCAGATGCTGCGGCCCGGTCGGCAAAATATCCGCCCCGGCCAGCATATTGGCCAGGCTGGACTTACCAGCCCCGAATTCGCCCGCAAAACCGATATTCACCGCGTTTGAAAGCCGCTCGGCGTGGGCCAGCGCCCGTTCGCGCAGGTCGTTCAGCACCGGGTCCGACGGCAGTTTTTCTGTGACGGTCAGAAAGTGCTCGAGTTTGCGCACTTCCTGCTCGGTTCGGGGAAATTCGATCATTCCGCAGCCTCGGGTAGTATCTTGTTAGAGGAGTCGGGGCCAAAGACGGCTTCCAGTTCATCCGCAACACGCTGGGCGCTGTCAAACGCGTGCTGAGCCTCGGTTCTGGCGTTTGTGTCGCCAGTACCAGAGCGGTGTTCAAGGTGACCCGCCAACAACGCCAGATAGTGATCCAGCACGGTATTCAGCCGTTCCATCAGGTCTGCGCGCGCGGTGTCCACCAGATCGTCGCCAATCATCTCGAATTCCTGAACGATCATCTGTTCAGCCCGCGAAACGACACTTTTTCTGGAAATCAGACGCGATAACCAAGTGACGCGTAATTCCACCGTGATGCCCCGTGTTAGGGCCGTGGTGTCCGGACGGAACCACCTGACCGCGCTGGTATTCATTCGATTGTCCGTCGTGTCCTGCCAGCCAGGAAGCGAGCGCAGGGCCGCATTGCTTTGCATGTCGACAGCGTACAATTCGCTAAGCATTCTTTGCCGCACAACCTGAGTTGCCCCTTGCACCAGTTCGCGCATGCGATCGCGCAGCGGTCCAAAGTTCAGCTCCGTTTCACCGCCCTTGGCCAGCAACGGAGACGCCCCACCGGGCCCTCTGACAACGCCCGAGACAGCCTCGGCCACGGTGTCGTCCATGACGCCACGCAGATTTGCCAGCACTTCGTCCATATCATTGACGATTCCAGCGGTCTTATTGCTGACCAATTCCCGAAGGTTTGCCAAAGTCTTATCGTTTTCAGACCCTGTGTTCGGGCTGTTTGCGGTTTCATCGTCAATGGCACGCAGATGTGCCTTGGATCGCTCAACTTCACCTTGGGCAAAGCTGTTAAGGTGCTGCCATGCCATGCGAAGATGTTCGTTCCGGGGCCCGTCATTCAGGGCACTGGTCACATGCCGACGCAAGTCAGGAAGGCCAGAAGCAATCATCGCCGCAAAGCGCAGCACGCCCTCGCGACTGATTGGACCGGGGCCTTGTTTGATCTCTTCCACACCGTCCAGATATTGTTTCATCTGTTCGGGATGGGCCCGCAACCAGGCTAGGACATCGTCGTGGTTAATACCGGTTTCATCGCCGGTCAGTGCATAATGCGCCCATTGCGCGCTGCCCATCAGAACATCAATGTCAGAGTTGCCCAGTGCTTTGTCCAACCCGTCCATCACATCGGAACGTACTTTGGTGGCGTCATCTGCGCCCCCACCAAGTTCATCGACGCGGTTGATGAAGACAACAATCTGACCCAATTCAAGCGCCTGCATCAGGCGGAACAGTTTCAGGTCTGCTCGTGACAGTGCCTGATGCGCTGACAGAACCACAACAAAGAAATCGGATTCCCTAAGATACTGACGCGAAATTTCTTCGCGGATCAGAAGGGGATCGTTAACGCCCGGCGTGTCCGTGACCGTCACCGGAAACGGGAAATGACCGATGTCGAAAAACACCTCGGCCTTGCGCGTGATGTCACTGTACAGCCCACGATCCGAACCGGGATCATACACGCCATCCTCGGACGGATCATCGCCCGCGCAGACATAACGCGCCAAGTCTTCGGATGTGAGTTTTTCCAGATCGTGATGCTGGCCCAGCAGATGTTTGTAACTTTCACCCAAGCGCAGCTTGGCGCGGGTTTTCATCGCGTCGACCTGCTCTTCGATCATCTCGCGCTTATAGCTGTCCTCATCATCGGGGAACATGTTGCGCAGCTCTTCGCCTTCCGCGATAAGGGCCTGCCACTGGCGATTGTCAAAGAAATGGAATTCTGCTCCGTCGGTTCGCCCGGACGGGTGACCGAAATGCATGTCGGTGATTACAGTCGTCCACGGGTTTACGTCCGAGGGCAAATACCCGGCCTGCGCGGTAAATCCATTGATCAGCCGGGATTTACCCGCCTTGATTTGCCCGACAAACGCGATAGACGGCTTCAGGTTCGAA
The DNA here is from genome assembly GCF_013034565.1 of Ruegeria sp. HKCCA5491. Classification (NCBI taxonomy): domain Bacteria; kingdom Pseudomonadati; phylum Pseudomonadota; class Alphaproteobacteria; order Rhodobacterales; family Roseobacteraceae; genus Ruegeria; species Ruegeria sp. HKCCA5491. Next base: position 287,788 of record NZ_WQGG01000001.1, read on the forward strand.
AGATCGCTGACGATCCGCGAGATGAACTGCTGGGTCTCTTCATTGCTGACCTCGTTCATCTCTTCGGCGATGCGTATCAACTCACGTCGTTGATTTTCACTCATAACACTTACCCTGGCTAATCCTAATCAAGGATTGAATTCGTTGAAAATTTGAATGTTAGGGGCCGGTTCATGCGTCGGCCTCGGTGAGAGTTTTCCAAAGACTGACAACTGCGCCCAATTTTCGCGCCTCGTGCACGGCTGCCGAGATCTGGCTGCCATCATGCAGGACCGCCAGTGCGGTTCCCTTCCCGCCCGAGGGTCTCAGGACGATCAGTTGGGGAAGTTCCAGTTCCGCCGACGTATCCTTGTCCCAACCGGCCAGATCAGCAGCGAATTGTTTAAGCAGGTCACTGTCGGCATACATGGGCTGTTCGGGGGTACAGGTTCCGTCCGCTTGTATGGCTTCTCCATCAGACTTGTTTATCTGAACACGTCCCTGCGCGAAACGCTCGGTACCGGCATAGAATTGGCTGGCCAACCCGTCCGAGGTGTCGGTTAAATCGTCTTCTTCATGATCCGGCACGATCGAGACGACGGGCTCCGCAGGAAGCTCGGTCGAATGGCATGCGTCCGAGATTTCGCGGAAGGTGATCCCGACATCATCAGCCTCCAACGCGATATCGGGTTGCAGAGAGATCAGCTCCATTGGCCCCGGTGCGGCGGCGATATCGGATACAAGTTGGGCAAGCTTTTCCGCAAGATTTTCGCGTGCTTCCGTTTCAAAGTCAGGAACAAGGCCCGAACGCACACGAAACACGTCCGTGACCCGAGAGCTGTTGACTTCGATAGCAAGGCAATCGCCATTTGCGGCGGTGAATTCCAAGCGGCGGGGCAGAACCGTGCCACGAATTGTGCGAAGGACCTGCTCACGACGGGCGGTCGCAGTCTCTGCCGTAAGCGTTACGGCAGGATTCAGGCGCGCGACCGAAGTGCGTCCAATATCTTCGAGCAGATCGAGTATCGCTGTATCCATAGTATCGAGACCTCTTTATCCGCGCTTAAACTGCAGCCGCAACCGGCCCAAGGCTGAGATGCGATTTGGTCAGCGCCAACCCAACATTGGCGCTGTTGCGGCAGGTGTAACAGACCACGTGGTCCGGGTAGGCTTGGGTCCGCAGGAAGATATTCAGACGATCTTTTGAAAACACGGCGATCTCGCCAAATCCCGACTGCCCGGCTTCCTCGGTTCCGTTTGCGCGCAACAGCTCTTCAAAGCCGCGCACACCGCGGCCCTGAAACAGGTTGGCCACCGCTATGGCCAAGCTGTCCAGCGCGGTTGCGTCTTCCGGGCTGGCGAAACTTGTTCCCAGCAACATCCCGGTCTCCATATCGACATACCCGGCTGCAATACAGTCGGGTATGGTATGAATTGCGGTATTTAAAGCTGCTTCGATAGACATCTTGTGCCCTGTTTTTCTGCCCTATTTTTTCTACAACACATGCCACTCTGCACCGTTATTGTCATTTGGCTTCGGGATGGAGGACACCGAATCTTTGGACTTGCGGGCGCTGTGTTCTGCCGCAATCTGGTCGAACTCCTGCAGGAAGGACCGGAACATTGATTTCAGGCCTTCCGCATCGTCTGGCAGGTCTTCATCTTCCGTAACCTCGCGCCACATGGCAGCAGCACTTAGGGGTGATCCCGCCGGGACACTTAGTAGATCTTCCAGCCTTTCGTTCTGAGCGGGTGCATCAGTTGCACTACCACTGGTCAGCGGAACAACCTGCATGTCTATCAAGCCGTTGCTTTCAGGCTCTGGCTCGAATTCATCTTCCCCGTCGGTCGTCTGCTCTGCCATGAGGGCTGTAATGGACGACACCGAGGCATCTGTACTCAGTTCGCCGCTTGCGTCCTCAGTGTCTTCCGCCTGCTCGGGGGTATCCGCCAATCTGTCTTCCAGAGACACCATGAACCCGTCGGGTTCAATCGCACTTTCTTCCGGTTGATCCATTTCAGGCTCTGAAGTCAGCTCAAGGCTGTCCTCTTCGAAAGACTCGGAAGGGATTTCAGACAGGTTCAGATTCTGGCTTGGCGTTTCCCTGAAAAAGGCGCGCAAGTCATCCTCTTGCTCTTGCGTTTCAGCGATGGGGGCCACCTCGGACGAGGTTTCCATTTCAGCCCGCAGGCGATCCGCTTCATCCGAGTTAATTCTGGACGCTCGGGCGGTCTCTTCTGTTCTGGTTTCTACACGGGCCGGGCGCACAGGGAAGTTGGTGACGACTTCGTTGTCAGCTTCGCTGTCGGCGATAACCGGATCGACCAGTTTCAACGGCCTTGATTGTTCGGCATTTTCTGCTGCCTTTCTTGGCCGCAGCGGTTGCACAGGCTCCGCGATCGCGAGGCTGCTGTCGACCTGGTAACGCGCCAGCAATTCGGCGCGGTTGTCCATGATCTGTTCGGTGATCTCCAGGAAGCTGTCGACCATTTTCCCGCCGCCGCTGCGCGCCCAAAGATCGGCGTCACCGCTTTTGTCGCGTGCGGTAATGGCGTCGCGTGCTGAAAACAGGATTGAGCGGTTGAACAGGTGACCTGCTTCACGATTGACCCGACGCAGAACTTTCTGGCGGTCCTTCGAAGCCAGCACATCGGCCCGCGTTACCAATAGCAACGAGTTGTTTTGCAGCCGCTCGGGCAGGGAAACCCAAGTCGCACGTTCGGTTTCACGCCAGGCTTGCGTCGCATGGGTGCACCAAAGAACCCCATTTGCTTGCCCGACGGCGCGGCGCCAGACGTCGTCCGAAATCTTCGGGTCGGAAATTCCGGGCGTGTCGATCAGGTCAACAGCTTCCAGAATATCGGATTCAAGGAAAATACGGATGAACTGGACGTCGTTGACGCCAACCGTTTCCAACTGATCCAGTCCGATAGCCTGACGGGTGCCGTCATGACGTTGCACATAGGCCGACTGCTTACCCCAGCTAAACCAAACCGGGGGTAACTGCGTCGCCGTCACCTGCGTCGGCAAAGCGTGCGAGCGCAGCAGAAAGTTCATCAAGGTCGATTTACCGGCGCTGAACTCTCCCATAAGCGCAAAAATGGGTTTGCGCCGTGACCAGTGCTCGATACGATTCCAGGCCTTGGTAGAAACGAAGCGGGTTTGTGAATCTTTTGCCATGGTGATACTCATGCTGCCTCGTTGCTTAGATCTTTGAGAATGTCGCCCAGAATGTCGTCGCGGGATTTTTGCGGCACCATTCCAGCCATCATCGCTGCGTTCCGGTTGGGGTCATTCTCGGCGGCTGCCGAAATGCTCAGCAATGTCTCTTTTTGCTCGCGCATAAAGTCAGACAGGCTGGCACGGACGTTTTCCAAAACCGCTGCAATCTGGTTTTCTTCGATATCCTTGGTTATCGAGTTCGCTTCGGATGCAATCAGACGGGTGTAATCTGCGGCATATGCCTCGAACCCTTTTCGGCGTTGCCACCACCGTCGCCACCATGTGCTTTGAAGGTCCAGAGCAATGGTGCGCCCGATACCCAATGGCGGTGGCACCCGGGGCACGATCGGGGCTTCGATCGTGAATTCGCCCAAATGGTTGCCCAACAACTTTTGATACAGTGCTTCAGTGTCTGAAGCCGCTGATGCATACAGCGCCCCGGCATCCTTGCGCATGGAGCGCGCAAAGCTGAAATACGCAGCCTTTTGCAGGGTTCTCAAACCAGCAGGATCGTATTGCCACGTCCCTTCCTCACCGTTTTGTTCAAGATGCGCAATCAGCGAGTCCGTCGCGCGTTTGACAAAATTTGTCTCGGCAGATTTTAGCCTTTCCAAGACCTTATCGCGCAGGGACGAGGTCAGATCAGCCGCTTTCTTTTCGTATTGTTCAGTGACCTTTTCGATGGCCTCTTCGGTCGAAACGCCATCCAGATCGCGGACAACGCCTTCGCCGCCTGACAGTGTTTTGGCAACCGCCGTTGCGCGGATCTGGCTTGCGATATTGCGCGCCTTGTGGCGCACCCTTTCCAGCAGCCGGTGCCCCGCGCCTTCGGCTATGCGTTCATTCATGGCCAGCAACAGATCCGGCAACCCGGACAGCGCCCAAATCTTGTCCAAAGACGGGGCCTGATCCCCAAACCCGGCCGCCAGATAGAAGGTGTTCAACGCCTGACGGGAATCTTCGTTCAAAATGTCAGGATTGCCCGTAAGCGCGGCTTCGGCCCAAAGCGCGCTGCCGAACACGACGCTAGTGTTTGCGTCGATATTGTTTTGTTTCAACGTGTCCTGGATCCGGTCGCGAATTTCAGGGACCTGATTAACCGGATCGGCCAGTTCGTCGATCCGGTTTACGAACAGAATGATCTGACGGTTCTCGAACTGCGCAATGATCCGCATCAGCGCCATGTCCATGGTCGTCAGGGCCTGACTTGCGGCCAAAACAACGACGCACACCTCGGATCCGCGCAGGCTGCGCAGGGTTATCTGCTCGCGCACCATGAAGGTATCGTTGACACCCGGCGTGTCGCAGAGTTTCAGAGATATCGGGTATTGCGGGATATCCATGTACAGTTCCGCAGATTTTGTAACATCTGCAAACCGCCCTGTTTTGGGGTTGATGTCAGGATCATCCTGATCGCCCAGGCACACGTAACGCTGGATCAGTTCTTCGTCGAAATAGTCATACTGATGGCTCTGGCCAAGGATCAGGTCGAAGTGTTTGCCAAGGCGTTCTTCGGACTTCTCCTTCATCTCTCCGATTTGGCGGCGAATGTCGTCCATTTCGTCGTCTGCGCCGGCCCGGTTGGCCAATTCGCCAAGACGCCCGCCGCCCACCATCAGGTTATCCCATTCTTCCTGCTCAAAGAATGTGAACTTAGATTTGGTGTCGCCTTCGGTACGAGTATTGATGTTCAGCGTCGTGACAACCGACGTCCATGGGTTCACGTCAGACGGCAAAAGGGCAGGGCGCCCGGCCAGAATGTTCACGATCGAGGACTTGCCGGCCTTGACTTGCCCAACCAGTGTCACGCTGGCGGTGAAGCTTTCCATACGAGTCTTGAGCGTGGCAAGACGGGCGGATGAGCGCGCGTCCGCCACCTCTGTCAGTTGGTCGATCTGCGTGGTCAGGGCTGCCATCGCCGATGTCATGGGCGTTAGCGCCTCGTTTCCGACGGACAGAAGATGGTCATTGCGCGCCATGATTAGCCTCCGGTTCCTGTTGCCGCCATGTGATGCTGTACCTGATCGGCTTGGGTGCTGGTCAGCAGATCAATGCGGGCAATCAAATTCAGGGCGTTGCCCAAAATTGCGGCCTCGGCGCTTGGGGAAATCTTGTCGAAGGCGGTCTCATCAGCCAGGACTTCGATGGAGCTGAATTGCTCGCTGTTCTCCAGACAAGCTACGCTGCGTCCGGTCGGGAACCCGGCGGATTTGGTTTCTGGCAGCGGCATACGCGAGTTAGCAAGCAAATAGTGGCCACCCGAATGTGTTCGGAGCGCGACACCAAAACCCGTGTCGGGGTGGTCGCGGCTCAGGGTCTTGAGTTCACCGAGAAAGCTCTCGCGTGCAAGACCAACAGCGTCTTGCTCGGCAGCAGCGGAAGTCATCATATTGGTCACGGTTAAGCCCTTGTTTTTGAGTTGAGCAGATAGAACTCGTACAGCGCCCGAAGGCAAAAAGACTCAGTAAGTCCACATGCACATCAATGACCCCCAAGGCGGAATTTGTTTGACGCGAATAAGATTTTTTGGCGTTTGAATTGTGGCGCAATTGTGATGCGGTGGCTGTGCCGCGCTTTCACTTAGAAAGGCATTGCATGATTTCACACTGGTTTTATTGACTGCTTTCGCACCGAAAGACGGTTCTTGGTGCATCAATTTGTGCGAAGCCAAGAACGGGTGCCGCCAGGTCACAAAGAATATTGAGAACGGGTGCACTTTCCCCCTCGCACTTGGTTTCAAGCTTTGCTATTGACCCGGTCATCGTGCGGGTGTGGCGAAATTGGTAGACGCACCAGATTTAGGTTCTGGCGCCGCAAGGCGTGGGGGTTCAAGTCCCTCCACCCGCACCAATTTGAAATCAAACGACAATAGCTGTGTTTGCGAGGACGCGTGGCCCGGTAAACTTCAATGCTCAGTATGAAAGACCGCACATTGCCGCGTCAAAGTACGCGGGCAAGAAAGGCCTTGGTTCTGGGCTCGCTGGGGTTGGAGAAAAGCGTTTCTGGCGGGCCTTGTTCCAGGATTCGGCCCGCATCAAGGAAACACACCTTGTCGGCTAGTTCACGTGCAAAGCCCATCTCGTGCGTAGCAAGAACCATTGTCATCCCCTGTTTTCGCAGGTCGCGAAGCACGTCTAGAACTTCGCCGACCAGTTCAGGGTCCAGCGCACTTGTAATCTCGTCAAACAGCATGATCTGCGGCTCCATCGCAAGCGCCCGGATGATTGCCACACGCTGCTGTTGTCCCCCTGATAGCTGATCCGGATAGTGATCCATCCGTTCACCCAGACCGAAACGGGTAAAAAGTTGCGTGACCCGCGTGCGTAGGTCTTCTCTGCTTAGTCCACGCACGCGACGCGGGGCAAGCATCACGTTCTCCGCCGCTGTCATATGCGGGAACAGGTTATAGCTTTGAAAGACTATGCCGATCTTCTGGCGTACAGGCTGAGGGTCCAGGCCCGGCTCGGAAATATCTGTCCCGTCCAGCCAGATCGAACCATCGTCAATCGGTTCCAACAGGTTCATACAGCGCAGAAGCGTAGACTTGCCTGAGCCAGACGCGCCGATCAGGCACACCATCTCACCTTCAGCGATATCAAGATCAATGCCTTTGCAGACTTCGTGGTCGTCGAATCGCTTCCGTACCCCGCGCAAGGATAACTTCGCCGTCATGTGCGCGCCTTGTTTTGTTTGTTCATCAGGTAATCCGCGTATCGCGTCGCAGGTATGGTCAGTGCCAGAAAGATCAGCGCAGCGCCGACATAGGGCGTGAAATTGGCGTAGAGTGATTTATAGACACCCGCCTGACGGAAAATCTCGACCGGGCCGATAAAAGACAACAGCGCAACGTCTTTCTGCAGGGCGATGAAGAGGTTCATATTGGCGGGAACCACATTTCGAATGGCCTGAGGCAGCACAACATAGCGCATGGTGTCCCGATCGCTGAGGCCCAGTGAAGCCGCTGCCGCGCGCTGTGAATGGTGGATCGAGTCGATTCCCGAACGGATTACCTCGGCCACGTAAGCGGAGTAGACTAGAACCAGTGCCAAGGTGCCCCAGATATACGGGCTGTTCCATGGCCTTGGCAGGCCCAGACCGGGTATGCCAAAGCCGATAATGTAGATGACAAGTACGACAGGCAGGCCGCGGAAGATGTCGGTATATGCGATCCCGAATAGTCGCAGTGGAAAAAACGCGGGCGCGCGGGTGTCCCGACACAGCGCGATGGCAAGGCCAGTGATCGCGATCAGCGGCGCGGACCACGCAAAGATCATCACGTTCACAAGAAAGGCTTCTAGTAAGCCGGGAAAGGTTGCTGTGAACACCCTGCCGTTGAAAAAGGCGCGTTGAACCGCATCCCAACCGGGGGCGAGCGGAACTAGAACGACGAGCGCTAGGATAACGCTGACCGTCGAAATCAAGGCGATCCGATTGGACCGCCGCCGTATCCCGGCCTCATAGATTTCGCGACGCGTTGGCGTTGTGGTCGAACGCTCGGCTACGCCTTTTTGCAACGATGTTTCGTCCATTTATTTGATGACCGGCACACCCGTCGCCTCGGACAACCATTGCGCTTCTATGGCCGCAAGCTCACCGCTTTCGGTCAGATCCGTGATGGCCGCATCGACACATTCCCTCAGCGCGCTGCCGTCTTCCATCAAAAGGCCGAACTGGTCGGGGCTTTCCGATTGATCCGGAGGGAACTGTCCCAGCAAGGCGCCACCTTCCACCACAACGGCCGACAGGTACAGCGCGGTCGGCAAGTCATAGAGTGCGGCATCAATCTGGCCCGCCATAATAGCGGCGTTCACATCGGCGTTGTCGTTGTAAAGCAGCGGCTCATCCGTGGGCTGGATAACTTCGTTCAGCATGGGAATCGCTGTGGTGGTGGCCACCGCACCCCATTTTAGCCCCTTGAGGCTGTCCAACGTTGCTTGGGCACCTGAATCGACAACATTCTGGGTGGTTAGAACCGCCATGGCAGATGTGTAGTAAGGCAAGCTGAAATCGACCATTTCCTCGCGTTCAGGCGTGATCGAGTATTGCTGCATGTTGAAGTCAAAGTTCTTGGCTCCGGGCTGGATCGCCTCGTCAAAACTTGTGCGGACCCACGTTACGTTGTCTTTCCCGAAACCCATTTTTTCGGCGATGGCGTAGGCGACAGCGGCTTCAAACCCTTCGCCGCTTTCTGGCGCGTCGTTCATAACCCAAGGATAATAGGCCGGGTTTCCGGTCGCGATCGTCAGCGTGCCTTCGGTCAGTGTTTTCCCTGCCGCGCAGGTCCCGTCGCCTGCAGCAAACGCTGCGGTTGCAGAGACAATTGCGGTCAAAGCCGTGCAAGCAATCAGTTTCATCTAAACGACTCCCTATTTTTTGATTGCGCACAGGTTCTTACGGGCAGGCGGATTTGTCTAGGGCAACAGTCGTATGGGCTTGGGCACCCGGCTTCCAAGACAGACGTCTATTTCAGCGCACAGGCTGGAAGCAAAAGCTTGAGCGCAGTATCATGGCGTGGAAGGAGTGTGATATGGCGCCCAAAACCGCAGGTTCCACACCGCCGGACAGCCCGGCCCAGTCCCAACCGTCTATACAAGCGGTCAGGAAGGTGACTGCGCAGGACGTTTCAGCGTCATTGAAAGCCGGGTTTTCAGACTTTCTTGCGCGCCCTGTGATGAGCGGTTTTTTTGGTCTGTTCTACGCGGTTTTCGGAATACTGTTCGTGTGGTGTCTGGTCTGGCTGGGCAAGATTTGGATGATTATTCCCGCCGCCGTCGGCTTTCCTTTGGTCGCACCTTTCGCGGCGGCAGGATTATATGAAATGTCGCGGCGGTTGCAGAAGGGTCAGAGCTTTGGCTGGTCTGAAATCCTTACTGTCATGGCCAATCAGCGGAAACGTGAAATGGGTTGGATGGCCTTTGTTACCCTGTTCATTTTCTGGGTGTGGATCTATCAGATACGGCTATGGCTGGCGATTATTCTGAAAGATGCCTCTTTTTCGAATTTTGACGGGTTCCTGAACACCATATTCTTTACGCCGCAAGGGTGGACCTTTCTTGTAATCGGGACCTGCGCAGGCGCGTTTTTGTCAACCGTCCTGTTTTCGGTGACGGTCGTGGCCATGCCCATGTTGCTTGACCGGGAAACCGATTTCGTCACAGCGATGCTGACGTCAATCCGGGTGGTGACGGAAAGTCCGCTGGTCATGCTCAGTTGGGCGGCGATCATTTCGGTCACTATGCTGTTGTCGTTGGTTCCAGCGTTTCTGGGGCTGATCTTCACCCTGCCCATCCTTGGTCACACGACCTGGCATCTTTATCAAAAGGCTCTGCCTCCGGCAGGTGAATGAGGCCGTCAAGTCGGGTCGAATTGGATCCATATGCGACGAAAAACAATTCACTGTTGCGGCCAATTTCATTACCCGGAACCCTATTACCTATCGAATTGGCTTGAGGGGGTTAGCCAGATTTTTGATCTCTTGCCTAGATGTGGGTGAGGGAATGAATTGAAAATAAATATTAAAACAAAGCGCTGGCAAGCGGTTGCAGTAGCGTTTTGTCATGTTTCAGCCGACGCCCGGGGCACGGTATAGACCGATTGTGGGTTCTCGCTTAGCCTTTGGGGTGAGAAACCCATATGGAACGTCGGCTTACAACGATAGTTGCTGCGGACATCGCTGGATTCTCGCGATTGGTCGCCGCAGACGAAGAGGGAACGCTTTCGGCACAGCGTTCTCACCGTGACGCGTTGCTTGATCCCCTGATCGAAAAATACTCGGGTCGCGTTGCGAATACCGCCGGCGACAGCTTGCTGATCGAGTTTCCCTCAGCGGTGCAGGCGGTTCGGTTTGCGATTGATACGCAAACCGGGATGGCGCGGCGAAACGAAAGAATCCCACCGGACCGGCGTATTGCTTACCGGATCGGAATAAACATCGGCGATGTCGTACCTGAAGGCGATGACCTGCTTGGCGACGGGGTTAACGTCGCGGCGCGGCTTGAGCAATTGGCACCGGCGGGCGGCGTATTGCTGAGCCGTGCGGTACGGGATCAGGTGAGGGACAAGCTGAATGTCAACCTGAAGGATTTGGGTGAAGTTCGGGTCAAGAACCTGTCTCGATCCATTAGGGCATTCCAGATTGAAAATGGAGCCGAAGCAGCATCGCCGCCCAAATCCAAACAGATCAGCCCGGCAATCTTGCTTGTCGCGGGCATCGCTCTGCTCATTACCGCTAGCGCGTGGTGGTGGTTCCAGCGGGGGAACTTGGCGCAACAGGATGTGGACGGGTATGTGCAGAACATGCCTGACGACTCTTCTCTGGCGGTCTTGGCGTTTGACTATATCGGCCCCGGAGAGGCTGAACATGGGTATCTGGCTGACGGAATAAGCGAGAATATCACGACGAACCTTGCCAAGTTGCCGGACTTGCTGGTCATCGGTCAGGATACAAGTTCGAAAGACAGCGGTGAGGGCCTTAGCAGTCGTGACATCGCGGCGCGTTATGGGGTTCGTTACGTGCTTGAGGGCAGCGTCCAGAAATCTGGCGAAGACCTTAGGATATCGGCCAAGCTACTTGATGCCACGTCGGGAAAATATCTTTGGTCTGAGACATTTAACCGAAAATCGGGTGATTTCTTTGATATTCAGGACGAAATTACTCTGTCCGTGCTAGAGCAGGTTTACCGCGGGACGGTAGACGGCGACAGGGTGACGCTGCGCGAAACAAATGACCTTGTGGCATTTGCGGAAAACGCAAAGGGGCGCGCGCATCGGGTTCGCTTCACCGCCGAAGACAACAAGACCGCGCGTAAGCATTATCAGGCGGCGCTTGAACGTGACGCAAGATATGTTGATGCGCTGGTTGGTATGGCATTTACACATATCATGGATGTTAGGCTTGGATTTTCCAGGGACCCGAAAGAGTCGCTTGCCCTTGCCGAAGATCATCTTGCAATAGCGCTCGACATCGACCCCGGGCGTCCGGCCACTCTGTCCAACCTGGCTGTATTACGCGTCGTACAGAACCGAGGGGAAGAGGCGCAGGAATACGCCCATCTCGCGTTGGAGGGGGGGATGGGTGACGCCAGGGTCATTCGAAGTGCTGCTTGGGTATTAAAATATGCAGGTGCGGCCGAAGAGTCTCTTCCCTATTTTACCAGAGCAAAGCGCATGACCCCGGTTTCCCTGTGGTGGCTGATCGTGGACGAATACGGTGCGCTGATTGACGCTGGCGAATTTGAGCGCGCCAACGCTTTGACCGACGCTTTCTTGGAAGTATTACCCGAAACTTACCGGGCTGAATTTCTGACCTGGCCTGCCGTCGCCGCGTGGAAGAGCGGCGATACTGAAAGAGCACAGGCATTTATTTCTGAGGCAAGAAGGCTAAAGCCAGGGATTTCTATCGCCAGTATCCACCCTTTTGATCTGGCCTATATCGAACAGTCGATACCTGAACGCAGGTATGAGGTGTTGCGCGAACTTGGTCTTGAGGATTGATCGGCACAAGGGGCGCAGACGTTCTTAGCCCGACCCGGGCGGGCCTTGATCCAGAAGATCCTTCAGCGCGGTTGCAATGTTCAGAAATGCATCTGGCCGCTGCATGAGCTCTTCGTGCTTCATTTCAAGCATGTGACAGGTTTTGCGGCGCAAATGCGTGTCCAGAACATCGCCAGTTGCAAGCGATGGATTGCCGGGCGTCAGGAACACATGGGCCGGTTGGTCAAGTCTAGGCACGCGGAAGTCACTGATCGCCAACCCATGAGAGATTTCTACAGCTTCAATATGGAGATCTTTTGAATCCGGTTGCTCATGCAGCGCGGCCATGGTCGCAGGCAGGGTGTGTTTTGCCTTGGCTTTTCGTTTGAAATTCCGAAACAGGTATCGCCAGCGTTTATATGTTCGAAAAAATATCGGCTGCAGTTTTGGTTCTTCGCCCACCATTTTTATCGGAGGATCAAGCAGCACCAAGCCTTTAATCCTGTCCTGCCCCAACTGTCGGGCCAGTTCCATGACCAACGGACAACCGGCTGAATATCCGCATAAAACGATCGGCCCCGTGTTTTCCGATTGATCCAAGTAGGACTTAGCGTCTGACGCCAGATCATCGAAGGTTTTGCCAACTGGAATGTCCATCCCCTGTGTCCGGTGGCTTCGGATGAGGACAACGGAATAATCCGGGCCAAGGCTGCGCGCCATATAGCGGCTGAATTGGACCGAACAATGCGCGATGACAACGGTCGTCTTACCGGGTCCGGGGTTTGACACCTGAATTGTGCTGTCGTTTTCAGAAAATGTGACGCTCGTCATCCGGTCCGTGATGCGCTTTGCCAGTTCGGCGACCGTGGGACAACTGAACAGGTCGGTCGGTTCAAACTCCAATCCCATTTCCTGACCCTTCGCATAGGCGGCGATGGTCGTCAGGCTGTCACCTCCTATATCAAAGAAATTTGCGTCCCGCGTGGTGCAAGCTGTGCGTAACACGTCGGAAAAAAGCTCTGCAAGCAGCCCTTCCAATTCCCCCTCGGGCGGGTCGCCGACCTGTACCTGCCTGACGTCTGAGACCATTCGGGCCAGTGTCTGCAGGTCTGTTTTGCCGTTTGGAAGTTGCGGGAACCTTTCGATGTTCACGACCAGGTTTGGATGAAAAGGACTTGGTAAAGTTGCCTGGATGTGCCCACTGACAGTCTGACATAACGCCTCGTCTGCCGGACCTTCGATTGCGATCGCGATACTTTTGGAAGCTGCTTGATCAAGCACGACAGCCGCGACGGGTTGATTGGGTGTAACGGTGCTGGCTGCGGTTTCTATTTCGGAAAGCTCAACGCGGTGGCCGCGAATTTTGACCTGTGAGTCCTTGCGCCCCAGAAATGTGATGTGCCCTGACGCATCTGCTATTCCCAAGTCTCCAGTCCTGTAGGCTTGTATGTCCTTCAAGCCAGTATGGAAAAAGCGTTCCTGAGTTTGAATGGCATTGTTCAGATAGCCGCGCGCAACTGTTCGACCGGCCACAACGATTTCGCCAATCTTACCGGCGCTGACAGGGCAATCGTCCGCGTCGACAACTCCGACCCAAGTACCGGGGATTGCAGAGCCGATCGGGATGTCCGCATCTTCAACATGGCTGGTCGCATCATAGGCTGTGCACCAGACGGTTGCTTCGGTTGGGCCATATTCGTTCACCAATCGGCGACCCGGAAGAACCGTTCGAAATTGCCTTACGATGGTTGGGTGCAAGGGCTCCCCGGCTGTGATCACGGTTCTCAGGCTTTCAAGATCGCGACTTGGAACCGCCGAAAGAAGCGCCTGCGCCAATCCTGGAAGGCAAAGAGTGTGCGTTACCCGGTGATGGGAAATCAACTTGCCAAGCTTTAACGGTTCCTGTTCGGCACGCCTTGGCGCGATCACGAGTTGCCCACCTGTGCACAAGGTCCAATAAATGCCGGCCACAGAGCTGTCGAATGCCAGCGAAGACAAAAGCAGAAAGACGCTTGGCCGTTCCTTGTAGTACGTGTCTCTTGCGGCGGTTGATAGTGCCAATCCCCGACGCGTAATCTCGACCCCTTTGGGTAAGCTCTGAGACCCGGACGTGAACATGACGTAAGCTCTTTCACCGCGCCTGACGTCCACACTGTCCATTGGATTGCCTAAAGAGCTTAGCAAAACGTGGTGAGCGCCGGTTTCAGGCAGCTTGGTGCGTCCGATCTGGTCGGTGACGATGTGACGGGCTTCGATTGCGTTCAGGACTTGCGAGATACGCTCCGACGGGTAGTCCAAGTCCAAAGGGACATAGGCCGCGCCGGACATCATAACGCCTAAGAAGGCCGAGATCGCCGCGGATCCACGCGGCAACGCCACCGGCACAATGTCTGTTGTTTTGACCCCGGCATCCACCAAAGCCTTTGCAATCTTCCGCGCGCCGAGCGAAAGTTCCGCATAAGTAAGCGTAGCCTCGCCATCAGATATCGCTACTGCTTGGGGCGAGTTTCGGGCGCAACTTAGAAATCGTTCAATGACATCTTCGCTGTCCGGTTCCGGCGAAGGTTTCATGGCGTCTTGCGCTTGCCGCAACAAATTCTTGACCGCGACTTTTGGGTCATTTGTGATTGCTGACAAGATATCTTTGTAATCGGTGATCACGGACTCCACGTCTTCTGAGCTGAGACTCGAAGGATCGTGGTATAGTTCGACAGTCAGTCTGTCTTGTGGCGTCACCAACAGGGTAAGTGGGTAGTTGCTGAATTGTGTTGTCTTCAGGCGGGTCATGTCGACGTCGCCTAAATCCAGGTCCAATTGTGCAAGCCCTTCGTTGACGAACAGCGTATCGAACAAAGGCGTGCCACTGGTAAACGGCGCACAGGATTGTACCTTGGCAAGCGACGCATACTCATGCTTGCGACGCGCAAGGTCTGAGCGCGCGTGATCAAGCAGGAAGTTCTCAACCGGCTGCGCAGGGTCGAATTTGCACCGCACGGGCAGAGTATTGACGAATGCGCCTATGGCCTTTGCAATTCCGGGGATCTCGGGTGGTCGGCCCGAAGTTGTCGTACCAAAGACCACATCGTCTTGTTGCAGCAGTCGCCGCAGCGTCAAACCCCATGCGGCCGACAGAATAACGTTTGAAGTCACTTTAAGCTGACGTGCCAGATTCTCGACCGAAGTCATCAGCTCATGACCCAGTTCTTCCACCCGCCTTTCCTGAAGCGCCGCTTCCGAGCTTGTTGCCGTGGTTTGCAAGGTGCTGGGTTCTGTGAGGCCTGAAAACTGGTCGGTCCAAAACGCTCGATTTGTCAGGTTTTTTTGTTTTCGTTGCCAAATGAGGTAGCTTTTGAAGCTGGGCGCCTGGTCGCGCACAGCGTTTGGATTCCTGTAGGATGCACACACATCTTGAAGCGCGACCCTTGTTGACCATCCGTCGCTGATCAAATGGTGAGCCGTCCAGACCAGTCGCCACGCTGAGTCAGACAACTTGATCAGGGTTACTGCCATCAAAGGTGGTTTTTTGAGGTCGAAGCGACGAATTTGTTCCAGCCGCAGCAGATCGTCCCACCGCTGATCGACATTCCTGACGCCGCTCCAATCAAGTTCGGTCCAAGGCAGGTTGATCTCTTCGCGTACGGCCTGCACGGGTTGTTTTACGCCTTCCCATACGAAACCGGCATGAAGCGCATCACGCCCTGCCAGCATCGCTTTGAAGGCACGTTTAAGGCGGTTCGGATCCAGCGGGCCGTTCAAGGCGCAACTGATGACTGCAACATACTGTCCCCCCAGGGCTGCCTCACCCACAGTATGAAACAGCATTCCCTGCTGGGCCGGGGTCAGCGGCAGGATATCTGCAACGCCTTTGGGAAGCCCCATGTCAGTCCAAAGCCTCAGTTATGCGCGACAGATCATCGTCGTCCAAGTCGATCAGATGAGCGTCATCGTCGCCGCTGCCATGGTCATCTGGCAACGTGTCCGCATAAGAGGCCAATGCCCTGAGTGACCGATACTCGAATAACGCAGTCGCAGGCAGGTTGATGCCTTGCTCATTGGCTTTCATTGCAACTTCGATTGCGGCGATGCTGTCTACGCCCAAGTCAAAGAAATCTCGCGTCGCGCTGATCTCTACTTCGCCTAGAACACCGGAAAGGATAGCTGCCAATCGGCGTTGCGTTTCGGTTTCTGGTGCGACGTAATTGCCCGGGGGCGGGTTTTTTGACGCGGCCTTGGGCAACTTAGAAGTATCCACCTTGCCGTTGGCATTAAGGGGCATTTCATCCAGGATTACAACCTGATCCGGCAACATCTCGCGTTGCAGGTGTTCGCGAAGGATATCCCAGACCTGCGACCCATTCAGATCATGACCTGCCACATAAACCGTCAGAGCAGGTGCCCGCGCAACAGGTTCGTCAAATCCGATTTCTTCCAGGATCGCTTCTATTCTTTGCGTGTCGATTTCATCGTTCAGCTCGTCCAGTGCCTGATCGCGTGTCTTGTGACCCATTCGTACGTCCCACGAATAGGGCAGAGCATAGTTGTGAAACCCTTCCCGCGTTTTGTGAACGTGGATTCCGGCATCGTTGATCAGGCAATTGGTCGATCGTCCCGTGTCCCTTGGGCGTTTCCATGCGGTTTGAGTGTCGAGGAACTCATAAATGTCCGAAACAGGCACATCGACATAGCGATAGATATCCAGCACGTCGATTTGACTGAGAAAACGGCCATCCTTTAGGTCGTCGGTCTGCAAAAGCCGGGATACTGCGTCGTCTTCTGCGTGATAGGTCTTGCGGGCTTGCGTAACCATTTCATCCAGTTGCGCGCAAGTCGGGGCTGAGTTACGGAACAGGTCAGGCGTCAGCCGCGTCTCGAAAAACTGGCCGCGCGACAGGCCAGTGACGACCATTGCCGCCCCCTCGGACAGGGCCGTTCGGAAGGCCAGTGTGTAAAGGGCCTTGAAACAACCTTGGCAGACATTGGAATGCGTTTTCAGGCTGTCTACGAAGATTTGGTTCATTTTGTCCGTGGACAGGTACCTGTGGTCCCAGTTCAGGTCGTCAACGACCCTTTGAATGTTCTCTTTGGCTTCGTCCGAGATATACCCATTGTCCAAAGTTACAGCGAGCACTCGAGGCCCATAGGCGGCCAGTCGATAGGCTGCATAGGTACTGTCTTTACCGCCGCTCAGCATCATGAGGACATCGTATTTGCCAGTGCTGGCGCGAACGGCTTTGGCGATCTTGTCCTCAAGTTCGGGTTCGGCGCGAAAATAAGCCCCGGCGCGGTCTTTATAGGTGTAAAATTCGGCACAGATCGTACACATATCTTGCGTGCCAAAATGCACCCCGGGAACAGCGTCTGTCAGGCCGCAATTCTTGCACTGCTGCGTTGATACGATGGTGTGATCGGTTGAAGAAAAGGTGACATGCACCGCGTCGACATCAGGCAAATGGCGCAGAATCTGTTCGTATTCCGCAGTCTCGAAGCGAACGCCGTTTTTCTTGATCTGTTGATCCGCGCGTCCAAGGTATTCAAAACGCCCATCATTCGTGATGCGACCAAGATCGCCGGTCCGATATAGCTTATCCTGTAGGTTCAAAGGATCGTCGACGAACTTTTCAGCAGTCAGGGACGGGCTGTTCAGATACCCGTCAGCCAGCCGACCGCTGATCAAGATTTCTCCGGTCACTCCTAAAGGGCAGATATTTAGTGCCGCGTCCCGAACAGACAGCGTGACCCCCACTGCAGGTTGGCCAATCTGAACTGACGACTGCGTATCCGCGTCGGGGTCAAACCTATGGTGCATGGCCCCAACGACGGCTTCCGTCGGGCCGTATTCGTTGATAATTTTCAATGACGGTGACAGGGTGTTGAGCGCACGACGGCAAAGCGCGGATGTCAGGTTTTCACCGCCAAGTATCAGCGTTTCTATGCGTCGGACGGATTGCGTTTGCGTGCAAGCCAAAGCCAGATGCGACGGGGTCAGTTTCACGATGTCGACTTTATCCTCGGCAAAGACGTCAAGGATGGCCATGTCCGGGTCAGAGCGTTCGGGATAAACCCTGGTCGACCCGCCAGTGATCAAAGGGACAAACAGCGACGTCAGGGTCAAATCAAACGACACGGACGAAAAGAACGCAAAATGAGCAGGACGGTCGTTAGCAAAAGACCGAGCCGCCCAGTCAATATATCGCGCTAGGTTTTCGTGGCTTACTTCGACGCCCTTGGGTACACCTGTCGACCCTGATGTAAACAGAATGTATGCGGTGTCGTCGGGTTCGATTGCCCCTCTGACAACAGTGTCGTCGTGGCGGGCGGCCTCGACCGTAATGCTTTTACAAGGGTACTTACGCTGGTCTTCTGGGGTAACAAATACAGCGGATGCACGACTCCCGAGCAGAATTTCGTCCACGCGTGCCGGGGGTATGTTGGTCGCAATTGGTACGAACGCGCACCCGACCTTCAGAACGCCCATGACCGCAATCACAAAATCCATGGACCGAGGTAGATGGACCGCGACGCAGGAACCGCGGGAAACACCAAGTTCTTTCAAATGGGTTGCAATGCGGTCGCTGAGTTCGTCTAGCTGCCCGTAACTTAGCTCGTGTTCTGCTTGGGATAGGGCAATCAGGTCAGGCGTGTTTCTTACGTGTGATCTGAACCTTTCCAGTACGGAAACTTGTGTGGATTGAGGTTCCGCCGGGCCTTGAACAAGTGACAGATCTTCGGGTCCGGCCGAGAATGCAACGGCCGTTACGCGGCTTTCCGGGGTTGAAACCACGGCCGTCAGAAACTTGACGAAATGTGCGCAAAGGCTGGTCTCTGAAACCGATTCAAGAATTTTGTTCTGAACGTCCAGACTTAGACTTGGAACACCACTTCCTTCAAAGTCGATGACGTGAAGCCTGAGAGAATGGATTGCATCATGTGCGCCGCTATGCAGCCATTCGACCGAGGCGCGGTGTCCGGCAAACGCATCAAAGCGTGCCTGAATATAGTTGCAGACCGCACTGACACCTGATGTGTCTATCTTTGAAACCGCACCTGGCTTGGCCTGTTTCAAGAAAACGCCCAGCCCCTTTTTTACCTTGCCGTGAAGGTCAAGCAGGGTGTCCGACGCATCGAATTGGATTGAGAGAGGCAAGACTTCGACAAACAGTCCGATCGTTCTTCGATCATCCGGCGTTAGTCGATTGTGCGATGGCAGACCAATCGTAATTTCTTCGTCGCCCGTTATCCTGTGAAGATGGGCGAAAAAAGCCGTGAGGTAGATGGCCAACCGCGACAGCTCGGGCGTGAAAAGTCTGAATTCCGGCCTGGCAATTGCATTCTCCAAAGCACCGAAAAGTGCCGGATCAACTGGTATGCGAAGACGCTTCGAAGAGAATGTTCGTTGTGGATCGCTGCCGTACGGAGGTGTTTTGGCCGTTGGCGCGGCGACGTGTGCCGCGACCATCGAGGAAGATCGCAAATTCTGACGTTCAAAAAAGTTGGGCAGGCTCTCGACTTTTTCGGTATGCCCCCCTTGGAGACGTTCGTAGCGTTGCGAGACCTGCTCGAACATAAGTGCGCCTGATTGCGCGTCGCAGGCAATGTGGTGCTGACACACAAGCCAAACCCAGTGTGAGTTCGCCAACTTCACCAACCGACTGCGCATCGTTCCCTCAGTCAGTTCAAAAGGGGTTTGGACCCAGTCCGCCGATTCCGAAGTCAGCGTTTCCTGCTGATTTTCATTATCGCTGAGGTCTTTGATCTCGAGAAGATCTTCGTCCATCTCGACGGCAAATTGGACAGGACCTTCGGGTGTATCACGTATTGCGGTTCTGAGTGCTTGGTTAAGCTCGAGCGTTTCAAGGAATGCGGCCTTGAATACCTCGGGCTGAACGGCGAAATGCAGATCGAACCTCCAGGCCATGTTGTACAAGGGTACGTCCGGCTGAAGCTGGTGGCCCTTCCAAAATAGCGTTTGGCTTTCGGTCAGAGGATACGACATTCTTTCAGTCCGCACGCGTTTTTAGCCGCGTTTCCGCAAAATCCATGATCGTTTTGATCGTGCCCATATTCTCAAGGGTGACATCCTCAAACGGCACTTCGATCTGATAGGTTTGCTCAATGAACGAAACCAGCGACATCACCCCCAATGAATCGATCATGCCGCTTAGCAACAATTCCTCGTCATCTGTCACCGACCGACCACCCAAAAGGGTGGTTTGAACGAAGTGGCGCAATGCATGATCATGCGTTTCAGGCTGCTCGCTGCGCATTCGCAATTCCTATCAGCTTTTGACGGTTAATCTTTCCGGTCGAGGTGCGTGGCATTGAACTAAGCAGGTCTATCCGGCTTGGGACAGCATAGTGCGGCAACACAGTCTCCAGATTGGACCGGATTTCGTTCAGATCAACGCCTGTCTGCCCCGTTGCAAAGGCTTGGATTTTGCCTTCGAAAAGGATCACGGCGGCTTCGGTGATTTGGGCGCAGTTGACCAGGGCAAGCTCTACCTCGTCCAATTCGATGCGATAGCCCCTCAGCTTGACCTGACGGTCTTTGCGCCCGACCAGAATTAGTTGACCGTCCTGCGCGCGGCGGACGATATCGCCGGTTCGGTAAAATTGCCTTGGCTGCCCGGATTCGTCCGGCAAGGTACAAAAGGCTGCCCGGTTCAGGTCTGGCGCATTCAAGTATCCTGACATTACTTGATCGGAGGCTATTAGAAGCTCGCCTGTGCTTGCTTCGTTTGCCTCTGCCCCGATGCGGACGATGACCCCTTGTTCCGGAAAGCCGATTGGCAAAGGGGTGGTGCCGTCCAGGTCGGCATGTGTGAACTCAGCAGTGGTGCAGTGGTTTGTCTCGGTTGGCCCGTAAGCGTTAAGAAAAGTTGCGTTTGGCGCATGTTTTGAAAACGAACTGAGGGAAGAAGGCGGCATGGCCTCTCCTGCAAACATCACGATGCGCAGGGCTTGTAGATTGCGGTCTGCCAAAGCGCCTCGCTCGACCATTTGAATTATGGCGTGAGGCACGGAATACCAAACCGAAATACGTTCGTGTTCCGTGAGCTGGGACAGCGAAGCGGGCAGCTTGGTATAGGCTTCCGGGATCACCACACAGCAGGCCCCGGACAAGAACGTGCAGAAAACGTCGAAAATCGACATGTCGAAATGCAGCGGAGTGTGGTGACTTATCCGATCGCTTGATGTCAGCCGGCACCGTGCGGCAGCCATTCGTGTGATGGCGAGGCCGCTTTTATGGGTGTGAACAATTCCCTTCGGTGTGCCGGTCGTGCCCGAGGTCATCAGGATATAGGCTGCGTCATATTCCGATCTTCGGGGCTGACGATCTGCCATCTTGTCATTCATATTTGCCTCAGGGAAATCCTGAGAAATATCAATGAGCTGAGGCGTGGCAAATACCCCTGCGAAAAGGGTGAGCCGGGGCGTATCTGCGAGGACAAATTTGGGAGAAACTACCGAAACTTGCCCTGCAATACGTTTTGCCGGGGCTGTCGGGTCAAGTGGAGCATATACGCCGCCAACACGAAGAATCGCATGCAAGGCCGCAATCGCCTTTAAACCCTTGGCTGTGCACAAAACAATTCTGTCCCCGATCTGAACGCCGCGGTCCAGCAAACAGGCCGCTATCCTGTCGATTTCGCTGTTCAAGGTTTCATAGGTTGTCACCGTGCCCAACACGCTCAGAGCCGGAGCATCCGGAGTGTGTCGAGCGTGATACCTGACAGCGTGGTCGAGGAGGGCCGGATTGATCATCAGAAGGCAACCTGTGCCACTGTTTCACCGAACACGGGGAACCAGCCGACGGTTCGTTCGTAGAACCAGAATGCCGCGATTGCGATTAACGCGACCGAGCCGAATTGCAGGCCGATCACACGATAGGCGGTCAGACGACGTAGGGCAAAGAAGATCGGGAACAGGACAAGGACGATCGCAAGCTGCCCGACCTCGACCCCGATGTTGAAAGTCGCCAAGCCAAGCGCTTTGCGGGTGGGATCAAGCCCAAGCGGTTCCAGCACGTTTGCAAAGCCAAAGCCGTGGAAGATACCGAACAGGAACACGACTTTCCACGATCCAGCGTGAAACCTCGGGATCAGGTTACCAATCGCCACGGCCGCGATCGAGAATGCGATAACCGCCTCGACCAGCGTGACCGGCAGAGTGACGACCTCGAAGGTCGCGAGGCAGAGGGTGATTGTGTGTGCGACCGTGAAAACCGTGACGATTTTGACGGTTTCACGCAGGCTGTCCCGAATGCTCTCGGAGGGAACCCAGCGCTGGTTTTCGATCCGCATGACGGCACCCAGCAACAGCGTGATCAGGAACAGGACATGGTCAAACCCCAGCCAGATATGCCAAACGCCATGTTCGAAAAAGGTAAGGGCAATATCCTTGGTGGGTTCATCATTCAGATACAAGTCTTTCTGACCCTCACCGGGCGCAAAGATCAGTGAAATATACGCCTCGTTTTCGTCCATCCCGTTGCGCGAATTGCTTCCGATCAGGGCGTATCCCCGATGCGTCGGGTCGACATCTGAAAACAACCCGTCATACGACATCTGGATCGTTGTAGGTGTCTCAGTGATGTCGCGAACGGCAAAGTGAAGCTGGGCAAACGTGTCTACGGACGTGCCAAAGAACGAAATATCATCAAATTCAACTTCGTATGGGCGGCCTTCGTAAGACAGGTTCATGCGCTCTTCGAAGTAATCGAAGAAAGCCTGCTGCGCGGCGGTGACTTCCTCCTCTGTCAGAGGGGTCTCGATTTCTGCGGTTCCCTGCTGCACGCGGGTCAGGTCCGTCAGAGTTACTTCGATGCGCCCGCTCAGACTGTCATCGGTGACGTCAAAGTACACATAACTTTCGTTAAAGCTGTGGGCATGGGCCACAGATGTCAGCATCATCAGGAAAAGACCCGCAAACGCCAACACCTGTTGATGTAACCCACACGATACGGGTTGGCGTGGCGATGAGTGGTTATGGCTTGAAACAAGGCCGTTAGCCATTGGTTGAGTCTCCCAGTTTGTTTGGTTTGGACCGCTGTCCAATTTCCATTTTGGCAATGATCTGACGCTGAATGTCCGAGGTGCCCGAGTAGATCACGCCACCCAGCGCGTCCCTTGCGTCTTGTTCAGTTGATGCCCCCGCCAGATATCCGCGCCCGCCATGGGTTCTGAGCGCGTCCAGGCTGGAACAGAGGAAGGCTTCGGATATGTGAAGATTCGCCATGGCCGCGAATTGGGTGAGGGGTTTTTCAGCGTCGTAAAGGTCTGCAGCGCGCTTCAGCATCAACTCGCAAGTTTCTAAACGCACCCGCATATCCGCGATGCGGTTAGCGACGGACTGGAACTCGGAAATGGATTGTCCAAACAGGTTACGGGCCGCTGCAAAGTCGGTACACTCAGCCAATTGCCTGCGCATCGCGCCCACCTGCGATGTCAGGATGAAACAACGCTCCCAGTCCAGGGTGGTTTGAATGATAGCGGCCCCTGCGCCTTCGGGTCCCAGTCGCCGGTCCTCAGAAATTCGGCAATCCCGGAACTCCAGTTCACCCAGAGGAACGCTGTTCAAGCCCAGTTTGCCCTGAGCCGGATGCCGGATAAATCCTTGGTCTTCGGCGTGGACGACAAAGGCGGATAGCCCCCAGCGGCCTTTTTCCGGGTCTGTCTGAGCGAAGACGATTGCGATGTCACAGTTTGGCCCCATACCGACAAAAGCTTTGCTGCCATTCAAGACATAGCCGCCGTCCACACGATCGGCCCGTGTCCTGAGCGCAAGCGCATCGGACCCTGCCTCCAATTCGGTCAAAGCAAAAGCGCCGAGGGTTTCACCTGCCAGCAATTTAGGCAAATACGCGGCCTTTACCTGAGAACTACCAAAGCGGATCAGCGGTTTTTGCAGGGTCCAGATCTGCGAGATCACGGCCATTGCAAGTCCGTTGTCACGGCATCCTTCGCCGAACCCCAAAAAATGGCTGCAAAATTCTTGGGCTGTTCTACCGGAGCCGCCGAACTCGGACGGGACCGCAAAGTTGAAACTTCCGAACTCGGCAATCGTCTTCCAGACCCCGCGCAAGTTTTCGGCGGTAACGTCCGGAAGCGTGACCGCAAAGCTTTTGGCGTCAGAGCCTAAGTCGTTGATCTGAGATTTGTAGTGCACTTTGAGGGTTCATCGACTGCTTCTGAAACCTTTACGTGCCCAAGTCCCGATAGGATCAAAAAAAGTGCTGTGCTTTAGCATTGCGGGTGATTGCCTCAGCCCACGAGCGTTCGCAAATACCGCTCTAGTGTGTCGCCGGACTGTTCTGCTCGGCACTCGGCCTGCATTTCTCGGCACCTCCGCGCCATGTCTCGGTCTTCCAGCACGGCATGGATGTCTGCTTCAATCTTGTCGATGGGGTCTTTGGGCGTTCCTGCGCGCCCAATGCGGTGAAATACGACCCGCGCGGCGCTGCCTTTCTGGTCGTTGACATGAGGATATAACAAAAGCGGGGTCGCGGTCTCAACGGCCTCGACCAAACTGCCGGTGCCTCCATGCATAATGGCCATGTCAGCGTGTTCCAAAACACGGTGTTGCGGGACCCATGGAACAACGTCGACATTGTCCGGTGCAGGCAATTCAGAGGCGTGGTCCCAGTCTTTGCCAGCGGTGAACAGGAAGTGCCATTTTGGATGACGCTCGGCTACGGTCAAAAGTTTGGAGACCAAATCGCCTTTTGTTTTCATCATGGTGCCAAACCCGACGAAAATCCGCCTGCGTCGCAAAGCGGGATCGCAAAACCGGGCAACTGTATTTGCATCGTAATATTTCTGTGGCCGGTTTTCCATGATCATCGGGCCAAGGTACGTCATGTAATCGTAGGGTTTGGTCGGCAGGTCCAATGCTTGGGGCAAAAACAATGCTGTCTGGATTTTGTAGGTCCACGGCATCTGCCAACACACGCGCCGCCTAAGTTTGGAGATCGGCACATTGTGCAGTCGGGCCAGTTCCTGAACGGCCGTTGGATAGTCCGTACTTTTGCTGGAAATCCGGTTCCTGAGAATTTTGAGGTTTTTCCATGCAAGAAACTGTGCCCACAGCAAACAGATGCCAAGCTTGCTACCGCGAAGCCCTTGTCCTGGTATGCCGCGCCTGTTCAGCGGGGGGGCTTGTGGACTGGGGGGTGACAAAAACATGTTGCTGAATTGGACGACCGGAACACCCAACGTCATCGCAACGACGATATGCGCATGTAATTCGCAATCGACGAATATCGCATCGGCAGAGATACGGGCCAAGTCCCGCTGCAGTTCATCAACTTCAAACGCAGCTACGGCCGATTTCAGGCGCTCTTGCCTGGTCATTGACTGCGCGGTTTCGGAGGGAACCAACGGCGTGAACGCATCAAATTTAGGGCCCGGAATTATGAAATGTTCCAAGCCCGCATGTGCAAGAATCGACGCTGAGGATACCGGAGCAAGAAAAGTGATCTTGAACCCGGTGTCCCTGGCCTGTTGTGCAAATTCCACGGCGCTGCTTAGGGGGCTGTTCAAGCCGCTGGATATAATGGCTAGCCGCTTGGACATGTTTTGCCTTCTGTCATTAGATAGGCGCGCGCCTGTGAATTTACTTGGAGGTATTCTAGCGCTGTTTTCAGTCAAGATTTGATCTGGGTATTGCGCTGTCAGTTTCGAATCTCTGTTATATTCGATAAATAAGATGTATCGTGTCATTCGAAAAGCGGTCAAGCAGATAGGCTGGAACAGGATTATGGACGTTTCGTGGATCGACAGGTTCAAAGGGCTGAGCCAATTGCCAGCCGACATTCGCGCGCGACTGGAGGAGGGAAGCCAAATTGTCAGCGTTCCGGCAGGTACGCAGGTGTTCTCACCGGGACAAACTGCTGACAATCTTCTGCTGTTGTTAGAAGGTACGATACGGGTTCAGCAAAAATCCGAAACAGGGCGCGAGGTCTTTTTGTATCGCGTCCACGCGGGCGAAAGCTGTGTTTTGACAACCGCATGCATGCTTGCCTTTGAAGACTATTCTGCAGATGGCATCGCCGAGACTGATGTCAGCGCGGTCGCAATACCGAGACAAACTTTTGACGAGCTGGTGGCAAAGTCCGATGTGTTCCGCAATTTCGTCTTTGCGGCTTATTCCCGCCGGATAACAGACCTGTTCACGCTGATTGATGACATCGTGTTTCAACGGATGGATGTCCGTCTGGCCGCCCGTCTTTTGGAACTTGCTGACCATAGCGATGTCGTTCGCGCCACCCATGCGGTGTTGGGGACTGAACTGGGAACGGCGCGTGAGGTCATCTCGCGACTGTTGTCAGAGTTTCACCGCCGTGGATGGATCGAACAGTCCCGAGGCGAGGTTCATCTGGTGAACAGGGCCGGATTGGAACAGTTGGCGCGCAGTTCGGCAATGTAAGGCTGATAACGCCGAACATAAAAAGTGAATAGTTTGGTGACCAAGTCACCGAGGCTTGGGTCCGAGCTATGCAAGTGTCGCTCCATTGAGTCTCGATGGAGTGAGAAATGATCACCAATATGGGAAAGCTTGATCGCGGCCTGCGCATTGCTGTTGCCGTTATCCTTTTGTTTGTGGCCTTTGGCACCGGCATGGCTGGGTCTGGCCTACTGTTTTGGCTGGCAGTGATCGTCGCTGCGGTGTTCGGGGTAACCGCCCTTGTCGGGAACTGCCCGATCTACAACATTGTTGGCCTCAAAACCTGCAAGGACTGCGGATGATGGAGACCGCGTTCACGCCAGTTGCCTCTCTGACCGGAGGCATTCTGATCGGCGTCGCGTCGACCCTGCTGATGCTTGTCATGGGCCGGGTTATGGGGGCGACAGGTATTTTGACCGGGCTGGTCCAGCCTTCCAATCGTCAGGACTTTGCGTGGCGACTGGTACTTGTCGCCGGGATGATCACGGGGCCCACCCTGTTTTGGATGTTTTCGGGCCAGATGCCTGCCGTTGATGTTCCCGTATCGACCCCCGCGCTACTGGTAGGTGGGGTGATCGTCGGGCTTGGAGTCACCTATGGCGCGGGTTGCACATCCGGCCATGGTGTCTGCGGTATGGCGCGACTTAGCCCGCGATCAATCGTGGCGACGTTGACGTTTATGGCTTTCACCTTCGTCACGGTTTTTGTCGTGCGCCACGTGATTGGAGGCTGATCCATGAAACTCATCGCCACATATTTCATCGGTCTCGTCTTTGGTCTTGGAATATCAATTTCGGGCATGGCCAACCCTGCAAAGGTGATCAACTTTTTTGATGTCGCGGGACGCTGGGACCCATCGTTGATCTTTGTGATGGGAGGCGCGCTGGTCACAACCTTCATTGGCTATCGACTGGTCTTTGGGCGCAAGACACCGATCTTCACGGGCGGGTTCAGCCTGCCAACAAAACGCGAAATTGACGTGCCGCTTGTGGGTGGTTCGGCAGTATTCGGCATTGGATGGGGCTTATCCGGTTTTTGCCCGGGCGGCGCCTTGCCCGCGCTGGGGACGGGGCAATGGCAGGTCTTTGCTTTTGTCGCTGCCTTGGTTGTCGGCATCCTGTTGGCGAAATCCATTCAATCCACCACCGCGCGCCGGGCACAGACCACGGCCTGACACGACAAAGGAGGAGTAAACACAATGACTCATTACCCGATCAACTTGAACACCAAGCCCGATGTTCAGGCCTTTTTTGACGTGGCGACAAACACCATCAGCTACATCGTCAAGGACCCGTCTTCAGCGGCCTGCGCCATCGTGGACAGCGTTATGGACATCGACTATGCCGCAGGCCGGATCACCTATGACCACGCCGACGCTTTGATCCACCAGATACAGTCGCAGGGGTTGCGATTGGAGTGGATCATCGAAACGCATGTTCACGCGGATCACCTGTCAGCTGCGCCATATATCCAAGGCAAGCTGGGTGGAAAGATCGGCATCGGCTCAAAGATCATGGTGGTACAGGACACGTTTGGAAAAGTGTTCAACGAAGGCACAGAGTTCCAACGCGATGGCTCGCAGTTCGATGCCCTGTTCGAAGAAGGCGATACTTACATGATCGGCAACATGCAGGCCTTCGCGATGTATACACCGGGCCATACCCCGGCTTGCATGGTTCATGTCATGGGGGATGCGGCCTTTGTTGGGGATACGCTGTTTATGCCTGATGGGGGGTCGGCGCGCGCGGATTTTCCGGGCGGGGACGCCGGGGTTCTGTACGACTCGATCCAAAAAGTGCTGTCCCTGCCGGACGAAACACGCCTTTTCATGTGCCACGATTATGGGCCGAACGGGCGCGACATTGCGTGGGAAACCAACGTGGGCGAAGAAAAGACCCTGAACATCCATGTTGGCGGGGGGAAAACGAAGGAGGAGTTCGTCAAATTCCGCACCGAGCGTGACGCGGTTCTGGATATGCCCAAGCTCATCATCCCGTCGTTGCAGGTCAACATGCGAGCGGGCGAAGTGCCTCGGGATCCCGACGGCAACCCCATGCTCAAAGTGCCCGTGAACACTCTGTGACGGAAAAAGGGAGGAGACAGATGGATATCAGATACATCACGGATCAGCTCTCGGTCAGCCCGCAGATCACGGTCGAGGATGTCGCGACGATTGCTGCCAAGGGTTTTCGCAGCATCCTGTGTAACAGGCCCGATGGAGAAGCCGCTGACCAGCCAGTGTTCGAGGAAATCGAAGCCGCGGCACAAAAACTGGGGATCGAGGCGCGTTATGTCCCGATCACCAGCGGTATGGTTCGGGATCTGGACGTGGCCGAATTTGGCCGGGTCTATCAGGACGCGCCAAAGCCGGTATTGGCCTATTGTCGAACCGGGACAAGGTCGGCTACGCTGTGGTCTTTTCATGAATCCAACCTCCGACCAATGGCAGAAATCCTCGCGGCAACTGGGGCGGTGGGTTATGACATGAACGGTGTAGCGCGCCGCATCGCCAACGGCGGCAAAACGCCAACGGACAAGGGTGACGCGTTCTTTGATGTTGTCATAGTGGGCGGCGGTGCCGGTGGTATCGCTGTCGCGGCAAGTTTGAAGTCACGAGATTCCGATCTGGATATTGCCGTGATCGACCCCGCTGATATTCACTATTATCAACCCGGTTGGACCATGGTCGGTGGTGGAATTTTTGACTCTCAGAGCACGGCGCGAACCATGGGCAGCCTCATTCCGAAAGGTGTGCACTGGTTGAAGTCAGCCGTGGCAGCCTTTGAACCCGACAATGATGCCGTGATCCTGGACGGTTGCCGCGTGGTCAAATACGGCCGGTTGGTTGTTTGCCCGGGCCTCAAGCTTGACTGGGGCAAAGTGGAGGGTTTGGAAGAAACGCTGGGCCGCAATGGTGTCACTTCAAACTACCGTTATGATCTTGCGCCTTATACGTGGAAACTGGTGCAGCAGATGCAGAAGGGCAGGGCGTTGTTTACCCAGCCGCCAGTGCCAATCAAATGCGCGGGTGCGCCGCAAAAGGCGATGTACTTGTCGGGTGACGCGTGGTTCCGCCGGGGTGTGCTGAAAGATATCGACATCCAGTTCATGAACGCAGGTGGCGTAATATTTGGCGTGAAGGATTATGTGCCCGCGCTTGAACGATATATTGAGAAATACGATGCCTCGTTGAACTTCTTTCATAATCTGATCGCTTTGGACGGGCCGGGAAAAATGGCCCGCTTTGAAATAGCTCGGCCCGGTGAAGACGTGGAAACCATTGAGGTCGGATTTGACATGATCCACGTCTGCCCACCTCAGACAGCGCCCGATTTCATCCGGGTGTCGCCATTGGCCGACGCGGCTGGTTGGGTTGACGTGGATCAGGCCACCCTGCGTCACGAAACATACGACAACATCTGGTCGCTGGGCGATGTGATGAACGCGCCAAATGCCAAAACAGCGGCTGCAGCGCGCAAGCAGGCTCCGGTTGTTGCAGACAATATCGTGGCAGATATCGCCGGTCGTTCGGCAGTAGCGCAGTACGATGGTTATGGGTCGTGTCCGTTGACGGTTGAGCGGGGTAAAATTGTGCTGGCTGAATTTGGATATGGCGGCGCACTCAAGCCCAGTTTTCCCCCGTTCCTGATTGATGGAACTCAACCGTCACGCGCGGCTTGGTTGCTGAAGGAAAGGCTGCTGCCCCCGATCTACTGGAAGGCGATGCTGCGGGGGAAAGAATGGCTGGCGAAGCCCGAAAAGATCAAGGTAACCGGAAACTGATGCGTAGCAAAATTACCTCGGGCCGCGGCATTGGGCGCTACTTTCCGGTATTGGACTGGGGTCGAACATATTCGCGTTCGGCCCTGTCAAACGACCTTTTCGCGGCGGTGATCGTGACGATCATGCTGATCCCGCAATCGCTAGCCTATGCGATGCTGGCCGGTCTGCCGCCCGAGGCGGGACTTTATACTTCGATCGCTCCGATTATGCTCTATGCGGTTTTCGGAACCAGCCGTTCGCTGGCGGTTGGGCCTGTGGCTGTTGTGTCCCTTTTGACGGCCTCAGTTATCGGGCAGGTCGCGGAGCAGGGCACCGCCGGATACGCTGCCGCCGCCCTGACATTGGCTATGCTGTCCGGAGGGTTTCTGGTGCTCATGGGTGTGCTGCGGCTGGGGTTGCTGGCCAATTTCCTGAGCCACCCGGTGATTGCCGGGTTCATCACGGCCTCGGGCATTTTGATTGCGACCAGCCAGCTAAAGCACATTCTTGGCATTGAGGCACATGGCCATACACTGCCCGAGATGCTCGGCTCAATCCTGTCGCACCTGAGCCAGACAAACTGGGTAACGGTGGCGATTGGGACGAGCGCAACCCTGTTCCTTTTTTGGGTGCGCAGCTTCCTGAGACCGACATTGACCAAATTGCGAACGCCGCCGCTGTTGGCTGATATCCTGACGAAAGCGGGTCCGGTTTTTGCGGTCGTCGCGACAACGGTCAGTGTTTGGGCATTTGATCTGGCAGATCAAGGGGTGCTTATTGTCGGTGCGGTCCCGCAGAGCTTGCCGCCTTTTACGGTGCCCAGCCTGTCCTTCGATCTGATCGAAGCGCTGCTTCTTCCGGCAATCCTGATCTCGATAATCGGTTTTGTCGAAAGCGTTTCTGTTGCGCAAACACTGGCTGCGAAAAGAAGACAAAGGATTGACCCGGATCAGGAGCTGATCGGGCTGGGCGCCGCCAATCTGGGTGCTGCATTTACCGGGGGGTTTCCGGTGACGGGTGGTTTTGCTCGTTCGGTTGTTAATTTTGATGCCGGTGCTGAGACACCCGCCGCCGGTGCGTTTACAGCAATCGGTTTGGCGGTTGCAGCGTTGGCGTTGACACCGTTGGTCTACTTTCTGCCGACGGCGACGCTGGCGGCCACGATCATTGTTGCAGTCCTCGGGCTGGTGGACCTGTCGATCCTGAAAAAGACGTGGTCCTATTCGTGCGCGGACTTTGTGGCTGTGGCGGCCACTATTTTGTTGACCCTTCTTCTTGGGGTCGAGGTTGGCGTGGCGTCGGGGGTCGTGCTTTCTGTTCTGTTGCACCTTTACAAGACTTCCCAACCCCATGTGGCCGAAGTGGGCCTGGTTCCTGGCACCCAGCATTTTAGAAATATCAAGCGTCATGCGGTTCTGACCGACCCCAGGGTCGTCAACCTGCGGGTTGATGAAAGCCTGTATTTCGTGAACGCGAGGTTTCTGGAGGACTACATTCAAAGCAGAGTACCCGACGGGTGTACAGTACGACATGTTATACTGATGTGCTCGGCTGTAAACGAGGTTGACTATTCAGCGTTGGAAAGTCTGGAATCCATCAACCTCCGCCTTGCCGATATGGATGTTGGCCTGCATTTGTCAGAGGTCAAAGGGCCTGTGATGGACCGGCTGAGGCGATCCCGTTTTCTTGAGGGTCTGAATGGGCAGGTTTTCCTGTCGCAATTCGACGCCTGGGATCACCTTGCCCGTTCCCCGCAGCCGAATGCGGCAGCTTGAACAACGTAGCACTGTCGGGAACGTAACAGCGCAGTGCCGGGGTTGAGGGTTCGGGCAAACAAGCTATGGTCCGAACCCGAAAACGCCTAAGGGCAGGAACAGCGACAAGGCAGGAAGGGCCACCAGAAGGGCCAACCTTACGATATCGGCAGCCCAGAATGGCGTCACACCTCGGAAGATTGTTGCGGTTGATACGTCTTGTACCACGGACCTCAGGACAAACACGTTCAGGCCGATGGGTGGTGTGATAAGCGAGATTTCCGTCACCACCACGACGATGATCCCGAACCAGATCAGGGCGGTTTCTCCGGTGACATCGCCTTCGAAAAACCCCAAGGATGCGATCAAAGGAGCGAAGACCGGCACGGTCAGTGTGATCATGGACAAGCTTTCAAACACGGCGCCCAGAACGATGTAGATAAAAATTATGATCAGCAGAATTGTGAATGGCTCCAGCCCGGCCCCCTGAACCAGCGCCAGCAGGTCATCCGGTAATCTTGCGCGTGTAATCAAACGGTTGAAGATATCCGCGCCGATCAGAAGGACGAACAATCCAACAGATGTTTTTACCGTCTGAACCAGTGCTTCGATCAACCCCTTGACCGTGAACCGGCCGATTAGGACCGAAATGACGATCGCGCCAAATGCACCGACGCCCGCCGCCTCGTCTGCGGTGAAGACGCGGCCGTATAGTCCGCCAATGATCAGCGTGAACAGCGCAAGGATCGGAAGGACGCGCAGCAAAGCCTGCCGTGTTTCGGTCCACGAGCTTTTTTCTCCGGCGGGACCGTACTCGGGCTTGCGCCAGACGACGAAGGCGACGGCGCCCAGATACAGCAGTATGCCCAGAAGGCCCGGCAAAATGCCTGCCAAAAACAGTTTCCCGATGGATTGACCGGTCAAAAACCCGTAGATGATCAGGATGATGCTGGGTGGGATAAGTATGCCCAATGTACCGCCCGCGGCGACGGACGCGGTGGACAGACTATCGTGATAGCCAAACTTTCGCATCGGTGGCAGGGCCACCTTGGACATGGTTGCGGCTGTGGCCAGCGACGAGCCTGATACAGCAGAAAAGCCACCGCAGGCCAAAATCGTCGACATCGCCAAACCGCCCGGTAACCGCCCGACCAACGTGTAGGCGGCGCGGTATAATTCCAGCGCCATGCCGCTTTGTGCGACGATCATTCCCATGAAGATAAACAACGGTATCACCGACAGCGCGTCGTTCTGCGTTACGTCCAGTATCGAATCTGCTGCCGGGCCCAACCCTGCGGACCAGCGCCCGTCCCTCAGATAAACGAACCCGACAGCCCCGATAAATCCCATTGCGATGCCGATCGGAACGCGCAGCAACACAAGGAAGATGACCAGCGCAAAAGCAATCAGTGAGACTTCCATCTTGGTCAGAGTCCTTCAGGATCGGTCGGCTGTATGATTTTGAGAATGGCACTGACCGCCAACAACACACCGGTCAAGCTCACGACGAGTGCGATGAAATAAATGAGCGGGTATTTTGGGATGAACAGCAACTCGCTGGTTACGCCGCGCTCAAGCGCCTTGTCCGCGCGCGCGAACAGCCACACTGCCATTGTCAGCAAGCAAAGCGATGTAAGCGCGTCGATACAACGGTTTCGCCAAAATGCAGCGCGTCGTGTGAAGAGGTGGTCAAGCAGGTCGACGTCAATCTGTTCACGTCGAAGGGTGACCACGGGAAACGCGAAGAAGATAGACAATGCCAGTAGGATTTGCGCCAGATCCTGACGCCCGAAAATCGGTGCGTTGAAGACATAGCGACCAATAACCTCGACAACTGTCAGGCCCATAACGAGCATAAGGCAAAGGCCGCTGCCCAATAGACATAAGCGGGCAAACCAGTGGCTTGCCCGTTTTAGATTCGATTGTGCGCTCATTTCGCGCTGTATTCGGACATGGTGTCCCGGATCAGTTGCATCGCGGCTTCTGAGTCGACGCCTTTGCCTGAGACTTCCTCAAGCACTGATGCCTGTATCTGCGGCACTAGTGTCTCAAATGGGGCGGCTGCATCACCTTCAAGGTCAATGATCTGCCCTGAAGCAGCCTGCGCATCCAGACCCCTTTGGTTGCCGACGTCCCAGGCCTTGCCCGCGAAGGCCGAGAAATCCTCGCCCAATGCCGCGCGGATAGCTGCGGCATCCTCTTCGCCGACAGACTCAAGGAACTCTTCACTCATGATGATCGAGAAGGAGCCGCGATAGAATCCACCCGGTACGCGATAGGTGTAGGGTAGAACTTCGGTCAGGCGTAGAATGGCAATCGTGTCACCCGGAAAGAATGTTCCGTCTGCAACACCGTTTGAAACCGTTTCATATACCTTAGGCGCGGCAACCTGAACGCCCGCCATATTCAGACCTTTGAGGACATCCCCCATGACGCCACCGCCCGAACGGATCTTGAGGCCCGCGACATCGTCAAGCGAGCTGACTTCCTTGGACAGGTGCAACATACCCGGGGCATGGACCATCATGGCAACCGGAACAACGCCGTCATGTTCATTTGCCGCGGCCAGATATTGCTCGTGCGCACGCCAATGGGCCGCGGACGCAGCGGCAGAGTCACCTTCAAGACCCGGAATTTCGATCAGTTTGGTGGTGACAAAGCGGCCGGGGTTATACCCGTGGAAAATCCAGGCCGCATCCGCGCCACCGTCTTCGATCAGGTCGGCCTGCGCCGGGGGTGAGGCCAGATTATACTCGATGGCACCGGTTACACGACCATCGGTTGCTTCTTCGATGCGTGAAATGAACTCTGGCCAGATGATCTCGTTCACGATGTGACTGGGTGGCAACCACGAGGAAACCACCATTGTTTTTTCTGCCCAGGCAGCAGTTCCTGCCAGCAATGCGGAAATCCCCAGCCCAAAGGCAGCAAGCGTCTGTTTCATGTTATCCTCCCATAACAAAAGCTGCGTGCAGCTTTGGACTACAGTTTCATAAACCAACCGGTCGGTCAACTATACTGGCGCGCGGATTTTCCGAAAAACAATCGCCGTCGTGTCAATTGGCGAATGCAGCGGGATCCAGTCTGGGCAGATCAGCCATCACCTGGGTCACGCGATGATGGCACCGTGCAAGTGGTCCTTGCGGGATCATCGAAATATGAGCCCAACTGGAATTGCGCAAAGCTATTTTGCGCCAGTAATGCAGCAGCAGCAGCCGGACTGCAGCCAAGGAAAGGGGTGGCAGATCGCTGATGCCTGGACGCTCGGCAATTTCACAAAGCTTTTGCGCCAGAACCAAAGTTTGAGAGGGAACAATCCGATCTGAAAACCAGTCTGGTATATGGTCCGTATCTGCCTGCAGTCCAAGCGCCGCACCGTCGCTTAGAACAGCTTCGACAGGCACCAGCAGCAATGATCTTTCAATGCGAATTGCCGGGCCTGGGGCGGCATAATCACTTTTGGTCAAAAGCAACTGCCATCCTTGCGGGTATTTTACGTCCTGCCTGTAAACATCTTCGTAGGCGGCGCGTGTCTCGGCCAGACCAACATCCGAAAGGCTATAGGTCACTTCGCGCCCTGATTTTGTCGACACAATCCAACCGTCTTTCCTGAGCCGGTGCAGCGCGACCCGTATGGCCTCGGTTCTTACGCCGACATGTCCCATCAGCAGGCCTAGCTCCTTGCCCGTGATGTGGTGGTCGCTGAGGTCGCCAAACAGCGTGACAATCAACGACCATGTCTTGATCGGCTCAAGGTTGCACAGGTCATCAATCAGGGAGTCGGCGGCAGTCAAAATCGGGTCTTTCCAAAGCGCTTAAATGGAAGTTGACCCCTTAGTTATCACGCCATCGCGCCATGTGGCTATGAGAAAACCCTAAGGTTCATCGCGATGATAGGCGTTCATGGTCAGCAACTCGTATTCGGCCGCAAGATCACCGTCGCGGTTAAGAAGGGTGACTTTCCACCGGACCTCACCATAGTCCTGATTTCGCGGCGACTTTTGCATCACGGTCAGACGAACGCGAATGCTGTCTCCCGCCTGAATTGGCTTGAGGAACCGCAAGTTATCCAGCCCTGTATTGGCCAAAACTGGTCCCTCGTCCGGTTGAACGAACAGACCGGCGGCGAAGCTCAGCAGCAGATAACCGTGCGCAACACGGCCCGGAAAGAATGGGTTCCGCTTGGCGGCTGCATCATCCATGTGGGCATAAAACGTGTCGCCGGTGAAATGGGCAAAGTTCTCGATGTCGTCCAGCGTAATTTCACGTTCCGCGGTGTGCAGGGTTTCCCCGATTTCAAGCGCGTCGAATGTGCGGGTGAACGGATGGTCGTGACTGGTTATTTCGTTTGCACCCGGCACCCATTTACGCCCAATGGCCGTCAGGATGTCGGGGCTGCCCTGAATGGCGGTGCGTTGCATGTAGTGCATCACGCCGCGAATACCGCCCATCTCTTCGCCGCCGCCCGCGCGACCGGGCCCGCCATGCACCATATGCGGCAGGGGTGACCCATGGCCTGTGCTTTCTTTCATCGAGGTCCGGTTGTTGAAATAAAGTCGCCCGTGGAACGGCCCAGCACCCAAGGCGACAGTTCTGGCGACATCGAGATCGTTCGTGATAACCGATGCCACGAGGCTTCCTCCACCGCGATTGGCTGTCTGGACCGCGTGTTCCAGATCGCGATAGGGCATGACGGTTGAAACGGGGCCGAACGCCTCGACCGAATGCAGCAGGTTGGCTGTGTCCGGCGACGCGCAATGAAACAGCATCGGCGGGACAAATGCACCTTTGTCTCGATCCGCTCCATGCACCACGAAGCCATCGGGGTTTCCGAAAACGCGGTCCGCCTCTTGCCCGATTAGGGCGGCTTTTTCCAGAACATCCTGTCTTTGGGCCTGGGACACGAGGGCACCCATTTGTGATTCTTCAGCCGCAGGGTCCCCAATGACGACCGATCCAAGCCGTCTGCTTAGGGCGTCAATAACTGCCACGACCTGAGAAGCCGGAGTCATGATGCGGCGAATGGCGGTGCATTTCTGGCCTGCCTTGGTGGTCATTTCGCGGGTGGCTTCTTTGATGAACAGATCAAATTCGGGCGTGCCTGCCACGGCATCCGGGCCGAGGATCGACGCGTTGAGGCTGTCTTGTTCGGCAATGAACCGCGTTGCATTTCCTTGAAAACATGATGCGCCGCGAAGCGTTTTTGCGGTTGCAGCCGAACCGGTGAAGCTGACGGCGTCTTGCCCGCCCAAATGATCCAACAGGTCTCCGAGCCCGCCGGAAATCAACTGAATGGCGCCTTCTGGCAGCAGGCCGCTAGCCAGCATGATCCTCACGCAGCGTTCGGCAACATAGCAGGTCGCCGTCGCCGGTTTTATGATTGCGGGAACCCCAGCCAAAAGCGTTGGGGCCAGCTTTTCCAGCATACCCCAAACAGGAAAATTGAAGGCATTGATGTGAACGGCCGCTCCGGTCAGCGAGGTACAGATATGCTGCCCCAGAAAGGTGCCGTGCCGGGACAGCCGTTCGACCTCACCATCCAAATAGATGGTGTCGTCCGGCATTTCACGGCGACCTTTGCTGGCATAGACCATCAATGTGCCGATACCGCCGTCAATGTCGATCAGGTGATCTTTCTGCGTCGCGCCCGTCGCGAATGAAATGTCATAAAGGGCTTGTTTGTGCTGTCCCAAGTGCGCCGCCAACGCCTTGAGCATGCGCGCACGATCATGGAACGTCATCCCGCGCAGGGCAGGCCCGCCCTTTGAGCGCGCGAAGTCCAACATGGCCCCAATGTCCAGCGCAGTGTTCCCGGCCCTTCCAATCAACTCACCGGTTACGGCCGAGTGGATTTCGCGGGCTGAACTGTCGCATCCGATCCACTGTCCGGCGATGTAGCTTTCAACATTTTGTACAGTCATGAGGCGGTCCTTGCGTCTGGGTTCGGTGTGACTCAACTCATTAATTGACCTACCGGTCGGTTTATGAAATGTTTAAGTACAGGGCGGAGGAAGATCAAGGAGAATGTGGTGTCCATGACGGTGGGAAGCACGGGCCGGGTAAAGGGCAAATTGGTCGTTTGTTTGTTAAATTCCAAAGGCCGCAAGCATGACGCCTAAAGAGCGCGCGGAACGTGCGGCGCAAGCCATGTGGCGCGAGGACAACGCTAGCCCTTGGGTTGGCATGCGCATTGACGACGTGGATGAGGGCAGGGCGACACTGTCCATGATGATCGAGAAACACCATATCAACGGACATGGTATCTGCCATGGCGGTGTGATCTTCATGCTGGCCGATAGCGCCTTTGCGTTTGCTTGCAACAGCAGAAATCAGTCCACCGTCGCGCAACACAACACTATCTCATACATTGCGCCGGGCCGATTGGGTGACCGGCTTTTCGCCGAGGCGCGCGAAGTCAGCTTGACCGGGCGAAACGGCATTTATGACGTCACCGTCACCAACCAGAAAAACACAGTGATCGCAGAATTTCGAGGCTGCTCCCGCGCCATTCCGGGCCAGCTTTTCGAGGAATAGGGGAGGAGGAGCATGAAAGACCTGACGCCAGCCCGAGACAGGCTCGACCCGATCGAAATAGCATCCACAGACGAAATTCGCGCCTTGCAACTGCAACGGCTGCAATGGTCGTTAAAGCACGCATATGAAAACGTCCCCTTTTATCGGCAAAGGTTTGATGCCGCAGGGGTGCACCCGGATGATTTGAAATCGCTGGCGGACCTGTCGAAGTTCCCATTCACCTACAAGGATGACCTGCGGGCTAACTACCCCTTTGGCCTTTTTGCTGTCCCGCGTGAACAGATCGTGCGTGTGCACGCATCATCAGGGACAACGGGCAAACCGACAGTTGTCGGGTATACGCGCGGGGATATCGACAACTGGGCAAAGCTGGTCGCACGGTCGATGAGGGCCAGCGGAACCAAGCCCGGTGACATCGTCCATATTGCTTATGGCTATGGCCTGTTCACCGGCGGGCTTGGCGCTCATTACGGGGCTGAGGAATTGAATTGCACGGTCGTACCTGTTTCGGGCGGAATGACAGAACGGCAGGTGATGCTGATACAGGATTTTAAACCCAGTACGATCATGGTGACCCCGTCCTATATGCTCAACATCCTTGAACAGTTTCATGCCGCCGGAATAGACCCGCGGGACAGTTCGCTGGAAGTTGGTATTTTTGGTGCCGAACCCTGGACCAACGCGATGCGAGCCGAGGTCGAGGCCGCGTTTGACATGCATGCGGTTGATATCTATGGCCTGTCGGAAATCATGGGTCCCGGTGTGGCCAATGAATGCGTCGAGACCAAGGACGGCCTACACATCTGGGAGGATCATTTCTACCCCGAGGTCATCGACCCCGAGACCGGCGAGGTCTTGCCAGACGGTGAGATCGGAGAGTTGGTCTTTACAACGCTAACCAAAGAAGGGCTGCCGATGGTACGATACCGCACGCGCGACCTGACACGTCTGTTGCCCGGAACGGCGCGGTCGATGCGGCGGATGGAGAAGATTACCGGACGTTCTGATGACATGATCATCATGCGCGGCGTGAATGTCTTTCCGACCCAAATCGAAGAACTAGTTCTGGCGACCCCCGAACTCGCGCCGTATTTCCAGATTGAACTGACTCGCTCGGGCCGGATGGACGCGATGACCGTACATGTCGAAGCCGCGCCTGATGCGGCAGCTGATGCAGCACGGGATGCCGCGGCCGGGGCCTTGTCTAAGAAGATCAAAGATACGATAGGGATCGGAACCACAGTAAGTGTCGGTGTGCCCGGCACTGTCGAACGCAGTCAGGGCAAGGCCCGACGTGTTATCGACAACAGACCAAAGGAGTGAGCCCGTGGCGCGCACGATCGCAAAAGACCACGATAAAAAACGGCAGAGCATCCTTTCGGTTGCGGCCAGTGTTTTTGCCCGCGAAGGGATTGCACGTGCCTCGATGAACCAGGTGGCGAAAAGCGCGGGCATATCGAAAGCCAACATCTATCACTACTATGACAGTAAAGAGGCGTTGCTGTTCGATATACTGGATTCCTATCTTTCCGAGTTGAACGACCGGGTCTCTTCGGTCGAATTGGAAGGCAAACCGCCCGAAGAACAGTTGCATCTGGTTTTGCGAGAATACCTTCTGGCTTATGAAGGGATGGATTATGAACACAACATTCAGAGCGAAGGGGTCTCACTGCTGCCCGACGCCATGCAGACGGTGCTGAAAGCCTATCAAAAGGATATGGTCACTCAGATGAGTGGTATTCTGGATGCGGTGAGCGGCGGCAAGTTGAGTTCGCAGCCCAGGTTGTTGCGCGAATTGACGATGTCGGTTTTTGGCATGTTGAATTGGTATTACATGTGGCACCCAAAGGCGACGCGATCAGATCGCGAAGGTTATGCAAGAACTATCACGCAATTTACTGTTGCAGGTCTGCCCGGGGTTCAGGCCGACAGTTAGTGGCCTGCCTCATCGTAATCCCACATCACTTTGTCTGAGACTGGGAAACACTGACAGGTCAGAACAAAACCAGCTTCCACTTCGTAATCTTCCAGTGCGTGGTTTGCCACCATTTCGACTTCGCCTTCTACAACCCGTGCTTTGCACGTGGAACACACCCCTGCTTTGCAGGCGTGAGGCGCGTCAAGGTTCTCAGCAAGCGCGGCTTCCAACAGGCTGGTATCCTTTGGAATGGTCAGGCTGCGGCTCACGCCGCCCAGTGTAACCCGCCCCTTGATGCCTGCATCGTCAATGGCTTTTGAGGTTGGGCGGGTTTTGGCTCGGCCCGGTTGGGAAGAGGCGAACAACTCGAACCGGATCTGATCCTTTGTCAAACCGTGATCCTTGAGCGATTGCGAAATCGCCAGCATCATAGGCTCCGGCCCGCAGATATACGCCATCGAGACAGAGCCTATGTCGATCCAATGCCGAAACAGAGCCGCGCATTTTTCACCGTCGACCCTCCCCCGGAACAGGTCAATCTCCTGACTGTCATCTTCAAGTATGTGAACGATGTTCAATCGGTGCAGGTACCGGTTTTTCAGGTCCTCTAGCTCTTCCCGGAACATGATCGTGTTTGGGGTTCGGTTCGCGTAGACAAGTGTAAACCGGGCAGAGGGGTCTTCGGACAGGGCGGTTTTCAGGATCGACAATACCGGTGTGATGCCCGATCCCCCCGCAAATCCCAGATAGTGCGGGGCATCGGTATCCACCGCCGCGTGAAAATTACCCATGGGCGGCATGGCGGTCATAACATCGCCCACTTGCAGTTCTGTGTTGGCCCAGTTGGAAAACGCGCCGCCATCAACGCTTTTGATCCCAACCTGCAAAACACCTTCATGTGGTGCCGCGCAGATAGAGTAGGAGCGCCGCAATTCCTCACCGTCAAAGTCTCGTTTGAACGTCAGGTATTGGCCCGGTGCAAAGGTAAATCTGTCCGGGCTTTCGGGTTTCAGGGTCACAATAACTGCGTCGCGGATCGTTTTTTGGATGTCCGTCACGGTCAGGGGGTGAAACGTCGCCATAACTCAAGACCTCAGATACATTTGAAATAGTCGAAGGGTTCCAGACAGTCCTTGCAGCGCCATTGCGCTTTGCAGGGGGTCGAACCGAATTGGCTGATCTTTTCAAGCCTGTCGGATTTGCAGTGCGGGCACCGCGTTGGACCGCCCGCGGGTTGCGGCGGAGCAATGCCGAACTCCTCTAACCGGGTGCGGGCTTTTTCCGATAGCCAGTCGGTCGTCCAGGGTGGCGCAATACGGGTTTGGATCTGCAGGTTTTCAATCCCGTTTGTGGCCAGAGCCGTTTCTATGTCCATTGATATCACCGCCATCGCAGGGCAGCCGGAATAAGTGGGTGTAACGGTCACCGTCACTGCGTCGCCGGACACGGAAACATCCCGGATCACCCCAAGATCGACCACCGAGATCACCGGGATTTCGGGGTCGGGGACGCCTTCGAGCCAGTCCCAAATCTGTGCTTCGGTTACAGGCATTGCGGCTACCAAGTCGCTCCGGGGTAAGAGCGTTGGAGGGTTTGCATAACCGCCAGCATGTGTCCCAGATGCTCGGTGTGCCGAAACCCGGTGCGCCCACCTGATTGGGCAAATGCTCCCTCGGGCAATGTCAGGCAAGCTTCAGTCAACACGCGTTCAACCGTTTCCAGCCAGACGGAGTGTAGATCCGAGGGCAACGGCGCGACCCCCGCTTCGGCCATGGCGTTATCGGTGGCATCGTCCTTGAAAACCTCTCCGCTATAAGGCCAAAGGAACGTCAGCGCGTCCGTCATGCGGCGGTTGCTTTCTTCTGTCCCATCCCCCAAAGCAATCACCGTGTGAGAGGATCGGTCGAGGTGATATAGCGCCTCTTTCAAGCACTTGGCTGCGATCTCGGCCACGCGCGTGTTTTTCGAGTCCTGTAAGCGTGTCAGCCACGGTACCTGAAAGGCATCAAACAGGAACTGGCGCATTTGCGTCCTCCCAAAGTCGCCATTCGGCACCTCCAGCATCAGAAGGTTTCGATAATCGTAAACTTCGCGCAGAAAGGCCAGATCATCGGCGGTTCGCCCGGCACCTTCGACCTCACCGGCATATCCCAGCCACAACTGGGTCTGGCCGATCAAATCCAGAGCCATGTTCGCCAGCGCGATATCTTCTTCTAATACCGGAGCGACCCCGCTCCATTCCGAAGTACGATGACCCAGCACCAGGGCATTGTCCCCCTGCCTGAGAAGGAACTCGAACAGAGGGCTTTCAGCAGCAGAGACTGTCATCACATTTTCCCAACTTCTTCCGGGATGTCGTAGAATGTCGGGTGCCGATAGACCTTGTCACGGGCCGGATGGAATAACGGTCCTTTGTCCGAGGGGTTGGAGGCTGTGATCTTTTCGGCTTCGATAACCCAGATGCTGACGCCTTCGTTGCGGCGCGTGTAAACGTCGCGCGCGTTGCGAATTGCATGCTCGGCATCTGCGGCGTGCAACGATCCGACATGGCGGTGGCTCATGCCGTGCTGTCCGCGGATAAAGACCTCCCACAGGGGCCATTCGTTTTCATGTGTCATCGGGTTACTCCGCAGCTTGAGAGCGTTTCTGGGATTTGCGCGCATGGGCAAGCATTGCCTCGCGCACCCACGCGCCATCATCCCACGCCTTGCGACGTGTGTTCAGACGCTCGGCGTTGCAGGGGCCATTGCCGGATATCACTTCGAAGAATTCCGACCAGTCTGGTTCGCTGAACTCGTAATGGCCGGTCTCGTCTATCCAGCGCAGGTTTTCATCGGGGATCGTCAGGCCCAGAAAATCGGCCTGCGGAACGGTTTCATCGACGAATTTCTGGCGTAACTCGTCGTTGGTGTTGATCTTGATTTTCCAGGCCATCGATTGCGCGGAATGCACGCTGTCCTTGTCCGACGGACCGAACATCATCAACGCAGGATACCAGAATCGGTTCAACGCATCCTGTGCCATGCGTTTTTGATCAGCGG
Organism: Ruegeria sp. HKCCA5491; assembly: GCF_013034565.1. NCBI lineage: Bacteria > Pseudomonadati > Pseudomonadota > Alphaproteobacteria > Rhodobacterales > Roseobacteraceae > Ruegeria > Ruegeria sp. HKCCA5491. Next base: position 330,913 of record NZ_WQGG01000001.1, read on the forward strand.
TGCCTTCTTTCGCCATTTTTATCATGATGTGATAGCCTTGACGCTGGTGAAAGCTCTCTTCCTTGCAGATGCGAACCATTGCGCGCGCATATGGCCCATAGGACGTACGCTGCAGCGGCACCTGATTCATGATTGCAGCCCCATCGACCAGCCAACCGACCGCACCCATATCCGCCCAAGTAAGGGTGGGGTAGTTGAAGATGGACGAATACTTCATCCGCTCGGAATGAAGCATTTCCACCAGCTCATCCCGGCTGACGCCAAGCGTTTCAGCCGCACAATACAGGTAAAGCCCGTGTCCCGCCTCATCCTGTACTTTGGCCAGCAGATTGGCCTTACGTTCAAGCGTGGGTGCGCGGGTGATCCAATTGCCCTCGGGCAGTTGGCCGACGATTTCGGAATGGGCGTGCTGACCGATCTGCCGGATCAGCGTCTTGCGATAGGCCTCGGGCATATAGTCCTTTGGCTCAATCTTTTCCCCCCGGTCGATACGATCCTGAAAGGCTTTGTCCTCGGGGCTCATGTCGTCCCGTGATTGAACACCCTTTCCGGTGGACTTGACCATCTGTGCATACATGCTTGCGTCCTCCTCAAACGCAAAAACCCGCATATGCGGAGGCCGCGTCTGATCCTGTTTTTGGATCAGAATTGGGTCTTGTTGACTCTATTATGTTACGGAAATACTAAAGTTACAATGTTTTTGTAACATTAAATTCTCCGCGGGTTTGCTTGAGATATTTCCACGCCTAATCAATAAAGTATCCGACCAGAACAGGAGGTTACCGGCATGCACAGTTCAACGGTGAATATCATTGGTGCCGGGCGGGTGGGTCAAACGATTGCTCGGCTTCTGCAGGGCAAAGACGGCTATATTCTTCAGGATGTTTTGAATGCGCGTATGCAATCTGCGCAGGATTTTGTTGAGCTGATCGGTCAGGGCAGGGCCGTTGATAATTTTGCTGAGTTGCGTCCGGCGGATGTTTGGATGCTGACCGTACCGGATACTCAGATTCATCGCGTTGCCGAGCAGATTACCGAGGCTTATTCAGCCAGCCCGACGCCTTCGGTGGCCTTGCATTGTAGCGGATTCTTTCCTGCCGATCAGATGGCACCACTGCGATCCTTGAACTGGCGGCTGGCCAGTGTTCACCCGGTTCTGTCTTTTGCCGATCCTCTGACCGCCGCGCGTCAGTTCAATGGGGTGCTTTGCGGTGTTGAAGGTGATCCAGAAGCGACGGAAGTGGCCACAACTATGTTCGAAGCGCTTGGTGCCAAGTGCTTTCCAATTAAGTCAGAAGGCAAAAGCCTGTACCACGCAGCGGCGGTCATTTCGAACAACTTCACGGTCGTTTTGCAAGCTATTGCACGTGAAGCATGGGACGCAGCCGGTGTTCCGGATGACGTCGCCCAACAGTTGAACGAAACGCTGCTTCGTGGGACGTGCGATAATGTTTGCGCGCAAGGACCCAAGGCCGCTTTGACAGGTCCGGCGGCAAGGGGCGATAATTTTGTGGTTGAAACACAAGGCCGGGATGTCGGTGACTGGCATCCTGTGGCTGGGCGCATTTACAGCGATCTGAGCGCGTTGGCAAAGTCCCTGAGCGAAGGTGGAAAAACACGCTCAGCAGGGGACTGATTTTATGTGATCAGCAGGGAAAAGCGCTCGACGACCCAGATCAATGCAACAACCGAAATCGAGGCGGCAATGAAAGCCCGCGCCCCGATCCAAACGGATGTCGGCATTCGCCTGAGGATAACGACCAACGGCCATGTCACCAGAACGATCATCAACTGTCCGATCTCGACGCCGACATTAAAGGCCAGAAGGCTTTGCCAGACATTGTCCGCGTCAACCTTCAGAATTTCGCGCAGCATGAACGAGAACCCAAACCCGTGCAAAAGCCCGACACCAGCCGTTACGCCAGCCGCAACAAGGTAAGAGTGTTTGCCCCCCGATCTTTGAAACACGGCGTCGGCGGCCGCGAGTATGATGGTCATGGCGATTGCCGTTTCAACGGCCGGAATGAACCAAGGCGCTGAAGGTGCCAGACCGAAAAACCCCATGATCAAAGTCACGCTGTGGCCCAGCGTGAAACCTGTCACCCGCGCAAGCAGGGCCTTTAAGTTCAGCGATCCGATCACCATGCACAGGACAAACAGAACATGATCAATGCCCTCAATTATGTGCCGGACGCCTTCAACGACAAAAGTCGCAGCGGCAGAGGATGCAGTTCCAGTGATTTCGATAGGTTCGGCCAGCAACCCCTTGGCGCGGTAGGTTTGCGTTTCGCCGTTGTGATAATTCAGAATAAGGTTGGCAGTTTCGTCCTGGCCCGCCAGACCGGGGTTGGACAACATCGACAGCGCATAGGCGGCATCTGACGCATCACCGAACGTCAGCCATATATCAACGACGGTATCACCCACGTAAACTTGCTGATCGCTGCCTATGTTGATGGCAGTCGCTGCCAAGGCTTCTGTTGCCTCGGCTTTAGTCGCAAAGCCCGGCTCTTGACCGATGGGATAGACTTTCAGATTGACGATATGACCTTGGAGCCTGCCATCGGCCTGCTCGATTACAAGCTCGTTGAGGACAATATCCGCAAGGGCAAATGGCGCGCGCCTGAGCGCCTCAACATCGACCAAGTGCATGACAACACCGTCTTGCAATTCATTGGTTGTGAAAGGTGCAGGGCGGGGCAGGCCGTCGGTCCCGGCAGGCCCAACTTTATCCGCCAGAACATAAGCCATCGGCGTGCGCAGCATCACATTTAGTCCGCTGTCGTTACGGACGATATGAAATATGCGAACATTCTGGTTCAGGTTGAAATGCGCCCAGGCCCCACCTGCGACAGACAGATATGATAAAACCAGTACCGCAAAACGTATTGCAAATCGCATTATGTCATCCTTGCTTCTGCGCGTTCAGGACGGTCAAGCCATCCAGATGCCATTGGTCGCCATGTCGCGACACGTTCATCAAACCGCGAAACAGCACGGATTGCTGATGCAGATGTCCCCAATGGCCGCCGCTGACCCGTGCTGTCCAATTCGCGATAATCTGGTGCGAGTTTCTGTCTTCGCCGGACGACAGCCCCTCAATCCGCAGATCGACGATCTTGTCGGTCTTCGCCAAAGCCCCCGAGGGTAGGCTTACGGATAGGCCTCGACGCAGCTCATCGCGAATTTGATCGCGATTGTCGGGTGTGACAAACGGCTCTAACGCCGCTTCCACACCTTTTATATCGGGTTCCAGCATCGCGACGCTCAGGTTGCCAAGCAGTCCCTGAACAACTTGGTGAGTGGTTACTTCATCCGGTGCAGCGGCGGTCATCATTGGCAGGGCATTGCGGATTGGAATGGTCAGCAGCGCCGCTGTCGTGAAGGCTCCAAGCATCACGGCAAAAACGGTTCTTCGACTGGTGTTCGTGCGCAGTGCGAGTCCCGCGCAAATGAGGGCCGCCAAGCCAAACCCGATCGAAAGCATCGGGAGGGAGACCAAACCGGCGGACTTTACGACAACGGGTTGCGTTATGGGGTTTTCCCAAGACGTCAGATGATTGTTCCAAACCACGGTCGGGTCCGATTTGTGGATTTGCGAGGGTACGGCCCCAGCAGGGTCGCTTAGGGTGACCGGAATAATATCGGTCCCGTCGGGGAAAAGTTGCCATGTCATATCTACGCGATCGGCCAGCGTAGCGTTTGGATAGGACAATACAGCGCCCATCAACATGGTTGTCCGTTGCGCCTCGGCCTCGTCGGGTAATACGCGCAACCCGTCCGCACCGACCGCGATCCGCGAGACCTGAACGTCGCGGGGCGATACGTTTGTACCGTTGATTGACAGGGGGTTGTGCTGTTCAAAAAAGGATGCAGCTTCCGACTTCACCCGCGCCACCTGATCCGGTGAAAGGCGTTCCGCCGGACCCAAATTCAGGTCTGCCCATGCTTCAAAGTCCTTCAGCCGAAAGATTATTTCATGGCGAACTTCCCGGGGCTCCATCGACAGGAACGACATGAGAGGGGACTTGTGATGGCGCGTCAGATTCGGGTTTTCAAACGTGGTAAACCAGGGGTCTTCCCAGTTGGGCAGCATTGTTTCCGGGCGGGACAGGTATCGGTAATCGGTTACGGGCACCCCGAGATGTTCGGCGACCATACCAATTGAGGCTAAAGGAATGCCGTTTTCATTTAGTGGCGGCGTAAACGTGATCTGTGTCGGCTGGCCTTGGAATTGGAATTCCATTTCAACAAATACAACGTCTTCGCTTCGGGGCCGCGGAGCTATCACTTTGCTAGCGGCGGTCAGTCTGGGTGTTCTGCGGCGAACATCTATCGACCGGACCACTGGGGTCAGAGTTTTGCCATCTGCCGCCACACCAAAGGTTCGCCCCGTCCGGGCCGCCAACGCGCGCCCTGTTCCATCATCGGGCGCAACAAAAAACGGATAGTCGCCAAGGTCTATTTCCAGCGCGACGCGAACGCGGCCGTCTTCGACCAACAGCTCTGCAAAATTGGGAGCGGTCTCGCCGCCATAAGGGGATACGAGGTCTGCGGCACTATCCTTGGGCCTGATCAACACGCAGGCCAAAAACAATGCCCAAAAACACCAGTTCACCGACCGTGCGAGCGTCTTAGAAACGAAAAGTGATAGCCGCATAAAGACCGTTTTTACTAACGTCATAATCAAACTCTCCGTCAGGCTGATCTGTCGAAAAGTCGATGACATAGAACTGATACCCAAAGCGCAGTGATGTGTTCTCCCAACTTTTCCAGTCAAACCCGGCCAGAACGAGGTATCGCTGATCATCCCCGTTCAGGCCGAAACTGATCAGTTCACCTCGGGCCGCGAAGTTCCACCTTTCATTTATGTCTGACACGCGGCGAATGGCAACCATCGGTTCAGCCCAATGTCCTACCCGACCCGGTTCCGGCGATTTCGAATTACTGCTCATCTCCGGGGTAGGGGAACGTTTGCCCCAACACTTCTGACGCTTCTTCGTAGATTGGGCGGAGCACATCATCCACATCGTCGATCCCGTCCAGAGTGAACTGTGAAAACGTCATGACCTCTTGTGGTACGCCTGCTTTTTCCGAGAAATCGATACGGTCTTGCATATCGGGCGCCTGTGCGGGTGCGGCCAGTGGCGGCGCCCATGTGTGTTCTTCTGTGACCGCCATGCGGACTGAGATGTCATCCTTGGTGACGTTCCAGACCATGAAATCGTCTGCAAGGGTCAGTGGTCCGTCATAAGTGGAGCGTATTCTTTCATAGACACCGTTGGCCGTGTCGAAGTCATTGAAAAAGTGATAGGCGACGGCCATGCGGGGTTTTATGTCGCTCATGACTTTTCCAAAGGCTTCTGGGGCCGTGTGAACCTGTGTTCCCACCAGAAGGGCGGATTCGGGTGTAAATTTCATTTTAGTGACCAATTCCGGCACCGCAATAAAACACTCATGGATCGCTAGATCGGCATTTTGCGCGTGTTCCTTGAACCATTTGTTAGGATACGTGTCAGAGCTAAAAACAAATTTCAGACCGTTCCATTCCAATGCATAGCTAACTGACCCATCAATGGCGTGAATTGCCGGAAAGGAACGGATGGTAACACCGTTGCTTTCATAAACAATCTGGTTCTCACCGGTGTAGTCAAACTCGTTTATCACGAGGTTATAGCCCCGGAAATCTGTGTTTCCCGCCCTTGCTGCAAGGTCCCATGTCAGCATCCTGCGCATGTTCTCCAACGCATATGCCGTGCCGAGTTCCTCCACTGGGCCGCTTGGCCCCCACACGCGCAATGGCACGTTTCGCCCCATCAATGCACCGCCGATAAAGAGGTCATGCAAGGCCCCGAAATGGTCAGTGTGGAGGTGCCCGATAAAGACCTTGTCCAAATAGTTGTAGGGGATTTGCAATGATGAAATTCGTTCCGCTGAACCTGATCCGATGTCGAACAGGAACTTGTCGCCGTTTCCCAATTCAACAAGGAAACACGCCGCAGCCTGTGCTGCACGCGTGGTTGGCATCCCGGTGCCGCAGGCGATGACCCGCATCTCGTCTTCAGCCAGATCTTCGGTGTTCGGGTAATAAACGTCACGGGGGCGGTCGCGCACCATTGTTGGCGAAACCTCCTGGGTTTCTTGTGCATAGGCGGCATTTGGTACGAACAAAGCCTCTATGGTGTTGGTGAAGGTCTGGGGCGCTATAGCCCACGCGCCAAAGACCAGCCCGATCGAAAAGTGTTTGCCGAGATGTGAAAAACGTGTGCGCCGTGACATGGATTTCCCCTTTGTGATCAAATGACAAGGCAATTCGGATCGCAGACCAGTTAGGCTTACCTGCGGGGTGTACCCTTTTAATTCTGCACCGTGATGGCACTTCGCGTAAGTGACTCACGGTGAAAATCCGGGTGACTCACGTCGAATTAATTGCAAGTATCTGAATGTGATGGCCGCTTCAGATGGAATCTCAGAACAAGACAAGCGCCGTGCGCTTGCCAATGTGTTGGACGATACGCATTTCGATGGCGCGGATAGGTTGCGTTCTTTTCTAAACTATGTGGTTGAGGAAGAGATCGCAGGTCGGGGGGCCGATATTCGCGGAAAGACGGTCGCGCAGGATGTCTATGACCGCGACACGTCAGAAGGCATAGACCCGGAAAACGTCGTCCGCGTAGACGCACGGCGACTTCGGCAGCTTTTGGAACTGTATTACGAGGGCGTTGGTAAGTTTGACCCCGTTCGATTGCACATCGACACAGGAGGGTATCGCCCACGATTTGAGCCTGCGACGAAGAGTATTCAGCCCGAACCCCGTAAGTCAGAAAAAATATTTTGGTTGCCACTTACGACGTTCTCCGCAGGTGTGTTTTTGGGCGCGGTCTTGGCGGTCAGCTTTTTGCCTGTAACGTCGGAGCGGGGTTCCGGTTCAAAGCCTGATAATGTTGCGGTGGGAAAGCCCGACTTGCTGCGTAACGCCGCGATTTATGAAAAGTCTCCGTCTGCTTTGCAGGCCTACAACCTTGCGCAACAGGCGCGCGTGATGACTTTCCCGATTTTTGATTTGCAAAGACAGATACTGGTCCTTTCGGTGTTTGAACGGGTCATCGAAATGGATGCAACCTATTTCGGAGGGTACGCAGGAGCGGCACAGACTCTGGCGACGCTGTCCATCCTGACCCCTGAGTTGCAGGAGAAATCTGACTACGCGACGGCTGCTATGGATTTCGCAAACGAAGCGATGCAACTGGCGCCCGAGCATGGGTGGAGCCAGTCGGCAAAAAGCTGGGCTTATTTTGCCAATGGGGATTATGAGACGGCTTTGACGCTTGGGCGGCGTGCATCCCAGCTTGACCCGGCAGACGGCGCCATTCTGGATTTTCTGGGTGCTGTTGCCCTGTTTTCGGGTGACTTCGAAGAAGCTGTCGAAATTGCGGATCGTCTGTCTTTGCTGGAGTCCAGCAATCAACGGTTTGCCAATCGCAACATCTCTGGAGCGGCACATTTTCATCTAGGTGAATTTGAAACGACGATTGCAAGGTTTGAAGAGGCGAAGGAGCTGGGCGACCCTCTCAGCGCGCCGTCATTGGCTTATGTGACCGCTTCGTTAGCGGCTTTGGGACGCAAGCCAGAGGCGCGCGCGAAACTGGCAGAGCTGGAGCTTGCCTGGCCGGAAGTGCCGGTCGATGCGATGTTGAAAAGTATCTACAGGAATGACGCACATGCAGCGGCGGTTATTGATAGGCTGGTCGCATTAGGGTGGACTGGACCGTCGCAAGAAACAGCGGCGTCGCAATAAAGGCCCGCCAATTATCAAGGGTCAAAGTCTTCGGTAAACTAGGTCGCTTTCCTGCGCGTTTGGTTCCTGATGCAAAATCTCAGTGACTTTCGCGTGAAGTGGCGATTTCCTGCATATGGGATCCGTTGCTCCGGCGTCGCCAGCCAATGCAAGGGCTTGACACCGACAGCCGCCAAAATCCAGATCTTTTCGGTCGCAGCTCTGACAAGGTTCGGGCATCCAATCTGTTCCGCGATAGGCGTTGAAGGCTTGGCTTTTGTACCAGATATCTTCAAGCCCGGTGTCGCGGACGTTTTCAAACCTGAGATGGGTCAGTGTCTGGGCTGCGTGGCAGGGCAGTACCGTACCGTTGGGCGTAATGTTCAAACCGGTTGATCCCCACCCACCCATGCACGCCTTGGGAAAATCGGAATAGTAATCTGGCGGGACGAAATCAAAGGCCAGAACCCCCTGTAACCGACGGGCGGCCTGGGCCACTGTTTCCTTCACAGCCTGGGTCTGTGCCCGAGTCGGCAGCAGGGCGGCGCGGTTCTGCAGCGCCCAGCCGTGAAACTGGACACAGGCAACTTCAAGCCGTCGCGCGCCAAGTTCGACGGCCATTTCAATGGTTCGGTCCAGATCATCCAGATTCTTCCGGTGCATTACCGCGTTCAGCGTGAGCGGAATGCCCCTTTCCCGGATGTCTTTGGCAACGCTCATTTTGCGATCGAACCCACCGCGATACCCGCCGATAAAATCTGCAAGGTTGGCGTTTGTGCCCTGAAGCGACAATTGGATGTGATCCAGTCCTGCGGCTTCCAGATTGTCCAGACGCTTGGGTGTCAATCCAATGCCTGATGTGATCAGGTTAGTATAAAGTCCAAGCCCAGCCGAGTGTTCCGTAAGTTCTTCGAGGTCGCGGCGCGAAGCAGGCTCTCCGCCGGACAGATGCACTTGCAAAACACCAAGGTCGCGCGCTTGTCCCAGGACCTCTTTCCACGTTTCCGTGTCCAGTTCGGTCTCTTTACGCTCCAACTCGACCGGGTTGCTGCAATAGGGACAACTAAGCGGACAGCGATGTGTCAGCTCTGCAAGCAGGGCTATTGGCGCAGATGGGGTCATTCCTTCACCATTACGTAAAGCCGGCCGCGCAAGGCTTGCAGAAATCGCTGGACATCAGGTTCTACCTGTTCGGCTGGCGCGTTGTAGGTGGTGGCCAAATCCTGAACCAAGTCTTCAAGTCTGGTCATGCCGTCGATCCGTGACAGGATCGCAACTCCGATATCGTCCAGCTCGATTACTTTTTCGGGCGCCATCAAAACGGTTCGGTTGCGTTTCTCGTCGCGTTGTACGCGGACCCCGCGGGGCAGGTAAGGACGGTCGGTTTTGCGCAGCGCCAGGGTCATGCCATGCCTTCTCCGGGCTTCCATGCGCCGGGAGGGACCGCGCCCGGCGTGACATAAGCTGACCACAACGCGTCTAACTGGGCCCAAAGCACGTTGGTTTTGAATATCAGCGCGTCGCAGGCCATATCCTCTTTTTCGGCTGTATCCGCATGATCCAACACCCAGTTGAGGCCAAAGGCCACGTCTTTGGGTGCCTGAGTCAGGCGCTTACGGAAATAAGACAGGCTATCCGCGTTTGCGAAATCATAATGAGCTAACAGTCCTTCGATCCGTTGCTCGTGGATTTTGGGCGCAAACAACTCGGTCAGAGATGACGCGACGGCCTGAAGCATCGGGCGTTCACGAACATAATGGACATAGGCATCGACAGCGAACTGAGTTGCGGGCAGCACTCCACGGCCCGATGCAACGTAGTCGGGGTCCAGCCCCACGGCTTCGGCCAGTTTCAACCAACGTCGGATGCCGCCACCTTCTTCAACGCCGCCGTCATGATCTTCGATGCGCGAGCGCCATTCACGGCGAATGTCCGGGTCCGCGCAACGCGACATGAAAGCTGCGTCTTTCAAAGGGATTGCGGCTTGATATGCCCAGCGATTGATCACCCAGGCGCGCACTTGATCCGGTGAACACTGCCCGCTGTGAAGACGGTGATGAAAGGGGTGTTTGTCGTGATACCGTTCTTGTCCGATCTGCCGCAGACGGGCTTCCAAGGTCTCTCGGCTCATATTGCGATCTCCTGCCCATCAAACGCGATTGACCAGCCAGCCTTTTCAACGGCAGCGCGCTCGGGGCTGTTTGGTTGCAACATCGGGTTTGTATTATTGATATGGATGAACGTCTTGGCAGCCGTTACTCCGGCCAGTTGCGCGATCGACCCCTCAGGCCCGTTGACCGAGATATGACCCATACGCCGACCTGTTTTCACCCCGGTGCTCGTACGGATCATCTCGTCGTCTTCATACAATGTTCCGTCAAAGAAGAGCTGATCCGCGTCACGAAGCTGATCCAGCAGCTTTGGCGTTACCCGTGCGCAGCCGGGAATGTAATAAGCCACTCTGGTACCAGTCGAAAGGCGCACTCCAACGGTTTGTTCGCCCATCAGGTTGGTGTCTACGGCCTCGCCTTCCATGAACAAGGGAACCTTTCCCGGAACAGCGAACAACCGTGCCTGCAGACCATCCTGTAGGGCAAAGTCTTTGTCCAAGGCGATGCGGGAACGTGTTACTTTTTCTCGGTTCACGGCGTCAAAAATTTTGTTTGCTGCCAGAACATCAAGAATATCTCCGGTGGCAAACAGCGAAAACGGTGTCTGCTCGCGCAGGCTGAGAAGGCCCGCAATGTGGTCGATGTCCCCATTCGTCAGCAGAACCGACGCAACAGGTGTGTCGCGAATTGATCGGGGATGCAGTTGAGGATTGTCCAGCATCTGCTGCCGGATGTCTGGTGAAGCGTTCAGAATGCTCCAGTTTTCACCGTCAGGTGACACAGCCAATGAAGACTGACCCGATGGAGGGATAACCCCGCTACGTGCGTCCCGGCAATTCCGGCAGCCGCAATTCCATTGCGGCAGTCCGCCACCAGCAGAAGCCCCAAGAACCAAAAATCGCACCTCGGGCCTCCGCTGAGCTTAAGTGATTAGAACAGGTCGCGCTCGTGCTCGCGGCCTTCGTCCTCGGACGGAGAATACATATTGATCTCCATGCCGCAATTCACTTCCTTCAGTTTAGGCGTGCTCCAGGTCATTGATTCCTCCACAGCTGGGTGACTACAGCAAAAAACCTACAACCGGCACCTTATCGGGAAAATGCTGCTTTGGTCGTAAGACTGTAATCTCATTGTCTGATCCATTACGCGCATCGTCAATGGCCCGAGATAGGCAAACTGCGTTTTAGGACTTTCGTCGAATGTCCTGCGTGTGATGGGAAATATAGTGTTCAGCCCATGCGCACGCTGGTTGCAATGATTATCCTGCTATTCGGCAGCCTGATGGCTGAAGCTGAACCGCTGCCGCGGGAAAAACTCGAGGACTTTATTCGTGCGCCGTTTTCCCTTGGGGACGCCCTGAACGACAAAGGGGTCTATGCGCTCCTGAATTCGGGCGGTATCGAGGCCGGATTTGTTTTTGAAACTGAGCCCTTAGCGCCCTTGCCGGGTTTTTCCGGAGCGCCGATCAACATGTTGGTTGTATTGGACCTGGAAGGGCGGTTCATGGACGTCCAACTGATTGAGCATAATGAACCGATCTTTGTCTCAGGTTTGGGACAAGCGCCCTTTCACAAGTTCTTTGAGCAGTATGGGGGACATTCGATCTCGGACTCAATCGTAGTCGGCACACAGTACGGCGACGCCGCATCGGGATCACAGCTTGTTTACCTCGACGGCGTTACCAAGGCCACTGCCAGTGTCCGCATCGCGCATGAATCGGTCATGGGCGCTGCTCTTGCGGTGGCGCGGGAAAAGATGCAGGGCTTGGCGACGTCACCGCCCGCCTTCCCGAACCCGGATCATGACGAAAACCTGACTTGGGATGACTTGATCGCCACCGGGATCGCAACCCACAAAACGCTGTCAAATTCCGAAGTGGACGCACTTTTTGCTGGCACTTTGTGGGAAGATGACGACCCCGAGGCACGGGATTACCCGGATGAGCCGTATCTCGACCTGTGGATCGTGGACTTGGGGCCTAAATCAATTGCCCGTGCTGCGCTTTCGACCGGCAGTTTCGAAGAACTGCAGGGTTTTATGGAGATTTCGGACAATGATGAGCCGATCCTTCTGATCGAAACCGCCCGACACGGCCTTGTTAGTGATGAATTCGTTCGAAACACAGCGCCTGATTGGATTTCAGCCGAACAGGATGGATTGCCAGTGGCCCTGCGCGATGCCGACCTGCTTGTTGAACTGGCAGATGGCGCGCCAGATGGCACTGCCATGATCCTGCGGACAGACCGGCGATTGGGTTTTGATCCTTCGCGGGACTGGATTCTAAAGGTATTGGCCGTGCGGGAACATGGCATGTTCCAGCCGGAAACCGGGTCGGTAACACTCGAAATCTCACACTCAACCCCTGATCGTTTCTTTTCCCGACCCGTTCAGATCAAACCTGCACCCCCGTGGTTGGAAGCTCTGAGAAGCCGCCAATCCGACATGATTATCCTGTCGGTATTTTTGGTTGGGCTGGTGTCCGTGCTTGGATTCCGAATGAATTCACTTGCCGCCCAGCCAATGTTCACTCCGTACCGCCTTGGCATTCTGGCTGTTGTCGTTGGATTTGTCGGGTGGTGGGGTCAGGGGCAATTGTCAATCGTGACGGTTCTCGGCACCCTTCGCGCCGCACTCGAGAGAGGCAGCTTTGCGTTTCTTCTCTATGATCCCTTTTCGCTCCTGATTTGGGCGGTTTCGATTGTTGGTCTTGTCGCGTGGGGCAGGGGGCTGTTTTGCGGCTGGCTCTGCCCATTTGGCGCGCTGCAGGAATTTGCGCACCATTTAGGAAGGGCTTTGCGGATTCCGCAAATAGAACCGTCCGACAAATGGGACCAGCGTTTGAAATGGTTGAAATACGTGGTGCTCGCGGGTCTTGTCGTTGTCGTTTTTACGATCCCCGATCAGATCGACAAAGCCGCCGAGGTGGAACCTTTCAAAACCGCTATCACCACTTTCTTCGTGCGCGAATGGTACTATGCCGTTTATGCCGCCTTCTGGCTTTTCCTGGGCATGGTCATGTTCAAAGGGTTTTGCCGCTATGTCTGCCCGTTGGGCGCGTTTTTGGCAATCGGAGGGCTTATACGCGGACGCGATTGGATCGACCGCAAGGCTGAATGTGGTTCGCCATGCCAACTTTGCCGGGTAAAGTGTAAATATGGTGCAATCAAAAAGACTGGGGAAATCCAGTACAATGAATGCTTCCAATGTTTGGACTGCGTCGCAATTCACGACGACCGTCAGCGTTGCGTCCCATTGATCATTGCCGCCCGCCGTCAGGAACGAAAGGTTGCTGCCAAGTGATGAAACGCCGCCGTTTTCTAGCAATCTCTGCCGCTGCAATTGCCGCCCCCGCTGGCGCTCAGACAACGACCTGGCGCGGATACGCTTTGGGTGCCGAAGTCAGCCTGACCTTTGAGGGAGACCCCACCACTGCCGCCGCAGCCATAGAAAAAGTGACCGCGTTGCTGCAAGATTGTGAGGACCAATTCAGCCTGTATCGCCCCAGTTCAGCCTTGTCGCAGTTGAACAGCCAAGGCAGCCTGCGCAACCCATCACCGCAATTTCTTCAGCTACTTCTGGCCTGCCAAGAGGCGTACATTTTGACAGGTGGCCAATTTGATCCAACGGTTCAACCGTTGTGGGAAGCATTGGCCAAGGGCAGAGATCTTGACGCGGCAAAAGGCTTAATTGGCTGGGACCGTGTGAAGATTTCTCCAGACAGAATTGTTCTTGGCCGTGGTCAGAAATTGACACTGAACGGCATCGCGCAGGGCTATGCGACAGATATGGTTGCCGGTGTCCTCAAACAGTCAGGCTGGACCAAAGTTCTGGTCAATGTCGGAGAGTTTCACGCCGGTGGTAAGGTATGGACTTTGGGTATTTCCGACCCTCGTCATGGCATCGTTCAGACTGTCCAACTGAAGGACAGAGCGATCGCAACATCCAGCCCGCAAGCGATGAGGTTGAGCGCAGAGCACACCCATATTCTTGATCCCAGAAATCACGGCGCGCCGGTGTGGTCGACGGTCAGCGTTGAAGCTTCGAATGCAACAACCGCCGATGCACTGTCCACAGCGTTTTGTTACCTGAGTGTGGATGAAATCGAACGGACACTTGCGAAAACAAACGGATACCCGTCCGCCTATTGCGTGCTTCCTGACGGTAGGGTCAGATATTTGACCGTGTAACCAAGGCCCTTTGTTTCCGGGCCTTGGTTTATTGGTGTGTTACGAGCAGGCGTTGATTGCGCGTTTAGTCATGACGCTGACGAGGTGGGCGCGGTAGTCCTTGCTGCCGTGCAGGTCGCCGATCATGTTTGCGGGGTTGATGCTCAGGCCGGTCAGGGCGTCGGGGCGGAACTCGGTGTTGAGCGCTTGTTCAGCCTCGGACCAACGGAACACGCCGTCTTCGCTGGCGCCGGTGACAGCCACGCGCACGCCATCTGCGAACCGCGCCAGATAGACGCCGACCAACGCAAAGCGCGACGCAGGTTGCAGGAACTTCTGATAGCTCGCGGCCTGCGGCACGGGAAAGCGGATCTGGGTGATGATCTCGCCCTCGTCCAACGCCGTTGTGAACATGCCCTGAAAAAAGTCATCCGCCGCGATCTGCCGCGCGTTGGTCACAATGGTCGCGCCCGATCCCAGCACGCCCGCCGGATAACAGGCCGCCGGATCATTGTTGGCCACCGAGCCACCAATGGTGCCGCGATTGCGCACCGCCGGATCACCGATTTGCCCGGCCAAAGCCGCCAGCCCAGGATAGGACCCCGCCGCCTCGCGCGCCACCACCGCATGGGGCGTGGCCCCGCCGATCGAGACCGAGCCGTCATCCTCGACGCACACGCCCTGCATCTCGGCAATCCCACCCAGCGATACCAGCGCCGAAGGGGCCGCCAACCGCTGCTTCAGCGTCGGGATCAGCGTCTGCCCCCCGCCCAACGCCTGTGCGTCCTCGGCCCCCAACGCGGCAACCGCATCGGCAATGGTCGAAGGCTTCTCAAACTCGAAACTGTACATTTCGCATTTCCTTTCCGAAGAACACGGATCCGTTCTTCATCTGGCTATAAATATCCCGGGGAGCGCGAGGGGCTGGCCCCTCGCACCCCAACCTCTCAACTGTTCATCGCCGCCCAGACGCGCGACGGGCTCACCGGCATGTCGATGTGATCGACAGCCTTGCCACCCGAATGCATCGCATCCAGAACCGCATTGACCACAGCGGGGGGCGAGCCGATGGCCCCGGCCTCACCACAGCCCTTCACACCCAGCGGGTTATGCGTACACGGCGTCTGGCTGGAATGATCCACGCCATAGAAAGGCACGTCATCGGCCCGCGGCATGGCGTAGTCCATATAGGACGCACTCAGCAGTTGACCGTTCTCGTCATAGGCGCAGTTCTCCAGCAGCGCCTGACCGATGCCCTGACCGATACCGCCATGCACCTGGCCATCCACGATCATCGGGTTGACGATGTTGCCAAAGTCATCGGCCGCGGTGAACGCCTCGATGGTGACCTTGCCGGTCTCAGGGTCCAGCTCGACCTCGCAGGCATAGGCGCCCGAGGGGAAGGTAAAGTTGGCCGGGTCGTAAAACGCGGTCTCCTCCAGCCCCGGCTCGACTTCCAGCGGGTAGTTATGCGGCACATAAGCCGTCAGGGTCACATCGCCCCAGGCCACCGACTTGTCGGTGCCCGCGACGCTGAACTGACCGTCCTTCAGCTCGATATCCGCCTCGGAGGCCTCGAGCAGGTGGGCTGCGATCTTCTTGGCCTTGTCGATCACCTTCTCGGTGGCCTTGACCATGGCCGAGCCACAGACCGCGAGGCTGCGCGAGCCATAGGTGCCCATGCCGAACGGGATCTTGGACGTATCGCCATGCACGATCTCGACCATCGACTCGTCGATGCCGATCATGTCGGCCACAATCTGCGGGAAGGCGGTCTCATGCCCTTGCCCATGGCTGTGCGCGCCCACCATGACACTGATCGAGCCGGTGGCATTCACCCGCACGGTGGCGGCATCATACAGACCCGCACGCGCGCCCAGCATCCCCACGATGTTCGAGGGCGCAATGCCGCACGCCTCAATATAGCAGTTGATGCCCAGGCCCCGCAGCTTGCCCCTGGCTTCGCTTTCCGCACGCCGCGCGGCAAAGCCCGCCAGATCGGCGGCAGCCTCAAGCTTGTCCATGGTCCCGTTATAGTCCCCGGTGTCATAGGTCAGCGCGACCGGCGTGTCATAGGGGAACTGGGTGATGAAGTTCTGACGCCGCAGGGCAATCGGGTCGACCCCCAGCTCGCGCGCGGCCTTGTCGATCACGCGCTCCAGTTGGTACGTCGCCTCGGGCCGGCCCGCGCCGCGATAGGCATCCACCGGAACCGTGTTGGTGAAGGTCGCCTTGACGTTCACCTGAATGACCGGCGTGGTGTAATTGCCCGCCGCCAGCGTGCCATGCAGCCATGTGGGTACCGAGCTGGCAAAGGTCGACAGATAAGCCCCCATATTGGCCAGCGTATTGGTGCGCAGCCCGACAAAGTTGTTCTCCGCATCCAGCGCCAGTTCGATCGTGGTCACGTGATCGCGGCCATGGGCATCGGACATGAACGCCTCGGACCGGCTGGCCGACCATTTGACGGGCCGGTTGCAGGCCTTGGCGGCAAAGGTCACAAATGCCTCTTCCGCATAGTGGAAGATCTTGGTGCCAAAGCCACCGCCCACATCCGGGGCCACCACGCGCACCTTATGCTCGGGCAGGCCCAACACAAAGGCACACATCAGCAGCCGGATCACATGCGGGTTCTGCGAAGTGGTATAGAGCGTATAATCCTCGGTCCCGCGGCTGTATTCCGCCACCGCCACGCGCGGCTCCATCGGGTTGGCAACCAGACGGTTGTTCACCAGATCCAGCGTGGTCACATGGGCCGCATTGGCGAACACCTCGTTGACCTTGGCATCGTCGGTCTCGCCCAACTGCCAGTCATAGCAGACATTGTTCTTCAGATCGTCATGGACCAGCGTCGCGCCATCCTGCACCGCCGCCTTCATGTCGATCACGGCAGGCAGTTCCTCGAGGTCGACGTCAATCACCTCGGCCGCATCGCGGGCCTGGGCCAGGCTGTCGGCCACCACGGCGGCGATGGGATCGCCCACATGGCGCACCTTGCCCTGTGCCAGAATGGGATGCGCCGGTTCCTGCATGGGTGCGCCGTGCTTGTCGGTCACTTCCCAGCCGCAGGGGATGCCGCCCACCCCTTCGAAATCCTTGCCGGTAAACACCTTGACCACACCCGGCATGGCCTCGGCCGCCGAGGTGTCGATGCTGTTGATCTTACCATGCGCGATATCCGAGCGCAGAAAATACACATAGGCCTGTCCGGCCACGTTGATGTCGTCGGTGTAATTGCCTGCTCCGGTCAGAAAGCGCACGTCCTCGCGCCGCTTGGAACTGGCTCCGATGCCACTGTCTTTGGGCATTGCTTGTTCTCCTCCCTCGGGCCGCTTATTCGGCGGCGATGTTGCTCACGTCCTGACCAGATGCGGCCATGATCGCCTTGACGATGTTATGATAGCCCGTGCACCGGCACAGGTTGCCCTCCAGGTAATGCCGGATCTCTCCTTCCGTCGGGCGCGGGTTCTCTTTCAGCAAAGCCGCCGCGCTCATCACCATCCCCGGCGTGCAAAAGCCGCACTGAAGACCGTGATGATCCTGAAACGCCTGCTGAATCACGTTCAACGACCCATCCGCATTGGCCTGACCCTCAATCGTGCCAACATCGGCTCCATCCGCCTCCAAAGCCAACATGTTGCACGACTTCACAGCCTGACCATCCACATGCACAACACACGCACCACATTGCGCCGTGTCACACCCAACATGCGTACCAGTCAAAGACAAATGCTCGCGCAAAAAACCAGACAACAACGTCCGACCCTCAACCTCACCGCTCACAGCTACGCCATTCACAGTCATCGAGACCTGTGTCATGAATTCCTCCCATTTCGTGTTTTCCCTTAACGAGAGTTAAACACGAGGATTTTCATTTGAGAACAAAAAACTGCGATTTTTCTGCGGTCTGGCGAATTGCCGGAACTCAATTACGCTTTCGCGATGACCGTGGCTGTGGCCGTGTCGGAATTTCCTTGAGCAAGCCACCAACGCCCATCCCGGCAATATCGACACCCGTAGTTTCGACCCCGCACGCCACGCGGGACAACACCCAGTCAGCCCCGTTCAATGCCGGAGAGCGCGCACATCCCGGTAGACCGATCACCGGCCGGGATTCCAATGACCCCAAAAACAGCAGGTTTCCGGGGTCTACAGGCATGCCAAACCGATCCACCTGCCCTCCGGCGGCGCGAACCGCTTGGGGTGCCACATCATAAGCGTCGGATGTTGCAGAACCGGTTAAGATCATCACCAGATCACCGGACATTGCTGCAATCGCCTCAGCCAAATGCTCGGGGCTATGCGGGACAATGCGCACATCTGTAAGCTGCATTCCCAAGGTTTCGACCCGGTTGCGGATTGCCGCAATTCCCTTTTCGTTGGACGGTCCGCCGGGGATATCTGTCACCACAAGCCCCGCTGTTTTCAGCGTTGGTTGGACCAATCGAATGGAAGCTTTCGCAAGACGAGAGGCATGCAGCACATCAGCCCCCGGCACGGCATAGGAAATGATCTTGATTGTCGCGACCATCCCCCCTTCGCTCATCTGCTGATACTGCGGCACGGTCGCCACGGTAATCATCGGATTGACCCGATTGAATTCCTCAAGCGCGTCGACATCCAAAACGACGACACCCGGCCCATCCGCAAGCAGGTTCACACGGCCGGTGAAGGGCGACGTCACGCGCAGCCCGACAGCGCCCGGGTCTGGCGCAAGCGAGTCCGCCAACATCTGCGCGGCATCATCTTCATGGCAGTCACCCGGTTCCAGTCGCGCAACTGTAACCGAGGTGTGGCCCGCAGCCGTCAACTGATCAAGATGTTCAGGCGCAAGAACAATCCCCTTGCGCAGTTTGCTTTCACCAACCTTGACCGAGTGGGCAAGTATCGCGCCGTTTGCATCAGCCACGGGAATGGGTCCGAATTTCACGCTTTGCCTCTTAGTACAGCGGTCATCTGAGCCAGAATTGCCACCGCAATCTCCGACGGGTCGGCGGCCCCGATATCCAAACCAATCGGGCCGTGGATTCGGGCGATCTGGGCTTTGGTGAAGCCTGCCTCAGTCAGTCGTGCAACGCGTTTCGCATGCGTTCGGGTGGACCCCAAGGCACCGATATAGAACACCCCGGCCCGAAGCGCAGATTCAAGCGCCGGATCATCCAGCTTGGGGTCATGGGTCAGCAAAACGACGGCAGTGCGCACATCCAACCCGAGCTTGGCAACGGCTTCGTCAGGCCAATCGGTCAGTATGGTTTCCCCGGGAAAACGCGAGTCCGAGGCAAATGCATCCCTCGGGTCGATGATCGCGGGGTCGTACCCGGCAATCCGCGCCATTGGCACCAACGCCTGCGCAATATGAACAGCACCCACGATAATCAGACGTAGCGGAGGGTTATGGACCGCCACAAATGTCTTTCCGTCTTCCTCAAAACCCGATCGGTCCATGCGCACACGCTGCGGATAGGCATCTCGTTTCAGGGCTCTGTGGCCCGTTTCGACATTAACTTCGTACACGACAGGCTTGCGCCCGGCCCGCGCATCGACCAGTTCACGCAACATGGCTTCGGGCAGCACGCTTCCGATGGGCTCGACCAGAACCCGGATCGTACCGCCGCAGGCAAGCCCAACGGCAAAGGCGTCTTCGTCGCTGACACCGAATTCCAGCAATCGCGCCTCTTTCTCGTCGATCGCTTCCAGCGCCTCGACAATGACTGCGCCTTCGACGCAACCGCCTGACACTGACCCTTCGATCCGGCCATCTCCGGCGATGACCAATTGCGCTCCGACGCGGCGCGGCGCGCTGCCCCAGGTTTCAACGACAGTGGCAAGAGCGGCAGATTTACCCTCATCATACCAACGCAAAGCCGTTTCCGGGCTGTTGTCGAATCTGTCCATGGCACCCTCCCGGCGTATTCTGATCCAACATAGGGAGGTTTGCCGTAATGAAAAGTGAGCCTAAAGGCCAATATGTTCGTGACCGTTTCTAACCCATTGGTTCATCGCGCCCGTTCGGCGCAAAAAGGCTCAGTTCGAGGCGGATTTTTCAAACCGTTGATTGTCGTGTTCTCTGGTCGTAGCTTGAGCCCACCGCTGGCAGCATCCAGCGTATAACAGATCTCATTTTTACAACGGAGACAGAGAGTTGAAACGCATTGTTACACTGGGAATAGCCATTGGTCTGTTCACATCGACGATCGCATCTGCAAACACATTCCTGCGCTATGGCGAGGTTGAGGGCTGGAAAGTATTCATCGACCAAGACAAGAAATCCTGCCTGATCGAAGCGGTGGATGACTCGGAAAATGTGGTTCAGATGGGCCTAACCGAAGATCGCGGTGTTGGATATGTCGGCGTTTTCACCAAAGCCAAGACCGATATCAAACGCGGCGACACCGAGGCCGTGGCCGTTCTGTTGGGTGATAACCTTTATATCGGCGAAGCGACCGGCATGAAGGGCAACATTACCAAAGGGTACTCGGGCGGCTATGTCTTGTCGGACGACCCGCAATTTGCCGAAGACATCGCCAAGCAAAAGGTCATGGTCGTGTTCCCCGAAAAGGAATTCGCCTTTACCGTTGATCTGACGGGCACCTACAAGGCCATGGAAATGGCCCGCAAATGCAACGAAGAACAACTAAGTTAGACTTCACCCGGAAAGCGCGGACATGAGCCGCGCTTTCTCACCCACATCGTCGGGTTTAGAAATTACGTCTGCTAGGTCTTCTAGCGTGGCAATGGAATGTCCCGCGCGAAAGCTGTCCACATGAGGCAGCATTGCTGCAACACCTTGCGCCTTGGGCGCAAACCCGTCCCAGCGCAGCAACGGGTTCAGCCAGATCAGGCGGCGCGATGACAAGTGCAAACGTTCAGTTTCCTTGGCCAGAGCCTCGGGTTCTCCGCGGTCCAGCCCGTCGGAAATCAACAACACGACCGCACCCTGCCCCATAACACGCCGAGACCAGTCTCGATTGAAGGTGTGCAGGCAATCACCAATGCGGGTTCCCCCTTCCCAATCCTGCGCTTCGGACCCTGCCGCCGCAAGGGCTGCATCCACATCGCGTTGCTGCAAATGCCGAGTGATGTTGGTCAGTCGGGTGCCGAAGGTAAACGCGTGAACCTTGGCCCAGCCCGCCCCCTTTGCGTTTGAAACCGTATGAAGGAAATGCAGGATGATCCTGCTGTATTGGCTCATTGACCCCGAAATATCGCAAAGCACGACAAGATTGGGCCAGCGCGGTTTCGGCTTGAGATGCTGGATGTCCCGCAGTTCTCCACCCTGGCGCATGGCCGCGCGCAGGGTTCGGGCGCGGTCAATGCGGTTGCCTAAATGGCTGGCCTGTCCACGCCGCGACTCGATGGGTTTTACCGGCAGGGTCATCCGCGCCAACATGCGCTTAGCCAATGCGATTTCGGCCGTGCTCATCTGTTCAAAGTCAAGGCTGCGCAGCCGTTCCTCGGACGACGCCGTTTGTGATGCGTCAATTTCAAGTTCGGTCTCTTCCTCGGATTCAGACGTTTCAGGAAGGTCACGCTCGACACCGTCCAATAGAGCCTCGGCCGCGCGTTTTTCGCCCGCATCGGCCTTGCGATCCTCTTGAACGCCCCGCACGGCAGGCAGCATCATGGCCATCATGTGCTCCATATAGCGCGGATCACGCCAGTACATGCGAAAGACTTGCGCGAAAACAGTTCGATGTTCAGGTCGGTTCACGAAACAGGCATGGAGGGTCCAATAGAAATCCTGTTTCTCGGAAAATCCTGCCGCCTGCACCGCACGAATGGCGTCCACGACACGGCCTGTGCCAATAGGCAGTCCGGCTTTGCGCAGAGCCCGGGCAAAATGCGTGATGTTCTGCGCCAGCTTTGGATTTTCAGGGATATCCAGCGGGAGTTGCTCGACCATCAAAAATCAAGGGGGCTCTGCCCCCATACCCCCGAAGTATTTTTGAGCAGAAGAAACATCAGGCCGGTTCAAGAGTGGCTTTGGCTTCGTCCAAAATGCGTTTCGCCTCGGACCCCTGAAGTTTCTGAATGTCGTCCTGGTATTTCAGGATCGCGCCCAGCGTGTCGCCGATGACTTCAGGGCTGAGGTTGATCACATCAAGGGCCAGCAGACACTTGGCCCAGTCAATCGTTTCAGCCACACCCGGTTTCTTGAAAAGATCTTCGGTGCGCAAGTGCTGAACAAAAGCCACCACCTCGCGGCTGAGGGCTTCGGCCGCTTCGGGGGCACGGGCGTGGAGGATTTCGATCTCACGCTCGAAGTCCGGGTAGTCGACCCAGTGGTAGAGGCAGCGGCGTTTAAGGGCATCATGCACTTCGCGCGTGCGGTTTGAGGTGACGATGACAATAGGTGGCTTGGGCGCTTTCACAGTGCCCAGCTCGGGGATCGTCACCTGAAAATCGCTGAGGGCTTCGAGCAGGAAGGCCTCGAATGGTTCATCCGTGCGGTCGAGTTCATCAATCAGCAAGACCGGCGCACCGTGTTCGTCCGGGCGCATGGCCTGCAGCAAAGGGCGTTCGATAAGGTAGTCGTCCGAGAAAAGCTCAGTCTGAAGTGCGCCCCGGTCCGCGCCACCAGATGCCTCGGCGGTACGGATCGCTACCATCTGCGCCGGGAAGTTCCATTCATAGACGGCAGAGGACGCATCCAGCCCCTCATAACATTGCAGTCGGATCAATCGGCGGTTTAGCCCGGCGGCCAGCGCCTTGGCGATCTCGGTCTTTCCGACCCCGGCCTCGCCTTCCAGAAACAGCGGGCGGCCCAGTTTCAGCGACAGGAAGACGACCGTGGCCAAGGCCCGGCCACAGACATAGCCCTGTTCGCCCAGCATGGTCTGAACGGCGTCGATAGAATTTGGCTGCGTCATGGTTTTCTCCCCTTCGGCACAACAGGTCATGACCGAACGCGCGCGTCAAGACCATCGGCTTTCAGGTGACTTACGACGTTCCGACAAGTTGACAAGAGATAGGTGCAAAATCGGGGCCTTTCGCGGCTGCGCGCACTGTGCTAGCCGGGGACCATGACCGATACCCTGACGATCCGCCGCCCCGACGACTGGCATCTGCATCTGCGCGATGGCGCGATGCTGGAAGCCGTCCTGCCCGAAACCGCGCGCCATTTTGCCCGTGCGATCATCATGCCGAACCTCGTGCCGCCCGTGGTGCGCGGTGATCAGGCCGCCGCCTATCGCGACCGCATTCTGGCCGCCCTGCCCGACGGGATGACGTTCGAGCCGCTGATGACCCTATATCTGACCGAGAACACAGACGCCGAGGACGTCGCTGCAGCCCATGCCAGCGGGCTGATCAAGGCGTGCAAGCTGTATCCGGCGGGGGCCACGACCAATTCGGCCTCGGGCGTGCGGAATTTCGACAAGATGCGTCCGGTGCTTGAAAAGATGGCCGAGATTGGCCTGCCCATGTGTGTGCATGGCGAAGTCACGGATGCAGAGATCGACATCTTTGACCGCGAGGCCGTGTTCATCGACCGTGTTCTGGACCCGATCCGCAAGTCGACGCCCGGCCTGCGTGTGGTGATGGAGCATATTACCACCGCGAACGGTGTAGACTACGTCAAGGCCAATGACAGTGATCTGGGCGCGACGATCACAGCTCATCATCTGATCATCAACCGCAACCACATTCTGGTCGGTGGCATCAAGCCGCATTACTATTGCCTGCCCGTCGCCAAGCGCGAGGAACACCGGCTGGCGCTTTTGGCTGCTGCGACCTCGGGCGATGCAAGGTTTTTTTTGGGTACCGACAGCGCGCCGCATACGGATGCGAACAAGGAAATGGCTTGTGGCTGCGCCGGGTGTTTCACCGCGACAAACACCATGTCGCTGGTGGCCGAGATGTTCGACCGTGAAGGCGCTTTGGACAAGCTGGAAGGGTTTACGTCGCTCAATGGCCCCGGATTTTACGGCCTGCCGGTTAATGAGGGCACAATTACGCTGACCAAGGGCGAACCGGTCGTCTATCCCGACAAGATCGAGTCCGGTGACGGGCCTGTCACAGTGTTCGATCCGGGATTTCCGCTGCACTGGCGCGTGGTCTAACCCGCCAGAAGCTCTGCCAGATCACGGGCGCGGCCTCCGGTGCGTAGCATCGACCAGATCGCGTCCGCTTCATCCCCTCCGATCAGCTTGGTGGCCTTGCCGCGCACCCGATCCTCGCGCTCGGACAGAGGCAACTGGGTCAACAGATCATGGCTCGCCTCTTTGCGGATACCGTCACGGCGCAGCAGGGTCAGGTGGGCTTGAGTCTCAGATAAAGTCTCATCTGCCTCGACCGTCACACGGTCGCGCAGCGAAAGTAGACGCGGATCGGCGCATGTTTTTTCGCAATAGCTGGCTGGCAACGCCGTGTCATAACCCAGCGCCTGCATCGCAATCACTGTCCGATAGGAAAACTTGGCCCCCAACCCCGTTGTGGGCGACATCTGATTGCACACGCTCATCCAGCGTGGATGGGTCCTGATCTTGATTTCGGCCACTTCTGGTTCTGCTATGTCCAGTTCCAAGGCGGCCTCAAGCGCCGCGTGCAGGCCATGACAACAGGCATGAAATTTGTGGCTGACCGACTCGAACAACCAATCATCCCCTAGCCCGTTCAATGCTGCTTCTGCCTCGGATTGACCTTGATGCGTTGCACCGAAACCAAAAGGACCTTCCAACGCATCGGAACTAGGCTCGAACCCCTTGGCGACCAACAGCGCGGCTTCGACGCCCGCTGATGCTGCAAGCCCCGCATTATAGGGTTTGCCCATCGTTCCAAACTGAGCTTTCAAACCTGCCGCCCGGGTGGCGGTCAGACCCAGAGCCTTGCGCATCTGATCCACATCGAAGCCAAGCACCCGGCCCGCTGCAGCCGCCGCTCCAAACGCTCCGGACGTCGCGGTTTGGTGGAACCCGGCCTGATAATGGTCCCGCCCTAGCCACAGCCCCATCCGGATGGACAGCTCCATCCCGACCAAAGCGGCCTCGAGAAAATCTACAAGTATCCGATCATCCCATTCACATAGCGCCAACGCTGCTGGCAGCACCGCGACCGACGGGTGCCCGATATGAGCGAAATGCGTATCGTCGTAATCCAGAGCATGAGAAACTGTCCCATTAACCAACGCGGCCCCTCGCAAAGGTGCGCGGCCGCCACCAAATAGATGCGCCTGCCCTGTGCCGCCTTCGCCCAAAACAAGATCGCGCACCGTCATAGAAACGGGTTCGTTGGCGCCCGCACGACCAACGGCCATCCAGTCGAGTACCGAAAGGGACGTCACAATACGGGTCTGGGACGAAGTCGAAATTGGGCCGGATGCAAACTCGGCCAGAGCTGAAGTGAAATCGGTCATGAGGCGCAGTCTAGCGTGCGCCCATTCCTGGTAAAGGCTTAGCCGTATAAATCGGAAGCCCGGCTCTCGAACGCCTGAACAATCCGGTGCATGGCCTCGTTAAAGACGACTCCGATGATGCCCTGTAAGATTGCGTTCTTGAACTCAAAATCCACGTGGAATGAGATGTTGCATCCCCCCTCGGGCGCATCCGCGAACTGCCAATCGGATTTCATGTATTTGAATGGCCCGTCCAGATACTCGGTGTCGATCCGCCGAGCCTCGGCGTGCAATGTCACACGGCTGCCGAACCGTTCGCGGAACACTTTGAACGAGATCACAAGATCGGCCTCAAGCACCTGCGCCTCGCCCGCCGCATAGGTGCGTCTGATCCGGGCTGCCGCGCACCACGGTAGAAACTGCGGATACTTGGCCACATCTGCGACAAGGTCATACATCTGCTGGGCTGTATAAGGCAGGTGACGTGTCTCGGAATGGGTTGGCATGGCGGTCCGCTATTTGCAGGTGACAATGGCGCGTCATGTCGTATGTTGCGCGCCAAAGATCAAGGGGGCAGTGATGACAGACCGCGCATATGTGATAGATGAGATGATCTCGGCCAAGGCGATCGCCGCCCGGATCGAAGAGCTTTGCCGCGAGATAACGCAGGAATTCGGGAATACCGACAAGCTGATCGTGGTCGGCCTGCTGCGTGGCAGTTTTGTCTTCATCGCCGATCTTGTGCGCGAACTCGACCTGCCGATCGAGGTGGACTTCCTCGAGGCGTCATCCTACGGAAACTCAATGGAAAGCAGTCGTGAAGTTCGTATTCTCAAAGACTTGCGTGGGGCAATTGAAGGGCGTGACGTGCTGGTGGTCGAAGATATCGTCGACACAGGCCATACGTTGAATCATGTAACCAAGCTGTTGAACAGTCGGAAGCCCAGCCGCCTCAAGTCTATTGCCCTGCTCGACAAACCCAGTCGGCGTGAGGTTGACTTTCGCTCGGACTGGATCGGGTTTGAAATACCGGACGAATTTGTCGTCGGCTATGGCATCGACTACGCCCAACGCAATCGCAACCTGCCCTTCATCGGCAAGGTGCGTTTTGTGGACGGCTAAGATGACAAAACACGTGTCTGCGTAGCCAACTAAATTCAAACTTTCGAATACAAATAGACAAGGACCGCGAAATACCCTTACTCTTTCCATGAAAGTGGGAGGAATTTGATGAAGCGACTTGTTGCGACCGTTGGTGTAGTTATGGCGATTGTAGCGTTTGCCGGTGCATCGTCCGCAAAGGACAATAAGGGCAAAGGGCACGGAGCTAAAAAAAATAAAGCTGAGAAAGTTATAAACTCAAACGGCAAGGCTGTTCCGCCCGGACAAATCAAACGGTATACGCGCGGCCAGAAATTGCCGAATGATCTGAACTTTGACTACATTGACGACCTCGATAACTGGAAGCTGAAGCCGCTGGGTCCCGGTCAACGCTACATTCGGGTCGACGACGAAATTCTTTCCATCTCGGACGACACGAAAACTGTAATAGAAGCCGTTGGAATTGTTAGCGATTTGGCCAACTAGGCGGGCCGATACTAGAACACCCCTTCCAGCACTGCGTCTATGGCGCTTAGGAACACGCCGGTTCCTACAGGTATCAAGTCATCCGGAAAATCATAATCCGGGTTGTGCAATTGCGGGTGCGTCCGACCTGCACCCAACCAGAACATGGCCGTCTTTGCACCTTTGGAAAACTGGCCGAAGTCCTCGGAGAATTTCTGTGGGCTTTGGACAAGCTTGCAAGGCACGCCGTACGTCTTGCATGCAGTCTGCAGATATTCGACCGCCTCAGGATGGTTGACGCAGGCTTCAAACACATCGTCGTAAGTGATCTGGCACGCCAACCCATCAGACGCCGCAGCGTCCTGCACCAACGCTTCGGCGTCCGCAATCATCTGATGCATTCTGGCATCCGTCACAGTGCGCAAGGTCACCCATAGCTCTGCTTGTCCAGGTGCAACGCCGAATGTCCGCTCGCCCAAATTCGCATGAGTGACCGTCACCAGCGCAAAATCCTCGTCCAGATCGTCACCGCGGCTTAGGTTGGCCAATTTCGGGACTAGCTCAGACAACGCAAATGCCGGAGACACCCCATCTTGCGGTGCCGCGGCATGTGAGGTTTTCCCGACCAGTGTCACCTTCATTCCGCGAGAGGCACAATTTGCGGGCCCTTCGCACAGTTCGACCGAACCAAGGTCCAATCCCGGCAAGTTGTGAAGAGAAAACACATAATCTGGGGCGAT
Organism: Ruegeria sp. HKCCA5491; assembly: GCF_013034565.1. NCBI lineage: Bacteria > Pseudomonadati > Pseudomonadota > Alphaproteobacteria > Rhodobacterales > Roseobacteraceae > Ruegeria > Ruegeria sp. HKCCA5491. Next base: position 358,605 of record NZ_WQGG01000001.1, read on the forward strand.
GTTCGAAAAACCAGTTGAATTTCGGAACGCCGCAGCGCCTTTGCCGGTTTCTTCGGCGGGCTGAAAAATCAGCACGACGCGCCCTTTGGAGGGTCTACACCGCTTTAGCGCCTCAGCGACACCCAGCACCATGACCATATGGCCGTCATGCCCACACAAATGGCCATTACCAGCGTTCTGCGACGCGTATTCCGCATTGCTGATCTCTTGAATTGGCAAGCCGTCCAACTCGCAGCGGATGGCGACCGTCGGGCCGGGCCTGTTGCCCTCAAAGACTGCAGCGACTCCATAGCCGCCCAACCCTTGCAAGATACGGTCCGCACCAAGATCGGACAACAAACCGACCACGCGCGCCGAAGTCTCTCGCTCCTGCCCGGATAGTTCGGGGTAGCTGTGAAGATCGCGGCGTAAGACCGTGAGCCGTTCAAGGGCGTCCGGGGTCACCCTTGCTCCAGCATTTTTTGACGCGCATCCCGCAGGCGCGCAAAGTCATCGCCAGCGTGGTAGGACGAGCGGGTCAGCGGCGTTGCCGACACCATCAGGAACCCTTTGCCATAAGCCGCTTTCTCATACGATGAGAACTCTTCCGGTGTTACGAACCTGTCGACGCCGTGGTGCTTCGGCGTGGGTTGCAAGTATTGGCCGATCGTCAAAAAGTCGATGTCCGCCGCGCGCATGTCGTCCATGACCTGCCGCACCTCTTGTTCCTTTTCACCCAGACCAACCATGATGCCGGACTTGGTAAAGATAGACGGGTCAAGCTCTTTCACACGCTGCAAAAGGCGCAAAGAATGGAAATACCGCGCGCCGGGTCGAACCTCGGGATAAAGCCCCGGTACGGTTTCAAGGTTATGGTTAAACACGTCCGGCTTGGCTTCGACCACGACTTCCAAAACCTCGGGCTCACATTTCAGAAAGTCAGGCGTCAGAATTTCGATAGTCGTTTTGGGGGACCGATGACGAATGGCGCGAATAGTTTGCGCAAAATGATCCGCCCCGCCATCCGCAAGATCATCACGATCGACCGAGGTGATGACGACATGGTTCAGACCCAGTTTTTCGACCGCATGGGCAACGCGTCCGGGTTCGAAAACATCCAGATCGTCAGGCCGTCCCGTCGCGATATTGCAGAAGGTGCAGCCGCGCGTGCAAATTTCGCCCATGATCATCATGGTGGCGTGGCCCTGGCTCCAGCATTCGCCGACGTTCGGGCAACCGGCTTCTTCGCAGACGGTGACAAGGTTGTTGTCCCGCATAATCTTGCGGGTATCGGCATAGCCCTTGCCGCCCGGTGCTTTGACGCGAATCCAACTGGGCTTTTTGGGCTGCGCGTTGTCCGGGCGATGCGCCTTTTCAGGGTGACGTTGTTCGGGGATCTTCAGATCACGCACGGCTGGCTTTCCTGACTTTGGGTCAATTTGCTTTGCTCTAACATAGTACGTCAAACTGTACCATGCCACCGACACATACCTGACATGCAACATAGTATCTGCTTTTCGGAAACGTAGAACATATGAACAATCCTGGGCAAATTATGGACGTTCTCTCAATAACCTCGGGGAATTCGCGGTTGCAGCAATTCTGACGTTGAAGCCAATTTAGAACTATTTTAAATACGTGCCAAATCATCATGAATCACAGGAGCTTGTTGATGAAAACCGGCACAAAATTACCTGCTGTCACCTTCCACACCCGCGTTCGCGATGAGGCCGTCGAAGGGCCAAATCCATATCGCTGGGAAGACAAAACCACAGCGGACTTTTTCTCGGGCAAGCGGGTCATCCTGTTTTCCCTGCCGGGCGCGTTTACGCCAACATGCTCGACCTATCAGCTTCCGGGGTTCGAAAACGGTTTTGCCGACTTTGCGGAAAAGGGAATCGACGCCATTTACTGCATGTCTGTGAATGACAGCTTTGTCATGAACAAATGGGCGCAGGATCAAGGCCTGAAAAACGTAAAGGTCATTCCTGATGGTTCCGGGAAATTCACCCGGAAAATGGGCATGTTGGTCGACAAGGACAACCTTGGTTTCGGAATGCGGTCTTGGCGATACGCTGCCATTGTCAATGACGGCGTGGTCGAGGCTTGGTTTGAAGAACCAGGCTTGATGGACAACTGCCCCGAAGATCCTTACGGCGTGTCATCGCCCGATAACCTGATGAAGCATCTGGATGAGGCGAAAGAACCCGCCCTCGCTTAATCGCATAAGCTCAAAGATTAAGACCCGTCCCGGCGGGTCTTACTATTTTCGCGTCCCAGCAACGATGTCTTCGCCAACCTGACGTATGACATCCGCGAGACTGTCGAACCAATCTTCTGCGCTGGTGGACATACGACGCACCAGACCGATTGTTCGGAATGGTTGGGGCGCACCGAAACGCTGCAGCTTTAGGCCGGGAACGGCCTCAGTCTCGGCGCGGGCGGCAAGTTCGGGCATCAGCGTCAGGCCAAACCCCTCGGCGACCAGCCGGGACAAGGTGGCCAGCGAAGACGCACCCATGTTGATCAACCCACTGCTTCGATCCTGTCCACACACCTCCAACGCCTGATCCGTTAGGCAATGACCGTCATCCAGCAGCATGAGTTGTGTCGCCTGCAGATCCAATGGATGCAGCGCCTCAGGGTGTTGCGGCATAGACTGTAGCCGCCCGGCGCTGCCCGCCAACAGAAAGCGGTCTTCGAATAACGGAAGCTCAAACAACTCGGAGCCTCCAGCCGGCAGTGCCAACAATCCGGCATCAACCTCACCCGCGCGAAGCATCGAGAGCAGTCTTTCTGTCCTTGCCTCTCGTATCTGAACCTTCAGAGAAACATCCGCCGCGCGAAGCCCGGCAAGAACCCCAGGCAGCAGGTACGGAGCAATTGTTGGAATTATCCCAATCGAAAGCGATCTATGGCCACCCGACTGATCCTTTGCAAATTGATCCAGCCGATCCGCAGCCCCCAGAACCTGCCGTGCATAGTCCAGCACATCCCGTCCCAACGGGGTCAGCAGAATATCGCGGGCTTGCCGTTCAAACAGCGTTCCGCCAAGTGTCTCTTCCAACGCCTTGATCTGAACGGACAAAGCGGGTTGCGAAACATGGCAGACCTGCGCAGCCCTGCCAAAATTCCGCTGTTCCGCCACGGCGTTAAAATACTGCAATTGCCTAAGGGTAAAATTCATAACCTTTGATTATCATATCGCGCCAGACCCGCAAGGCAGAACTATCGCTGGTCCGATCACCCTATAAGTCGGTTTTGTTCAGCCTTTTCCTCATAGTGTCGTTTGAGCCTTTGAAGTGCGATCCGCAGTACGATTTTTCCGGACCGGGCAGACCACCCCATCCGCTTTTCTGCCAATTCCAACCCTTCAAGATAACAACAACAACGCAATGCAACGTCACTTAATCCGGGGCCAATATCGGAAAGGGCACTCTCAACCCGATTACGGGCATCCGATGACCCGCAACCATCACCGCTATGGTTCCCAAAGCTGCCGCGCCCTCCGGCGGTCAGGAAGTGATCCCAGTTCTGCGCGACCCTTGGCCCGACTTGCGCCAACTCAAAATCCTCCCGCAGGCGTTCTCCGGCGCTGACCAGCGCTTCGTCCAGAAACGGCTTTCCGTCCCGATCACGTCGGCGCGCCAGCCCGATCAATGGGCTTTCCGCGACACTGTAGCGAATTCTGCGGGGTCGATCCCCCCCCAGCCTGAGCCTGTGCAGTCATTGGCTGGAACGGAGTTTGCGCCTCGGACATCCCGAGTTCATTGCGTGTCCGCGCCCGGTTTTCCACCTCGGCCATCAACTGACTCAGCGCGGTTCGTCCGGCAGAAGAGATACGGTACCGTGAGATACGGCCCGGATTATCACAGGCAATCCAGTCCTTTAGGGCAAGCGCCTGAGCAACCCTGCAATCGACGACAGCCGTTCGTGTGCTTCCCTGATCGCCCGTGCCACGAACGACCACGGCTTTGTCCATATCTTTGGCGAAGGCTAAGACTGACCCGGTCTCGCAAAGCCGTCGCAGAACTCTTAGTGCCTCACGCTCAAATTCTTCTTCAGCTGCGGCGATGTCATCGCCCCGAAGGCCAGACAATGGTTCATCTTTGGCCGCGTTTTCCGAAAAATGCTCGGCAGCCAAAGATTGCAGCGCGGCATCCACCAATGGATCGTCCCGACGCGACTCGATACGTCGTATCTGCCTGAGTATGGTTGACGCATGGCAACCTGCTGACCGCGCAATGTCGCGGATCGACTGTCCGGTTTCGGTATGCGCAAGATACCGCTGCGCCCCTTCGGGAACCCAAGCCGGAATGGTGAAAGCCATGTTATTTTCCATAGTTAGTTGCCCTCGTATACAATGCAATTCTGTTCTCTATCGCCCCCGGTGAATTTGTTAACCAATTCTAACTAGAGTCGCTTTCGTTACTCGTTCGTTAACCAGCGAGGACAAGAACCAGATTTGTTTTAAAAACATAAACACTCATGAAGTCAGAGTTCGGCCAGACCGTGGTTGAGGCAACACCCGCTTAGGTTGTGTGACACTCAGGGCAACTGCCACACTGCAATGGAACTTTGAAATGCAAGACCTGATGACAATGATCTCGACCCTACGCCGCCCGCGCCTGTTGGCCCGCGCTGCAAAGCACGGCGCGCAAGACTATGATCGGGATCGTCATCTACAGCGAATTTTGGGATATGGCTCATTGCCCGGAAACGGGGCGGCCCTCGTTCGCTTGATAGAGATGGAGAAAGAAGCCAACGCGCAAAGAATGGCCGAAGACGCTGCCTATTCTCTGGTTCGGCATCTGGATATTTTGATCGCGCTACTGGGAGAGGCGCAACTGTTCAAAGCCAGTCGCGCCCCTCAATATCACTGACTTAGGCAAAGGCGTCCGGCATGGATGCCTTTTTCTTTTCAATGTACTCGTTCAGAGCGGCATGGACGCCTGGGTCGAGCTGCGGTTGCTGATAGTTGGCCAGCAAGTGTTCGACCCGCGACGTCGCCAGTTGACGCGTGTCACGACCGCCCTCGTCTTCCCAGGTTTCGAACGGCTTGTAATCCAGCAGATCGGACTTCCAGAACGCCTCTTTGAAGTTGGCCTGCGTATGAGCGCATCCCAGATAGTGTCCTCCGGGGCCGACTTCGCGGATAGCATCCATGGCCTGCGCGTTTTCATCATAGGCCACGCCTTTGGCGATACCGTGCAGAACGCCCAATTGGTCGGCATCCATGACGAACTTTTCAAAGTCGGCCACCAGACCGCCCTCCAGCCAGCCGCAGGAATGCAGCATGAAGTTCACGCCGGACATCAGACCCATGTTCAGCGAGTTCGCGGTTTCATACGCGGCCTGTGCGTCCGGCAGCTTTGAGCCGCAGAACGAGCCCGCCGATCGGAACGGCAGCCCCAGACGACGTGCCAGCTGGCCCGCGCCGTAGGTGACCATAGACGCCTCGGGTGTCCCAAAGGTCGGCGCACCCGAGTTCATGTCGATCGACGACACGAACGCACCAAAGATTGCAGGCGCACCCGGACGGATGATCTGGCTATAGGCTACACCAGCCAGAACTTCGGCCAGAACCTGCGTCAGCGTTCCAGCGACCGAGACCGGCGCCATCGCGCCACCCACAATAAAGGGCGAAATGATGCAGGCCTGATTGTTGGCCGCGTAGACTTCCAAAGAGCCCATCATCACATCATCGAAGGTCATCGGCGAGTTGATGTTGGTCAGCGACGTCATGACCGTGTTTTCCTGCACGAATTCCTTGCCGAACAGGATCTCGCACATCTCAACCGAATCCTGCGCGCGTGACGGATCTGTAACGGATCCCATGAACGGTTTGTCCGACAGGGTCATATGCGCCATCAGCATGTCGAGGTGACGCTTGTTCACCGGGATGTCGGTGGGTTCGCAGACTGTCCCGCCCGAGTGATGCAGCCACTTGGACATATAAGCCAGCTTCACGAACTTGTTGAAATCGTCCATGGTCGCATAGCGACGGCCACCCTGCGCATCACGCACGAAGGGCGGGCCATAGACCGGGGCCAGAACCAGATTACGGCCACCGATGACCACCGATTTCTCGGGGTTGCGTGCGTGCTGGGTGAACTCGCTGGGGGCGGTCTTGATCAGCTCGCGCGCAAGACCTCGGGGGATGCGGACACGCTCGCCATCCACATCTGCACCCGCATCCTTCCAACGCTCCAGTGCGGCGGGGTTGTCGACAAAGTTGACACCGACCTCGGCCAGAATGGTTTCGGCGTTGGTTTCGATGATCTGCAACGCTTCTTCGTTCAGAACTTCGAAGTTCGGAATATTGCGTTCGATGTATTTTGCCGTTTCGATTCGTACCGCGGTGCGCTCGGCGCGGCGGGCAGCGCCACCGCCACCTCTCGCCCTGCGCCGGGTGTTTGCCTCAGCCATGTGAAGATCCCGTGTGTTGGTTGGTTTGAGAATTCTGTTACAGGAGCTGACAGGGGCAAAGCATATAAATTACGGCGCTACAGGTGAAAAAGCGACATTTCCGTTGAGCGCACCAGTTAGCTGATTAGGGCGACTTTGATATAGACTTACCCAATAGTAATCTGTTTTCGCTTTGTTTTTCCACGTTCCAACCCAGATGTTGGTACATGGACACCGTGGAATGCATCAAACGGTGAGTCCGCAGCGTGAGGCGCGATATTCCCCTGTCGCGCGCAACGCTTTCTGCTTGGTCCAGCAATCGTCCCGCGATCCCTCGGCCTTGTGCGTTGGGTGCCACCGCAAGATTGAATATCATCACTGCATCGTCCACTTGCCCAAAAACGATGTATCCAACGATTTCAGCATTCATCTCGGCCACAACCCCGCCATGGGACCGGATGTCATCGGCCACACCCCCTGTTACATCCGGCAGATCCGGAATATCGCGCAATGCGGGTGCATAAGCGGCGGCGAGACAATTCGTGACCTTGCCTACATCAGCAAGAGTGGCTTTTCGCAACGTGATCTCTGACATGTAAGATCCTATTGGCGTTATCCTGAGGCACAATTGCACAAATGATGTCATTGCGCTTGCACATGCAAGGCTTGCGACCTAATAGCCAACCATGACCCAGGACACCCATGACCGCCTTCTGATCATCGACTTCGGCAGCCAGGTAACGCAGCTTATTGCGCGACGCCTTCGTGAGCTGAACGTCTATTGCGAAATCCACCCCTACCAGAATGTCACGATGGACTTTGTGCGCAAGATGGCGCCAAAAGCTGTGATTTTCTCGGGCGGCCCCGACAGCGTAACGCGCGAGGGTTCACCGCGCGCCCCGCAAGAGATTTTCGACTATGGCGTGCCGATTTTGGGCATCTGCTATGGCCAGCAGGTGATGATGCACCAATTGGGTGGCAAGGTCGAAACCGGCCACGGCACCGCCGAATTCGGTCGTGCTTTTGTCACACCCAAGGGCAAATTGGACATTCTAGATGGCTGGTTTTCCGAGGGTGACGAGCAGGTCTGGATGAGCCACGGTGATCACGTCAGCGAAATCGCACCGGGTTTTGAGGTGTTCGGCACCTCGCCCAACGCGCCTTTTGCGATCACTGCCGACAGCACACGCCACTTCTATGCCGTTCAGTTCCACCCCGAGGTGCATCACACCCCCAAAGGCGCGAAACTGTACGAGAATTTCGTCAAACTGGCCGGGTTCAAGGGTGACTGGACGATGGGTGCCTATCGTGACGAGATGATCCGCAAAATACGCGAGCAGGTGGGCGACAAAAAGGTCATCTGCGGGTTGTCTGGCGGCGTCGACAGCTCGGTCGCGGCGATCCTGATCCATGAGGCGATCGGAGATCAGTTGACCTGTGTGTTCGTCGATCACGGCCTGCTGCGCAAGAACGAGGCCCAGGAAGTCGTCGGCATGTTCCGCGACAACTACAACATCCAACTGATCCATGCTGACGAAAGCGAGTTGTTCCTTGGCGAACTCGAAGGCCAGTCCGACCCCGAGACTAAGCGCAAGATCATCGGCAAGCTGTTTATCGACGTGTTCCAGAAACATGCCGACACTATCGACGGGGCCGAGTTCCTGGCGCAGGGCACGCTCTACCCCGATGTCATTGAATCGGTGTCCTTTTCCGGCGGCCCGTCGGTCACGATCAAGTCGCACCACAATGTCGGCGGCCTGCCCGAGAAAATGGGCCTGAAACTGGTCGAACCCCTGCGCGAACTGTTCAAGGACGAGGTCCGCGCTTTGGGCCGCGAACTGGGCCTGCCATCCAGCTTCATCGGCCGACACCCCTTCCCCGGCCCTGGTCTGGCGATCCGTTGCCCCGGTGAAATCACCCGCGAGAAACTGGACATCCTGCGCGAGGCGGATGCCGTCTATATCGACCAGATTCGCAAGCACGGCCTTTATGATGAGATCTGGCAGGCTTTCGTGGCCATCCTGCCGGTGCGCACCGTGGGCGTGATGGGGGACGGACGCACATATGATTACGCCTGCGCGCTTCGGGCAGTGACGTCGGTGGACGGCATGACCGCCGATTATTACCCCTTCACCCACGAATTCCTTGGTGAAACCGCCACGCGGATTATCAACGAGGTCAAAGGCATCAATCGGTGCACATATGATATCACCTCAAAACCACCCGGAACGATCGAGTGGGAATGAAACAAAAAGCCGGGCTCTGTCCCGGCTTTTTTATTTAACTTCACCCAGAAACCCATAGGTTTCATGTCAGAAACCACGATTCCTTCAGGCTGGTGAATGGACAGTAGTAAACCTCAGATCGGAAAGGCTGCGCTCTGGATGACGGGGGCCATTGCGTCCTTCTCGTCAATGGCAATCGCGGGCCGTGAGTTGAGCGTGACGCACGACACGTTTGAAATCATGTTTTACCGCAGCCTTGTTGGAATCGTCGTCGTGTCCTTGGTTCTAACTCTGTCCGGCACGTGGCATCACGTTACCACCAAGCGCATTGGCCTGCATTGTGTGCGAAATGTCATGCATTTCACCGGGCAAAACCTGTGGTTTTATGCCGTTACGGTTATTCCTTTGGCGCAGGTTTTCGCGCTTGAGTTTACGCAACCGATCTGGGTCATTCTTCTTTCTCCTTTGCTACTGGGGGAAAGGCTGACAACCGTAAGGGTAATGTCGGCACTTATCGGGTTCGCGGGTATCCTAATCGTCGCCCGCCCCGGAGCCGCCCCCCTGAGTACCGGCCTGATTACTGCAGCTCTTTCAGCAGTGTTCTTTGCACTCACGACAATATCGACAAAGAAACTAACCCAATTCGCCAGTATTGGATGCATCATGTTCTGGCTGACTATCATTCAGGCCATTCTGGGTTTGGTGGCATCTGGGATAGACGGACAAATCGCTTTGCCATCGGCACAAACGGCTCCGTTTTTGCTGTTGGTTGGTCTGGCGGGGCTGCTTGCCCACTATTGTATAACGAACGCTTTGGCGATTGCTCCGGCGACTGTCGTGGTGCCTTTTGACTTTGCGCGACTGCCGACAATCGCGATCGTCGGTATGATTCTCTACCAAGAACCGCTTGACCAATGGACCCTTCTGGGCGCTGCCGTGATCTTCTCAGGTATCTTTATGAATGTTCACGCCGAAAATCGTAACCGATTAGCAACACTCCCCGGCGACCAGCCAAACAAGTAACGCACCGTCACCTGTTGACGATAAGGTAAAGCATCAGAGAATAACGAGCATCATGTAGGTGGTCAGCCTTATCCACTCAAGCACTAGTGCTGACCCAACAAGTGACCTTTGAGGGAGGAACTAGATGAAAAAAGCGCTTCTACAGGCGTGCGCTGTGTGCGTTGGTGCTACTGGGGCCTATGCTGGCGGTTTGGACCGCAGCGGCCAGGGCGTCAACATTCTGTTCGAAGAAGGCAATGTTGTTCAGTTGCGGCTTGGCTACGCTGACCCGGACGTGAGCGGGTCGCAGAATGGCGTTCCGTCCGGCAACGTGGCAAACAGCTTCTTTTCGCCGGGCCTTGCGTACAAGCATTCGTTCAATGACCGTCTGGATTTTGCGGTCATCTACGACGAGCCGTTCGGTGCGGATGTCAGCTATCCCAGCGCCTATCCGCTGTCGCAAAACCCGCTTGCTATTGCAGGCGGACGCAACAACGACGTCCTGCGCGCCGAAGCTGACGTAGACGCAATTACTGCGCTGCTTCGCTACAAGTTCGATGGCGGTTTCAGCGCCATTGGTGGTATCCGTGGCCAGCGTGCAGATGCGTCCGTTGCGGTCCCTGCTGCTGCTGGGTATTCGTTTGATCCCGGCGCCGAAGTTGACTTCGGCTATGTTGTCGGTGTCGCATGGGAACGCCCTGAGATCGCGGCGCGTGTCTCGCTGGTCTACAACTCGAAGATCACGCACGACTTCACCGGCACCGAGACCTTCAACTTGCGCCCACCGCCGGTTCCTGCCCCGCTTGTTTCGGTTTCTTCCGAAACCGAGGTAGAAACACCGCAATCGGTCAACCTGGACTTTCAGACAGGTGTTGCACCCAAGACTCTGGTCTTTGGATCGGTCCGTTGGGTTGACTGGCCGCAAACGGTTCTGGCTCCGCCAAGCTATGTTGCAATCACCGGTTCTAACCTTGTGGATTACGAAGACGATACCTTCACCTACACGCTGGGCGTAGGCTATCAGTTCTCCGAAGCATTCTCGGGGGCCGTTTCCGTTGGTTACGAAACTTCGACTGACGCACTGGTCTCCAACCTGGGCCCGACTGACGGGTTCTGGAGCCTTGGTCTGGGCGGCACATACTCGTTCGAGCAGGCGCAGATTTCGGGCGGTATCCGCTACACCGACATTGGTGATGCGACGACCACCACCGGCGGTCAGTTCTCGGGCAACTCAGCCTGGAGTGTTGGTCTGCAGCTGACCTACGCTCTGAACTGATCAAGCGTCAAACGATCTGAATAGAGGCCTCGCCAATCGGCGGGGCCTTTTCGCATGTTTCGGGTCGCGTTTCCTTCGGCTGAATGCGAAACATCAGCATGGCACCGCAGAAACGCATATCCACTCAGGCTTGGGCCGAGCTTTTGTTGCTTGGGCTGATCTGGGGCGCATCCTTTGTTTCTATCAGGATTGCGCTGGACACCATTCCCGTCATGACTTCGGTTCTTCATCGTGTCCTGTGGGCGATGTTGGCACTTTGGATCGTCGTATGGATCAAAGGAACAAAAATCCCGAATAACCCGCGTATCTGGGGCGCGTTTCTGGTTATGGGGCTTCTGAATAACGCGATACCCTTTACCTTGATGGCATGGGGGCAGTTGCATATCGAAACGGGCCTGACCTCGATCCTGAATGCGGCGACAGCGATCTTTGGCGTATTGATCGCGGCCATGTTCTTCAAAGATGAAAAACTGACTCAGGGTCGTGCCCTGGGCGTGGGGCTGGGCTTTACGGGCGTGGCGATTGCTATTGGGCTAAACAACTTCACCAAATTCGATCTGCAAAGTGCCGCACAACTGGCGATCATCGCTGGCGCAATCTCATATGCATTGGCCGGTGCATGGGCCCGAAAGACTTTGTCTGGCCTCCCACCGATTGTTGCGGCAGCGGGAATGCTTACAAGCTCAACCATCGTTATCCTGCCGATAACACTTGCAGTTGATGGTGTTCCATCGCTGGCGTTGCCCGCATCAACTTGGCTGGCCATCGCGTATTACGCGCTGATTGCCACGGCGGGCGCATATCTGTTGTATTACCGCGTACTGGCCATGGCAGGTGCTGGAAACCTATTGCTAGTAACCCTCATAATCCCGCCCGTGGCGATTGTTTTGGGCGCAATCCTTCGGGATGAAACCTTGCAGCCTCAGGCCTATGCGGGGTTCGCCGTGCTCGCGCTGGGGCTGCTGATACTCAACCGCTCATCCACTCCTGATTGACGCCGCCCCCTGCCCCATTTAGCAAGGTCGCAAAAAGGGATAGCGGACCATGATCTACAGCTCGGCAAAAGAGTGGCGCGAGGCGGCAAGAAAGAAGGTGCTGTTTTTCGGCATGTCGGGCCTTGGCAAGACCTATGTGTCCAATGTCCTGCGTGATTCTGGCGACTGGTTCCACTACTCGATCGATTACCGTATCGGAACGCGATACATGGGCGAGTACATCGCAGACAATGCCAAAGCGCAGGCCATGAAAGTGCCGTTTCTGCGCGACCTTCTGCTGTCGGACTCAATCTATATCGGCTCGAACATCACGTTTGAAAACCTAACTCCGGTTGCCGCTTATCTCGGCAAACCGGGTGATCCGGCGCTGGGCGGGCTGGAACTGTCAGAATATCGCCGCAGGCAGGAACAGTTTCGCATGGCCGAGATTCACGCCCTTTTGGATACGGAATACTTCATCGACCGCGCAGAACGCCTGTATCAGTACCCTCATTTCATTTGCGACACGGGTGGTTCGATCTGTGAGTGGGTTGATCCAAACGACCCTCGTGATCAGGTCTTATCCGAATTGTCACGCCAGACACTGATGATCTGGCTAAAGGGCGACGAGGAACATACAGCCGAGCTGATCCGCCGTTTTGACAAAGCCCCCAAACCGATGTCCTACCAGCCCGAATTCCTTACACGGGTCTGGGAGGAATATTTGGATGAACACGGGTGCCAGCCCGCGCAAGTTGACCCGGATGCCTTCGTCCGATGGACCTATGCGCGCGCGCTTGCACATCGGCAGCCGCGCTATCAGGCGATGGCCGACAATTGGGGTGTATCCATCTCGGCTAAAGACATGCACGACGTCAGAGATGCCTCTGATTTCGACGAGTTGATCGAACGCACCCTTGAGACACGCCCAAACCGCGCTTAACTATCGCTCTTACACAATAATTCCAAAGGCTAGCACCTGATGCCAATCAAGATTCCCGCCGACCTGCCCGCATTTGACGTCCTCACCAATGAGGGCGTCATGGTCATGGCCGAGGATCAGGCTATGCGTCAGGATATTCGCCCCTTGCGCATCGGGCTGTTGAACTTGATGCCCAAGAAAATCCAGACGGAAAACCAGTTTGCCCGTCTAATCGGCGCGACCCCATTGCAGATTGATCTGTCGCTGATCCGCATGACCGAGCATCGGACCAAAACCACAGCAGCCGAACACATGGCCGAGTTTTATCGCCCGTTTCAGGAGGTCAAGGATCAGAAATTCGATGGCCTGATCATCACTGGCGCACCAATCGAACATCTGGAGTTTCAGGATGTGACGTATTGGGACGAAATCAGCGAAGTGTTCGACTGGACACAAACCAACGTACACTCGACCTTTGGCGTTTGCTGGGGTGGGATGGCGATGATCAACCACTTCCATGACGTCAAAAAACACATGCTGGACGCCAAGGCTTTCGGGTGCTTCCGGCATCGAAACTTGGACTCGGCCTCGCCGTTTCTTCGTGGATTTTCAGACGATTGCGTGATCCCTGTCAGCCGCTGGACCGAAATGAAACAGGATGAGATTGACAGTGCTGAGGGACTGAAGACCTTGCTGGGCAGCGAAGAAGTTGGTCCCTGCCTTGTCGAGGACCCCGCGCACCGCGCAATCTACATTTTCAATCACTTCGAATATGACAGTGACACGCTAAAGCAGGAATATGATCGTGACGTAGCGAGCGGCGCGCCCATCAATGTGCCAAAGAACTACTATCCGGATGACGATCCAAGCCAATCTCCGCAGAACCGGTGGCGTAGCCACGCGCATCTGCTCTATGGCAACTGGATCAATGAGATCTATCAGTCGACCCCATTCGATATGAATGCAATTGGCCGTTAAAACCGTCATAACCCTCGGGCTGTTCCTATCTGGCCTTACACTATTAACGGCTTGGCGCGCGTCACAAAACGAAGCGCGCGCCGAAGTATCCTTCCCGCCCGAAGGACAGATTGTCGATGTGGACGGCATCCCAATCCATGCGGTCGTGATGGGGCAAGGCCCGGATGTGGTTCTGATCCATGGGTCCAGCGGGAATACGCGAGATATGACGTTTGCGTTGGCTCCGATTTTGGCTGAAAACTTCCGGGTGATCGTTTTTGACCGCCCCGGTCTTGGCTATAGCGGAAGCTTTAACCCCGACGGGGAAACGATTGAAGAACAAGCGGAAATCCTTCAGAAAGCTGCCGCGCTGCTTGGCGCAGACAAACCGATTGTTGCCGGTCAGAGTTATGGCGGTTCAGTCTCGCTTGCATGGGCCGTTACACGTCCGGACAATATCGCGGGTTTGGTCCTGATCGCCCCCGCCGCGATCCCGTGGGAAACCCCGCTGGATGGGTTCAACAGGCTCGCGTCAACTTCGGCAGGCAACACACTGGCTTTGCCTTTGATCAGCGCATTTGTGCCGGACTGGTATGTAGAAAAAGCGCTTGATCAGGTTTTTGCCCCTCAGTCCGCACCAGACGGCTACGCCAGCCACTTTGGGCCCGGCCTGACCATTCGCCGAGCGTCGATGCATGCAAATGCCAAACAGCGCGCAAATCTTCTTGAAGAAATCCGCGCCCTGCAACCGCGTTACATAGACATTTCCGTTCCTACCGAGATTGTGCATGGAACTGCGGACGATACAGTTGGGCTGGGGTGGCACTCCGAGCGCCTGATTGAACAAATCCCCGGCGCCGAATTGATCGAACTGCCGGGAATTGGACACATGCCACAAGTGGTCGCCGCGCCTGAAGTGGCCGAAGCCATCGACCGGGCGGCTCAACGGGCGGGTTTGCGTTAAAGCCTCGGCTAATCCATAGTAGGAATTGGATTTTATCGAGAGGTAGTTCATGGCCCGGTCTGAAAAAGGTTCCATCGAAAAGTACTTCCGCAAAGACGCTCCTAAGGACGTTCGATCCGCTATCGAGAAAGCAGATAAGGATGACATCCTGAATCCCGGCTTTCCATATGACGAGCGAATGAAGCGCAAAGAATATGAAAAACAGATGGAGGCGTTGCAGATTGAATTGGTCAAGATGCAATCTTGGGTGAAGGAAACCAAACGCCGGATCGCTATCATTTTCGAAGGGCGCGACGCGGCGGGCAAAGGCGGCACGATCAAACGCTTTCGAGAAAACCTAAACCCTCGGGGCGCCAGAAACGTTGCCCTTAGCAAACCCTCTGATCAAGAACGCAGCCAATGGTATTTCCAACGATATATCCCGCACCTGCCCGCAGCTGGAGAAATCGTGTTCTTCGACCGAAGTTGGTATAATCGTGGTGTCGTCGAGAACGTATTTGGGTTTTGCACCCCGGAAGAACGCGAAAGGTTCTTTCGACAGGTTTTGCCGCTGGAAACCAGTCTGATCAACGACGGAATTCATCTGTTCAAGTTCTGGCTGAATGTGGGACGGGCCGAGCAGCTTAACCGGTTCTTGTCCCGCGAGACTGACCCGTTGAAACAATGGAAACTCAGCCCGATTGATATTCAGGGGCTTGGTAAATGGGATGAATACAGCCAGTCGATCTCGGAAACCCTGACGCGCAGCCACACCGAACAGTGCCCGTGGACCATCGTGCGATCGGATGACAAGAAACGTGCGCGCCTTGCCGCCATTCGAACCGTTCTACACGCCTTGGACTATGACGAGAAAGACGTCAAAGCCATAGGCGAGGTCGACACGAAAATCTGCGGCGGCCCCGAAATCTGGGATTCGTGATGAAATTCACGTGTCTCCAACGCGATAGACATTGGACGAAGGCGCCAACTCGGATTATGTCAAGTTTCGCCCATTCACGACAACAAAGGCACCTGACCCAGGGATGACGAAACGCGGCTATCACCACGGCAACCTCAAACAAGCCCTGATCGAGGCCGCTTTATCCCTGATCGAGGAAAAGGGCCCAACGGGTTTTACCCTGTCTGAGGCCGCCAAAACCGCCGGGGTGACGCCAGCGGCGGTCTACCGGCACTTTCAGGGCCGTGAAGACCTGATTGCCGAAGCAGCCAGACAAGGGTTCGAGATGTTTGCGGACCTCATGCAATATGCCTATGACAAGGGGCAACCGTCGGCACTTGCTGCGTTCGAAGCAACGGGGCGCGCCTATCTTGCATTTGCGCGCAAGCACCCGGGCCATTACATCGCGATGTTCGAAAGTGGCGTTTCCATCAACCGCACGCCTGAACTTTCCTTGGCTGCCAACCGGGCAAAAAGCGTATTGGAAAAGGCCGCAGCGGACTTGTCGCAGCACATACCACCTGAAAAACGCCCTCCAGCCTCCATGTTCAGCGCCCATATTTGGGCCATGAGCCACGGTGTCGTGGAACTTTATGCAAGAAACACCGGTGCAACATCGCCCTTCCCTCCCGAAGACTTACTGGAGTCGGGTATTGGCATTTATCTCAGGGGTTTGGGATTGGTGCCGCAAGACGATTGATCAGAACACTGACCTTGGCTGCGGCAAGCTAAGGCCAGAGGTTACATTGATCAGATCCATCTCCCCCATCCCCTTGATGTCCACACGTCCTAACTCCGAAACCTGGAATTCATCAATCAGGGCGTATTTCATGTCTTCAGGGGCGACAATATTCATAGGGTTAGCAAAGACTTGCAGCCGCGAGGCGATGTTCACCGCCGGTCCAAACACGTCGTAGACATATTTCTGAATCCCGACAACAGAGCCCACTGCAGGCCCCATTCCAAGCCCGATGCGGGCCTGCCATTTATGAGGGTGGCTTTCGTTGCGCCTTTCCAGATAACGCAGGAATCTGACCGCACAATGCGCAACCGCCGTCGCGTGATCCGGGGTTGCGTCCGGCATCCCGGACACGGCAAGGTAGGCGTCCCCGATTGTTTTGATCCGCTCGCATCCGAATTGCTCGACGATCCGGTCAAAGGCCGTGAAAATGTCGTTCAACTCGCTCAACGTGACTGTGGGATCTGTTTTCGCAGCGAAATCCGTGAAACCGACGAAATCCAGCATGACCACTGAAACCTGATCATAAAGCTGCGGCGTGACAACGCCGAAGGTCTTGAACTCCTCATACACCGCGCGCGGCATCAGGTTCAGCAACAGACGCTCGACACGCTCTTTTTCACGCTCTAGTTCACGTGTGTTACGCTCGACCATTGTCGAGTAGCTGTCGATCATACTCTCCAACTCGCGGATGCGCGTGATGTTCTGGTATTCAACAACCAGCAACTGCTCTTCCGAACCATTTGCCAGAGACACGGCCATCGCAAAGACCAGAGTCCGACGCTTTGGTTTGATCTGCATTTCGACCGAGTAGCGCAGACCCGATTGTTTGACGTCATCCAACTCGCGCGGGTCCAGATCGGGGAACATATCCAGCAATGTCTGCCCTTCGGACGGTGCTCCGAACCATTCGGAAAAGGGACCATTATAGAATACAAACCCAAGGTCCGAGGCCCGCACAACGGCAATCCCCACTCCAATTGCCCGCAGCAATTGTTCATTTATCGCCAGAATGCTCATGCTGCGTTGCGCGTCACGATGATTGCGCGCTTGGATTCAATGGCATTCAGCGCGATCTTGATATGAGCGTCCTCCATACCGTGCATTTCCAAAGCCTGGCCGAACAAATCCGCCATTTCGTCAAAATCAGCATGAGAAATATTCAGGTGTCGATGAACGGCCTCGATCCTGTCATCGCTGAACGACGCCGGGCCGCCCACAAGCGAAGAAACAAACTTGGTTTGGTGATCAATCAGGCGAGGCATGTCAATGTCTTCGAAATGATCTCCGATCTGGTCGGAATCCAAAGCCATCTCGTAGAACGTCATCACGATCCGGCTGATCGTTTTGAAGCCGCCATAGCGTTCATAAATCGTCTGACTCATACCAAAAACCCAAGTGCCAATTGGAAACAACACCGCGAGGTTATATCAAAATGGTAGTTTTGTTAACGCTTATAGGGCAAATGACCACGTTCGGTGCAAATGACGCTGCAATCGTTGCGCGCTTACACCTTTAGATCCTTTGCGCAGGGGATAAATCCGACGTAACCGCCCTGCTCCAACAATCGCTTTTCACCGCCCACCCGCCAGTACAATTTCCTCTGAGCCGCGCGAAGTTCACGCCGAATGCGGAACCAGCTTGGTCCTTTATCCAGACCGGTATTCGTTTTGGTGTCTATCGACCGCTCACTGACCTTTACTTCTTCATCTGTCTGATCCTGTTGCTTTGACCAGATCATCTGAACGCCCACGGCGGGAAAACACTGATACATGCGCCAATCTGTACGCGGATAGGAAATGAAGTCATCCAGATGGTCTGAATACTGCTCGGACCAGGAAAGAAGCTTCCGACACGCGGTTTGAGTCACAATATAAGCGGCTGAGCTAGGAGCCATCTCAAGCATAGGTCTGACCGGAACGTCCGAAATGTGGCCTACTTCTCCAAACCTCATTGACCTTGGGGAATAATCGAGCTTGACCATATCGTACTCAGCCGGATTACTCAGCAAGGTCGAGACTGTCTTGCCCGTTTCCGCAGACAATTCCACGTCATCTTCAAATATTGCAACCGACTGAAGGCCGCGATCCAACGCATCCTGCCAAACCGCACGGTGGCTTTCAAAGCACGCAATTTCACTTTGCTTCAGCCCCCAGCGGCTGCCTGCACCCGGCACATAGCCGTTATTGTCCAAGGCGCCCGGCACCTGACCATCGACTGCGCTGAACCGTGCGGCACCGGCCACGCCTGCAGCGGTAAACTGCCCTTCCATAAAGTCACGCCGTGCGGGGACACGGTCCAAGTTGATATAGAAAATACCCGTTTCCGGGGGCAGTTCGTGATCACTCACGGCATTTCCTTTCCAGTCGCCCCGTCAGATAGACACCGGCGGCGGGGACATTCAACCGCCAACTTCATCTGGATGATCTATCCACCGACCAAGAACCCGGCTAAGTTTTGATTTGAAAACAAGAAACAGGTCTTCAGCTATGTCATCACATGGGTATTCCAGCGGACGCCTCAACCTACCTTTCGTAGGCATATCAACCTTCGGCAAATCACCCTATGTCGAGGACTGGGATCAGATAGACGCAGACGTGGCCGTTCTTGGCGCTCCGTTCGATTTCGGCACCCAGTGGCGGTCGGGCGCTCGGTTCGGGCCGCGTGCCGTGCGCGAGGCGTCGACCTTGTTCAGGTTTGGTCACGCGGGGGCCTATGATCACGAAGATGACGCGACCTATCTGGATAGCTCGGTCCGCATGGTTGATATCGGGGACGCCGACATCATCCACACCAAGACCGAGGAAAGCCACGCCAACATCCAGTTCGGAGTGCGGAAAATCCTGAACGCAGGGGCCCTACCTGTCACCATTGGCGGCGATCACTCGGTCAATATCCCTTGCATCAACGCATTTGCCGCGAATTGTGCCGAGAATGGTCCTATCCATGTGGTCCAGATCGACGCGCATCTGGATTTCGTTGATGAACGCCATGGTGTCACTGCCGGGCACGGCAACCCGATGCGGCGCGCGATCGAGAAAGACTATGTCTCGGGCATGACCCAGTTGGGCATTCGCAACGTGTCCTCGACCGCGAAAGAAGGCTACGAGGATGCCCGCGCCCGTGGCTCAGACATTCTGTCGGTGCGGCAGGTCCGCAAACTGGGAACCGAGGGCGTATTGGCCCGCATCCCTGAGGGCGCGCGGTATTATGTGACGATTGATATCGACGCTTTTTGCCCTTCGATTGCGTCAGGCACCGGCACGCCCAGCCACGGGGGTTTTCTGTATTATGACGTGCTGGAAATCCTGCAAGGTCTGGCGCAACGCGGCGATGTGGTAGGCATTGATCTGGTCGAAGTCGCGCCGAATTACGACCCAACCGAAAGCACACAAATTCTAGCCGCGCAGGTGTTGCTGAATTTCATCGGCTTCATTTTTCACGAACGTGGCAAGAGGGGCTAAACGCCCCTCTTGCCCTTTGTGTCAGTTGATCGTGTTGTGTTCCGGCCCATAGGGGAAGCCGGTGATGTTCTCGGCTCCGTCATCGCCGACAACCAGAATGTCATGCTCACGATAACCACCCGCGCCGGGCTGACCTTCGGGAATCCACAGCATCGGCTCGATTGACACGACCATGCCCGGCTCCAGCACCGTGTCGATATCCTCGCGCAGCTCCAGCCCCGCTTCGCGCCCATAGTAGTGGCTGAGGACGCCGAACGAGTGGCCATAGCCGAACGACCGGTATTGCAGCAGGCCCTCATCAGCGAAGAACCGGTTGATCTCGGCGGTGATGCCCGAACAGGTCGCGCCGGGTTTAATCAGGCTTAGGCCCAATTCGTGCGCGGCGACGTTGGCCTTCCAGATGCGCAGGCTGTCAGCGTCTGGCTCGCCCAGGAACAGCGTACGCTCCAACGCGGTGTAATAGCCCGAGATCATCGGGAAGGTGTTCAGCGACAGGATATCGCCCTTTTGCAGGGCCCGCTTGGTTACGGGGTTATGCGCGCCATCAGTGTTCAGGCCAGACTGGAACCAGACCCAGGTGTCGCGGTATTCGGCATCCGGGTATGCGCGGGCAATCTCAGCCTCCATCGCGTCACGCCCGGCCATAGCGATCTCGATCTCAGTCGCGCCTTCGCGGATCGCGGCGTGGATAGCGGCACCGCCCACATCTGCGGTGCGGGCCCCACCCTTGATCAGTTCTATCTCTTCTGCGGATTTCACCATCCGGGCCGCCATCGTATCACCGGCTACATCCACCAACTCGGGCTGTCCCAGCATTGCAAGCGCCGTGTCGCGTGCGGCCAGTGTCATGTGGTCGCCTTCAATACCGATCCGCTTAGCACCACCGATCAGGTCGGCCACCGCGCGCCAGTAATTGTCGCGTTTCCAGTCGGTGTAGATGACGTTTTCCTCGACCGAGCGTCGCCAAGGCTGGCCCGCGTCGATATTGGCCGAAACCGTCGTACACGCGTCCTGCGTCACAACACAGCCGTAAGGACGGCCAAAGGCGCAATACAGAAAGCCCGAGTAATAGGCGATATTGTGCATCGAGGTCAGTAACACCGCCGGTATATCCCGCGCGGCCATCATGGCGCGCAGGCCCGACAGGCGGCGGGCGTATTCTGCCTTGCTGAACGGCAGCGGGGCCTTGTCGCCATTGTGGCTGGTGAAGAACTCGGGGCGGTTTGTCAGATCTGTCATCATGCTCTCTCCTGCAATGCCGGACGAAGGGTGCCCGGCCACAAGTCCCGGCGTTCAGGACAAGCGGCCTCGGGAACCGAGAGCCATGCGCCCGTTTGACTGTCACGACGCCATCGTGACCGGGCTACATATCGCAATGGCTAAATCACGCCGCGGCGTGCGTCAAGCGGGGGAAAGTCCCCGCAGACGCTCGGACCGGCGGCGCAGCAATTCAACCGTGGTCAGCAGCGCGATTGAGATCACCACAAGGATCGTCGCCACCGCCAGAATGGTCGGGCTGATCTGTTCGCGCAGGCCGGTGAACATCTGCCACGGCAGCGTCTTCTGGCTGGCCGAGCCGACGAACAGCACCACAACCACCTCGTCAAACGAGGTGATAAAGGCGAACAATCCGCCCGAGATCACACCCGGCAGGATCAGCGGCATCTGGATCTTGAAGAAGGTCCGCACCGGCCCTGCCCCCATATTTGCCGCTGCCCGCGTCAGTGACTGGTCAAACCCGACCAGAGTCGCCGTCACGGTGATGATCACAAACGGAATACCCAGAACCGCGTGGGCAAGAATGACCTTCACATAGCCCACAAAGTTCTTGTCCATTCCCAATGTGCCTTCAAGGAACCGGCCAATATCGCTGTAGAAAAAGAACATACCAGTGGCCGAGATGATCAGCGGCACGATCATGGGTGAGATCAGGATACCCATAATCGCACGCCGCCCGGGAACATGACTCTGGCTGAGGCCGATGGCCGCCAAAGTACCCAGCGAAACCGAAATGAACGTCGCAATCGGCGCGATGATCAGCGAGTTTTTGAAGCTGCGCTGCCATTCATTATTGGTGAAGAAGTCGCGGTAGTGCTTCAGCGAATATCCTTCAGGGTCCAGCCTCAGCATCTCGGGCGTGAAGGTGAAGAAATCCTGCGCGTTGAACGACAGCGGCAGGACCACAAGGATCGGCGTGATCAGGAACACGAAGATCGCACCACAGATCACACGGAACGTATAGTGCCAGAACACCTGTTGACCGGTCATATACGGCAGCAGTTTCTGCCGGTAACGGCCTTCATAAAGCCAGAAGATGAAGAAGGCGAAGAACCATCCGGCCAGCAGCCCGACAATCAGCCCGGTAACACCGGCAAACAGCAAGCCAAGCCCGCCCAGCCCTAGTATCGTGATCCACCGAGCCACGCTCTCATTGTCCAGAACGTTCATATAGACCCAGGCCAGCCCCGCCATAAGCGCGGCTCCGATCAAAATCCCCAGCAGGACGCTGCCCTGCCCGGCCCCGACGAACATGCCAAGGAAACCTCCGGCAATGGCCACCGCGGGCAGAACCACCGACATGGGCTTGCGGGATATAGGTGTAAGTGCTGCCATCGTCTTTA
The DNA here is from genome assembly GCF_013034565.1 of Ruegeria sp. HKCCA5491. NCBI lineage: Bacteria > Pseudomonadati > Pseudomonadota > Alphaproteobacteria > Rhodobacterales > Roseobacteraceae > Ruegeria > Ruegeria sp. HKCCA5491. Next base: position 381,073 of record NZ_WQGG01000001.1, read on the forward strand.
TCCCAGCTTCACGTTGTCGATGCCCACGATCTTGTCATAGCACCAGTAGAGTAACAGAACGACCGCCAGCAGGATCGTACCCAAGGCCGCCGCCAGCCCCCAGTTCAACGAGGACGAGATGTGATAAGCGATCCGGTTCGAGATGAAGACACCCTTAGTGCCGCCCACGATCTCGGGAGTGATGTAGTAGCCGATTGCGAGGATGAACACGAGGATCGACCCTGCGCCGATGCCTGGAATGGATTGCGGGAAGTAGATGCGCCAGAAAGTCGTCCAGTTGGTCGCGCCCATGGATTTTGCCGCGCGTGTGTAGGAGTCTGGAATGGTCTGCATCACCGAATACATCGGCAAGATCATAAACGGCAGCAGGATATGCGTCATCGCAATGATCGTCCCGAATTGGTTGTTGATGATCACCAATCGCGCATCATCAGCCACCAGCCCCAGCCAGACCAGCGTTTCGTTGATCACGCCCTGCTGTTGCAACATCACCTTCCACGCCGAGGTTCGCACCAGAAGTGACGTCCAGAAAGGTAACAACACAAGTATCATCAACAGGTTCGACACACGCATCGGCAGCGTCGCCAACAGATAGGACACTGGGTAAGCCAGCAGGATACAAGACGCCGTAATAATCAGCGACATCATCAGCGTGCGGCCAAACAGCTTGATCAGAATTTGCTTATCTTCAGGTTGCGCCTGCGCGCCTTCGGGGGTGCGGCGCATGTCGATTGCATTCAGGAAATAGCCGTTAGTGATGGGAACCGCGTGCGTCTTGATCGTGCGCCAAGTCTCAACATCCCCCCAGCCATCGTGAATATCAATCAGCTTGTCTTTGAACGGGCCGTCTGTTTCCGGATCCAACTTTTTGATCTGACGACCAGACCGGCGGAACATCGAAGACATACCCGTTTGTTCATAGTTCAAACGCGAGCCCAGACGGGTGTGCGTTTTCTCGTCGATCGCGGTGATCATGTCCTTGGTGAAGGCCGCATAAAGCGCCTCATCCGGAAGTTCACCGCTGTCGGCATCCCAATTTCGTAATTCGACCACAGTCAAAGGCAGCGTGTCGGCCACGATGCTGTTTTCGACCGAGCGGAACAGCATAGACATGATCGGAATCACAAAGGAAAGCAGGACAAACAGCAGCAGCGGCGCAATCAGGGCCAGTGCCCTCAGCTTGCGGCGGCGCAAAGACCGCGCCAGAGATTTCTTCAGCGGCGTGCCATCGGCGGCCAGCATCGGACCGGATTGAGTTGCGTCAGTCATCTGCGTCCCTTGGTCTTTCTTGGTGGATCGGGGCCAATGGCGGCCCCGACCAATGACTTAAAGCAGGCTTATTGCGCCAACCACGCCTGGAACTTGGCGTCGATGTCGTCGCGGTAGTCAGCCCAGAACTCGTAGTTGTACAGGAACGTGTTCTTGGCGTTCTCCGGATCGGTCGGCATGTGCGGCGCCATGTCGATACCCAGATCGGCGTGCTGACCCACCAGCGGCGCCGAAGACGCACGGGCCGGACCGTACGAGATGTACTTGGCCTGATCCGCCAGACGCTGCGTGTCGGTTGCGAACATGATGTAGTCCAACGCGCGCTGCTGACGCTCTTCGCTCAGACCGGCGGGGATGATCCAGCCGTCCAGATCGAACACCTGCGCGTCCCACAGCATTGCGACGGGCTGTTTCTGCTCTTCGATCACGCTGAACAGACGACCGTTATAGGTCGAGCCCATGATGACTTCGCCGTCGGCCAACAACTGCGGCGTGTCGGCACCGGCAGACCACCAAACAACGTTGTCCTTGATGGTACCCAGCTTGGCCAGCGCCTGATCCTGACCTTCCGGTGTTGCCAGAACATCATAAACGTCTTCCTTGGCCACGCCGTCACACAGTAGCGCCCATTCCATGTTGTTGATCGGACGCTTTTCAAGCGAGCGCTTGCCCGGATAGTTCTCCAGATCGAAAACGGCGCAGATCTCGGTCGGAGGGTTATCGCCTACCAGATCGGTGCGATAGCCGAATGTAGTCGAATACACGATCTGCGGAATAAAGCAGTCGCTAACCAGAAGATCGCCGAAATCTTCGGACGCCGGTGTCCCGTCCGGTGCAGCGGCAAGTTGGCTGTCAAAGTCGATTTCAAGCGCCAGACCTTCATCGCACAGACGGATCGCGTCCGCGGCAACAACGTCCACCACATCCCAAGTGATGTTGCCCGCTTCATTCATCGCGCGCAGCTTTGCAACGGCCTCGGCCGAGCTGTCATCATTCAGGATGGTGACGCCGGTCTTTTCCGAATAGGGTTCGTGATACGCTTTGAGCTGCGACTTGGAATACGCGCCGCCCCAGGAGACGATGGTCATCTCTTCGGCCATCGCGCCACCGGCAACGGCAGCAACTGCGCTTGCCATCAGAGTGGTTTTAACTTTCATGTTTAACTCCCTGTTATACCCGTTAAATTTAGATTTTGAGACCGGGTCACGGGGCAACCCGGCCAACTCTTGCCCCGCAACGGCGGGGTATTCATGCCTCAGGCGTCAAGCGCCCGGCAATCATGCGCCAGCCAGCCGATCTCGACCTCTTGGCCGGGGGACAGCCTGATGGCGTCAGGTGCGTTCCGGGTCTTGATGATGAAGTCATCATTGCCCGCCACTGACAGGCGGAAACGGAACACGTCACCCATATAGATGAACTCCTTCACCGTTGCCTTCAGAGTGTGGGCATCGGCGTGCAGGCGATCCTTGTTGAATTCAACACGTTCAGGCCGGATCGACACCTTGGTCCGCTCACCTGCCTTGGTGACGTTCACTGGCTTGGCGTCAATTTCAGAACCATCGTCAAGTGTGACCACGCACGAGTCGCCATCAATAGATTTAACAACACCTTCCAACGTGTTGTTTTCCCCAATGAACTGGGCAACAAAACTGTTTTCCGGCTCTTCGTACAGCAGATCCGGCGGCGCAAGTTGCTGAATGCGTCCGTCGTCAAACACGGCGACACGATCCGACATTGTCAGGGCTTCGGTCTGATCGTGGGTCACGTAAACAGTTGTGATCCCCAACTCATGAGCCAGACGTGTGATTTCGAACTGCATATGCTCACGCAGTTGCTTGTCCAAGGCCCCCAGCGGTTCGTCCATCAAGACAAGCTCAGGCTCGAACACCAAGGCACGCGCAAGAGCGATACGCTGCTGTTGGCCACCCGACAATTGCGCAGGGCGACGACTGCCAAAGGCGCCCATCTGAACCATATCCAAAGCGCGTTTGACCTTTTCTTCGCGCTCATCCTTGCAAATCTTCCGAACCTCAAGCGGGAACGATAGGTTCTCGGCGACAGTCATGTGCGGGAACAGCGCATAGTTTTGGAAAACCATGCCAATGCCGCGCTTATGCGGTGGGATGTTGTTGATCGGTCGCCCGTCCAACATGATCTCGCCATGCGTTGCCGTTTCAAAACCGGCAAGCATCATCAAACACGTCGTTTTGCCGGAACCCGACGGGCCCAGCATCGTGAGGAATTCCCCCTTTGGCATTGAAAGATTTAAATCTTTTACAACGAGTATTTCGCCATCATAAGATTTCTGGACACGCTGAAATTCGACGAACGCTGCGTCATTAGTCATTACCAACTTGGCTCCCCTGTGCCGTCCTTGGTTGCCCGGTTCATCCGGATCTCAAAGACCTGTCCGGCCCATTTAAGGACAAGCGGGACGCGTCGCGCAACCAAAATATGTCTAGAGAATGACAAAGAAATTGGCACGCGCCTGATATTCAGGCGGAATTCAGGTGCCGCATGTGCCAGGCAAGGCTCTGATTGCTGGAAAGCACGGGCTTACCAAGCTGTTTTTCGATTTCCGGGATCGCGTCAAAAGTTCTGAGATTCGTGCAACTTATGAAAACAGCTTCGACCGCCGAATCAGAACCCAGCCGGATGGCGGCATCGGTGACGGATCGTTGGGATATCCGCACGACTTTGGATTCCTCTGCCTCCCCAAAAGAGCCAAAAACATCCATCGAAATCCCATTTTGAGAGAAAGCATGTCGAAGAGGTTCGTTCACTTCTTCGATATATGGGGACAAAAGCGCGAATTTCGAAACCTCAAGTTCTGCGGCACAGGCCGAAGCTGCGCGCAAAGGATTCGTGACGGTTGCAACGTCACATGTGCGCTGAACCATCCGTTCAACCTGATCTGAGCCAATCACAGAACTGGCTGAGGTGCAGCCATATCCCACAACCTTGTACGGCCGGATTTTTGGCAACAGGTCCGCAGCCGCAGGCAATGATTTCTCCATTTCTGACAGGGTGTCCGTCGTGACTTCGGCCCCGCTTGGAATCCTTGATACGTAAAGCGGAACGCTGCGATCCGCGAAATAGGCGCTGAACTCGGGCTCGATTGTTTCGTCTGTTTGCAGGACAATCAATCCAAGCGGACTGACGGATGGGTCATCTGCATCAAGAGTGTATGGTAAGTAACTCATATCTCAATCAACTCCGTCCCAGACTTAGGACTGATAAACTGCGGCGCGTCTTCGGTGATAACTATGTTTTCCTCGTGAACCAGAATTTTGTCACCAACTGCGATGCCGGGTTCAAGCGTCAGTACCATACCAGCCTCAAGAACTGTTTCATCGCCGGGTATGAGCGACGGCCACTCTGTCAGTGACATTCCAAGCCCATGCCCCAACCGACCTGCCCCGGTGTCCCCGCTTTGGCGTGACAGAACAGAGTTCATCGCCTGATACAAATCGCACGCACGCGCGCCTGCACGGGCGACTTCAAACGCGGCATCAGTCGCCTCAATCAAGGTTGCATATGCCGATTTGACACCTGCCGTGGCCGGACCGATCGACCAGTTGCGGTCATAATCGCAAAAATAGCCGTCCCAAACCAATCCCGTGTCCAACATCAGAACATCTCCGGGTGCCATAGCGGTATCTCGGGCTGGTGAAATCACGTCTGCATACCCGCCCTGTTCCGCGCCTCCGGCGAGGTAAGGCACCCAATCCGCCCCTTCTTCCAAACACAACATCTGAAAGTGGCGAAAAACAGAGGCAACCGTGACACCGGCTCCCGCAATTTCTGGGACACGCGCGAAGGCACGGCCCGCGATGGTACAAGCCGCTTCGATCTTTGCAACCTCGGCTTCGGATTTCACCATTCGGAGCCTGCGCAAAATACCCGCGTCGCCTGCAAATACGCGATCGTCCGCCAACTGTTTCAGGCGATATAAATCGGCCAGGGGCATTCGGATATGTGTTTCGTGCCCGTCTGGTAATCCGATACGGGAACCAGGCTGAGTCACCTCTCGTAGTGTGTCTGCCAGCAGGTTGATCCCATCATCGCTTAGATCCGGCGAGCTCCACGTACGGATATCATCAATCCACGTTTGTCCCATCAGCGCCGCGCCAATCGAAGGAATGACGGCAATGGGTCTGCCAGATGCAGGCACGATCAGAAACCAAGGGCGCGTCGGACTTTCCCAGAACCGGGTCAAGTAACCTGTGAAATAGCGCACTTCGGGCTCGGTGGTTAGCAGCAATGCCGAAAGCCCATGCTCGCTCATCAAACGCTGGGCACGTTCGGTGCGTGCCGCGAATTCGGTATCCTCAAACCCCTTCATTCGGCGATCTCGGACAAAAAGCATAGAACCCGCGCCTCGGGGCCAATACCCAATTCAGTGCGCAGGCCAGCATTCATAACCGCCGCGATCCCTGCTCCGCCAGACGCCGTTGTTGCGATGCCTGCCTTGGCCATTGCCGGCAGATAACGCAGAACTTCTTCATCCGAGAGCGTCAGAAACATATCCGCGTCTCGTGCCAGACCATTCAGCGCAATCAGCGACGGCTCTTTACAGTCAAGGCGGCCCATTACGCTGTCTGGCCCATCGGCGAAGACACACGCGCCCGCCTCGATACTGGCCTGCAAAGCGGGCGCGGCCTCGGGCTCGACCACGACAATCTGAGGAGCATCTTTCCATACATGGCGGGCATAGGCGGCGACGGCCCCTGCCAACCCACCTACGCCAGCCTGCAAGAAGATATGCGTGGGCACCTGTGGGCATTGACGCACGGCCTCGGCCGCCATTTGCAGGTAGCCTTCCATCAGGATATGCGGCAGTTCATAGTAGCCGGGCCAGGAACTGTCAGACAGCAACGTCCAGCCATTATCCCGAGCGGCCTGCGCCGCAGCCTCCATACTGGCCGCATAATCAACACCCTGACGCACGACCCGCGCGTTCTGAGACCGCAAGCGATCCGCAAAGCTTTCGGGCACAGTTTCAGCGATATACACCACTGCATCTGCACCAAATATCCGCGCACCAGCCGCAACACTCATGCCGTGATTGCCCGCGCTGGCGGTCACATAAGTCCGCCCGGTTAAGGTTGTATCGTCGGGGGCGTCGGAGATATCCGCAGCGTGGCGCGCAATCACATATGCCGCGCCCAACGCCTTGAACGACCCAAGGTTCATCCGCCCACGCTCATCCTTCACCCAGAGATTTGCGACACCGGCAAGGCCGCCAACCTCAGTCAGCGGAGTTTCAGCGGCTGCGGGGCACTGACCCAACAGGGCCGCAACTCGCGCGGCGTCGGTTGAGGGGAATGGCGCCTCTGGGATCAGTTTCTGACCACCGCGATACGGGTTGGATGAGATCTTCAATTGCCTGCCTTTCCTGTGTTGCCCATTGACGTGACCGATTTCGTCAAGTTCTGTCAACAAGACTTCACACCAGACAGGAGCAGCCCATGGCCCACGCTGATCCGGCATTTACTCAGGCAGAGTATGACCGCCGCATGACCAAGACGCGCGCGGCGATGGCAAAGGCTGGCCTGGACGCGCTGTTTGTCGAAGACCCCTCGAACATGGCGTGGCTGACGGGGTATGAGGGCTGGTCGTTCTACGTGCATCAAGGCGTCGTGGTTTTACACGATGCCGATCCGATCTGGTGGGGTCGAGGTCAGGATGCCAACGGGGCACGCCGCACTGTCTGGATGACGAACGACCGCATTCGCGGCTATGCGGACGAATATGTTCAGTCGACCGTTCGTCACCCGATGCAGGACCTTGCAGCGTTGATTGCAGATTGCGGTCTTGCCGACGGGCGTATCGGTGTCGAATTAGACAACTACTATTATTCGGCCAAGGCCCACCTGACCCTTCAGGCAGAGCTTCCCAACGCCGAACTGATTGACGCAAACGCGCTGATCAATTGGCAACGCGCGGTTAAGTCCGACGAAGAGATTGTCTTGATGCGCAAGGCCGCGCGTATCTCAGAACATATCATCGACGGCGTTCTGGAACGCGTGGAACCGGGGCTTAGAAAAAACGAATTAGTGGCCCAGATTTATAGCGATGCAATTCATGGCGCTGACGGGAATTGGGGTGACTATGCGGCCATTGTGCCCTTGCTTCCTTCGGGGCCAGACGCGGCGGCACCCCACCTAACGTGGGATGGCGCGCCGTTCAGATCGGGTGAGTGCACGTTCTTTGAACTTTCTGGCTGCTATCGCCGCTATCATACCCCGTTTTGCCGGTCGGTGTTCCTTGGTCAGCCACCTGATCACCTGCTGCGCGCCGAAGCGGCGTTGGTTGAGGGGCTCGAAGCAGGCTTGAATGCAGCCCGCGCGGGCAATCAGGCCCGCGATATTGCGCTTGCGTTGGCCGCGCCGCTGGAACGCTCCGGGATCGAACGCGGCGCGCGGTGCGGCTATCCTGTTGGCCTCAGTTATCCGCCAGATTGGGGCGAGCGCACCATATCCCTTCGACCCGAGGATGAAACCGTTCTTGAACCTGGCATGACCTTCCATTTCATGCCCGGCCTTTGGATGGATGACTGGGGGCTTGAGATCACCGAGTCCATCCTGATCACTGAATCCGGGCCAGCAGAGTGTTTCTGTGACCGCCCCCGCAAACTGTTCGTAAAGCCATGACATTGCAAAGAACCAAGGAAATCCTGTCCGATTTGATCGCGTTTGAAACGGTTTCGGCGGATAGCAATCTTGAGATCATCCACTATTTGACCGACTTTCTTACGGCACTGGGTGCGCGGTGTATTCAGACTCAGGATGCGACTGGAACAAAGGCCAACGTCTTTGCCAAGCTTGGGCCAGAGATGGATGGCGGCATTGTTTTGTCCGGACATACGGATGTTGTTCCCGTGGCCGATCAAGACTGGACCAGCGATCCGTTCCAGATGGTCGAGCGTGACGGAAAGCTGTATGGGCGCGGTACCTGCGACATGAAGGGGTTCATAGCCGCGGCCTTGGCTTTTGCGGAAACTCTTGATGCGAAGCAGTTGACCCAACCGCTGCATTTCTCGTTCACCTATGACGAGGAAACCGGGTGCCTTGGCGCGCGCAATCTGGTGGATGACCTGTCCGAGCGTGGCATCGTTCCAGATATCGCCATCATAGGTGAACCGACAGAAATGCGCGTGATTGAGGGCCACAAGGGCTGCTATGAATACACCACGTCCTTTATCGGGCTCGAAGGGCACAGCTCAGCCCCGGATGACGGAGTAAACGCGGCTGAGTATGCAGCCCGCTATATCGGAAAGCTGCTGGAATTGCGGCAAGTCCTAAAGTCCCGCGCACCATCCGGCAGCCCGTTTGAACCACCTTGGACGACCGTGAATATCGGGCTTATTTCCGGTGGTGTCGCGCACAATGTGATCGCCAGCAAAGCCGAGGTTGCTTGGGAAATGCGGCCCGTTCAGTCCAGCGATGCGGATCTGGTCAAGCGCACTCTGTCCGACTATGTCAAACGCACGTTGCTGCCTGAAATGCAGGCCGTGCACAGCGCCGCCAATATTACGCAACAGGCCGTCGCCGAAGTTGCAGGCCTTGAACCGATGGACAAAAACGCAGCCCGAGACCTTGTGGCCGAGCTGACCGGTGCCAACGGCACGGGCGTCGTTTCATTCGCGACAGAAGCGGGGCTGTTTCAACAGCTTGGGGTTCAGGCAATTGTCTGCGGGCCGGGATCAATCACCCAAGCCCATAAAGCAGACGAATATGTCGAGATTGAACAGCTTGAGCTTTGCTGTCGGATGCTCGACCGCTTGGGGCGTCGAATGACCGCCTAGCCTGCGCCGTGAGAACGATCATAAGCTGATCGTGCGGGCTGGACATGCGCATCTCGCGCGTCTTGCCCCGGATCATACACCTCAATCAGCAACGGATAGCAGGCCGCGGAATCCGAGGAGTGCTCGGACGAACAGTCCCCTCCCGGACAGGCCGAAAGCCCGACGATCAGATCAATCTCAGCGTAGAATTCCAGAAAATCGCCGGGGCGCACTGGGCTGGCTTTCATGAAATACTGTCCGGTATCGCGCGTGAACCCCGTGCACATGAACACATTCAGAACGTCATGCACATGCATTTCCGCCTCATGAAGCGGCAGGTCGCAATGGCTGGCCAGAGCCCGCGTCAGGTTCGAGTGGCAGCAATAGTGATAGTCGTCGCCAGACAGAAGGCGGCCCGTATAGGGATCACAACGCGTGCCGATCACGTCATGAACAGAGCCGCCAAATTCGTCAAACCCGTACCAGTCCAACGTATCACCCACGATGGTCGCCATTGGGCGCATGTTGGGAAAGCTGGACCACATGCGATCTCCGGTCGACAGATGTGTCCCGTGCAGGGCGCGGGTTTTGCCGGAATAGAACCGCTCAGACAGGTCGTGTTTGTTCCACATATTCAGATCGCCGACCTGTGGGCCATCGACCGAAACAACCCGAACGAAAGCGCCGGCAGGCACATCTATGCAGGCCGCGTCCCGCGGTGCGGCAGTCACCTCGGCAATCTTGGATGCCTGCTGCCTAAGCGCGCTCAGAGCGCCCAAATCAGGCTGCGGCAACGTATCTGGCGAATAGCAGATGACCGGAGGGATTCCCTTGCGCTGGTTTGCGTCCGTTGGCGCCCTGAAATGCGGGTTCTTCAATTTCACGGGCATACTCCCTTCCCTGTTTCGGCCCAGACTTAGCGCATTACAAACGGGTTCGCCATCGGCTCTTGCGCGGTGCTGATCCATGTTGTTTTGGTCCGTGTGTAATCCAATACCGCCTCGACCCCGGCCTCGCGCCCATAGCCGGATTGATTGAACCCGCCAAACGGCGCGATGGGCGAGATTGCGCGATACGTATTTACCCAGCAGATGCCAGCCCTGATCCGCTTGGAAACCCTGTGCGCGCGCGCAAGGTTCTGCGTGAAAACGCCAGATCCAAGCCCGTAGGGTGTGGCATTTGCCAGCGATATGGCCTCCTCCTCGGTATCAAACGGCAATAGGGACATCACAGGGCCAAACATTTCGACCTTCAGGGTCTCCGTTTCGGGCGAGTTGCACTGAACCAGCGTCGGATTCATGTAATTCCCCAGCCTGTCTGCGGTATCCCCACCGAACCGTATCACTGCACCCTGCCCGCGTGCTGCAGCCAGCGTCTCTTGGATCTTGCGAACCTGAGCTTGCGTGCAGAGCGGGCCAACATGCGTGTCCCCATGCAAAGGATCACCCACCTGAATCGCGCGGGATTTTTCTTCGATCCGCTCTATCAAAGCATCCAGAACAGGCCGGTGCACCAGCCCACGGGTTCCCGCGACGCAGCTTTGGCCGGACGCGCCGAAGTTACCTGCAATCAAGCCGTTCGCCGCCCCATCCAGATCCGCGTCCTCAAACACCAGTATCGGGGATTTACCGCCCAGTTCCAAAGAGGTAACCGCGAAATTTTCAGCCGAGTTTCGCACAACGTGGCGCGCGGTTTCCGGCCCGCCTGTGAAAGCGATGCGATCCACGTCGGGATGGCGCGTCAGGGGTATGGCGCAATTTTCGGCATCCCCTGTGATAACCGACACAACACCTGGCGGAAAACCGGCCTCATCGATCAATCGAGCGAATTCCAGCATCGGGGCCGGTGCGATTTCCGAGGCTTTCAGAATCACGGCACACCCAGCCGCAAGAGCGGGGCCTAGTTTTGTTGCAGTCAGGAACATCTGCGCGTTCCACGGCACGATCGCGGCGACCACTCCAATCGGTTCGCGCGTCGTAAACACGTGCATGTCCGGTTTGTCGATTGGCAGAACCGTCCCCTCGACCTTATCAGCCAACCCCGCGAAATACCGATAATAGTCCGCGACATACCCCGTTTGCGCCGCAGTTTCCGCCAGCAACTTACCGCTGTCCGTTGTCTCAAGCTCGGCCAGACGCGATGCGTTTTCGGCAACCAGATCAGCCAGTCGATACAGCAGTTTCCCCCGAGCGGTTGCTGACAGATCGCGCCACAGCGGATCGTCCAACGCGCGTTTTGCTGCTGCGACAGCGCGGTCAACATCCTCGGGCGCGGCGCAGGCGAAGGTCGCCCAACCCTGACCGGTAGCCGGGTTTTCAGACGTCATAACCTGTGTCGACGCGCCTTCGGTCCGGCGGCCATCAATGAAAAGCTTAAAGTGCGGCAAGTTACCCATCGTGATCCTCACTGAAAAACCGGCATGACTTCGTCAATGAACCGAGCCAACGACGCGCGTTTGCGATCGTTGGTCATTCCACTGTCGATCCAGAACGAAAACTCATCATAGCCCAAATCTTCGTACCGCTTGATGCGGTCGATGACCTGTTGCGGGGTGCCGACGGTCAGATCGGCCGCCAGCTTCTCGGTCGTGTACATAGGGTTCGCGTCCATTTCGTCTGGCGAGATCGGCAGAATCAAGCCCTGAGTGATCGGGCGCTTGTTCAAGAACCACGCACCGAAATAATTGTAATACCGACGCAAGTCCTGGACGCCCCGAGCAACATCATCTTCATCAGCGCCGACATATGTGTGATGAAGCAACATGATTTTGGGGCGCGGTCCAGAATAGCTGTCGCAGGCATCGTTGAACCGCCCCATCAGGGTTTCGATCTCTTCCATGCCTTGCCACAAGGGGGTGACCTGAATGTTAAACCCATTATGGACGCCAAACTCGTGACTGTTGGGGTCGCGTGCTGCGATCCAGATCGGGGGTCCGTCCTCTTGCAATGGCTTCGGCGCGGACGTCGTTGCGGGGAAGGAATAGAACTCACCATCATGTGCACAGTCCCCTCGCCAGATTTCTTTCAACAACGGCGTCGACTCGCGCATCCTTTGACCCGCTTCCCACGCGTCCATGCCCGGCATTAGGCGTTCGTATTCAAAGGAATACGCCCCGCGCGCGATCCCCAACTCTATTCGCCCTTTGGTGATCTGATCCGCTGCCGCTGCCTCACCCGCCAGTTTGATCGGATGCCAGAATGGGGCGACAACCGTCCCAGTCCCCAAACGGACGTTGCGCGTGTGATGCGCCAGATCGACCAACGATAGAAATGGGTTCGGCGCGATGGTGAACTCCATCCCATGATGCTCGCCCGTCCAGACCGCGCGCATCCCGCCCTCGTCCGCCATTTTAACAAGCCCAACGAATTCATCGTAAAGAACGTCATGAGGCTGCTGCGGCGTCAGACGCTCCATATGGGCAAACAGGGAAAACTCCATCAACGGGCTCCTTCATTCAAACTGTGGATGTCACCTTGTTTCGCGTCGCCAAGGTAGAGAGAGAAATTCCCCTCCTGCGCCTCGATCGCAAAGCGGGTCATCATGTCGTGGATGGCTTGAGTGGTATAGGTGAGCTTGGGCAATGCATCGACAGGCACCCATTTGGTGCCTTCTACTGCGGGGGTATCGTGGCAAGTGGTCAAAAAGAACGTATAGTGTAGCGCGTTTGCCGCGTCGCTAAACGAGGAATACACCTGATCTACCCGCGCAGTCACACCACGGTCTGACAGCCCTTGCGCCAACCTATTGCGCTGCCCTCCGGGTTCGACACCTGCGATCTGAAGCGGTTGGTGCCGACCGTTGTGAACCTCAAGCAAAACATGGCCGTTCGACCGCACCAACGCACCGCAGATTGTTGGCTCTTTCGCGTCGATCTCGCGCTCCAGACCCAGGCTGAAATACGCCCCGCCGACATAACCCAGACCATTGCCCTTGGCGTGTGAAAACTCCTGAACTCGGCCGATCAAAACCGTATGATCCCCGGCAGGGACAACGGCATGCGTTTCACAACAAAATTGGGCCAATGCCCCTTGGATCAATGGCAGGTCACCTAACCCTCTGGAGTGGTCAACCTTGGCAAAACGGTCGCCTTTAAAGCCTGCAAAGGTGTTGGACACTTCCTGCTGACCCTCAGACAGGATGTTGACAGCGAAATGCGAGCACTTGGCAAAAACATCGTGGCTGGACAGAAACTTGCCCGGACAAACCAACAACAAAGGCGGATCCAGCGATACGGACGAAAATGAGTTTGCCGTGAATCCGACCGGAGCCCCATTGGGATCAAGTGTGGTCACAACGGTTACGCCGGTCATGAAGCTGCCGAAAGCGTCACGCAGCGCCCTTGGGTCGATGGTCGTCATATCAGGCACTCCTGCACGAACCCCGACAGATACGAATTCACCTCAACCGGATGAGTCATTGGCATCATGTGCGCCGCGCCGGGCACGATCTCGGCACGTCCCTGCGCCACCAGATCTGCCATCTTGCGGGACATAGTGGGGGTTGAGTTCGGCTCGTCCGCGCCTGTCATGAACAGCGCGGGACACGTGATTTTGGATAGGTCATCATCCGACAACCCATCGCTTTCAGCAAAGACGCTGTAGGCGGCTTTATAGGCCGCCGGGTTCACCTCGGTCAGCCATTGGGCACACGCGTCGCGTTCTTTGGTCTCGTGACCGCCGAACCAGCGTCTAAGTGTACCTGACGGATCGTTCGATGCGTCTGCACTCAATGAAGTGGCGCGTGCAATAACCGCCTCACGCGCCTTGGGATCACGCTGGTAAACTGCATTCAGGGCTGCAACACCCCTGACATGCTCATGTCCAGACGCGGCCAACGACAACGCTACCAACGCGCCCATCGAATGTCCGACTAGAACGGATGGTTCGGACAATAGGGGTTCAACGGCTTTAACGTAGCTGAGCAGCCCACCGGGGTCACGGAAGGGTGACCGACCGTGGCCAGACATGTCCGGACACAACACGCGGAAGCCTGCCGCGCCGAATGCATCAATCTGCGCATTCCACGCCTCAGCCCGCAGGCCAACCCCGTGTAACAGGATGACCAGCGGCCCCTCGCCTGACTCTATGACGGCAAGATCGCCAAACTCAAACCGAGGCCGGGTTGTCCACGTCATGACCCAGATCCTTCAAATCCTGATAGCGGTCTCCGATACGATGATGTGGCCGCCCCGAAGTCGCACCACCCAGAACCACAACAACCTCATCAGCGCGCGGCGCGTCGGGAATCGCAAATTGCAGCGTCAGGTAATGCGACCGACGGCCCGCGTCGTTCTTATCCATCATCGGCACCATGATCGGCGTGTTCGCGGGCCCGCGTGTATTGGTGAAAGACAGGTAGGATTTTGCACCAACCGCCTGCCGGAAAAAATTCCCGAAATGCAGGGTGTGGATCAGACCCGAGGCGTGCTCGACCTCACCGTCCAATCCGACAACGGCAGCTTTGCCATAGGCCTCGATCGCATCGCCCCCTCCGGCCAGCGCGACCATTCGGTTGGTCAGCAATTCACCCAAGATCGGTCCATAAGCAAGGATTTCAGCGCGCAGATCGTCGACATACCGACCAGCCCACGGGTTCGACACAACCGCTGCAACGGCAAACATGCGCCAAGTACGGTCGGCTTTACGAAATCCTTCGACCAGAACTTCCTCATCATAGGTTACGATTTTTCGGATGTTTGGCTTCACGGTTGCCCCCTTTTTCAGTCAGGCAAAATATCACCGCCGGAATCATCTTTTGACAAACGAAAGAACTTTAGCCTTAGGTATTACCATCACTAATAGGTCAGTTACCGATGGCAAAAACACTGCCCCCGCTTACATGGTTCAGGTCCTTTGAAGCAGCCGCCCGCAGGCTAAGCTCTACCGCTGCCGCTGATGAGATCGGCCTGACGCAATCCGCCGTCAGCCAGCAAATCCGCGCGCTGGAAACGCGGTTGGGTGTGGTCCTGTTTCACCGGCACGCGCGCGGGCTGTCCCTGACGGATGAAGGCCGAAAACTGCTGCCACAGGTCGAAGCAGCGCTTGAGATGCTGGAGACCGCCGCATCGCCCTACCTGACCGAGAAAAAAGAGCGGCATATCACCGTGGCGGCCTCGATCAGTATAATCGAATGGGTCATTGCACCCGCCCTGCCACGGTTCAGGTCGCAGCATCCCGAAACATCAGTGCGATTTGTCAGCACGATCTGGCCCGACGAATACGTGGCATCGCGTGCGGATATCGAAATCAGGTTCGGGTCGGAAAAGCAGGTCGGCAAGAACGCGGTTCCTTTGCAGCCGAACCGCCTTATCCCAGTCAAGGCACCTGCGTTGGTTGGCGATCTGCAAACCTTGCCTTTAATTGAATCTGTGGGAACCTCCGACAGTTGGGCTTCGTGGTCCGAGGTAACTGGCCAACAGGTCGGGCACCCAACTTATTTTGTGGATTCCTATGGTTTGGCGCTGCAACTCGCGGTGGCTGGAAACGGTGTGGCCTTGGTTAACTCGATCATCGCAGCTCATGCCTTTAAAACCGGGGCCGTTCAGCCCGCTTTTGATCAACCCGCGGCGGCCAGCGAGGGGTATTTCCTGTCGGTCCAACGCGACTCTGCCGCCGTGTCCGAATTTGCCGACTGGTTCTCGGACTTGGTGCGTTTTCAGGCAAGGGTCTGATTCAGACATGTCGATGTCGCATCTGAGGATATCCAACCGCCCCAAAATAGTGAATTCTGGCGAAAAAGGTCCGATTCATGCGATATTCTGGCTTTCGAGTCATCAAAGAGGCGTTGACCGGTCACAAGGGCTGGAAACCGGTCTGGCGTGAGCCTGAGCCCAAGCCCCACTACGACGTCATCATCATTGGCGGCGGCGGTCATGGTCTGGCCACGGCGCACTACCTGTCCAAGGTGTTTGGACTGCGCAACGTGGCCGTGGTCGAGAAAGGCTGGATCGGGGGCGGCAACATAGGGCGAAATACGACGATTGTACGCTCGAACTATTTGCTGGACGGGAATGAGCCTTTCTACGAATTCTCGCTTAAACTGTGGGAAGGGTTGGAACAGGACGTCAACTATAACGCGATGATGAGCCAGCGCGGGATCATCAACCTATTTCACACCGACGGACAACGCGACGCCTACATAAGGCGCGGCAATGCGATGATCCTGAACGGCGCGGATGCGGAACTGCTGGACGCCGACCAGGTCCGGGCCGAGCATCCCTATCTGAATTTCGACGACGCACGCTTTCCTATCAAGGGAGGTCTGGTTCAGCGTCGCGCGGGCACGGCCCGCCATGACGCGGTGGCTTGGGGTTATGCAAGGTCGGCGGATTTACACGGGGTCGACATCATCCAAAATTGCGAGGTCACTGGCCTGCGGATCGAAAACGGCACCTGTCTGGGGGTCGAAACCAGCCGGGGCTTTATCGGGGCCAGCAAAGTGGGCTGTGCGGTCGCTGGAAACTCGGGCCGTGTGATGGGCATGGCCGGGATGCGCCTGCCCATTGAAAGCCACGTCTTGCAGGCGTTTGTGTCTGAGGGGCTAAAGCCCATTCTGCCCAGCGTCATCACCTTTGGTGCGGGCCATTTCTATGTCAGCCAATCCGACAAGGGCGGGCTGGTTTTTGGCGGCGATATCGACGGCTATAACACCTATGCCCAACGCGGCAATCTGCCTGTGGTCGAGGATGTGTGTGAGGGCGGCATGGCCCTGATGCCCATGATCGGCCGCGCGCGATTACTGCGGATGTGGGGTGGTGTGATGGACATGTCGATGGATGGCTCTCCGATCATCGACCGCACCCCGGTTCAGGGGCTCTATTTCAACGGCGGCTGGTGCTACGGAGGGTTCAAGGCCACGCCTGCCTCGGGCTATTGCTTTGCGCACCTGCTGGCAAAAGACGAACCGCACCCCGTTGCCACCGCCTATCGTCTGGACCGGTTCCGCACTGGCCGGATGATCGACGAAAAAGGCGCGGGCAACCAGCCCAACCTGCACTAAGGGGAACACGGACATGATCATCAACCACCCCCTGCTTGGGCCCCGCGATGCTTCGGAGTTCACATATCTGGGCGATGCCTCCCTGATCGACCGGCCTGACGGGATGGCCGAAAATGCCGCCGACGCGTTCTATAACTATGCCTATCTGCGCGACAACCCCGCCGGTGAGCATCAAGAGCTTTGGTATCACGAAGCCGGGGATCGGTCTTGGCTGGTCATCACTCGCAACACACTGACCCACGAGATTTCCAAGGTGGAACTGGCCCGCGATGTGGCCCGCGCGCGGGGGCGTTCGAAATGACACAGGCGAACCGGCTGACCGGTGGGCAGATCGACCGCGATACGACCCTGAACTTCCGATTTGACGGGCGCAGCTATACTGCGCATCCCGGCGATACTCTGGCCTCGGCGCTGCTGGCCAACAATGTGCGGCTGATTGGGCGGTCGTTCAAATACCATCGTCCGCGCGGGTTGCTAACGGCGGGTTCCGAAGAACCCAACGGTATGGTGGAACTGCGCAGCGGAGCGCACAAAGAACCCAACACCCGCGCCACGACCATCGAGATGTTTGACGGGTTGATCGCAAACTCGCAAAACCGTTGGCCAAGTCTTCGGTTCGACGCGATGGCCGTGAATGACATGTTTTCTAACTTCCTGTCGGCAGGGTTCTACTACAAAACCTTTATGTGGCCCGCCGCCTTTTGGGAGAAGCTGTACGAGCCGATCATCCGCCGCGCCGCTGGCCTTGGGTCGCTGTCGATGCAGCCTGACCCGGATGAATATGACAAAGGCTTCCGTCATTGTGATCTGTTGATCATCGGTACCGGGCCTGCAGGTCTGATGGCAGCGCTGGCCGCCGGACGCGCGGGCGCAGATGTCATACTGGCGGATGAGGACTTCATGCTCGGCGGACGTCTGAACAGCGAGACCTTTTCGGTCGGCGACCACAGCGCAACCGACTGGGCGGCGCAGGCCGTTGCCGAACTTTCCGCCGTGCCGAACGTCCGGCTGATGCCGCGCACCACTGTGATCGGAGCGTTTGACCACGGAATCTATGGGGCCGTGGAACGGACTGGCGATCACCTGCCTTCGCTGCCCGCTGGAAAACCGCGCCAGATCCTGTGGCGGATCCATAGTCAAAAGGCGCTGCTGTGTGCCGGGGCGACCGAGCGGCCGATTGCGTTTGAAAACAATGATCGACCCGGCATCATGACCGCCAGCGCGCTTCGAACCTACGCCAACCGCTTTGCAGTAACCGCCGCGCCGCGCGTGGCGATCTTTACCAACAATGATGACGGTCACCGCACAGCCTCGGACCTGCACGCCAAAGGTGTGAAAATCGCCGCCGTGGTGGATGTGCGCGAAGACGCACCGCTCAGCTATGACTACGAGGTCTTAAAGGGCGCGCAGGTCTTGAACACCAAGGGTCGTCTGGGCCTGAGCTTTGTCGAGATCGCCCTGCCCGATGGCTCGACCCGAATGCTGGATTGCGGCGCGCTGGGCGTGTCAGGCGGCTGGAACCCGAATGTCCACCTGACCTGCCACCAGCGCGGGCAGCCTGTTTGGAACGAAGCCCTTGCTTCATTCGTGCCGGGAGAAAACCTACCGGTCGGCATGTCCGTCGCTGGCGCTGCCAATGGAGTCATGTCGACCCATGGCGCGCTTCGCTCAGGCGCCCAAGCAGCCGCCACCGCGCTGGACCTAACCACCCTGCCCGACCTGCCCGAGACCGAGGACTCGCCCATTGCACAAAAGCCGTTCTGGTATGTGCAGGGCTGCAAACGGGCATGGGTTGATCAGCAGAATGACGTGACCGTCAAGGATGTGAAACTCAGCTATCAGGAAGGCTTCCGCTCGGTCGAGCATCTGAAACGCTATACTACGCTGGGCATGGCAACCGATCAGGGCAAGACCTCGAACATCACGGGGCTTGCGATCATGGCCGAGGTCGCGGGCAAGTCGATCCCTGAAACCGGCACCACCATTTTCCGCCCACCGTACACGCCCGTTCCTATCGGCGCGTTTGCAGGACGGATGATTGGCAAGGAGTTCCACCCAACCCGCCTGACCCCGTCACATCATTGGGCCAAGGAGCGCGGAGCGGTGTTTGTCGAGGCCGGGAACTGGCTGCGCGCGCAGTGGTTCCCTCAACCCGGTGAAACGCATTGGCGCGAATCCGTCGACCGTGAGGTGCGCCAGACTCGAGCCTCGGTCGGGGTGTGCGATTGCACCACGCTGGGCAAGATCGACGTTCAAGGCACGGATGCCGCCGATTTCCTCAACCGCGTCTACGCCAACGGCTTCGCCAAGCTGGCGGTCGGCAAAACGCGGTATGGCCTGATGCTGCGCGAGGATGGGATGGTCATGGATGACGGCACCGCCGCGCGTCTTGCCGAGGATCATTTCGTCGTCACCACCACAACCGCAAACGCTGTAAGTGTCTATCGCCACATGGAATTTGTGCGCCAGTGCCTGTTCCCAGACCTGGATGTGCAGCTGATCTCGACCACAGACGGCTGGGCGCAATACGCGGTCGCAGGGCCAAATTCGCGCAAGCTTCTGCAAAAGATCGTAGACCCCGAATTCGATATCTCGAACGAGGCGTTTCCCTTCATGGCCTGCGGCAAGATCACTGTCTGCGGTGGGCTGCGGGCACGGCTGTTCCGCATCTCGTTCTCGGGCGAGTTGGCCTTCGAGATCGCCGTCCCCGCGCGCTATGGCGATGCGCTGATGCGAAGGTTGATGACTGAGGGTGAGGAGTTCGACGTCACGCCCTATGGCACCGAGGCACTAAGCGTAATGAGGATCGAAAAAGGCCACCCGGTCGGCAATGAGTTGAACGGAACCACCACGGCTCTGAACCTTGGCATGGGCAAGGTGGTCTCAAAGGAAAAGGACAGTATCGGGTCGGTTTTGTCCGAGCGAGAGGCTTTGACCGCACCGGACATATTGAAACTGGTGGGGCTAAAGCCGATCACTCCTGAAGATAAGGTAACTGCCGGAGGCCACCTTATGAACGTCGAAGGCCCCATCGATGCAGCGCATGATCAGGGATATGTGACCTCGGTGGCCTATTCCCCCAGCCTGAACAGCAACATCGGTCTGGGCCTGCTGAAACGTGGCGATGAACGGCTGGGCGAGAAGATGCACCTTGTTTCCCCGCTGACCGACCTGACGATCGAAGTCGAAATCGTCTCGGCCCATTTTGTTGATCCCGAAGGAGAACGTCTTCGTGCATGATCTTGTCGCCACAACCGCCCTTGGTGGGTCTGAGCCGCGTGTTGACACAGTTGGGTCGGTCACATGTACTGAAGTTCCAGGTGTGGCCTTGGCCTCGGTCGCTGCGCGCCGTGGGAAGGAAACACAGGCGCAAAAGGCCATGGCCAAAATGATTGGGGCGCCAGCGCCCGAAGTTCAGCGATTTACCGGAGATCAGGTGATCGCCTTTTGGTCAGGGCCAGACCAGTGGATGATCGAAGCACCCTTTGACAGCCACGAAGACCTTGCGGATCAGGTGAAGGCAATCTTCGGCGATACAGCTTCGGTCACGGAGCAAACGGATGCCTGGGCGCGGTTCGATTTGCAGGGCGATGGGATCAATGCGGTTCTGGAACTTCTGTGTCAATTGGATCTGCGACGGTTTGAGCCCGGGTACGCGGCGCGCGGTTCAATTCACCATATTGGGTGTTTCGCCCTGTGTCGCGGTACCGACCATGTTAGCCTTTATGGACCCAGATCCTCGGCCGGGTCACTGCATCATGCGATCATTACCGCCATGAGATCGGCCCACTAATACTACCAAGCAGGCGGTCAGCCTGAGAGTTAAGGCAGCCGCACGCTTTCAAGACTTAGTGAAATCTCAGACCCGCTTGGTCAAAACCCGAAGCCGCCACCCAAGCGATCGCGGCGCCGTTGAATCGACAAGCGAAACGCCCAGTCGCTGATTAAGGCAAGCGGGAACAAAACCCTCTCTCCCAGACCGTCGATGATAGTGAGTTTTCCACCCCGTTCTTGTGCACGCACTATGTTTTCATAGCTCATGTCGCCAACGATGATGCGGCCTTTTTCGAGATCATCCAGAAGACCCATGAATTCCTGGCGCAGACGTTCCAACCCTTCGGGATCATTCCTTAGGCCCAACCGTTCCTTATGCAGCGTCGGTGCAAGATCACCATCCGGGCCTGTCAGTTTCTCGACCACAATTGCCGGCCCCAACGAGGTCGGAGCATAGCCCATAAAACGCGCCAAACGCTCAATCTCGGGGCGGCCACGATGCAGCGCCGCCAGATATTCGTTTGCCTCACGGTTCCATTGCCGCAGGTTCCCATAGCGCCATTCGGCGTATCGAGGGATAAGGTGGTTGCGGACAGGCTCATCTACCCTGACCTTCAGCAAAGCCTTGTCATTTTCGGGGTGCTGAAAAATCAGGTAGTTGCGGCTTTTGCGCAAGGGTTTCAATTCGCTCAGATCTATCATTTTGCCTGCTATCTAGGGCCAGAAGCCGAACATCCCGCCACTGGATTAAATGCTAAACTGAAACCCGTTCATAAATCCTTCTCCTAAGTGTTACAAATTGCTTTTTTCGGCATGAGCAAAATGCGCGCAGACTACGGTCCGATCGGCGGGTAAGGCATCAGCATGAAGGTTTGATTACCTTCGGACTCTATAATTGGGATATGCGTCCAACCCCGTGGATCAATCGGCGGCTCGACGTCAGCACATTCGTCGGGTGTCTCATCACATATAACGACGTCTAAACCTGTGAGATAAACCAGACGCAACCTCAAACCTCGGGGGAACTGAATGCCGGCGGGTCCTGCACCAGTCAGGCCAAGATAGTGCCCATAGATATACACGGTTTCCGTGGTGTCAGGTATCGCTGAAGCCAAGTCCCGAGTGGCTTCTTGCCATGGCGGAACCCTGACATATGTCGCACGTCCAAAAAGAATGATCTTGATCAGCAGAACGTACATAATGGTGATCCGGGCGATACTTGCCACCCTTCCCGGCGTCAACGACAGATGCAAAGTTGCGGCGGTGAAGGTGAACCCAAGCAATAGCCAAATCCAGCCAAATGCACGGGCCGGGACAAAAACACCCGACATCAGTGATTTGCCAAGCAACGGTACAAGACCCGCCAACATCGCAACCAACACCGTAATGGCAACGAACCGCTGAGAGCGGAACAATATGCCCCAACCGATAGCGAAGAATGCCAGTAGCACAACGCCACTGCCAGCCGCTCCGCCTCCAAGCTGTCTAATCGTCGTTTGAAGATAGATGCGCAACTTACCGAGGTTCCTTATCAGATCCTCGGTTGATTGGACCTCGGACGGGGCGCGCCAGTCGGCAATCGGTATGCCAAAAACACCGTGATAGATGTAATTCAGACTGTAAACGGACAGCATACCTACACCGAGGCTGAAAAAGAACACGAACAGAGTAATCGCCATGCTCTTGTATGTTTTCGGCGCCTTGTAGGACATCAGCGCCAAGGCCATTAAAAGGAACGGATAAGTTGTATAGGCCATAAAGGACAACGGCACCGCGACGATCAGCAATGCGACCGAAACCCGATGCGGCAGGAACACGACGCCCAACGCATAAAAAGTAATGATCCAAACGCCTGGCAATAGCGTGTTAAACCAAAATGCGATCATGAATGCCGGGAGAGAAAGCGCGACAAACAGCGCAAAATAACCCTTGTACCATCCAGGTGCCTCGCGCCCGAGCATCGTGATTGATGTACAGGCGGAAAATGTGGCCCAGGCCATCAGGTATAAGGCAAAGCTAACGGGCGAAGACCACAGAAACGGCCTGAACTGCCACCAATAATTCAGCCACCGCCCTTCATCCAAGGCTTTTCGATTGGCCATAAATTTTTGCCCCAGCAGTGCGGGGAAGTCATCGTGGCGCACAAGCGGATCAATAACCAGCGGCCCGTAAATCACCAGCAAAGCCGCAAAAGCCAGCAACCACAGGCGCAATAGGTCCTGCCACAGAGGTCTTACGTTCATCACTGGCTCCGGTGCGAGCGCGCGATGACGGATGCGCGGACCTGTGCTATTTTGGTGACCGCCGTTTGTGGCAATCTGCGAACGATCATTTTCCGCAAATTCCAACCGAACGTGCCCACCTCTTTCAACGCGCCCGGTTTCACTTCGGTCGACAGAACCTCTGCCGGAAGCGTCGCGGCGCCAGCTTCGTTTGCGTAAAGGACGCTGTTATAGCGATACCAGGGTTCGATCGAGGCATCGTCAAACAGAATAGAGCGCAGACAGTCATAGGCCGCATAGCCCTGCTCAGCGAACAGTCCCTGCCAGAACGACAAAGGCTGTTCATTGATGTGGAACTCACCACCCTGCCCCGGCACGGCGGCTGAGAACAGAACCAGATCGCTATGCGTTGTTAGGCTTTGAACCAGGCTGGCCGATGCCTCATGGGGCAAATGCTCGCCTACTTCCAGCGATTGCGCCAACCCAAACTTACGGCCCAAATCGACAGGCTGACTCAGGTCTTTGCCAAAAAAGCAGTCCTTTGGAATGGCCAATGTCTCGCGATCGACATAATCGCCATCCACACCTGCAACATCCTGACACCCGGCGGCTGCCCATTCTGACAACCAGACGCCGCGCCCACACCCAAAATCCACGACACTGTCTGGTTTGACATGGGATTGAAGCGTTTCGATCAGCCGAACAGCCGAGCTGCGCGCTCCACGGTCGATGTAGTCAAAGAACTCGTTGGAATAGATATGCGACATGACCACTCTCTAAATTGAGCTTTCTTCGCGATAGACCCACAAACGCAGGATCACGAAATTTATGATGGGAAGAACAACTACGACCAAACCGGCGGCGACCGGTTCGGCGAGGGCCAGCCTAGGTGCAAGGATGCCCGTTATCATCGAGGAAACGACTAAGCCGATCGCAATCATGCACAAAAAGCGGCCAAACTGACCCGGCGCGACCACTGGCCTACCAAACGTCCAAGCGGTTTGGCCAACATACTGGATAAGGATTGCAGACCCGAATGCCAGCAGGTTTGCGATCCAAGGGGAATTGAATATCTGCAGCAGGCCAAGATACGTGACAAAATAGTATGCGGCGACACCGGTTCCGACCACTGCAAACCGAAATATGCGTTTGGGTTCACTCATGACGTCTTCTGCGCTCTCTCGGACAGAGTTTCGACACCATTGCCAACCTGTTCATCCACAAAGAACAAGGGCCGCCCCTTTGCTTCGACATAAAGCCGTCCAAGGTATTCTCCGATAATGCCAAGGGTCAGCAACTGAATGCCTGAAAAGAAGCTGATGACCAAAACGGTCGACGCCCAACCAGCAACCGTGCTGTACAAGATCAGTGACCAGAACACGTATACAGCCATCAATGCGGCGATGAGCAAGGTCAGAAAGGCCAGCCGGGTGGCCATCTGCAAGGGCTTGATCGAGAAGCTGGACAAGGCATCAAACGCAAGACGGATCATCTTGGACATCGGGTACTTGGTCTCACCCGCCACGCGCGGGTCGCGAACATATTCAATGCCAATCTGCTTGAACCCAGCCCAAGCGAACATTCCCCGGATGAACCGGGACCGCTCGGGCATATCCAAAACCGCATCCAATGCGCGGCGGCTCACTAAACGGAAATCACCCGTATCGTTGGGAATAGGCACATCCGACAGCCGATTCAGCACCCGGTAAAACCCATGCGCGGTCATCTTCTTGAACCAGCTCTCGCCCTTGCGTTCGCTGCGGCGCCCATAGACCACGTCATACCCGCGATCCATCATGGCCATCATATCTTGCAGCAGTTCGGGCGGGTCCTGCAAATCGGCGTCCAGCATGAAAATCCGCTGCCCCTTGGCCGCCATCAAACCCGCCGTCAAAGCGACTTGGTGCCCACGGTTCGTTGACAGCTTTATGCCGCGAACACCTGCGTGGCTTTCGCTCTGCTTGCAGATTTCGTCCCACGTGCCATCGGTAGAGCCATCATCCACCAGCACGATCTCCCGGTCAGTGGACCAGGGATCAGTTGCCGCGACCAGACGCTCGACCAGCATCGGCACAGAGTCCTCTTCGTTCATACAAGGAACGACTACAGACAATAACATTTAACCTCCGAACGCGAACTGTCCTGCTCGATTATTTGCGATGGGATCGCGTTTTCTAGAACACGTCGCTTTGGTTTTTTCTCGTTTTGGGTCGCTGCCCTTGATATCTCAACTGTCACATTTCGCTAATCGGTAAGTTCCAGTTTCCAAACCGTAGTTACCGCCGCGACACATCCTTGGGGTCAGTCGCCAACGACCAACCCAATGATGCAATACCGGAGTTATTGCCACCTCTTGTGGCAGCATTGCGCCAATCTTGCGACAAAGGACGGAAAGCTGTCGAAATTCGGTGCCTTGCGCGGCAAATGCACTCATAGAACAGAAAAATCCCACACGAAAACAATATAGTTCCGTGGATGCCGGGAATTTTGGAACATTCTTCCCAGCGGAGCGGTGGTCAATCACTTTCAAATCACATATTCAGTGCCGCGAGTGTAAAACAGGCAGATATCAGACCCGTGTTCGACCTACCTGCGCAGCGTGCGCATCTTTCCGAAAAGTACGACCTTAGCCCCTCAGCGGAACTGGCAGCCAGCATGGAAGACATCTATGCGCGCATGTCCCGCGTCGTTTCGCCGATGGATTGGGCGATCTATGCGCCTTATGTCAAAGCGATCAACGACCTAAAGGCCGAACGCAATGCAGTTGTCCTTGGCCACAACTACATGACGCCCGAGATTTATCACGGCATCTCGGATTTCGGCGGCGACAGCCTGCAACTGGCGATCAAGGCAACCGAGGTCGAAGCGGACGTGATCGTGCAATGCGGTGTGCACTTCATGGCCGAAACATCCAAAATCCTTAGCCCGGACAAGACGGTTTTAATGCCCGATATGGAAGCTGGGTGTTCTTTGGCCGAATCCATAACGGCGGACGGCGTGGCCGAAATGCGCCGTCGTTATCCCGGTGCACCAGTGGTGTCTTACGTCAACACCACGGCCGAGGTCAAAGCGGCCTCTGACATCTGCTGCACATCGTCTAACGCGGCACAGATCGTTGCGGCACTAGACAGCGACACCATCATCATGACCCCTGATCAGTACTTGGCGCAGAACGTGGCACGGGACGTTCCACAAAAGAACATTGTCTGGTGGGAAGGATCGTGCATCGTTCACGAACAATACTCGGCCAGCGACCTGCGAGACTTCCGCGAATGGAACCCGGGCACCCGACTGATCGCGCATCCGGAATGCCCCCCCGACGTGGTGGCCGAGGCAGATTTCTCGGGCTCGACCAGCGGCATCATCAAATACGTCACGGATGAAAAACCCGAAAAAGCGCTGCTGATCACCGAATGCTCCATGGCTTCGAACATTGCGGACGAACTGCCCGAGGTCGACTTTGTGGGTCCTTGCAACATGTGCCCATACATGAAGAAAATCACCCTCGAAAAAGTGCTTTATGCACTGGATACCATGACCGGACAGGTCGAAGTTGAAGCAGATGTGGCCGACAAAGCCCGCTTGTCAGTTCAGCGGATGATAGACCTTTCGCGCAAACTGGGTATCTGACCGGGCGGATGCAACACGTCAGCACCAAGCGCGTGGTGATCATCGGCGCTGGATTGGCCGCCGTCTATGCCGCGCTGAAACTGGCACCGCGACCCGTCGTGATGATCTCGCCCGAGGCGCTGGGGACCGGCGCCAGCTCGGCCTGGGCGCAGGGGGGGGTCGCCGCTGCGATGGCCGAAACTGACAGCCCTGAGGCTCATGCGGAAGATACAGTGCGCGCAGGGGCCGGTTCGGTTCTGCAAGAGGTAGCCGATTTCGTAACGCGCGCCGCGCCGGATCATATTCTTGACCTGTCAAATCTTGGCACCGACTTTGACCGAACCAGCGACGGGGCCTTTGTTCAATCCCGCGAGGCCGCCCACTCGGCCGCCCGGGTCGTCCGTGTGAAAGGCGATCAGGCGGGTGCGGAAATCATGCGCGCATTGGTCACCGCACTACGTGCGACGCCGTCGATCCAAGTAATTGAAGGGGTACAGGCCATCGGCTTTGACAGTGATGGCCAGCAGGTTCAGGGCGTCTACCTGACCCCGGCGAATGGATCAGATACGCCCTCGATTGCGTTGCACGGGGCGGCTTATGTATTGGCAACTGGTGGGTCCGCCGGGCTTTACGCGCAAACAACCAACCCCACCCGTATCCGAGGTCAGGGCATAGGCATGGCGGCGCGAGCCGGAGCGAAAATTGCAGATGCAGAATTCGTTCAGTTCCACCCAACGGCGATCAATGTCGGCGAAGACCCCTGCCCACTGGCCACCGAAGCCCTGCGCGGCGAGGGTGCGGTATTGATCGACAAGACCGGGCACAGGTTTATGCCTGAACTGCATCCGGATGGAGAGCTCGCGCCTAGGGACATTGTTGCCCGCGCGGTCTTTCTGCTAACCCAGTCCGGCCTGCGACCTGCGCTGGATACGCGGCAGGCCATCGGCGTCGACATCGCGTCGCAGTTCCCCGCAGTTACTGAAGCCTGTCGTCGCAATGGCGTCGATCCTGTGCTGTCGCCCATACCTGTCACGGCCGCAGCGCATTATCATATGGGTGGCGTCGCGGCAGACCTGTCCGGGCGCAGCACATTGGGCGGGCTTTGGGCTTGTGGTGAGGCGGCCTCGACCGGGCTGCATGGGGCAAACCGGCTCGCTTCAAACGGATTGCTAGAGGCGTTGGTGTTTGCTCGTACCTGCGCGCGAGACATTGCAAAGCATGTCCCTTGTGACGATGCCGAACCGGTAGATCTAAATTTTGCGCCCAGTTGCCAAACAGCGATCTTGCAAGCCACGGCAGAGCTGCGCGGGATCATGATGGATCTGGTCGGCGTCGTTCGCACGGGAACAGGTTTGCGCCAAGCGTTGAGCCGCATAGCTCTGCTCGAAGCCGAAAACCAAAACTCACCGGCATTTCTCAATATGACGGCGACCGCGACACTGATCGCGGCGGCGGCTTTGATGCGAGAAGAAAGTCGCGGCGCACACTACAGGTCGGATTTTCCACAGACGCATTCCGGCCCCGGACAACGATCAATGCTGACGCTTGAACAGGCGCTGGCGTTTCGAGACAAATACACAAAGGAAAACGTATGACCGTTCCTGCCCTACCCGATCTAATCCTAGAACCGATTGTCCGCGCGGCGTTGATGGAGGATTTGGGATCCAACGGCGACGTCACCTCGTTGACGGTCATACCGCCAGAAACAACCTACTCTGCTCGGCTAAACGCGCGTGAAGATGCGGTGGTGTCCGGCATGCAAGTGGCAGAGCTTGCCTTTCGTCTGGTCGACCCTGCGCTTGAGATCGTTCGCCACGTGCAAGATGGCCAACGCTGCGCCAAGGGCGAGACCCTGATGGAGATACGCGGCAATGCAGCCTCGATCCTGTCTGGTGAACGTGTGGCGTTGAACTTTGCCGGACGCCTTACAGGGGTGGCTACTGCGACTGCCGCTCTGGTCGCTGAAACCAAAGGCACCAATACGCGTATCACCTGCACCCGCAAGACAACGCCCGGCCTGCGTATCGTCGAAAAACAGGCCGTACTGCACGGCGGCGGCTTTAATCACCGCTTTTCATTGTCCGACGCAATTCTGATTAAGGACAACCACATCGCCGCCGCCGGAGGCGTTCGGGCGGTCCTCGAAGCAACCAAGGCGCGTGCGTCCCACATGATGAAGGTTGAAATCGAAGTGGACCATTTGGAACAACTGGAAGACGTGCTTGCGGTTGGAGGTGCGGATGTCGTCTTGTTAGACAACATGACCCCAGACATGCTGTCCAAAGCGGTTTCGATGGCAAACGGGCAAATCACAACCGAAGCCTCTGGCAACGTGACCAAAGAAACCGTGGCCGCGATCGCAGCAACGGGCGTCGACTACATCTCATCCGGGGCGCTGACGCATTCCTACAGGACAATCGATCTGGGTCTGGATTTTTAGGGTGAATGGCGGAGAGACAGGGATTCGAACCCTGGAGACGGTTTCCCGCCTACACACTTTCCAGGCGTGCGCCTTCGACCACTCGGCCACCTCTCCGTGGGCGCGATATTTGGACTATCGCTTGGGGATTTGCAAGGCCCGAATATAGCGAAAATTCAACCTTTTCGGATCGCGCTTAAACCGGCCTCAGACCTCATCCCCGTCGCTGTCGGGCATATCCGCCTCGGTCATCTCGATCGGGGAAGACTTGTCTGTGTCGGTCGGGGTGTCCCCCGCCTCATTTGCCGGTTCAGGCGTAGGCGCGGCTGACGATTCCCTAAGCGTATCCGGATTACGCAGCCAGACGTCGCGTTGGGCGAACGGAATCTCGATACCTTCGTCGGCAAAGCGCCGGTTAATCTCGTGATTCATGTCCGATTTTACCGAAAGCACCCAGTTCACGTCGCGCAGGATGGCCCGGATCTCAAAATCCAACGAATCCGCACCAAATCCCTGAAACACGACACTGGGCGCGGGATTGGCCAAAACCATTGGGTGCGCATTGGCGACTTCGCCCAGTATCGTTTCAACCAGTTTGGTATCCGTCCCATAAGCGACGCCAACCGGAACAATGACACGCCCGATGGTATTGCCGCGCGTATAGTTGGTTACAACGCCGCTGATCAGGTCAGAATTGGGAACGATCACATCCGTACGATCAAACGTCTCAATCCGCGTAGACCGGACCGAGATGTCGCGCACGTAGCCCATCATCCCGTTAACGTCGATCCAATCCCCTTTTGAAATCGGACGTTCGACCAGCAGGATGATCCCAGACACGAAATTCGAGACGATGGTCTGCAACCCGAAACCGATCCCAACGGACAAGGCACCGGCGACAATTGCCAGCGAGGACAAGTCGAACCCGGCAACCATAATGGCAACCAGCGCGGCCAGAAAAATTCCGATATACCCGGTGCCGGAAACGATCGCGTTCTGACCGCCGGGGTCAATGCTTGTCTTTGGCAGCAAAGAGTTGCGCAATCCGCCTTGCAGCATTCGGGTCAGACCGTAACCGATCAGGAACACGATCACGAAGACGAAGAAGTTGCTTGGCGATATCGTCACTCCGCCGATATCAAAGCCCAGCAACAGACGTGACCAAGCTTCAAGCAAATCGGTCTGACGCGCCCCCCAGTAAAGGGCAAGGATCGGCAAAGCAAAGATAGCCAACGCGAAACCGACCAGAACCGAAAACAGCGAATCCCAGACAGCTTCGCCCTGCCCCGTGATCCAGCCGTAGACCTGCGTAATGAAGCGCTGAAAAATGACCAACGCAGCAATCAGAACCAGCGTTTTTACTGCGGGAAAGACTATGGCTTCGGCCGCATTGGTATACCCAAAGACGGCCAGAACAGGTGTCGCAATACCCAGAAGCAACAAGGCGCGCCGCAGAAATTCGACCAGTTGGCTGAAGCCTGCCGCCCGAGCTACACTTGGGGCTTCGGCCTCGTCTGGTTGCGCGTCATTGGTCCGGATATGGCGCACCCGAAGCAGCAACAAAGCCGTGGCCACGATGACAGGAAAACTGACTACTGCACGCGTGGAATCCGAGATATTTTCGATCTGCTCGAACAAGACGGCCAGTTCATGAAGGATGAGCATCGCAGCCAGCAGATCAATATAGACGCGAAGTTCCTTGATCCTGGCAGCGGACAGACGCTTGAACCCTCTGGCCTGCCCCATCAGGTATACTTGCCGCCCGATCCAGTCATAAAAGAAGATAATTCCGGCCCAGTATGGCACTTCCTCAAGCAGCAAGGTGCCCCGCACACCCAGCACCCCGGTCAGGTTAATTGCGACAACTGCGGCTAGGACGCCCAACCACGGCAAGATGATCCGCAACAGGGATATCACAAAAGTCCAGACGCCCGTGCCAGAGCCCCCCAACTTCCGCAGGTAATCACCGCCCTTTTCCGACCAGTGCCGCCCGAAAATCAGCAACACCGCCGATATGACCAACAGGACAAATATCCCCAACCCGCGCTCTCTCATTTGCTCGCGGGCGACATCCGTTCTCAGGTTTTCGGTTATTTCATTGATCAAGCCACGGGCGGCTTCTTTCACGTCCACCCAGGCAGGTGCCCAATATGTAGGATTAAGAGGCGACGGACCTCGTTCCAACAACTCTTTGGTCTGACGGTGCCGGATGATCTGGTCTATTTCACTGATAAGCCCGTTGGCCCTGCTATACGCCTCTTCGGATACAACACGCGGGACCCGAAGGCTGTTGAGCTGTTCTTCCAGATGCGCACGGATTGTCGCAATGTCTTCGGGTTCAGAGGCGTCACCCTCAGGTTCTGGCCCCAATGCCTTGAGTTGACTTTCCAGCGTCTGAATACGTTCCGTATTTGCATCCCGCGCGCGATTAAAGACCTCTCGGTACTCGTTGATTTCAGAACGCAGGTTCTCCAAAGCAGCATTCGAAGCGCGGTTCGCTTCGATTACCGCTTCGGCCCGGTCCGCCGTGCTGATCCAGCCCTGATAATACTCACTTTGTCGGTCGGTCAGTTGGGCGGCAACAGGGCCACCGCAAACGGCCAAACAAACCGTTACAAGGGCAAGAAACAGGCGGACCTGCCGCGGCATCATACGTCCTCGAACACGCCAGGAATGCTGCGGGGGGCTTCGGTCATCCAATCAGGCACCGGCAGCTCTTTTTCACGCAGGAATTCCGGGTTGAACAGTTTGGACTGATAGCGTGTGCCATAGTCGCAGAGGATCGTCACAATGGTATGGCCCGGCCCAAGATCCTTGGCCAGACGCACGGCACCGGCCATGTTGATTGCGGTCGAGCCGCCCATGACCAGACCTTCCTCGCGCAGCAAACTAAAGATGTAGGGCAGCGCCTCGTTATCTGTCATCTGATATGCATAGTCGGGCTTGAAACCCTCAAGGTTCTTGGTGATGCGCACCTGACCGATCCCTTCGGCGATCGAGCTGCCCTCCATCGCGATTTCACCGGTAGTGTAATAGGAATAAAGCCCCGCGCCCATCGGATCGACCAGGCCGATCTTGACCCCTTTGGGCTGCAAAGCATCCGCGACGCCTGCCAAAGTCCCACCGGAGCCCACGGCGCTTACAAAACCGTCAACCTTGCCGCCGGTTTGCTCCCAGATCTCTGGGCCAGTGGTTTCCACATGCGCCTGACGGTTTGCCACATTGTCGAACTGGTTGGCCCAGATCGCACCATTGGGTTCGGTCTGCGCCAGTTCCTCGGCCAGTCGGCGCGAGTAATGCACAAAGTTATTGGGGTTGCGGTAAGGCGCGGCGGGAACCTGCACCAGTTGCGCCCCGGCAAGCCGCAGCATGTCCTTCTTTTCTTCGGACTGGGTTTCCGGGATCACGATCACGGTCTTGAACCCCATCGATGCCCCAACCAGCGCAAGGCCGATTCCGGTGTTTCCTGCGGTGCCTTCGACAATGGTTCCGCCGGGCTTCAGCTCACCCCGCGCGATGGCGTCCTTGATTATATAAAGCGCCGCGCGGTCCTTGACCGATTGGCCGGGGTTCATGAACTCGGCCTTGCCAAGGATTTCACACCCGGTTTCTTCGCTGATGCGTTTCAGCCGGATCAACGGCGTTTTTCCTACTGCGTCAGCAAGGTCTCGTGCAATGCGCATGGCACCCTCTTTTCTTTACATATCAACGAAGATTTACAGTCGACGCGCGACAACCACAAGCCGCGATAACTATGCCCGCAAACGGTTCTTGTGACGCGCCAGCCAATTGGCCAACATCAACAGGGGTAAGTCCTTGAACCCATTGTTGTCCACACGGTCCATGAACTCGGCAAATGGCAGAATTTGAGTGCGAATATCCTCGCCTTCCGAAGCGACCCCACCGTTTTCAACTGTCTTGGTCAGATCGGCCAGTCCGACATAAAGGTGAATGTACTCGGTTGACGACCCGCTTGAGGAATAAGCACCCCCTACATATTCCAAGCTGCTCAGGTCTACTTGCGCCTCTTCAAGCACTTCTCGCTGCGCCGCCTGCGCGGGGGATTCTCCGGGGTCAATCATTCCTGCCACCGGCTCCCACATCCAGGGTTCGGGATCGTCAATCAAGTAAACCGGGGCTCGGAACTGCTCCACCAGCAGGACCGTGTCCCTTGCAGGATCATAGGGCAACACCACGACAGCGCTGCCCTGCATCAAGGCGCTGCGATTCAGGACCGGCCCCATGGTTCCGTCATGCTGGCGGTGCTGCACTCGAATCTCGTTCATGCCGAAATAGCTTAGGTACGCCCGTTCATGCTTATGCAGAACGACATCTGACCCAACATCGCGCAGATCACCGGTCTGTCGACGCCGCGCGGCCATTCGCGCCCACGCCCGGGTTCGGATCGACGGAAAGCAGCGTGCGACCGCTTTGGCATCCATCCGACCGTAAAAGCTCATAACCTCCTGAGCTGCGGCGATCGACAACTCCCCCCACTGATCGATCCAAGCTTGCAAGGACCAGCGGTCGCCGGGAAACCACAGATCGGGTTCGGGGAAAAAGACGCTTGCCTGCGTTTGCGAACCGTCTTCCAAATGGATCGTTTGCGGGCTCAGGTCATAATCGAACCCGCCTTCATAAAACACCAGACGCCGCAGGTCTTCTGGACCCAGCCCTTGCACCAGCAGACCGTCTGCTTGGCCAGATTTTTCTTTGACGATCATCGGAAATGGCTGCCCATCTACGCTGTACACTGCGTGCCCCGGTAAAGCAGCCTGCTTTGCCTCAAGACGTGACAATGGACGACCCAATACCAATTCCAACAATGGCAGGTATCTGAGCGTTCCGTAGAAAAAGAGATTAGACAAAGAAGAAGTCTCGTTTGCAGACAGGAATTTATCGCCAGCGGCGGCTGGCCTCTTCTGTGGCAAGGCCTGCCACCACCCCACCGATAGCCAAGGTCAGCAGGATTTCGGACGTCAGAAGCAATTGACCATACTCAATACCGATCTGGAAAATCGCCAACAGGGCTTCGAATGGGCCATTGTATCTGTGGCGCATCGCCAGACTGAACATTTCGTAACAGCCTTGAAGGAACAGCCCCCAGAAAACCAAAGTGGCAATTCCCGTCATGCCGTTATTGATCGCCGCAGTCCATCCTTTGCCCGCGCGCTTACCCATGACGGTCCAGCCACAAACAACGCCCAAAACCATGTTAACAAAGGTGAAAGCGCCGTAATCTTTACCCTCTTCCCCATTCTCGATGATCATGCTCGACACGAGAAATGCCACCACCAATAGACAGATGGCGGCAATAAGACGTGAGGCACTGGGCATTGGGCAGATCCGTTAACTATGTTGGTTTTGCTACGGTAATCTGTGTCACATCGCAATTGCCGGTGTCAAAGGCTGCGCCGCAGGCGGTCAAATAATAATTCCACATGCGGCGAAAACGCTCATCAAATCCCATTTCTGAAATGACATCCCATTTGTCGTTGAATGTCTCGTACCAGCGTCGCAGGGTCAGATCATAGCTTTTGCCAAATTCCTTTGATGTCACGACGTTCAGCCCGGCTTGCGTGACCTGCTCTTTTAACACCGAAGGTGCCGGAAGCATTCCACCCGGAAAGATATATTTCTGAATGAAATCAACACCATTTCGGTAGACGTCCCACCGATGATCAGCCACGGTAATGATCTGCAATGTCGCCTGCGCGCCTGGTTTAAGGCGCTCTCTCACAGTTTCGAAATATGCTGGCCAATATTTCTGCCCAACCGCTTCGAACATTTCAATCGACGCGATGCCATCGTATTGGCCCCGCTCGTCGCGATAGTCCTGAAGCTTGAACTCGACCAAATCAGAAAGCCCGGCTTTTTCAATTCTTTGCCTGGCAAACTTCAACTGCTCTTGGCTAATCGTCAGCCCTGTGACCCGCAAGCCACGCTCTTTCGCAGCGTATTCCGCGAATCCGCCCCAGCCGCAGCCAATTTCAAGAATATGATCACCCGGCTTTGCGCCCATTTCATCAACTAGACTGGC
Source organism: Ruegeria sp. HKCCA5491 (assembly GCF_013034565.1). Lineage (NCBI taxonomy): Bacteria > Pseudomonadati > Pseudomonadota > Alphaproteobacteria > Rhodobacterales > Roseobacteraceae > Ruegeria > Ruegeria sp. HKCCA5491. The sequence goes on from NZ_WQGG01000001.1 coordinate 416,193, forward strand.
GTATTTCGCCGTCTGCGCGTTTTCGAGACTTTCCTGCCCCGTCTCAAACAAGGCGCTGGAATAGGTCATCGTATCATCCAGCCATAAGGCATAGAAATCATTGCCCAAATCATAGTGGTACGAGATGTTCTTCTTTGCCTGTTTCCGGCTATTGCCATGCAACCAGAACCGTAAACGTTCATAGGTCTGAACAAGGAACTTGCCGGTAAAGTCGTCATAGACCGTTTCAGTGCCCAAATGCACAAGATCCATGAAGGACCGCAGGTCTGGGGTGCTCCAGTCTCCTTCCAGATAGGCGTCGGAAAAACCCAGCTCTCCTTCGCGGATCAGTCGCGCGAAAACGTCGGGGTTGTGAATGTCCACCCGTGCGACCGGTCCGGGCTTGGCGCCCTCGGTTCGAAAAATGCGGCCATCCGGCAGAGCGATATCAAGCCGCCCGGATTCCATCTTGTTCAGCATTTTCAGAACTTGCGCGAAATACCTCGGCAGTCCCTTTTGCCCTTCTGTTGTCGTATGGATCATCCGCTTTCCCCTATGCGGTTGTTGTTTCAGGCTAGGACGAGTTTGTGTTTCTGGCAAGTTTTCAGTTCCTTAGTGGTTTTTTAGGCCTTCATAAGCCGCAAGTGCACGTGCGCGACCGGCAGGCAATTCAACAATCGGGTTGGGATACAAATCGGTCTCAGAGATGCCCCAAGAACGTGGAACGGCGTCAAAATACGCACACGCCGTCGCGGGTGGCGTTGACTGCCCTTCGGCAATCCAACGGCGCACATACTCCCCGCTCGGATCGAATTTTTCCTGCTGAGTCAGAGGGTTAAAGATACGGAAAAACGGAGAGGCATCAGGCCCCGAGCCTGCAACCCACTGCCAGCCCATCGCGTTACAGGCTGAGTCCCAGTCGATCAGACAGTCAGCAAACCACTGCATCCCAATTTTCCAATGCGTCATCAAATGCTTGGTCAGGTAACTGGATGTTATCATCCGTGCCCGGTTATGCATCCGGCCCGTGACGTACATCTGGCGCATCGCGGCATCTATAACCGGAATTCCGGTTCTGGCCGTTTGCCAAGCAATCACCTCGGGGCGAGTGGCGTCCGTATTCCACGGAAACATCTCCCACTCTGGTTTCCAATTTTCTGCCAACAGGTGTGGCGTATGGAACATCAGGTGGTAAGCGAACTCTCTCCACACAAGCTGGCGCAAGAAGGCATCGGTCCCTGACACTCCAGTCATCGCCGCGTTTTGAACGGAGTGCCAAACGGAGCGCGGGCTTATTTCCCCCAAAGACAGATATTCGGACAGATTGGACGTTGCATCACGATCCAGCCGATCCCTGTTTTCAGAATAATGCGCAATCCGGTCCAGAAAGCCTTGAAGCGCTTCGAACGCTGCGGCTTCGCCTGCCTGCACATAAGGGGCCACGATTGTCGCCCCACGGTTCATACCTTGGGCCAAATTCCACTCTGACAGATCGTCTGAATTCGGCCAACTCTGCGGACCCCGCAACGTGGCGGGGCCCGGTTCAGGCGGCGCGACGTCCCGAACTCGTACTGCCCGCCACATTGGTGTGAAAACGCGGAACGGCTGGCCCGCTTTGGTCGCAACGGTCCAAGGCTCGAACAGCAGATGACCGGTGAAAGACTTTGCCTCGATGCCCTGCTCCGACAATCGCGACTTTACATCCCTGTCCCGAGTAATTGCATCGGGATCATATGCCCTCGTCCAGTGTACGGCCGTTGCACCTGTCCGCGCGATAATATCTTGTAGAACCGCAAGAGCGCGCCCGCGACGCAGAACCAAACGACTGCCCAAATTGTTCAGCGCCCGCGCCAGCGCATCTACGCCCAATCCCAAACGCCATTTGGGTGCAGCCCCGAGCGCTTCGGCCTGATCGTCCAGAATAAACAATGGAATGACCGGCCGTCCTGAGGCGACGGCAGCCGTCAGCGCGGGATGGTCCGACAGGCGCAAATCCCGTCGGAACCAAACAATAATCGGTGGCCGCTCGTTTTCCATTTTTGCCCTGTTTTCTTCGATCTACGAAACAGGGCTGAAAGTGGATCACAAAACAGCCTCAAGTGCATTCAATAATTGATCAATTTCCTGTTGAGAGGTGTAGTGCGTAAAGCTGACGCGTAGCACGCCTTGGGTTAGATCAACCCCCATCGCCTTCAATGGCCGCACTGCATAGAAGTCGCCCCCGCCTGCCATGATACCGTATTTCACGAGATCAGCCGCCACCGACTCGGCGTTGCGCGTAAGAGCCAGTGCCACCGTCGGCGCGCGCCGAGTGGCATCGGAGGTTCCGATCAGCCGAACGGCATTCCGATCCTTGACTGCGTCCAGAACCGGCTGAAGCAAGGCCACTTCCTGCCCGCGCATAAGGTCATGTACAAAGGCACCGCGTTCAGTGGCGTCGCCATCCGGCCCGTTGTGATGGTCACACAGAAGGTCGACATAATCCGCCATACCTGCGCTCGCCGCGATTTGCGCATGGTCGGGGCCAGCGGGCGTAAATCGTTTATACAGCACATCCGCGTTGAAAAAATGCGCCTGATTGGGCAGCAGTTCTCCAAGAGATTTCCGGATCACCATGCAGCCCTGATGCGGTCCATAGGTTTTGTAGGCGGAAAACAGGTAAATATCCGGCCCAAGGTCTCCGACATTCGGAAACCCGTGCGGCGCGTATGAAACACCGTCGACGCAAACGAAAGCGCCCGCCGCATGTGCGATGGCCGTGATTTCGGTAACCGGATTGATCTCACCGATCACGTTCGAACAGTGGGGGAAACAAACCAGACGCACCTTTTCATCCAGCAAGTGTTCAAGATCGTGCGGGTTCAGCGACCCGGTCTCGGGGTCGATCTGCCATTCGCGGACCTCAATGCCTTCATCCGCAAGCCGCCGCCAAGGACCTGAATTCGCCTCGTGATCCTGATTGGTCACGACAATGGCGTCGCCCGGCTTCATCCACTGGCGAAATGCCTGTGCCAGAACATAGGTGTTTTGAGTGGTCGACGGGCCAAAACTGAGTTCATCAGTTTCAACGCCCAGTATGGTCGCCATCCGGCTGCGGGCCTCGTCCATTTCTTCCCCCGCCAATCGGCTGGCTTCATAGGGACCATAAGGTTGAACCTTGCGTTGGGTATAATATCGGCTCAGCCTGTCGAGAACCGGTTTGCAGGTGTAAGAACCGCCTGCATTCTCAAAAAACGCCTGCCCCTGCAGGCTAGGTTCGGAAAACGCCGGAAACTGTGACCGAACAAAGTTGATATCCAGAGTGCTCATTGCACGGGCCTCCTTGATCATGCACTTAAATCCATGAGGAGCCCGCGCATGATTTCGGTCCCCTCGAAAATCATGGCAGGTCTTCCAGCCCAGCCTGTGCTTTGGAAACACCGGCAGCCCTTGCGGATCACAAGGACGGGGCCAAATTGCCCAGAACACCGTTAGTCGTCAAGCGAGCCCTCCTTCACGACAAAAAAAGCCGAGCATTTAAACCCGGCTTTGCGACGTGATTTGGGTAATTTAACCCTGAACCTTGGTGTAGGTCCCCTCGCCCGCAAGAATACCGCGAAAGCCGCCCGGCTCATCCAAACCAAAAACGATCAGCGGCAAGTTGTTATCCCGTGCAAGCGCAATGGCCGATGCATCCATCACCCGCAGTCGCTTGGCCAGTACATCGTCATAGGTCACCGTGTCATAGCGCACGGCATCTGAGTGTTCTTTGGGGTCTTTGTCATACACGCCATCGACACCGTTTTTGCCCATGAAGATCGCCTCGCACGCCATTTCGTTGGCGCGTAGCGTCGCGGCGGTGTCGGTGGTGAAATAAGGGTTTCCGGTTCCGGCCGCAAAAATACAAACCCGCTTTTTCTCAAGGTGACGCACGGCGCGGCGGCGGATGTAGGGCTCACAGACCTCATCCATCCGAATGGCCGAGATAACGCGGGTAAATACGCCGACCTCTTCCAAGGCGGACTGCATCCCAAGCGCGTTCATCACGGTCGCTAGCATTCCCATATAATCAGCGGTCGTGCGTTCCATCCCCTGTGCCGAACCGCTTAGGCCGCGGAAAATGTTGCCGCCGCCAATGACCATGCAGATTTCGACGCCTAGATCGTGAACCGATTTCACTTCTTGCGCGATACGCTGAACGGTCGGTGGATGCAGGCCAAAGCCTTGATCCCCCATCAGTGCCTCGCCGGATATCTTCAGCATCACGCGCTTGTACTTTGTTTTAGGGGGTTCAACTGTGTTGGTTGTCGGGGAATGGCTCATGTTGCGCTCCGGGCTGGCACGGGTTTAATTCCGGCGCAAAATGAAGCAAAACCTCGGCAGGTTCAATGCGGATGGTAAGGAATGAGGCGTGCCGGGATGACCAATGGCAAAACTCTGCAGACCCTGGGTCGCCTGCCCAAGATTCCGGATGGTGTTCCGGTGCTGATCGCAGGCCCGACGGCGTCTGGAAAATCCGCCCTTGCGTTAGAGATCGCCGAACAGTTCGGCGGCGTCATCGTCAATGCGGATGCCAGTCAGGTATATGACTGCTGGCGCGTTATCTCGGCCCGTCCCTCAGTCGAAGAGGAGGCGCGCGCACCGCACGTGTTATACGGCCATGTCGCATTCGATCAGGACTATTCAACGGGTCACTGGCTGCGTGACGTCAAACCGATATTGGCGGGCGGTCAACGCCCGATCGTCGTAGGTGGGACCGGGTTGTATTTCTCGGCCCTCACCGAAGGTATGGCAGATATTCCAGCCACGCCCGCCGATGTGCGGGCCGAGGCGGACAGGCTGGACTTGTCCACTCTTATGGATGGTGTCGACGCAGAAACCCTGGCGGGCATCGACACGCAAAACCGTGCCCGTGTTCAACGTGCCTGGGAAGTGCAGCGGTCCACAGGCCGAAGCCTGCGCGACTGGCAGGCCGACACACCGCCCCCGATACTACGGCTACACGACACCGTACCCATCGTCTTTGACGTGGACAAACAATGGCTTCTGGACAGGATAACGCGGCGTTTTGACATGATGCTGGACACTGGCGCGCTTGAGGAAGTGGAAGCGATGCGCGACAAGTACGATCCCACGCTTCCAGCCTGTAAAGCCATCGGCGTACCCGAGCTTATGGCCTACCTTGAAGGTCATATGTCGTTGCAGGATGCCCGTGAGCGCGCAACTATCTCGACCCGGCAGTTTGCCAAGCGGCAGCGGACGTGGTTTCGCGCAAGAATGAAAAACTGGAATCGGGTAGATTTCTCAAAGTGATACCTTGTGCAGGCTGAACTCCAAGATCTGCGTTTCCAACGGCCCCTCAAATTTCCCCGAATCTCCGCTGCTGACGCAGCCAAAGAGGTACAACGGCGCACGTTAACCGGACATTGTTGCTAACAAACTCTGGCCACCGATGTCGCTTTTGTACCTCGAATGACGATTTCGAACATTGACCTGATTTAAATTCTGGTGCCGAATGTCCCCATGGGGGTGTTCAAATTCCGAAAAACAAGAACCCGAGAACCTGCTGCCCGACGTGTTCGGGTCTGAGCTGTTCGAAACTCTATCAATAAAAATACTATGTCACAGGGAGAGACATAAATGGAAAACCAAACAATCACCGGAGCACCGATGCACTGGGCGGCAGAAATGCATGCGCAAGAGTATCGGGACGGTAAACTTAGTCGGCGCGAATTCATGGCGCGCGCAACTGCATTGGGTGTCGCCGTTCCAGCCGCCTATGGCATGATCGGCCTGAAGTCACCTGCGGCAGCCCAAGAACCCCAGCGTGGCGGCACCATTCGCTATCAGATGGAAGTCCGCGCCCTGAAGGACCCGCGCACCTATGACTGGACACAGATTGCCACCTTCACCGCGGGCTGGCTGGAATATCTGGTCGAATACAACAATGACGGCTCGTTCAAGCCCATGCTGCTGGAAAGCTGGGAAGCAAACGATGACGCGACCGAGTACACGCTGAATGTCCGCAAGGGTGTCAAGTGGAATAACGGCGACGACTTCACCGCCGAAGACGTTGCGCGCAACATCGAAGGCTGGTGTGATGCAGGGCTCGAGGGTAACTCGATGGCGTCACGCATGGCATCGCTTGTAGATGAGAGCACCCAGAAAGCCGCAGACGGGGCCATCACTGTTGTCGACACTCATACCGTTAAGCTGAAATGCAGCGCCCCGGACATCACGATCATTCCGGGCATGGCCGACTATCCGGCGGCTATCGTGCACAGCAGCTTTGACGCAAATAATATGCTGGCCAACCCTGTCGGCACGGGCTTCATGATCCCCGAAAGCCACGAAGTTGGCGTCAAAGGTGTTCTTGTACGCAACGAAGAATTCGAATGGTGGGGCTATGAGGCCGGCAAAGGCGGCTACATCGACCGGATCGAGTTCATCGACTACGGCACCGACCCTGCGGCATTCCTGGCTGCTTATGAGGCCGAAGAGATCGACATGAACTGGGAGTCGGTCGGCGAATTTGTCGATATCTTTGACAGCATCGGTCTTGTGCGTTCGGAAATCCCGTCGGGCTTTACCATCGTCATTCGCCCCAACCAGTTGGCCGAGGATGAGAACGGCAACAAGATCTATGGCGACAAGCGTGTCCGTCAGGCTCTGGCCATGGCGGTCGATAACGAAGTCTGTCTGGAACTTGGGATGTCAGGTTACGGCATTCCCGCCGACAACTGCCACGTTGGCCCGATGCACCCCGAGCACGACTCGGCTGTAACCCGCATCCCGTATGATCCTGCAGCGGCGAAAGCCCTGATGGACGAAGCGGGCATGGGCGATTTTGAGCATGAAGTTCAGTCCATTGACGATGACTGGCGTCGCAACACCACCGCGGCCGTCGTCGCGCAGCTTAACGACGCGGGCATCAAAGCCAAGCATACGATCCTGCCCGGCTCGACCTTCTGGAACGACTGGACCAAGTACCCCTACTCGTCGACCAACTGGAACCACCGTCCGCTCGGCACGCAGGTTCTGGCTTTGGCTTACAAGTCCGGGGTGGCCTGGAACGAGTCCGGCTTTGCCAATGACGAGTTCGATACGCTGCTGGCCGAGGCAAACTCGATCGCGGATGTCGACCAGCGCCGCGAAGTGATGGCCAAGCTGCAAGCGATCATGATCGACGAAGGCGTCGTCATCCAGCCATACTGGAGGACCGCAATGCGCCACCACCGTGACAACATGGTGGGCGTCGAAAAGCACATCGCGGATCTGCCGCAGCTGTATAAGTTCGGCATCGTTTCCTAAGCCAAAAAAACACAAGGCCGCGCCTACCGGGGGCGGCCTTTTCGTCCTGACCACGGCGACCAGAAAAACAGCGATGCGTGCGGTAAAACCACCAACACGCTAGCCTACCAACAGGGGCTACCATGGGACTTTTCATACTAAGGCGCGTCGGCATTATGCTGTTGACCGCACTGTGCCTTACCTTCCTGGTCTTCTTTCTGACCAACCTCTACCCGAACCTTGAAAAGCTTGCGAAGACGCAGGGCAATTTCAGGATGTCGGACGAGCAAGTCGAAAGCTTTCTGGAAAAAGGCGGATACCTTCAGCCAACGCCCATAAAGTACGGCGAATGGCTGGGTGTCTTGCCTTCTTACAGACACACGAATGAAGACGGCACGGTGCAAGGCAGATGTATCCTGCCCGGCAAAACAGCCGAAGAATCTCCGAATTTCTGCGGGATTTTGCAGGGGTATTGGGGATATTCGACGGTCTTCAAAGAAGAAGTCTCAACTGTTGTTGGTAACCGGCTTGCGCTTACGGGACGTCTGATGTTCTGGGTCATGCTGTTGATGGTTCCATCCGCTTTGATCCTTGGAATTCTGGCGGGCATGAAAGAAGGGTCAGCCACCGACCGGACCCTTTCGACCTTTGCGATCACCACCACGGCAACGCCGGAATATGTGTCTGGTGTTATCTTCATCGCGATCTTCACCTCGTCTGCCGTCGGGCTGAAATGGTTCAAAGGGACCGCCACGCAAGCGATGGAAAATCCAACGTTCGAGAACTTTTTCCTGCCAGTGTTGACCATTGCCCTATACGGGATGGGTTACATTGCCCGCATGACCCGCGCCTCGATGACCGAGGTGATGACGGCGCAATACATCCGAACCGCGCGCCTGAAAGGTGTGTCGTTCCCGAACATCGTTATGAAACACGCACTGCGCAACGCGCTTATCGCGCCGTTCACCGTCATCATGCTGCAGTTCCCATGGCTGCTGAATGGCGTGGTAATCGTCGAGACCCTGTTCAACTACAAGGGCTTTGGCTGGGCGCTGGTGCAGGCGGCGGGGAATAACGACATCCAGCTCTTGCTGGCGATATCGGTCGTGTCGGTCTTTGTGGTGCTGGTGACGCAGCTGATCTCGGATATCGGCTATGTCTACCTCAACCCGCGCATCCGCATTTCGTAAGGAGGGATAGATCATGGAACCACTTACCTGGACCGGCTCTATCGCCTTCCTGAACCCGTTACTGGCCATAGCCTTGGCGCTGATGGTTATTTCGATCTTGGCCTGGATACTGGCCAGCATCATCCTGCCGGAACCCCAGATGACCGTGAACCCAGATGGGACGCTGACGTCTGGATCGGGTGTGAGAAACCTCATTCAAACCGTGCTGCGCTTTAGCTTTCTGGCAAGCGTCGGGCTGGGCGTTGCCTATATCGTTCTGGGCGTCCTCATGGGAACAAGCGCCGGTATCATCGGGGCCATGGCCCAACAATTCCTGCCTGTCTGGTTGTCGCTGGTCCTTCTCTACGCCATGTCGATTGCATTCAAACGTAAGCTGGGTCTGTACGGTAAACTGTTTGACAGCCCGATTGGTATGATCGGCTTTGGGCTTGTGATGTTCTGGGTGTTTACCGGCATCTTTGGCGCGCTTGACCTGATCGTGACACACGACCCGCTCTCGCAGGTTTCGGGGATGAAAAACAAAGTACCCGGGACACCTCTGCCCAGTATAGAAGACGGGGAGTACGCCTGGTATCTGCTAGGGGGCGACAATCTTGCCCGGGACGTGTTCAGCCGTATGGTCAAAGGGGCGTGGATCGTTGTTCAGATTGCGCCGCTGGCAACGATGTTTGCCTTCATGGTCGGGATCACGCTGGGCCTGCCCGCCGGTTACTACGGTGGACGTCTGGACACGCTGCTGTCGTTCCTGGCGAACCTGATCCTGGCCTTCCCGGTGATCCTGCTGTTCTACCTGCTTGTGACGCCCGAGATCGTGGCAACAGGTGTGCCGAACTATATGGCCGCTATCCTGTTCATCTTCCCGATCATCTTCCTTGGTGTGCTTCTGAACTCGCGCTATTACACAAGGCCGACGTTCCGCACACCGCTATTGATTGGTGTTCTGGGTGTTGCGCTGTGGCTGTATCTGTCGCTGATCTCAACGAATGGCTACATCGTAAACACGGACAACTACAGCATTTGGGGACTGCCCACCTATCTGGACCTTTTTGATGTGCCCGGAGGGATTTTAGTCGTCTTTGTGTCAGTGGTTTTTGTAAACTCACCAACCGTGTTCCGTATCGTGCGCGGTTTGGCGATGGACATCAAAACCCGCGACTATGTCGCTGCGGCTCAGACACGCGGTGAAGGGCCGTGGTATATCATGCTGTGGGAAATCCTGCCCAACGCGCGGGGTCCGCTGATCGTCGATTTCTGTCTGCGGATTGGTTATACCACCATCCTTTTGGGGACTTTGGGTTTCTTTGGGCTGGGATTGCCACCGGAAAGCCCGGATTGGGGATCAACGATCAACGAAGGGCGTAAGCTGTTGTCGATCTATCTGCACCCCGCCCTGCCGCCTGCCTTGGCCCTGTTGTCTTTGGTTCTGGGACTGAACCTGTTGGCGGATGGTTTGCGCGAAGAAAGTCTGAAGGACTGATTGTGATCGAAGGCCGGGGGCTTTGCCCCCGGACCCCCAGGATATTTTTAGCCAGATGAAGGGGATCCCCTGACTCTCGCGAGGAGTAAGCAAGATGAACAAACTGGCGGATTATGACGGGCCAATTCTTGAGATCGACAAGCTGTCGATTTCGTTTTTTACCCGTTTGCGGGAAATTCCGGCCGTTATGGATTTTTCGGTCAGCGTCCAGCCCGGGGAGGCTGTCGGACTGGTCGGTGAATCCGGCTGCGGCAAGTCCACCGTCGCACTGGGGGTCATGCAGGACCTTGGCAAGAACGGGCGCATTGTCGGAGGTACCATCAAGTTCAAAGGGCGCGATCTGGCCGAGATGACATCGGACGAACTACGCGATATTCGCGGCAATGAGATCGCGATGATCTATCAGGAGCCGATGGCATCGCTGAATCCTGCCATGAAGATCGGCAAGCAGTTAATGGAAGTGCCGATGATCCATGAAGGCGTCGGTGCAGAAGAAGCCTATGCGCGCGCTCTGGAGGTGGTTACAGATGTACGCCTGCCTGACCCTGAGCGGATGCTGAACTCATTCCCACATCAGTTGTCGGGGGGGCAGCAGCAGCGGATTGTGATCGCTATGGCGCTGATGTCGAAGCCCGCGCTTTTGATACTGGACGAGCCGACAACGGCGCTGGATGTGACGGTCGAGGCTGCCGTGGTCGAGCTGGTCAAGGACTTGGGCAAGAAATACGGCACTTCGATGCTGTTCATCTCGCACAATCTGGGGCTGGTGCTAGAGACCTGCGACCGGCTTTGCGTGATGTATTCCGGTGAGGCTGTTGAGCGTGGTTCGATCCATGACGTGTTCGACGAAATGCAGCACCCTTACACGCAGGCGCTGTTCCGCTCGATCCCCCTGCCTGGGGCTGACAAGAACGCGCGGCCTCTGGTGGCAATTCCGGGAAACTTTCCTTTGCCGCACGAACGCCCGCCGGGGTGTAATTTCGGGCCGCGTTGTGACTATTTCGAGGAAGGCCGGTGTGACGCGCAGAACATTCTGATGGAGGCGGTGCCGGGCAACGACCGCCACCATACGCGGTGCCTGAAATTCAAGGAAATCGACTGGAACGCGCCGATCACTGTGTCTGAGCAGAAGGAAAAAGCGGAAATCGGCCGTACTGTTCTGAAGATGGACAACCTCAAGAAATACTATGAGGTGGCCGCAAATGCCCTATTCGGTGGCGGTGAAAAGAAAGTTGTAAAGGCCAATGAAACCCTGAGTTTTGAGGCTCATGAGTCTGAAACTCTGGCCATCGTGGGTGAGTCTGGCTGTGGCAAATCCACATTTGCCAAGGTTCTGATGGGGCTGGAAACAGCGACCGATGGTCAGATTTTGCTGGATAATCGCAACATCGAAGCTGTGCCGATCGAAGAGCGCGACGCCAAGACCGTGGGTGAAGTGCAAATGGTATTCCAGAACCCGTTTGACACGCTGAACCCATCCATGACCGTCGGCCGTCAGATCATTCGGGCGCTGGAGATTTTCGGCGTTGGGAACTCTGAGGCTGAACGCAAAAAGCGGATGCTGGAGCTTTTGGATCTGGTGAAGCTTCCACGCGCCTTTGCCGATCGAATGCCGCGGCAATTGTCAGGTGGGCAGAAGCAGCGTGTCGGTATCGCCCGCGCCTTTGCCGGAGACGCGCGGATCGTGGTTGCGGACGAACCGGTCTCAGCGCTGGATGTATCGGTGCAGGCTGCGGTCACGGATCTGCTAATGGAGATTCAACGCGAACAAAAAACCACGCTTTTGTTCATCAGCCATGACCTGTCTATTGTGCGATACCTGAGTGACCGAGTGATGGTGATGTATTTGGGTCATGTGGTCGAGTTGGGGACGACGGACCAGGTGTTCTCACCTCCGTATCACCCATATACCGAGGCCCTGCTGAGTGCTGTCCCGATCGCTGATACGTCGATCGAAAAACAGCATATCGTTCTTGAAGGCGACATTCCGTCCGCAATGAGCCCGCCACCCGGCTGCCCTTTCCAGACGCGTTGCCGCTGGAAATCCGAGGTGCCGGACGGACGGTGTGAGCATGACGTGCCGCCCGTCAAAGCCCTTGCCGACGGCCATCAGATAAAATGCCATTTGGCTGATGATATTTTGGCGCGGATGGAGCCCGTCATCAAAATTGCGGCGGAATAAACGATCATAGCGACGGAACCGGTCACAGTGCCGGTTCTTTTATCCCTAGATCGTTTGAATTACCCGCCCCAGATGACCTTTACGTAGTTCTGGGTTTCTTTGTACGGCGGAACACCACCGTGCTTTTCAACCGCCTTTGGCCCCGCGTTATAGGCCGCCAAAGCCAAGCGCCACGATTTGAACTTGCGGTACTGCCACGACAGGTAACGCGCACCACCTTCAAGGTTCTGTTTGGGATCATGCGGATTCACACCCAATAGCTGCGCAGTACCGGGCATTAGCTGCGCAAGACCCAGCGCACCCTTGTGCGATACGGCATGGGGATTCCAGCCACTTTCCTGCTGAACAAGTCGAAGAAATAGATCTTCAGGCACATTGTGCTTGCGGGCCGCTTGACGTGCCAACGAAAGGTATTGACCGCGGTACTTACCGTTATAGCGCTTGTTGAACGTCCCCGAAGCTGTTTTTCGCTTGGGCTTCAGCCGTTCGGAATCGCGATACTGAGTCGCCGCGCGAGTGTCCAAAATCTTGGCCTGCTTCAGAAAAATGTCCTTGCGGCTTTTGGTAGACAATGTCTGAGCCGCAGCCGGAACTGAAACCAGCGCAAGGCAAAACCCTAAAAACCAACCAACCAGAAAACGCATTAATGCCAATCCCGCTCGTCCACGAACCCGACCGAGTATAGATATTTCAGTAAAAAATGAAAGCTTGGTAAAAATTTTCTGAGTGATTTGCTGCTCGGTGCGGTCTTCATCAACTATGTTTTAACCGCGCCGCAGGCCGTATAGGGTCGGCAGCAGAACACAAGCGCCAGATTCGGGCGCGATCCAGTCAGACAAGAACGAGGACATACATGGCGGGTTCAGTAAACAAGGTCATTCTGGTCGGAAATCTGGGCGCAGACCCCGAGGTCCGGTCGTTTCAGAACGGCGGCAAGGTGTGCAACCTGCGCCTTGCCACGTCGGAAACGTGGAAGGACCGCAACACCGGCGAACGGCGTGACCGGACACAGTGGCACTCGGTCGCGATCTTTTCGGAACCTCTGGCCCGCATTGCTGAACAGTACCTGCGCAAAGGCAGCAAGGTTTATATCGAAGGCCAGTTGGAAACACGTAAATGGCAGGACCAGTCCGGCCAAGACCGATATACGACAGAAGTTGTTTTGCGCCCCTATCGCGGCGAACTGACGTTGCTGGATAGTCGTGGCGACGGCGGCGGACAGTCCGGCGGTTACGGCGGAGGCCAGTCTGGCGGCTATGGCGGCGGTCAGGCCGGCGGCGGTTACGGCGACCCCTACGGCGCGCCCTCTGGATCCCCTGCCCCTGCATCCGGCGGAATCGACGACGACGAGATTCCGTTCTAAGCAAAACGGAGATTGGTGATGACATGGTCCTTCTCACTCGGCCGGTTATTTGGGTCGGAACTGAGGGTCCATGTCACTTTTTTTCTGCTGCTGGCCTGGGTCGGCTTTGCGGCATACTCCAACGGCGGCATGTCGGCGGTCGTCGAGAACCTGATCTTCGTACTCGCCCTGTTTGCCTGTGTAGTGGCGCATGAATTCGGCCATGCGCTGATGGCTCGGCGTTACGGGATCAAGACTCCTGACATTACCCTTTTGCCAATTGGCGGGCTGGCTCGGCTGGAACGAATGCCGGAGAAGCCAATGCAGGAAGTCTGGGTCGCCCTTGCTGGCCCTGCGGTAAACATCGTCATCTGGATCATTCTGATTGCGTTCGGGGCCGGAATGCCTTGGGAAACGATGACGCAAATCGACAGCACGGCCCCCGGCCTTTTGAACCGGTTGGCCTATGTCAATCTGCTGTTGGCCGCCTTCAACATGATACCGGCCTTTCCAATGGACGGCGGACGGGTCTTTCGCGCCTTGCTTTGCCTTAAAATGGATCGCGTCAAGGCAACGCGGGTCGCGGCGCTTGCCGGACAAGCGGTCGCTGTGGGCTTTGGCTTTCTTGGTCTCAGCACGGGCAATCCACTGCTGGTTCTGATCGCTGTGTTTGTCTTCGTTGCAGCCAACGCAGAGAGTCAGGACGTGGTCATGCGATCTGTCGCGCGGCGGGTTATGGCGCGCGATGCGATGATCACCGAATACCAATCGCTGTCGCCGTCAGACACTCTGGCGACGGCCGCCCAAGCCGTTATTCATACCACACAGCATGAATTCCCAGTGTTGGACGCAGACGGAACGCTAAAGGGTTTCGTGACCCGCAACCGCCTGTTTGCGGCTCTGGCTGCGGAAACTCCGCGATCAGACCTCGCCATTTCCATAATGGAAGCCGATATTCCGCAGGTAGAGCTCACCAGCGGGTTGGAGACAGTTCTGGAACGTCTGCACAAAGGCGCGCCAGCCATAGCGGTTTGTACCAAGGCCGGTCACATGGTGGGCTACATTACGCGCGAAAACATCGGTGAGTTGATGGTCATCCGGGGACGCTAATCAAGCGGCGGCCAGAGCGTCCTCGAGCACCGACAAGACAGCTTCGCGCGGGACATCCGAGGTTACGAATGCCTGACCGATTCCTCGTGCCAGAATGAAGCGCAACTGCCCGTCGATAACCTTTTTGTCCTGCGCCATCAGATTGACCAATGCCTCTGCCCCCGGAAGATCGCCCGGAATGTCGGCAAGGTCCGTCTTCATTCCCATCTGACGCAGGTGCGCGCGAACGCGGCTGGGGTCTTCTTGCGCGCACAAACCAAGGCGCGACGACAGCTCAAACGCAAGCGCGCAGCCAATAGCTACACCCTCGCCATGCAGCAAGCGGTCCGAATAGCAGGTTGCGGCCTCCAACGCATGACAGAAGGTGTGGCCAAGGTTCAGCAACGCGCGATCGCCCTGTTCGGTTTCATCGCGCGCGACGATATCGGCCTTCATCTGAACCGATCGCGTCACGGCCCGGACGCGCGCTGCCATGTCGCCGCCCGATACATCGGTGCCGTTGGCCTCGAGCCACTCAAAGAACGCGGCATCGCCCAGCAGACCGTATTTTACGACCTCACCATAGCCTGACAGAAAATCCCTTTGGGTCATTGTACCCAATACCGAGGTATCAGCCAGAACCAGCGAGGGTTGGTGAAAAGCCCCGATCAGGTTTTTCCCCTGCGGCGCGTTGATCCCGGTTTTTCCCCCAACCGAACTGTCCACTTGTGCCAGCAAAGAGGTCGGGATTTGCACGAACCGAACGCCGCGCCGCAAAACGGCGGCGGCAAAGCCTGCAAGATCGCCAATGACGCCGCCCCCAAGGGCCACGACAACATCGCGGCGTTCGACTTTTTCGGCTAGCAGCCATTCGACCGCGCGCTCAAAATGCGGCCAGCTTTTGGTGGCTTCTCCGGCAGGTAGAGCCAGCGCCGACATCTCGATACCCGCATCGGCCAGACCTTCCCGCAGCGCGTCCAGATGCAAAGCTGCGACGTTTTCGTCCGTCAGAACCGCAACTTTGGGACGGTTGAGCAAAGGTGCGATCATCTTCCCCGACTGGCCCAGCAAATCAGGCCCGATCTCTACATCGTAGGATCGCTCACCCAGCTCTACATGTACGGTTTGGTGCATTAATTCCGTTCCAAAACATCCGGGCGCGTCATCAAGGCATCGACGACCCTGTCCACCATATTTTCTATCGACGTCTCTCCGTCAGAAGTCACCGAGAGGTCGGCTTGCGAATAGACCGGCACACGTTCCTCATACAAGGCGCGCAACGTCGCATGAGGGTCCGCTGTGCGCAGCAAGGGCCGCGTGTCCTTGTGCTTGACCCGATTCCACAGCACGTTCAAATCGGCCTTTAACCAGACAGAAACCCCGCGATCGGTAATCATCTGGCGATTCTGACCGGCCAAAAACGCCCCGCCGCCGGTGGACAGAACACCTTTTTCTTCGTCCAGAAGCCGCCCAATGACCTGACTTTCCTTCGCACGAAAAAACGGCTCACCGTCGCGTTCAAAGATTTCCGGGATAGTCATATTGGCCGCCGATTCGATCTCGGCATCGCTATCGAGGAACGGAACACCAAGCCTTGCAGCCAAAGCACGGCCAACGGCTGTTTTACCAGCCCCCATCATACCTACCAAAACCACTGTTTTGTGCAGTATGAAGCTGTGATCGTGTTCGGACGTCACGGTGTTATGCTTAATTTCGCTCATTTCACCGTGAATGACGTGATCTTAAGAAAAATGCCAGTTATAACTTGGACAAAACACAAAATTGAGGCAGCGTTGAGCAATGGGTCGTCTGATCAAGTTCCTGATATATCTGGTTTGCCTGTGTTTCATCGGGCTGGTGGGCTACGCCTATCTAGGCCCTCTCTTCGGCGTGGATTTTTCCTCCCCGCAGCAAGAGATACGAGAACCGGTAATCCTGAATGTCGAATAAGGCCGCAGTTGCTGCGCTGTTTCTCGCCACTTCGGTCCACGCGCAGCAGGAACCTCTTTCTGTTATTGAGTGGCTGAGCGAGCCACCCGAAAACCTGCCGGGTACTGTCTTGCTGGAACCACCGGTGACACAAACAGGTCTCGGACCCAAGGTCGAGGTCACGCGTCTGGAGGCGCTGTCGCATCCCTTGGGTCTTGTTTCATCGAACGTAACTGGCCTGCCCATCGGTCTTTGGCAGAACAGCGAAACGGATCGTCTGGCAGAACTGATCGCCCGAGTCCCGGTCAAGTACAACCCGGCCATGCAACGCCTGCTGTTTACCTTGCTGTTGTCGGAGGCGCGCGCGCCGTCCGGACCCGAGGCCGAAGAAACACTATTGCTGGCACGTCTGGACAGGCTGATGCAGCTAGGGGCGGCTGATCCGGCGCAATCTCTCGTTCAGCTTGCCGGCCCGACCAACAGCCGCGAGCGTTTCAAACGCTGGTTCGACGCGACCTTGCTGACCGGTGACGAAGACCGAAGCTGCACCGCATTGATTGCCCAGCCCCACTTGTCACAGGACTATGCCGCGCAGATTTTCTGCAAAGCCCGCCGGGGGGATTGGCCCTCTGCTGCGCTCACCCTGGAAGCCGCGCACGCGCTAGAGGTCTTGCCCCCCGAGGATCTTGATGTCCTTGACCGGTTTCTCAGCCCGGAACTGTTCGAAGACGCAGAATACTTGCCGCAGCCGGAAAACCCTGATCCGCTGAGCTTCCGCCTTTACGAAGCCATTGGCGAGCGTTTACCCTCTGCCTCTCTGCCCCGAGTCTTTGCGAACGCCGATCTGCGCGACGTTGCAGGCTGGAAAGCCCAGATCGAAGCGGCTGAGCGTCTGACGCGTGTGGGTGCGCTGACACCGAACCAGTTACTTGGGCTCTATACGGAACGATCCCCGGCGGCCTCAGGTGCCGTGTGGGACAGGGTCACAGCGGTTCAACAATTTGAAACCGCGTTGAACTCGGGCGACCCGACCGCCATCACAGAGGCATTACCCATCGTATGGGAGCAAATGCGCAGCGTCGGGCTAGAGGTGCCATTTTCGGAACTGTTCGCAGGTCAGTTGTCTCACGTCACATTGGACGACCCGGCGGTCGAGCAATTGCGGTGGCGGATTATGCTGTTGTCTGACCTTTACGAAACTGCGGCCCTTTCCGCCCCCGATCAGTCAGAGGAAAGTCAGTTTCTGGCGGCGCTGGCGCAAGGTGATCCCGGGCGCGCCCCGTCCCCCTCTCCGTTGGCGGATGCGGTGGCAGAAGGGTTTGCATGGGCCGCGCCAGTGCCTTCGGACATCAATGCCCTGCTGTCCAATGACCAGTTGGGCGAAGCGATCCTTGAGACGATGGAGCTTTTCGCGCATGGCTCGCGCGGGAACCTTGTTGATCTGACGGCGGCTATTGCCACGTTGCGCCTCGTGGGTCTTGAGGACACCGCGCGACGCGCTGCACTGAACCTGTTGATCCTGCAGGGCACCTGATCATGACCGCCCCCGCCACTCAGGAGCTTTGGATTTCCACGTTTCTACAGGCACAAGCGGCCGAATTAGGTGCAGCCACGAATACGCTGCTGGCATATGGCAGGGATCTGAAGGACTTTGCCGAATGGTTGGATCGGCGAAAAACCGGTTTTCCAGAAGCAAGCCGCGACCAGATCGAGAGCTACCTGATCTACTGTGACGCGCAGGGGCTTTCACAATCCACCCGTGCGCGCAGGCTTTCAGCTATCAAACAGATTTACCGATTTGCGTTTGAAGAAGGCTGGCGTGAGGCCAACCCCGCAATTCAGATCAAAGGACCGGGCCGTCAAAAGCGCCTGCCAAAAACGCTGGACGTGCCCGAAGTCGACCGGTTGTTGCAAGCAGCGCGCGAAACCGGGCGTACCAAGGAAGATCGTGTGCGCAACACCTGCCTGATGGAACTGCTATACGCCACCGGAATGCGCGTGACCGAACTGGTTTCTTTGCCTGTGTCATCGGCACGGGGTGATCCACGCATGCTGCTGGTTCTTGGCAAGGGCGGCAAAGAGCGGATGGTCCCGTTGTCTCCACCCGCACGAGAGGCGCTTGCCGCGTGGTTGAGTGTGCGGGATGAGACCGAGGATCAAAAAGTTTCAGATGGCGCTCAGCGCTCAAAATTCCTGTTTCCCTCGCGTGGTAAATCCGGGCATCTGACGCGGCATATGTTCTTTCAACTGATCAAGGACCTTGCGGTTCAAGGGGGCGTTTCGCCCGAAAAAGTCACGCCACACACGTTGCGCCATGCCTTTGCAACACATTTGCTGGCCAACGGCGCAGATTTGCGTTCGATCCAGACTTTACTTGGCCACGCTGATGTTGCGACCACGGAAATTTACACGCATGTACTAGACGAACGGCTTGCCGAACTGGTGTACGAGCATCACCCGCTTGCCAAAGACCCCGTCGACAAGGGCTAACCCCTTGATCTGCAGGGGCAGCGCCCCCATAACCATTGCAGCAACACGAACAACCAAGGACCGATGGAACCCTCTTCTTCTCTGATCGACGGCGCATTCTGGTTTACGACCGGCGCCATTCTGTTTTTGCTCGTCCTTTCGGGCTTTTTCTCGGGTTCTGAAACAGCGTTGACCGCCTCGTCGCGCGGCAAGCTACGGGCGCAGGCCGACAAAGGGTCACGCGGGGCGCAAAAGGCGCTGGATATCACCGATGACAACGAACGCCTGATCGGCTCGGTCCTGCTGGGCAACAATTTGGTGAACATCCTCGCGGCGTCTTTGGCCACCGCTTTGTTCACGCGTCTCTTTGGGGAAAGCGGCGTCGCTTTGGCGACACTGGTCATGACCCTTCTGGTTCTGATCTTTGCCGAGGTTCTGCCCAAGACCTACGCCATCACCAACGCAGAAAAAGCGGCCTCGGCCGTGGCCCCATTGATCAGCGTAGTGGTGACCGTGTTTTCCCCGGTCGTTTCCGCGGTGCGCTTGCTGGTGCGCGGCGTTTTGCGCCTGTTTGGGGTGCAGATCGACCCCGACAGTAACATCCTTGCGGTACGAGAAGAGATCGCAGGCGCGCTGCAACTGGGCCATTCCGAAGGAGTTGTTGAAAAAGAAGATCGCGACCGCATTCTGGGTGCTTTGGATCTGGGTGATCGAACCGTGGAAGAAATCATGCTTCATCGCTCGAACATTGAAATGATCGATGCAGAGGATACGCCCGAGGTTATCCTACAGCAGTGCCTGAAAAGCCCCCATACCCGCCTGCCCGTTTTCCGGGATGAGCCTGAAAACATCGTGGGTGTCGTTCATGCCAAGGACTTGTTCCGCGCCATGTATGCGCATGCAGGCAGCAGCGAAGGGGATGCAAACCGGCTGAAAGAGTTTGATATCTCAAAGGTTGCCAACGACCCGTATTTCGTCCCTGAAACAACGACTTTGGACGACCAGATGCGAGAATTCCTGCGGATGCACAGCCATTTTGCGCTGGTCGTGGATGAATATGGTTCGCTGCGCGGTCTGATCACACTGGAAGATATCCTTGAAGAAATCGTGGGTGAAATTGCCGACGAATTCGATCTTGAAGAGGACGTCCCCGTTACGCGAACCGAGGACGGTCAGTTTTTGGTCGAAGGAGCGATGACAATCCGCGACGTGAACCGTGCGATGGAATGGTCCCTGCCCGACGAAGAAGCCAACACCGTCGCAGGTCTGGTTATTCACGAGGCGCAGATGATCCCGGTAACGGGCCAGGTTTTCTCGTTCCACGGCTTCCGCTTCGAAGTCACGGCGCGCGAGGGCAACCGGATAACCGAGTTGAAAATCCGCCCTCTCTGACGCGCGACCAGCGACACAGCATGTCGGGAACGGAACAGTAAACCCAAGCCTGCGCTTGCAGGCTCGGGCCGAAACCGGATGGAGGCAGCAACGTGAAGACGACAACGCAGGTGGCGGTCATTGGGGGTGGTGTTGTCGGGTGCTCGGTCCTGTATCACCTGACCAAACTGGGCTGGTCAGACGTGATGCTGCTGGAGCGGTCCGAACTGACCAGCGGCTCCACATGGCATGCGGCAGGCGGTTTTCACACGCTCAACGGCGACACCAACATGGCCGCCCTGCAAGGCTATACCATCCGTCTTTACAAGGAACTGGAAGAGATCACCGGCATGTCCTGCGGCCTGCATCATGTGGGCGGTGTTACGCTGGCCGACAATCAGGATCGGTTCGACATGCTGCTGGCCGAGCGTGCCAAGCACCGCTTCATGGGCCTTGAGACCGAAATTGTGGTCCCCGAAGAGATCAAGAAAATTGCGCCTATCACCAACACGGATGGGATAATCGGCGCGCTTTATGATCCGCTGGATGGCCACTTGGACCCGTCCGGCACAACTCATGCCTATGCCAAGGCTGCCCGCATGGGCGGTGCAACCATCGAAACACATTGCATGGTGCATGAAACGCTTCAACGGCGGGACGGAACTTGGGATGTCGTCACCGACAAAGGCACGATTCATGCCGAACATGTGGTCAATGCCGGTGGTCTTTGGGCGCGCGAGGTCGGCGCCATGGCAGGTGTGTATTTCCCGCTACACCCGATGGAGCATCAGTATCTGGTCACCGACTCGATTCCTCAGATCGAAGCCATCATTGATGCAGGGGGCGAACACCCGCATGTGATGGACCCCGCAGGCGAAAGCTATCTGCGGCAGGAAGGTCGGGGCTTGTGCATTGGGTTTTATGAGCAACCCTGCAAACCCTGGGCCGTGGATGGGACCCCGTGGGAGTTTGGGCACGAACTCCTGCCGGACGACTTTGACAAGATCACCGACAGTATCGAATTCGCCTATCGCCGCTTTCCTGTTCTGGCCGAGGCCGGTGTGAAATCGGTGATCCATGGGCCGTTTACCTTTGCGCCAGACGGCAACCCTTTGGTCGGACCTGTGCCGGGGCTGCGGAATTACTGGTCGGCCTGCGGTGTGATGGCCGGGTTCAGTCAGGGCGGTGGCGTTGGACTGACGCTGGCCCAATGGATGATCGAAGGCGAACCCGAACGCGATGTCTTTGCCATGGACGTGGCACGTTTCGGCGACTGGATCGGCCCCGGCTACACTCGCCCCAAGGTGATCGAAAACTACCAGAAGCGATTCAGCGTCGCCTACCCGAACGAGGAACTACCCGCCGCCCGCCCGAACCGAACGACGCCGATGTACGACATCTTCAGTGATCTGGGCGCGGTCTGGGGCCAGCAATACGGGCTGGAGGTGCCCAACTATTTCGCCCAAGGCGAAGAGCCGGACTATGAAACCCCCTCGTTCCGACGCTCGGATGCATTCTCGGCGACGGGCCGCGAGGTCAACGCTGTCCGCAACGGCGTCGGTATCAACGAGGTGCACAACTTCGGCAAATATCGCATCTCTGGCGCCAATGCGCGGGCATGGTTGGATCGGATCATGGCGGGGCGAATTCCACAACCGGGACGATTGTCACTGACCCCCATGCTGTCGTCTAAGGGCAAGTTGATTGGCGACTTCACCATATCCTGCCTTGGCGACGAAGAATTTCAGCTCACCGCCTCTTATGGCAGCCAAGCGTTCCACATGAGGTGGTTCCTGCAAAATCAAACCGACGGCGTGATCATCGAAAATGTCAGCGATCGTTTGAACGGGTTTCAGATCGCCGGTCCCAAGGCCGCCGACGTGTTATCAGCCTGCACGCGAGACGACGTCGCAATCCTCCGCTTTCTGGATGTGCGGCGCATGACAATCGGTATGACGGACTGCATCGTTCAACGGGTCAGTTATACCGGCGACTTGGGGTTTGAAATCTATTGCGATCCCATGGCGCAGAGGCAACTTTGGTGGACTTTGTGGCAGGCTGGGCAGCCTCATGGCATGGTGCCCTTTGGGATGCGCGCCATGATGAGCCTGCGTCTGGACAAGTTCTTTGGGTCCTGGATGCGCGAATACTCACCAGATTACACCGCAGCAGAAACAGGGCTGGACCGCTTCATTGCATTTTCGAAAAACGTGGATTTCATCGGCCGTGCGGCGACCGAATTAGAACGTGCCGAAGGCCCGGCACGCAGACTTGTGGCCTTTGAAGTTGACGCGGACGACACAGATGTAAACGCATATGAGCCGATCTGGCTGGGCGGTCAGGTCGTCGGCTTCTGTACATCTGGCGGATATTCGCACTATGCCAGAAAATCGGTGGCGATGGGGTTCCTGCCAGTCGAAGAAATCAGCGACGGGCTTGAGGTCGAGATCGAAATTCTCGGCCAGTTGAGGAAGGCTCGAGTGATTTCGGAACCACTATTTGACGCGGATGGCGCACGCATGCGGGGATGACATACGTCCCCGGCAGCGGCATTCTAGCCACATGATTCCGTTACCCATTATCCTTTTGGCCGCCGGACAGTCACGTCGTATGGGTGGCAAGGACAAGCTATTGCAAGCTGTTGACCGTATGCCTTTGTTGCGTCGCTCACTCGAAACGGCGCTGCAGGCCGGGCCGACCATCGTCGCCCTTCCTCCAAAGCCGCACCCGCGTTACGACGTGATCAAAGGTCTGGACGCGCAGATGGTAGAAATTCCAGATGCTGTCGAAGGAATGAATGCCAGCCTGCGCGGAGCGATGCGGCACGTCCCACCTGAAGCCACCGCCGTCATGGTTTTGTTGGCAGACTTACCCGATATCACGCCCGGTGACCTGAAAGCAGTGATCGACACGGTTCAACACCATCCGGACAACCTAGTTTGGCGCGGCGCGACGGCTAACGGAAAACCCGGCCATCCAGTTGTTTTCCACCGATCACTATTTGATGACCTTGCAAGACTGACGGGCGATGAAGGCGCACAGGCCGTTGTCCGGGCACATGCTGACCGCGTGTGCCTTGTTCCCCTACCGGATCAAAACGCGTTGTTGGACTTGGACACCCCGGAAGACTGGGATGCATGGCACCAAAAAAGAAACGCCTGAAAAGAACACGGCCCGGTCTTTTCAGACCGGGCCGGTGCCCAAAACAGGACTACCACTTTTCATCAATCCTGAAAGCGCGGCCATTTGTGCCATGTAGCACGCTGGCTATTCCGCCGCTGAACCTAAACAAGACCCCCTCGTTAACATGCCGCTCAGCGCTTCCAGTGACTGTGACGGCCGTTGGCACCCCCTAGTGCCTTCGGCTCCCCTCGCTTGGGCCTGATCATCGTCACCCATCGCGCCGGATCAGACAACGGGAAACTGGAAAGAACGGTAAATTTTCGACGTATCAGAATGGTTTTTGCGCAACATCCTGCCGAAGAAAAAACAATCATTGAGGGAACCGAAATTTGTGCTAACGGCGCTAAAATCGCCATTATGAGCGCTCTTATTCAACTAAAGACCAGTCAATTTTAGGCTTGTTGAAGCCAGTAAAGACTAAACCCCATACCTGGTCACAACCAAAACACGAGCGATTGCCAAAGGATCTGTGGATCCGTTCCTTTGTTAACCAAACTGTTTCAATTCAGCCCTTTTCAGGCATTGCCCGCATGTGCGTCAACAATCCGGTGATTCGAGCCGTTGATTCGCCTGGGCGCACGAAGTCTTACCGCCCAACCCGCGTATAAGACGGGCCCAATGTGGCGAAATTAAGATTTCTTAATCTTTCAAACAGGAAACACAAAGACTGATACGTCATCTGCTGATGTAACGCGCGGCCGCAACCGCGTGATACAAACAGGAGACCAATATGAGCATCCGTAAATCCTCTCTTCTTACGCCACGCACGTCCAATTGGGTGGGTGTCACCGCACTGAGCACCGCTCTGCTTGCGACGACTGCCCTGCCCTCGAAAGCGGACGAAGCACTGGCCGATCTGGTTGAGAGCGTGTCACCATCCGTCGTGACGATCATCGCGGAACAGGACGCCACCGCGGTTCCGGCCAGAGGACAGGACTTTGATTTTGAAAGCCACCCGTTCGGTGAATTTTTCAAGCGGTTTGGTACGCCAGAAGGGTTCAACGCCCCGCAACGCGGCCCGGCACAAGGTCTCGGATCGGGCTTTGTTCTGGATGAGGCAGGATACATCGTCACCAATCACCACGTTGTCGACAACGCGTCCAACGTCACCGTTCGCCTGAGCGACGATCGCACCTTTGACGCCGAGGTTGTCGGGACCGACCCGCTGACGGACATCGCAGTTCTGAAGATCGACGCGGGTGAGTCCCTTCAGGCCGTTGAGTTGGGCGACAGCGACGTGATCCGCGTGGGCGAAGACGTTGTGGCAATCGGCAATCCCTTCGGCCTGAGCTCGACCGTGACAACGGGCATCGTTTCGGCCAAGGGTCGTAACATTTCTCAAGGACCATATGCCGAGTTCATCCAGACCGATGCGGCAATTAACAAGGGCAATTCAGGCGGACCGCTGTTCAACATGGAAGGCGAAGTTGTCGGCGTGAACTCGGCGATTTATTCGCCCAGCGGCGGGTCTGTTGGCCTAGGCTTTGCGGTGACCTCAAACATCGTGGAACATATCACTGCCGACCTGCGTGATGACGGTCAGGTCAGTCGTGGTTGGTTGGGTGTTTCGATCCAGAATGTCAGCCCTGAAATTGCCGCAGCGATGGGAATTGATGCCTCAAAAGGTGCGCTGGTTTCCGAAGTGGTCGATGGAAGCCCGGCCCAGGGAATCCTGGAACAGGGCGATGTCATTCTGACCTTCAACAATGAATCCGTCGACTCCAGCAGCGACCTGCCCTTATTGGTCGGCACGACGAAGGTGGGGACTGACAGCACTTTGACAGTTCTGCGCGATGGCAAGGAACAAAAGCTTGAGCTGACCATCGGCCAGCATCAAAGCGCCTCGGCAGACATCGACAAATCCGTTGATGAAACCATCTCGGGGACCGCATTGGGTGTAACCGTCGCACCGCTGACCGATACGACCCGTGCCGAGATGGGAGTGGGTGAAAATGTCAACGGCGTCGTCGTGACCGACCTTACGCCCGAAAGCCCGGCGGCCAAGGCTGGCCTGCAACGCGGCGACGTGATCGTGAAACTTGGCGGGCAGGAAACCGTTTCGCCGGATGCGCTGAAGGCCGCACTCGACAGCGAAAAGACCGATCCTGCGCTGGTTTTGATCAATCGTGGCGGCAACCAGATCTTCGTCGCGGTTGAAATCGCCTGATCAGACACCCGCGCGCGCCACGTGATGGGGAATATCTGGCGTGCGCCTCCCCGGCGGATTGAATTGTCCGCTATCTGCCGGGACTGCCGGGTGCGCAACGACGCACCCGGCACGTTCTTTCCCTAAAACCAGTGCTTTACCCGAAATTTTGTGTTTAAATACCGGTAGAAAGGAGTTCGGACCATGAGCCGTCGCCTGCTGATCGTTGAAGACGATGAAGACACCCGCGAGTTCATCGCCAAAGGGTTTGGCGAAGAGGGCTATGTGGTCGAACAGGCCGCTGATGGCCGTGAAGGTCTGTATCATGCCACCGACGGCGGGTTTGACGCCATTGTGCTGGACCGGATGCTGCCGGGGCTGGACGGGTTGTCGCTGATCCGATCCCTTCGGGCTGCGGGTCTGAAGACCCCCGTCCTGATGCTCACCGCGATGAGCGCAGTTGATGAGCGGGTTAAGGGGCTGCGCTCGGGCGCGGATGACTACCTTGTAAAACCGTTCTCTTTCCAAGAGCTGCACGCGCGGATCGAAGCGTTGTTGCGGCGCCCTCAGGAGGCCGAAGAAAACGCGACCTTGACCTGCCGCGACCTTGAGATGGACCTGCTGACCCGCAAGGTCACGCGCGACGGGCACGAGGTTTCGCTGACCCCGCGAGAGTTCCAGATCCTTGAGTATTTTCTGCGCAGAAAGAACCGCGTGGTGTCGCGCACGATGCTGCTTGAGGGTGTCTGGGATTACCACTTCGATCCGAATACGAACGTGGTTGACGTCCATATCTCAAAACTGCGGCGTCAGTTGGATGAAGGTGGCGGACCGCCTTTGATTGAAACCGTCCGGGGTGCCGGCTACATGATCTCTGATGGATAACCTTCAACTTTCCTTCAATAATTCCCGAACGAGATTGGTTTTCGCCAGCATGGTCCTCAGCACCTTGCTGACAGCGACGGTGCTGGCTTTGGTCTATGTCACGGCCAACCGCAGTATCGAAGGTGAAACACGATCGGTTGTATCCGCCGAACTGACCGGGTTGGCCGATGAATACGAAAGACGCGGCCTTATAGGTCTGTTGACGGCCATCGAACGCCGCTTGCCCTCAGCGTCCGAGAGGGATGCGCTGTACCTGTTAACCGATCGCTTTGGCGCGAAGCTTGCAGGCAATCTCAAACAATGGCCTGCGGACGTCACCGCCGGCAGCGGATGGGTGGATCTTGAACTTCGGCGCGCCGACAATGATGAACTGGTCCCCATTTCCGCCGCCTCGATCCGCTTACCGGGTGGTGAACGTCTGCTGGTCGGACGGGACGCCCTGGCGCGGCAGCAGTTTGACAGGGTTCTGTTACGCTCGGTTGGCATAGCACTGGCGATTGCCCTTGCGCTCAGTGTCTTAACAGGGTGGTTGTTTACACGACTGGTGTTCTCTCGCCTGTCAGATATAGCCAGCACCGCCGAGAATATCGTGTCCGGAGACTTGTCCCGGCGTATGCCCCTACGCGGGACAGGTGATGAGTTTGATCAGGTGGCCCGCACGCTCAACACCATGCTGGACAAAAACGAGGAACTGATCAGCAATCTGCGCACGACCTCAAACTCGATCGCGCACGACCTCAGATCCCCTCTGTCGCGCCTGCGCCAGAGAATTGAAACCCTGTCCGACCCAAGCAAAACTGATCTGGACCGCGAGATTGATGTGGCACGAGCCGCAGCGGAAATTGATCATGTTCTCAGAGTGCTGGGCCAGCTTACTGACATCTCGCGTGCCGAGGCCGGTGTGGGACGCGAGCAATTTGAAATCGTCGACCTGCAACAACTGGTTGGCGATGTTGTTGAACTTTATGAACCCGTGGCCTCGGATCAAGGAGTTCAGATCACCGTCAATGGAACGGCAAGACCAATTCAGGGTCACCGCCCTTTGCTGTCGCAGGCCCTGTCAAACCTGCTGGAAAATGCAATGCGCTATGCACCTGAAGATACATCCATCGACATAACAATTTCCGAGGATGGCCCGTTCATGTGCATGAGTGTCCGCGATCACGGCCCCGGCGTTCCAGACGAAGACCTGCCCCGCCTTCAAGTGCCGTTCGTCACGCTGGATCCCGCACGTACCGAACGAAACGCGGGGCTTGGGTTGGCACTGGTTGCCGCGATCTCGCACATGCATGGCGGTGCTTTCATGGCCTCAAACAGCAACCCCGGCCTGCAAGCGACCATCAAGCTGGGACGCCATTAGTCGCCATTGTCTTATTCTTGTACCGGTTGTCCGACGTCACGTCTGCGCCGAACCAATCCGGGGGCGTAAAGGCCACCGCCTCGGCCTCGGTCGAAAACTCGACCTCGACAAGTTGCAGCGGGGCTAGGTCCCCTTGAAACACATCCAGTTCAAACACACGCCCATCCGAGAGCACGCCGGTATACCTCTCTTTCTCGACCCGGCGTCCTTCGGTTTCAGGCCAAAAGGTTTCGAACTGCTCGGCTGAAATTTCCGCCTCACGCTCGACCCGAACCATCGAGCCACCGCCCTTGAGGGTCAGGTAGTAGTGATCGTTCTTCTGCCGAAGGCGCAATTCGGCCGAATCGTTAGGAGATGTCAGATAGCCCTGCCGCACGATGGCCTTATCCGCACGGCTTAAATCCGGCAGGTCAGCCACAAGGAATTTGCGTTCGATTTCGGTACTCATTTGTCTGAAACCACTCCGTTTTCCAACTCATCATAAAGCGCGCGATACGCGGCACTGGCCGCGCTGCGTCCCGCATAGACGCTGACGGGCGCCCTATTCTGCCCCATCCGCTCGGCATCCGCGGCAAACGGGACCGACGCCTGCAAGAACCGTTTTCGATACAGTTTTCGCATCACCATCATCGTTTCCACATGCAACGTCTTTCGGCGTTGGACCATCGAAAAGAAGGCGCGTAATTTTTTCTTTGGCAGCCCCTTCTGATCAAAGAAATTCACCAGTTGGTCGAAGGTCCGTTCGGACAGTGTCGTCGGTATGACGGGTACAACAATCTGGTCTGCGGCTTTGAAAATGTTCTCGGACAAGGTCGAAAAATTCGGCGGGCAGTCCAAAACGATCACGTCATAATCACTGCCTGCCGCAACCAGAGCTTTCTTCAACCGCGATCTCTTGTTGCGCATCCGAGACAGAAACACATCAAAGTCGCGAAAGGTCATATTCGCCGGCAGAACGTCCAGCCCTTCGAAATCGCTGGCACGGATAGATTTGGTAAAGCGCTCTACATCCTCGAAAAAACGGGCATCCGTCAGTTTCTTCGAAGGTTTGACACGCAGATAAAATCCTGACGCCCCTTGCGGATCGAGATCACACAGAAGAACAGTTTTCCCTGCCTTCGCATAGGCATAGGCCAGATTGACCGCAGTCGCAGTTTTTCCAACGCCGCCCTTGTTGCTGTAACAGGCTATGATCTTCAATCCCTAGTCCTCCTTGTGGTGAAACAGACTGCGAAACAGGTGTCGGATGTTCGGGCTGTTGAAATGCTGAAAATTGGCAATGACGCGCGCTCGCTCTGATTTCTGCCGCCGATACAGCATGGCAACCAACCCGCCGACAGACATAGCAAGTTGAGCGTTTGCACGATTTTGAGAGTTACTTTCCCGTGCAACAAATTCCAAAAGCGCCTCTTGCTGAACCGAGCAGTCATTGAACAATCCAAGGTTATCTTGCAGCTTTTTCAACGGCTTGATGATTGTTTTGAAATCCCCTGCGTCGAACAAAGGCCCAAAGAACTCCATCAGATATCGCAGCTTCTTGCAGTCGATCCGTAAATCATGAACCAATTCGTCTGGGGTTTCGGGGGTGATCTGCCGCGCCAGTTTGCAAACCTTTCGGTAGCGTTTCCAAATCATGGCGCAGGCATACCCATAAGCCCCCCGACTTGCGTTGGGCCCGGGCTCAAGGCTTCCAACATCTGAAAAGAGTGCGGTCAGATCATTCAACTGACGATCATATTCAGCAGATTTGAACCGTCGCGAAAGAGTGCCAAGGGCTTGCAAACGCTCTTTTTCAAACTGCGCGAACATGGCCTCGGTGCCTAAGTGAAGGCCGGAGGGTAATAATTTGAAATATCTATCTTTATCCAGCAAATACACATCAAGATCACGAACCCGTCCCGTCGGGGCCATCAACTCTGAGAACGCGTGTTTCAGCTCGATTGTCTGCTCAGTTGAAAACACACCTTTAAACAGGCTCAACACCGACCTGACACGACGCAGGGACACTCGGTAATCATGCAGATACTCGGTGTCGATATCTGCAATTACGCCTGCCTCATTTTGGCGCGCTACGGCTAGGAAAGTTCGAATGATGTCCGTTGCCACCTCGATGGACGGCTCTTCCTTGCTCAATGTGATATCCGGTTTTACGCGGTACGGAACCGCGTCTGGAAAGAGCGTCCCGAACAAAGCGTCTGCTCCGTTTGTCTTCGCTGCCAGTCCTTTCAACCTTGTGCAAACGGCGCTGAATGCACTGTCGTATCCTTTCAGCCGCTGAACGAACACGATACTTATTTTACCAACCTCAGAGTCCAAGGCATATACGCATCCACGGACCTGAGTTTTTTGTAGGCCATCCAGAACCGAAAACTCGTGAACTCGGAGCGTTCCTGTTCCAATGCTGGTCAACGCGCGTAATTTGGGAAAGCCCTGCAAAGCCGACTTTACGGCTCCGTCTGGAAGATCTTGAACAAACGCGCCGTTCCCCCGGGCGTTCTGCGCCAATACCTCACCACTGAATTGAAAAAGCAATAGCGACCCGGACGTTTCAACCAAGGCGTCTCCGGACATCCTGATTGACTGATCAAAGCAGTCCAGTATCTGAAATTTCTGAGCGGCCTTTGCGGGCTCAACCCTCAAGCAAAGTTTCTTTAGCGGCTTCGCAAGCAAAGAAGGTTCAAACCCGCCATGAATAACGAACAAAGCGTCCGCCCTTGTCATAGCGTGCGTTCCTTCCGTGGCGCTGCAAGGTGCTCGCTCACAAGGACTTCCACGAAGTTCTGCGCGCTTTCACCTTCTTCAATCGCGCGAAGCTTGAGTGGGTTCCCATCCAGCGGCAAAGATTTTTTCTTTTTGCCTTGGCTTCGTTCTTTGCGGATTCCTTGTTCTTGGACATCGGCACCTCGCTTGACAGGATGTTGTCATGCAATCGCATACGTCTGTCAAAAGCAAGCCTGCCAAACCTCACCTGATCTGGCTGACCTTACATACGCGGTCGGAACAAGTGCATGACAGCAGCAACTGGCATCGCTAAGACGCATGTATGACTGACCCGGTTTCATCCATCCGCAACCTTGGCCCCGCGTTTGAACAGGCCTGCGCGCGTGCGGGCATACACTCGGCTCAGGACCTGCGCGAGATGGGCGCAGATGCTGCGTATACCAAGTTGCTACAGTCCGGATCACGCCCGCATTTCATCGGCTATTACGTGCTGGTTATGGGGCTGCAGGGTCGCCCTTGGAACGATTGCAAGGGTGATGAGAAAAAGGCGCTGCGCAAACGGTTTGACGCAATCAAAGCAAGTGTCGGAACAGCGCCTGAGGCGCAAATGATTTCCGACCTTGATGCGATCGGCGTGCGGGTGTCACCGGACGATTTGAAACCCGCATAGAAAAAGCCGACCTCAAGTTTTGAGGACGGCTTTTCAACTTGTTCCGGCAACGATTTAGCCGACCAGTTCAATGCCCGAGAAGAAGTAAGCGATCTCAACCGCTGCAGTTTCAGGTGCGTCCGAACCGTGGACCGAGTTTTCGCCAACCGATTCAGCAAACTCGGCACGGATGGTGCCGGCGGCCGCGTCTGCGGGATTGGTTGCGCCCATGACTTCACGGTTCTTTGCAATGGCGCCTTCGCCTTCCAGAACCTGAACAACGACCGGAGCCGACGACATGAATTCGCACAGTTCATCATAGAAAGGACGCTCGGCATGGACTTCGTAGAACTTGCCAGCCTGTTCTTTGGTCATGTGGATGCGCTTTTGCGCGACGATGCGCAGGCCCGCGTCTTCGAACTTGGCGTTAATCTTGCCAGTCAGGTTGCGGCGGGTTGCATCGGGTTTGATGATCGAGAATGTGCGTTCCAGTGCCATGTCGGCCTCTCCTTCGTGTTTGGCGCGCTGC
The DNA here is from genome assembly GCF_013034565.1 of Ruegeria sp. HKCCA5491. NCBI lineage: Bacteria > Pseudomonadati > Pseudomonadota > Alphaproteobacteria > Rhodobacterales > Roseobacteraceae > Ruegeria > Ruegeria sp. HKCCA5491. Next base: position 447,963 of record NZ_WQGG01000001.1, read on the forward strand.
GCCGAAATCCATCGCGCGCCGCCTAGCACGGTATTTGACCCAAGAAAAGCGTTATGATGACCTTACCGTCAGATCGCGTCGGGCAACGGCTCTACCCGGTCGACCCAGCGCACGTACAAAATGGCCAACAGCCCTGCAAAACTGCACGCGCTCATCATGCCCAGCACCAGGTAAGGACCGTTTTCGGGGCTGACCAGCGCCCCGGTCATTGATGTCAGCACCGCCCCTAAAGCGACAATCATCGCGCCAGATAAACCCGCCGCGCTGCCTGCCAGTTTCGGTCGAACCGACATTACTCCGGCCGATGCATTTGCGTTGGTCAAACCGTTTCCAAAGCCTACACAGATCGCTGATCCGAAGAAGACCCAGACAGACCCCAAGTCTGCCAAGAATAACAGCAGTCCGCAGAATGGACCGGTCGATGCCACGACTCGCCCGATCAGGATCATCGTCGTTAGGCGTGTTCGGGCCGCGATCCGCCCGGTGATGAAATTCCCCACCATGAACCCGCCAGTGATAATACCAATACCCAGCCCCAACGACGCCGGGCTAAGGTCGAACCAAGCGGCGGCCACAAGGGGCGCTCCCGTGATAAAGGTAAAGAACCCACCGATCGAAAATGCCGCGCACAAGGCGTATCCCCAGAATCGGCGGGCCCGAAACAGATGCGGGTATTCGCGCAGTTGAGCCGCAAACGTTGCTGATGGGGTGCTGTTCGTCTCGCCCATATCCAGCCAAAGCAGCGCAAACATCCCTGCCCCCAGCATGGTGTACAATGTGAATCCGGCCTTCCAACCGAACAGCATATCCAAGGCCCCACCCAGCATCGGACCCAGCATCGGCGCCAAGGCCATCGCCATGGCGACGTATCCCAGTTTGCTGGCAGCTTCATTCGGGGCGTATCTGTCACGGATCGACGCGCTTGATAAAACCGGGCCAGCAACCACGGCCGCCTGCAGCAATCGAAAACCCAGAAAGACCCAGATCGACTCGGCCAAAACGCACCCCAGCGAGGCGATTGCGAATATCCCCAACCCGATCAACATTATAGGTCGGCGCCCGAACCGGTCCGACAAGGGGCCCACGATAAGTTGCAATATCGCTGAAACCGCCAGGTAACCGGCGACCGAGAAGTTAACCAGTGCGTAGTCGACCTGAAAATCCTCGGCCATGCGTGCCAGTGACGGCAGGAACATGTTTAGCGACAGCACCGACAGTGCCGTCGCAAAGATCAAGGTGACCAAGGAAGGGGGCGTCTGGGCCGCTCGCATGGGTCAAGAAACCGTCTGAAATCCAATCGGACCAGCGCTATCACATCGTGTCCGGGAAGAACATGCCAAGCCGCTGGCGGCGGCAACACGGCTCTGCTAAGAGCGGCTCATGTTACGGATCGAAGACATCAACTATGCCGTCGAAGGCCGCCCCCTGTTCGATGAGGCCAGTGCGACCATTCCCGATGGACACAAGGTGGGCCTTGTGGGGCGCAATGGCACCGGCAAGACCACCCTTTTCCGCCTGATCCGAGGGGAACTTGCGCTGGAATCGGGCAATATCGTACTGCCGAAACGCGCGCGGATCGGTGGCGTGGCGCAAGAGGTGCCCTCGTCCGATGTCTCACTGATCAACACGGTGCTAGCCGCCGATACCGAACGCAGCGCCTTGATGGCCGAGGCCGACAGTGCCACAGACCCCTCGCGCATTGCCGAGATTCAGACCCGTCTGGCCGATATCGACGCATGGTCGGCCGAGGCGCGCGCGGCCTCCATCCTCAAAGGTCTGGGGTTTGATGATAAGGATCAACTGAAACCCTGCTCGGATTTCTCGGGCGGCTGGCGGATGCGCGTCGCTCTGGCGGCGGTGTTGTTTTCTCAACCCGATCTGTTGCTGCTGGACGAACCGACCAACTATCTGGACCTTGAAGGTGCGCTGTGGCTGGAAAGCTATCTGGCCAAATACCCGCATACGGTCATCATCATCAGCCACGACCGCGGACTGTTGAACCGCGCGGTGGGCTCGATCCTGCATCTGGAAGACCGCAAGCTGACCTATTACGCGGTGCCTTACGATAAATTCGCCGAACGCCGCGCGGAACGTATTGCGCAGGTGGAATCGGAGAACACCAAGGCCAAGGCCCGCATCGCCCACCTGCAAAGCTTTGTGGACAGGTTCCGCGCCAAGGCCACCAAGGCCGTGCAAGCCCAGTCGCGCCTGAAAATGATCGAACGCATCCAACTGGTCTCGACCCCGCAAGAGGCCGCCCTGCGCGCGTTCTCTTTCCCCGTGCCAGAAGAACTGTCGCCCCCGATCATCCATCTTGAAGGCGGGATCACAGGCTATGGCGACACAGAGGTGCTGCGCCGTTTGAACCTGCGCATTGATCAGGATGACCGCATCGCCCTGCTGGGCAAGAACGGTCAGGGTAAATCGACCCTGTCCAAACTGCTGTCCGATCGCCTGCCCCTGATGGCGGGCAAGATGACCCGCAGTTCCAAGCTGCGCATCGGCTATTTCGCGCAGCATCAGGTGGATGAACTGTATGTGGACGAAACCCCTCTGGACCATCTGCGCCGTTTGCGCCCGGATGAGGCACCGGGCAAGTGGCGATCCCGTCTGGCCGGTTTTGGACTGAACGCCGATCAGGCAGAAACGCAGGTCGGTCGTCTGTCAGGCGGTCAGAAAGCCCGCCTGTCGCTGCTGATCGCGACGATCGACGCGCCGCATATGCTGATCCTTGATGAACCGACCAACCACTTGGATATCGAAAGTCGCGAGGCGCTGGTCGAGGCGCTGACCGCCTATTCCGGCGCGGTGGTTCTGGTCAGTCACGACATGCATCTTTTGTCACTGGTGGCGGATCGGCTGTGGCTGGTTTCGGAAGGGACGGTCAAGCCGTTCGAGGGTGATCTGGAGGCATATCGTGCCATGCTGCTGGCCCGTGACAAACCGGTGAAGGAAAAGCCAGCAATCGCCAAGCCCAAACGCCCGTCACGTGACACCATGCTGGCCCTGCGTGCCGATCTGCGCAAATGCGAGGACCGGATTGAAAAGCTGACAGACATGCATGAAAAGCTGTCCGCGAAACTGGCGGACCCGGCGCTGTATGAAGATGACCGGATCAGCGATCTGGAATCGTGGAACCGCAAGTTCGCCGAGGTGGTCGAAGCCATGCAAAAAGCCGAAGCGTTGTGGGTCGCAGCCGCCGAACGCCTGGAACAAGCAGAGAGCGCGGCATGATTGATCTGGCCTTTTTCGTAACCGCATTCACCACTCTATTCGTGGTCATCGACCCATTCGGCACCACGCCCATCTTCGTGGCGCTAACGCAGGATATGGACGCCGCAACCCGTCGCAAAACTGCGATCCGCAGTTGCCTGACCGCCGTCTGCATCCTGATTGCCTTCGCCGCCTTTGGCGAGGCCGTGCTGGGCTTTGTCGGCATCTCAATGCCCGCCTTCCGCGTGGCGGGTGGCGCGCTGCTGTTCCTGACCGCGCTCGATATGCTGTTTGACCGCCGCACCAAACGGCGCGAGGACCGGGCCGAAGAAGAGGAGCACCCTGACCCATCGGTCTTTCCACTGGCCATTCCCCTGATCGCTGGGCCGGGGTCGATTGCAACGATCATTCTGCTGGCCGGTCAACACCCCGGCGTTCTGGGAATTGTCGAGGCTTGTGTGGTCATGTTGGCCGTTATGGCCGTTGTTTTCGCCTTTTTTCTGTCTGGGGGCGTTATCGCGCGCATTCTGGGCAAGACCGGCCTGAACGTCCTAACACGCCTGCTGGGAATGCTGCTGGCCGCCCTGTCCGTACAGTTCATTCTGGACGGCCTCAAAGCCTTTGGATTTGCGTCCTGACTCCCCATATATCACCCAAGCTCATGGTTTAAGGTGAAAGTATGGATGGCGACAGCATAGCTCGCATTGCGTATCTGGGACTGCTTGGCGCGGCTGTCGTGGCCTGGTTTATTTCGCAGAACAGGCAGACGCTGAACAAGACGCTGCAACAGGCGATGGCCTGGGTGTTCATTTTTATCGGCGTGATTGCCGTTGTGGGTCTGTGGGAAGACATTCGCACGACCGTCGGCCCTGCCCCGCAGATGACTGTGACGGGCGAAACGATCGAAGTCCCCCGCGCCCATGATGGCCACTATTATTTGCCCGTTGTGGTGAACGGAGAGCCGATTACCTTCCTTGTCGACACCGGTGCCAGTCAGATTGTGCTGAGCGCACAGGACGCCTCCCGCGTTGGTATTGATCCCGATCAGTTGAACTATTTCGGCCGCGCGGCCACTGCGAACGGTGAGGTCCGGACAGCACCCGTTCGGCTTGAAACCTTTACAGTTGGTCCGATCACCGACCAGAATGTCTCGGCCTGGATCAATGAGGGTGAGCTGCACAAGTCCCTTCTGGGGATGGACTACCTGCACAGGTTCTCGAACATTCAGTTTGCCGACGGTCGAATGATTTTGTCCCGCTGAGGGCATTTCCAAATTGAGAACAAAATAAGAACATGCTAGATTGAAAGCATGTCTACTCATCTTCTTGGCCGCAAACCCGCGCGTGAAGCGCCGGGCATAAATCTTGATCCGCAAGTCGCCCTGCAACTGGGTCGCGTGCACGAAGCCTGCGGCCCCGCCCGGCGCAGCTTTGCCATGTGGCTGGCGGGTCAGGCGCAGGGACCGGTGCTGTGGATTTCCCCCGCGTGGGAGCCCGGTCAACTAAACCCCGACGGGATGATGCCCTTTGCGGATCCGGCCCGGTTCATCTTTGTCCACCCGACCCGTGCCGAAGACGTACTGTGGTGCCTTGAAGAGGCGCTGCGCAGCGGGGCCATTCCGCTGGTGATCGGTGACCTGCCCGGTGCCCCCGGCCTGACACCCGTGCGCCGGATGCATCTGGCCGCCGAACAGGGCGGCGCGATGGGGCGGGCTCCGCTGGGGTTGCTGCTGACCCCCGGCGATGGCGGTGCGCAGGGTGTCGAAACGCGCTGGCATATGGCAGCCGATCATGCGGGGGAAGTCCGCAGCTGGACCCTGACCCGCAGCCGTGCCCGCGCCCTGCCCCCGGTCAGTTGGCACGCCACTCAGACCAAACCGCGCGCGGGGCTGAACCTGCGCCAGATGAAAACCGAAGACGCCCGCGTGTGACACTGGCGGAAGATCACGCAAGATGTGACTAGCCAAAACCAAACCTGCGCCCTAGCGTGCCGGGATGAGCCACGCGATCCACGACAACCGCTATTCCTGGCTTCGCCTCTTGATCACGCTCGCCATTGCGACGGTGGCGAATGTAGGCATGTGGGCCGTGATCGTGGTGATGCCCGCAATCGAGGCGCAGTTCGACGCTGGCCGGGCCGAGGCATCGTTCCCGTATGTCCTGTCCATGATCGGCTTTGCGCTGGGCAACATGTGGCTGGGCCAACTGGTGGATCGGCTGGGTGTGACCAAGGCGCTGATAGGGGCCGCGGCACTGAGCGCAATCAGCTACCTGCTTGCAACTTGGGCACCGAACATGGCGCTACTGTCTGCGGCTCATCTGTTGCTGGGCCTGGGAACCTCGATCGGATTTGGTCCGCTGATCGCCGATATCTCGCACTGGTTCATGAAGCGGCGCGGCATCGCCGTGGCGCTGGTGGCCAGCGGGAACTATCTATCTGGCGCAATCTGGCCGACCCTGCTGTCTGGCATTCTGGCGCGCGAGGGATGGCAGCAGGTCTATCTGACATTGGCGATTATCACACTGGTCGTCGTGATCCCCCTGTCCCTGCTACTGCGCCGTCAGGTCCCGGTCGAGGCCCATCAAACCGCAGCCGCAAACGCGCAAATCAACGCGCGTAGTGTCGGCATATCCCCACGAACACTGCAGTACATTCTGGGTCTAGCCGGGATCGGCTGTTGCGTGGCGATGTCGATGCCACAGGTTCATATCGTTTCGTACTGCGTGGGGCTGGGTTATGGCCCTGCTGTCGGGGCCGAAATGCTGTCTCTGATGCTTCTTGGCGGTGTGGTCAGCCGGGTTATCTCGGGGATGGTCGCGGACAAGCTGGGCGGTCTGTACACATTGCTGATCGGCTCGGTCCTGCAATGCATCGCCCTGTTCCTGTTCCTTCCGTATGACGGGATGGTTTCCCTGTATGTCATCAGCCTTATGTTCGGGCTGGCGCAAGGTGGGATCGTACCCAGCTATGCTTTGGTCGTGCGCGAATACATGCCTCCGCAAGAGGCCGGAGCGCGGGTCGGCTTTGTCATGATGATGACAATCATGGGCATGGCCCTAGGCGGGTGGATGTCCGGGTGGATTTACGACTTTACCGGAAACTACCAACTGGCATTTATCAACGGCATTCTCTGGAATGGTCTGAACATCGTCATTCTTTTGACCCTGCTCAACCGATCACGCCCGCGCAGGCAAGAGGTACCCGCATGACCATACTGTCACGGCGTACCTTACTGGCCGGGCTTGTCACCCTACCGATGGTCCGCCCTGCACTGGCCGCGCTACAGCCTTACGAACTGCTGCAGGACGGAACATCAGTTGACTTTACCTTTGCGCTATCGGGCATCACCCAATCCGGCACGATGCCGATCCAAAGCGCCGATATTCAGATCGACCTTCTCGACCTGCCAAACAGCCGCGTTGCAGTCGTCCTGAGCGTTGCCGAAGCACGCACCAAAGTCCCGTTTGCACGCAAACCGATGCTAAGCGAAAGCGTTCTGGACGCCGCCGCGTTTCCGACCATACAATTCGAATCGACCAGCATTCTGTTAGGCGAAGGCGGGCGTATCTCTCGCGGGGCGATGGTTATCGGTGATCTGACTTTGCGCGGCGTTACCCGCCCTATCGCGCTCCAGGCGAACCTGTTTCGGGAACGCGGCAGCGCCACCGACAATCTTGACGATCTTTCAATCAACTTGACCGGAGCACTAAACAGGCACGACTTCGGCGCGTCCGGTTATGCTGATCTGGTGCAGGATACAGTCGGGCTGGACATTCAGGCCCGCATCAAACGCATCGGATAGGTGAAAAACGACGTGACAAAGTCGATAAGCTGCGCGCGTCCCGCTTAGGATGCGCCAATCTGAGGCCATTATGCGCACCATCATTTCTTTTGCCGCCCTGTTCCTCTCGGTCATACTGTTGCAGCTATCAACAGGCGGCGTCGGCCCGCTGGATGCCATCTCGGGCCTGACGCTTGAGTTCACGACCGAGCAGATCGGTCTTTTGGGCTCGGCGCATTTCATCGGGTTCTTTATCGGTTGCTGGTGGGCGCCGCGCCTGATGGGAAGCGTGGGTCACTCGCGCGCTTTTGCGGTCTGTACTGCCTTGGGTGCAATGGGTCTGTTGGGGCATACGTTGACGGAAAATCCGTATGTTTGGGCGGTGCTTCGTATCGCATCGGGCACCTGCGTCGCCGGGTGTTATACCGTGATCGAGGCTTGGCTGAACGCCAAGGTGACCAACGAAACACGCGGGCGCGCGATGGGCACTTACCGGATCGCGGATATGGGCGCGTCCTTATGTGCCCAGTTGATCATCGCCGTTTTGCCGCCTGCCTCTTATGTCTCGTACAACCTGTTGGCGATATTGTGTTGCGCGTCCCTGTTGCCCTTGACCCTGACACGGGCAAGCCAGCCGAAAACCCCTGACGCGCCGCGACTGCGACCCAAGCTTGCCTGGCGCAGCTCCCCCTTGGCGGTGGCGGGCGTGATCGTGGCTGCGTTAAGCTCGGCATCGTTTCGGATGGTCGGGCCGGTTTACGGGCAAGAAGTTGGCTTGGACGTAGATCAGATCGCTTTCTTCCTAGCGTCCTTTGTCTTGGGTGGGGCGCTGGCACAGTATCCTTTGGGCTGGCTGGCGGACAAATATGACCGCCGCTGGGTGTTGATCTGGCTGTCGGTCGCCGCTGTACTAAGCTGTGGTGTGACCATGGCAGCTAGCGGTGCCGGGACGTTCGGCGTGATGCTGGCCGCAGGACTATTTGGCCTGACAACCTTTCCCATCTTTTCGGTCTCGTCCGCCCACGCCAACGACTTTGCCACAACGGAACAGCGGGTCGAACTCTCTGCTGCATTGATGTTCTGGTACGCGCTCGGGGCGATCGCCTCACCATTCATCTCATCAACCCTGATTCAGCAATTCGGACCGGGTGCGCTGTTTGCATTTGTGGCGGTTGGTCATGTCGGGCTGATCGTCTTTGGTCTGGCCCGGATGCAATCGCGCCCAACACCAGAAGAGCGCACGAATTACGTCTATGCACCGCGCACCTCTTTCACAATCGGGCGGCTACTGAAGAAGTCACGGGAAGAGCATAAGTCCGGCCCCTGAACTCTGGATTTTCACGTCCAAACTGGCAGGTAAGCAAAAGCTGGGGTTTTGCTGGCCGGTCACATCATGTAGACGGGCGCGCAGACAGTTACGTGGAAGCACAAAATGGCTCGGATTCTCATCACCTCGGCGATCCCTTACATCAACGGGATCAAGCACCTCGGCAACCTGATCGGCTCACAATTGCCCGCCGATCTGTACGCACGCTATCAGCGTGGCCGCGGGAATGAGGTCATGTTCCTGTGTGCCACCGATGAGCACGGTACTCCGGCGGAACTGGCCGCCGCCAAGGCGGGCAAGCCAGTAGGAGAGTATTGTGCCGAGATGCACGGCGTGCAGGCCGATATCGCCGACCGGTTTGGCCTAAGCTTCGATCACTTTGGCCGGTCCTCCAGCGACCAGAACAAGCACCTGACGCAGCATTTCGCGGGCAAGCTGGACGATGCGGGCCTGATCCGCGAGGTCAGCGAGAAACAGGTCTATTCCAACGCTGATGGTCGTTTCTTGCCCGACCGCTATATCGAGGGCACCTGCCCCAACTGCGGGTACGACCGTGCCCGTGGGGATCAGTGCGAGAACTGTACCAAACAGTTGGACCCCACTGACCTGATTGAGCCACGCAGCGCGATCAGTGGCTCGACCGACCTTGAGGTGCGCGAGACCAAGCACCTGTATCTGCGTCAATCCGCGATGAAGGATCAACTAGATGAGTGGATCGACAGCAAAACCGACTGGCCGATCCTGACCACATCCATTGCCAAGAAATGGCTGCATGACGGCGACGGGTTGCAGGATCGCGGCATCACCCGCGATCTGGACTGGGGTGTTCCGGTCAAAAAAGGTGATCAGGACTGGCCGGGGATGGAAGGCAAGGTCTTCTATGTCTGGTTCGATGCGCCGATCGAATATATCGCCTGCGCCAAGGAATGGGCCGATGCCAGCGGCAAACCGGATTCCGAATGGGAACGCTGGTGGCGCACCGACAAAGGCGCAGATGATGTTCGTTATGTGCAGTTCATGGGCAAGGACAACGTGCCCTTCCATACGCTCAGTTTCCCTGCCACCATTCTGGGTTCGGGCGAGCCGTGGAAGATGGTCGATCACCTGAAATCCTTCAACTACCTCAACTATGACGGCGGCCAGTTCTCGACCTCTCAGGGCCGTGGCGTGTTCATGGATCAGGCGCTGGACATTCTGCCTGCCGATTTCTGGCGCTGGTGGCTGCTGAGCCATGCGCCCGAAAGCAGCGATAGTGAGTTCACGTGGGAGAATTTCCAGCAATCGGTGAACAAGGATTTGGCCGACGTGTTGGGCAACTTTGTCAGCCGGATCACCAAGTTCTGCCGTTCGAAATTCGGTGAAGCGGTTCCCGAAGGCGGCGCATTTGGCGAGCGTGAACAAGAACTTATCGCGGAACTTACCCGGCGCGTCCGCGCCTATGAAGGGTTCATGGAGGCGATGGAAGTTCGCAAATCGGCACAGGAGCTGCGCGCAATCTGGGTGGCGGGCAACGAATATCTGCAATCTTCAGCCCCTTGGTCGACCTTCAAGGAAGACCCCGAACAGGCCGCTGCGCAGGTCCGCTTGGGTCTGAACCTGATCCGCCTTTACGCGGTCCTGAGCGCGCCGTTCATCCCCGAAACCTCGGCCAAGATGCTGAGCGCGATGAACACGCTGGACACAAGCTGGCCTGACGACGTGACCGAGGCACTGAAAGCACTACCAGCGGGGCATGAATTTTCTGTTCCCGACGTTCTGTTCGCCAAAATCACCGACGAACAGCGCGAAGATTGGCAAACCCGTTTTGCCGGTACACGCGACTAAAGCCACGCGACAGCATTGAACACGAAGGGGGCAATTTGCCCCCTTTTTGTTGTCAGGTTCGTGCTCAGACTCGTCCTTTAACCTGCCCGGCGCGCGATCTTTCGCGCAAGCGCGCTCGTAACCCCGTACGCTACCGCAAGAAATTCCGCCAGCGATCCGGCGGAAACGCGTCAACATGCTTGAGAAAAAGAAACAAACCCGCCATCCTGCCTAAAAGTTCACTCGACTCGGATCGCGGCCGGAAATCCGGGTTGCGTACAGTTTAATTTAATGAGGCAATTGCCATGTCCCTTGCATCGACGTTGTTGAAACTTGGCCAAAGCAAAGCGGAACCCAGTTTTCTGAGGCACGCCGTGGCTTTGACCGTAATCGGACTGGCACATCCTGCCATTGCTCAGGATCAGGACGACGCAGCGCCGCCCAAAGTGTCCATCGCCGCGGCCTACACGCAGGAAATCACCGAGGAAGCCGCGTTCATCGGACGGGCCGAGGCGCTGAATAAAGCCGATATCGTTGCACGCGTTAGCGGGTTTCTGGAATCTCAGAACGTGGAAGATGGGGCTCTGGTGAAACAAGGCGATCTGTTGTTCACCATTGAACCCGATCTGTATCAGGCGACACTAGACGCCCGTAACGCCGATCTCGACCGGGCCGAAGCCAATCTGGAGCTTGCCAAGGTCGAGCTGACAAGAAAGCAAGAGCTGTATGAGCGGGATGCCACGCCGGAATCGGAACGCGACATTGCGCGGGCCAATGAGTTGGTTGCCGAAGCTGAGGTCAAAGCCTCGAAAGCTGCTATTCAACAGGCCCAACTGGACCTGAGCTATACTGAAATCCACGCACCCTTTGACGGTCGAATTGGCCGCGTCGGAATAAGCGTCGGGGATGTGGTTGGTCCGACCAATCCACCCTTGGTCAATATCGTCAGCGAAGCGCCGATTTACGTGAATTTTTCGGTAAACGAAAAGCAATTTACCTCGGTTTTGGAAACTGTTGGCGAAAATCCTGCGTCCCTTGCAGAAAGCGACAAAAGCCCGAATGTTCACATCGACCTTCCAAATGGAACGAAACTGGATGAGACTGGCAAGATCGTGTTCGTCGACAACCGGATCGACCCATTGACCGGCGCGATTTCGATGCGGGCCGAGTTTGCGAATGCCAAACGGCTGATCGTCGATGGGGCATTTTTGAACGTCAGGATCGAAGCCCTGCAACCCACGCTCGAAGTGCTGATCCCGCAAGCCGCGCTGCAACGTGATCAACGGGGTGAGTTCGTTCTGGTCGTCAACGATCAGCAAATGGTCGAACAGCGCTATATCACGACTGGCAACAACGAAGGCACCGCCGTGATCGTCAAGGACGGGTTGCGTGAAGGAGAAAGCGTCATCGTCGAGGGCCTGCAACGGGTCCGCCCCGGCGTCGCGGTCGACGCTGTCGTGGCGTCTGAGCAGCCGGGAGAATAACCCATGTTCTCAGCCCTGTTCATCAGCCGGCCAAAGCTGGCCCTTGTTATTTCGCTTGTCCTCACAATTATGGGCGCCATTGGCTATATGGTCCTGCCGGTCGCCCAGTTCCCCGACATCACGCCCCCAGTGGTCAGTGTGACGACAACCTACACCGGGGCCAATGCCGAGACTGTTGAAAATACCGTAGCCGCCCCGATCGAGGCGCAGGTAAACGGCGTGGACGACATGATTTACATGACGTCGACCTCCTCGGACAACGGAAGCTATTCGCTGAATATTACCTTCGAAGTCGGAACCGACCCGGATATCGCCTCCGTGAACGTGCAAAACCGCGTTGCGCAGGCCATGTCGTCGCTGCCGGCCGAGGTGACATCATCGGGGGTGGTTACGCAAAAAGCGTCGACGAACATGCTGTTGCTGGTCACGCTGACTTCGCCCGAAGGTACATATGACAGCGTGTTCCTGTCGAACTATGCCTCTATCAATCTGAAAGACGCGCTGGCACGGGTTCAGGGGGTTGGTAAGGCCGATGTTCTGACCAATCTGGAATACGCTATGCGGATCTGGATGGACCCGGATCAGATGGCTGCGCTGTCTATCACACCCGGCGATGTGATCAGCGCCATCCGCGAACAAAACGTCGAGGTGTCTGCGGGTTCGATCGGCGCCCCGCCGGTACCGAAGGGACAGACATTCCAATATACGATCAAAACCAAGGGTCGACTGACATCGGCGGAAGAGTTTGGTGACATTGTCATTCGGACCGGGGAAGCGGGCTCGATCGTCCGCGTCAAAGATATCGCTCGGGTCGAGTTGGGGGCTGAATACTACGCCGCCTCAGGTTATTTCCAAAGCGTCCCCGCGACCGTTATCGGCATTTATCAGGCCCCCGGCGCTAACGCACTTGCCGTATCCGAGCGGGTTGAGGCGGAACTGCAGCGCCTGTCCCGCTCGTTCCCGACGGATGTGGAATATCAGGTTCCGTTCAACACCACCGACTTTGTAGAGCAATCTCTGAAGGACGTTGTCTCAACCTTGATCCTGACCTTCATTCTGGTGATCTCGGTCGTGTTCGTGTTTCTGGGCAGTTGGCGCGCAACTATTATTCCTGCCGTTGCGATCCCTGTCTCGCTTATCGGGACGTTCGCGTTTCTGCTGGCCTTTGGAATGTCGCTAAATACGATCTCATTGTTCGCCTTGGTGCTTGCGATCGGGATTGTGGTCGACGACGCCATTGTTGTCGTGGAAAACGTAGAACGCATTATCGCGGATGAGGGGTTGCCCCCGGCAGAAGCGACCCGCAAGGCCATGGGGCAGATCACCGGGCCGGTGATTGCAACCACGCTGGTTCTGCTGGCGGTGTTTGTACCTGTGACCTTCATGCCCGGAATTTCAGGGCGGCTGTACTCTCAGTTCGCCGTGACGATTTCGACGGCTGTGGTCATCTCGTCGATCAACGCCCTTACGTTGTCGCCGGCTTTGTGCGGACTTGTTCTGCGCGCCCGCTCTGGCCCGCCCAAGGGGTTGCTGGCTCTGTTCGAAAAGTTCATTGGCACGGTTCGGTCCGGCTATGTCGCGATCGTGCGCAAGCTGCTGATCCTGCCGGTCATCGCTTTGGGGATCGTTGTTGCCCTTGCGATGGGAACAGGAACAATCATGTCAAAAACTTCGAGCGGCTTTATCCCGCTTGAGGACAACGGCTACCTGTTCGTTGACATCCAGTTGCCCGACGCCGCAACGCTTGAACGCACCGAGGCGGTCTCGAGCCGCGTGGACGACCAAATTCGCCAAATCCCGGGCGTCGCAAGTACGGTTCTGATCAACGGCTTCTCGCTGCTGAATGGAACGATCACCAACGGTGCCGCAATCTTTGTGAACCTGGACAACTGGGATGAGCGTCAGGAAGACGACCTGAGCGCCAATGCGATTTTGGGCAAGGTACTGGCCATCGCAAATGGCGAATCCGCAGCCTCGATCGTGGCCTTCAACCCACCGCCTATTCAAGGTTTGGGCATGTCGGCGGGCGTCGAGATGGAAGTCCAGCAAACCGGCGGCGGCTCACCTCAGGATCTGGCATCTGCCGTGGGCTCTTTTGTGTACTCAGCCAACCAACGGCCCGAGATCGCGCAGGCCTACACCACCTTCCGGGCAAACGTGCCTCAATTGTTTGTTGATCTGGACCGTGAGAAAGCCAAGACGCTGCAAGTGTCGGTGGCCGAAGTCTTCCAGACCATGCAGGCGCAATTGGGGTCGTATTACGTGAATGACTTCAACCTGTTTGGGCGGGTCTACCGCGTGATGATCCAGGCCGACGGAAGCTATCGCGACAACGTCGAGGATATTTCGAACCTCTATGTGCGCTCCACCAAGGGCGAGATGGTGCCGCTTGGAACACTGGTTGATGTTGAGAACGTGCTTGGGCCGGTTCTGCTGAAACGCCACAACCTGTTCCGGTCCGCGACGGTAACAGCAGTTCCAGCCGCAGGGCTATCAACCGGGGATGCGATCAATACAATGACCGAAGAGTCCGCGACCGCCCTGCCCCCTGGGTATGCCTTCGAATGGACCGGCACAGCGCAGCAACAGCTTGCGTCTGGCGGATTGGTCATCGTGATCTTGGGACTGGCAATCCTGTTTGGGTATCTGTTCCTTGTCGGGCAATACGAAAGCTGGACGCTGCCGGTCTCTATCCTGTTATCCGTGGTGGTTGCCCTGTTCGGGGCCGTTGCTGCGGTGGCTATCGTAGGCAGCGACATTAACCTGTATACGCAGATCGGGATGATCATGCTTGTGGGGCTTGCGTCCAAGAACGGTATTCTGATCGTCGAATTCGCAATGGAACAGCGCGCAAACGGTCTGCCGATCAAAGAAGCCGCAGCCGAAGCTGCGTTCCAGCGTTTCCGCGCGGTCATGATGACTGCCCTGTCTTTCCTGCTGGGCGTTGTGCCCCTTTTGGCCGCAAACGGAGCGGGTGCAGCCAGTCAGAAGGCAATCGGCGTCGCAGTGTTTGGCGGGATGCTGGCGGCGACATTGGTCGGGGTGATTGTTGTTCCGGTCCTCTACGCGCTGCTACAAGGGTTGCGAGAGTGGCTGAAAGGCACCAAGAACGATCCCGGGCCGTCTGAAAAAACAGCCTGAACATTGAAAAAGGGCCCCGCTGAAACAGTGGGGCCTTTTAGAGTGTAGAGGATCTACAAAGCTGATCTTTGCCGCTTGTCCAACCATCGCCCGATCTGGTCGATTTGGTCTGTGGTCAGCTTCAACCCAAGCTTATTGCGCCGCCACACAACGTCTTCGGCGGTTCTTGCGTATTCTTTATCGGCCAGCCACTCCAACTCGCGCTCAGTCAGTGTCGCACCAAACTCTTGGCCTAAGTCACTGGCGCTTTTGGCGTCTGCAAGAATGCCCCGAGCATCGGTGCCGTAGGCGCGCACCAGCCGCTCTGCCCACTCCCTGTTCAAGAAGGAATAATCAGCTTCCAACCCGGCAATCAGTTCCTGAACACCGTCAACCGGAAAGTCACCGCCGGGAAGTGCGACGCCAGCCGTCCAAGGCCCCGGCAGGTGCGGAAAATGCTCAGCAACCTTTTCAAGCGCGCTTTCGGCCAAGCGGCGATAGGTGGTGATCTTTCCACCAAACACATTCAATACTGGCGCACCACCCTGCGCATCCACCTTCAACGTATAGTCCCGTGTGGCGGCCGTGGCGCTGCTGGCCCCGTCATCATAAAGCGGACGCACGCCGGAATATGTCCAAACGACGTCTTCCCGCGTAACAGGCGTTTTGAAATATTTCGACGCAAAGGCGCACAAGTAATCCTGCTCGGCCTCGGTGCATACCGGCGGTTCAGAGGGGTTCGGATGATCCTGATCTGTGGTGCCAATCAGGGTAAATTCACGCTCGTAAGGGATAGCGAAGATGATGCGGCCATCTTCGCCCTGAAAGAAATAGCACTTATCATGGTCGAACAATTTGCGGGTCACGATATGGCTGCCGCGAACCAGCCGCACGCCCTCGCGCGAGTTCACACGGATTTTGGTCTGGATGATGTCGCCAACCCATGGACCTCCAGCGTTGATCAGCATCTTCGCCTGTATCATCCGAGTGTCGCCGCTGATTTCGTCGAGGATTGTGACATTCCACAGGTCATCTACTCGTTCGGCCGACATCACTTTGGTCCGAACCAAAATCTGAGCACCGCGGGCCTCGGCATCGCGGGCGTTCAGGACGACCAACCGCGAGTCTTCGATCCAACAATCCGAATACTCGTAAGCCGTTTCAAACCTGTCTTGAAGGGGGCCACCTCCTACCTCGGTCCGAAGGTTTAATGAGGTTGTACCCGGAAGAATTTTCCGCCCGCCAAGGTGGTCATACATGAACAGGCCCAAGCGGATCAGCCACGCCGGTCGCCTTCCGCGCATCCACGGCATGACAGTACTTAGCAAGCGTGACGTCGGCGTATCCGATTCAAACCGCATATCCTCGTGATAGGGCAGCACAAATCGCATCGGCCAGCTAATGTGCGGCATGGCTCGCAACAGGGTTTCGCGCTCGACCAATGCTTCGCGGACCAGCCGGAATTCAAAATACTCAAGATACCGCAGGCCGCCATGAAACAGCTTGGTCGAGGCCGAAGATGTAGCCGAAGCCAGATCGTTCATCT
Source organism: Ruegeria sp. HKCCA5491 (assembly GCF_013034565.1). NCBI lineage: Bacteria > Pseudomonadati > Pseudomonadota > Alphaproteobacteria > Rhodobacterales > Roseobacteraceae > Ruegeria > Ruegeria sp. HKCCA5491. The sequence continues at coordinate 464,237 of NZ_WQGG01000001.1, forward strand.
CGGCCAACACAACAGACAATCCACGCCCTGCCGCATCCCTGGCGATACCACATCCGTTGATCCCCCCACCGATGATAAAAAGATCGGTAACCTCTTCGCTGCGCCCAGCCATATCCAGTCGATTCCCCTTGCCGGCATATTCGCCGCCATTAACCCGGCAGACGCTCGGTTCGTCAACGTTGATTTTCGTTTTTATTCGTATTTGACACGCCAAACGCCATAAATACTGCAAATCAGAATGCAAATCCTACTCCAATCCCTTGCATTTTCACCAAAACCGAACAAAAACGAATACGCAGTACAGTTGGAGATGCCCGTGTCACTTTCATTCCGCCAGTCTGACATCCTGAAAATCGCCAAGCAGGACGGGCGCGTCATGGTTGAGGAGCTGGCCGAAACCTTTGATGTCAGCGTGCAAACCATTCGCAGAGACCTGTCAGAGCTTGCGGATATGGGAAAACTGGACCGCGTGCATGGCGGGGCTGTGTTGCGATCGGGTGTTTCGAACATTGGGTATGAAGACCGCCGTGCGCTGAATGCGGATACAAAAACCCGCATCGCGCAAACCTGCGCACAAGACATCCCAGATGGCGCATCCCTTTTCATGAACATCGGCACCTCGACCGAAGCGGTTGCGCGCCAATTGCTGAACCATAAGGACCTGATGGTTGTGACGAACAACATGAACGTTGCGAATATCCTTGTCGAAAACACGGATTGCGAGATCGTGGTCGCCGGGGGCGTCCTGCGTAGGTCAGATGGGGGCTTGGTCGGAAACCTGACGATATCGACAATTGAACAGTTCAAATTCGACTATGCGGTGATTGGGTGTTCCGCCCTTGATGCAGAAGGCGATCTGCTGGATTTTGACTTTCAGGAAGTTCGGGTCAGCCAGACAATCATCGCCCAAGCAAGACAGACATTGCTGGTAGCGGACCATTCCAAGTTCCAAAGAACCGCTCCGGCAAGGATAGCTTCACTCGCTGAGGTTGATGTTTTCTATACAGATTTACCGGTGACTGGTGATCTTCAGCACAAATGTGCGGAATGGCAGACACGGCTGAATATAGGTCAGTGAGGCGCTGCATTCCCGTATTTGGGGCTTATTCTAAAACCCGTTCTTGTCAGGTGCGACTTAGCCTGACACTATCACAACATATTGCAATCGTTGCACGGCAGGGAGGGCCCGGGCCATGATCGCGCTTTTGTTTGCGTTGCTTACTGCCACCATGGGGCTGAATTACTTTCGATTGACCACAGCGGCCAATGTGCTGTTTTTCATCACCCTTGCGATGAGTGTCTACTGGTTCAAGTTCCATGCAACCAGCCAATTGACGATTCAACTATAGGGGGCTGCGATGACACCTGATCTGTCCCGAAACCTGAACGCCCTTGGCACTCTGGCCGTCAGTCTGGTTTTGCTTCTGGCCTACATCTATCAGTTGACCCTGTACGAACTGCCCTGCCCCCTTTGCCTGCTTCAACGCGTTGGCTTTGTCGCCGTTGGGGTTGGGCTGGGTTTGAACCTTTTGTACGGCGCGCGGCCCAGACATTATGCGCTGATGCTGATTGCCGCGCTCTTTGGTATCAGCGTTTCGGTCAGGCAAATACTGCTGCATATCGTGCCAGGTACGGGGCATTACGGCTCACCCGTACTGGGTTACCACTACTACACTTGGGCAGCGATCTGCTTTTTCCTGATCTTGCTGGGAACTGCCATCATGCTGATGTTCGACCGGCAATATGCTGACGACACATCCGATCAGCCTCGGTTCGGTGGCAGCACATTGGCGAAGGCTGCATTCTTCATAATGCTGGGCTTGGCCGCCTTGAACGCAATCTCGACCCTGCTGGAATGCGGCCCCGGCATCTGCGCTGACCCGCCGACGGACTACAAACTGATTGACGAACTGGGGACCAACAACTGAGGATGGGTCAACCGTCCCTCAAGGAGGCACGAGCATGGGACTATTGGGGCAGCCGCTGGGCTACTATGACTACCTGACATTTCTTTCACTGATATTGCTGCTTGCTGCGGTTATGGGATTGTTCCTGTTCCTGATGGGGCTGCCCGGCCGTATCGCGATCAAGCGAAACCATCCTCATGCCGAGGCGGTCAAGATCATGGGCTGGATGGGGTTCTTGGCGATCGTGCCTTGGGTTCACGCCTTTATCTGGGCCTTCCACGATGGAACAACCGTCGATATTCGCCGTATGCCAGACGATGAACGGGACGCCGTGCGCAAAGAAATTAAGCGGTTGGGCGGAACACTGACCGACGAATACCGCGATCCGCTTGACCTTGACGAGACGCAGAAAAGCTAAGCCAAAGGAACTGAAACACCATGTTTGTCGCCCTCGGCATTACGCTTTTCTACATCATTTTCGTCTGGTTCATTTTCTTCAAAATGCAATGGCTGCGCTTCAACATCGCCTGGGGCATCGTGTCCTTTTGGGTGGGCGCACACCTGCTGCTGATCTTCCTTGTTGCTTTGCGGTTCTTTCAACCGTTTTCCATCGACAGCCATGTTGTCCGTTCGACCATCCAGATCGTCCCCCGCCTGACCGAGCCGACGATCCTGACGGAGGTTTTGGTTGAACCCAACACCGAGGTCAAAAAAGGGGACCCACTATACCGGTTCGACGACACCGTTTTTTCGCTGGAAGTTGAAGAAGCCAACGCGCAATTGGTTGCCGCACAGCAGAACGCGAAGATCCTTGAACAGGACGTCATCGTTGCCGCAGAAGCCGTCGAACGCGCGAACGCCAAGCTTGCCTATTCGCTGACGCAACAAACGCGGTATGAAAACCTTGTTCCCGCAGGCGGCGCACGACAGGATGAGTTGGATCGCTGGAACGAACAAGTCACCGAAGACCAGGCGTCGATCAAAGAGGCCGAAGCGAACCTTGAAAAGGCGGAACTTGCTCTGAATTCTCAAATCGACGGGGTGAATACCGGCATCCTGCAAGCGCAGGCACAGTTGGAAAAGGCCGAGTACTTCCTTGAGAACACCACGATATACGCCCCTGAAGACGGGATGATCGTGTCGCAACAGGCGCGCCCCGGTCTTGTTGTCGGGGATATTCGTTTAGGTGCGATCGCCAGCTTTGTGACCAAGGATAACCCCTATCTTCTTGCGACTTATCGTCAGCAGAACCTCAAATTTGTTGAGCCCGGTCAAGAGGTCGAGGTCGCGTTGGACCTGTATCCGGGCGAAATCCTTACCGGCAAGGTCGAGGCGATCTGGTGGGCCACACGCCAAGGTCAATACCTGCCATCCGGCCGCCTGCCCGGTTTTGAACTGCCCAAATTGCCGGGTCGCATTGCGGTGCAGATCACGGTCGATCTTCCCGACGGCCACACTTTGCCCGCCGGTGGGCACGCAGCCGTGGCGATCTACACAGGCCAGGGCAAAAGCTTTGAGTTCCTGCGACGCATCAATATCCGGCTTTATTCCTTCGCCAACTTCATCCGACCACTGGACATCTGAGGACGCACGCCATGAACCGGGCCAACTTCCGCAGCAGGATCATCGGTACAGCACTAAGCGCAGCTTTGCTTGTGGCGTGCACACCAGTTGGCCCCGATTTCGTGCGGCCGAACTCTCCGGTCGTGAAGGAATGGATCGAGGTGAACAGCCCAAGCACAGGGCCCAGTGGCTTGACCTCGCGCAGCGCCCCCGTGGTCCGCTGGTGGGAGACATTCAACGACCCCACCTTGAACAAGCTGATCGCAGAAGCCTATGCCCAGAACCTTGACCTGCAAGTGGCAGGTGCCCGCGTTTTGCAGGCCCGCGCGCAGTTGGGTATCGCGTTTGGCGAGCTTTATCCGCAATCACAGGCTATCGGCGGCTCTATCGATCGGCGCCAAATCAGCGAAAATCTCGGGCCGATTTCGGACATCAACCGGATCATCCCTTTGGATACCGAATTTTCGACCTCGCAAGTCGGCTTTGATGCACAATGGGAGCTGGATGTCTGGGGCGCGCAACGGCGGGGTGTGCAGGCAGCACGATCTAACCTTGCGCTTCAGGTCGCCAACTATGACGACGCCTTGGTTACTTTGACAGGCGATGTTGCCGCGCTTTACGTCAACATCCGAGCGTTGCAAGAGTCGCTCTCTGTCGCACGTGAGAACATTCAGTTGCAGCAGGAAAGCGCGAACCTGACCGAACTCCGGTTCAAGAACGGCGTCACGACTGAGCTGGATGTTCAGGAGTCTCAAGCGCTGCTGAATAACACCAAGGCTCTGGTCCCCGCAATCGAAAGCGACTTGCAGCAAACAAAGAACGCGCTGGCGGTGCTGCTGGGCGCGACCCCGTCACGAATGTCCGGCCTGTTGGGAAGTTCTGGCCGCATTCCGTCCGCTCGTTCCAATGTATCTGTTGGCGTTCCGGCAGAGCTTTTGCGGCGCCGCCCGGACGTGCGTGCGGCTGAATTGGCGGCAGCTACGCAATCGGCGCAGGTCGGGATTGCTCTCGCGGACCTTTACCCACAGTTCATCCTGTCGGGTTCTATCGGAGTGCAGGCTTCGGGCGGCCGCGATTTGTTTTCGGCGGCCAGCACGACCGGGCTTGCCAATGCCGGGGTGGTCTGGAACGTCCTGAACTATGGCCGGATCAAGAACAACGTCCGCGCGCAGGACGCAGCCTATCAAGCCCTTATCGCAAACTACCAGAACACTGTCCTTACGGCCTATTCCGAAGTTGAAAGCGCGATGGTCGCCTATACTCAGTCCCGCAAGCAGGTTGGCTTTTATGAAAACAGTGTCGCTGCCTCACGCAAGGCGGCTGAGATTGCGGTGGATCAGTACCGCGATGGGGCTGCCAGCTATTCCCGCATTCTGAACACGCAAACCGTGCTGTTGCAGTCGCAGGCGAATTTGATCGAAGCCAGACAGCAGGTCTCCAGCAATCTGGTCGCAGTCTACAAGGGGCTGGGCGGAGGTTGGCAAATTCGTCAGAATCAGGAATTCCTGCCCGAGACCGTATTGGCAGAAATGGCATACCGCACGGATTGGGGCGACCTGCTGCAGGAAGCGCCCACCGGGGTCAGCCTGAATTGATCGCTATTTCGTCAGGCCCCTCAACCCGCCTGAGATAAGGATGTTCACCTCATACAATATTCGGGGGGCCGCCAGACCTCCGGGGCTGGCCAGATAGTTCGGGCTCCAGTCCGGATCGAACTTCTGCTTGAAGGATCGAAGCCCCTCAAAGTGATAAAACTGTTCACCATGTTCGTAAACGAACCCGCCAATGCGATTCCAGATCGAGGCAAGCTGACGGTTTTCGATCCCTGAAAACGGCGCGGCACCCAGCGAAAACCATTGGAACCCCTGCTCTGCCCCCCAAGACATCATCTCGGCAAACAGGGCGTCCATGACAAAGCTGGGACTGTCGGGCTCATACCGCATCAGGTCCAGCGACAGTTCAGATTTGTGACCACCCTGAAACAGATTGGCAAACGCAACGATTTCACCCGTCGCCCCATTACGCAGAACCGCATGGTCAAAATATGAAAGGTATTCGTCGTCAAACCCACCGAGGGCGAACCCCTTTTCTTCACCTGCTTTTTGCGCGAGCCAATCATCGGAAATCTTCCGCAACTCGGGCAGAACCGGTGCAAGCTGCTCTTTAGGGATGATTTCGAACACATACCCCTCCCGCTCGGCCCGGTTTTTGGCCTGACGGAAGCGTTTTCGCGACTTTCCGTCCAGGGAAAAGTCATTCAGCGGCACACGCGCGACCTCACCGATTTTCAGAATCGACAGACCCAGATCAAGAAAGGTCGGCAGGTATTTGGTCGAAACACTGTAGAACGCACAAAGCTTGCCCTCACGATCCGCCATTTCACGAAGTTGCCAGATCAGTTGCTGACCGGCGGTTTCATCACCGACAGGCTCGCCCTTGCTGATCAGGGCATTGCCGGTATCGGCGTAGGCCAGAAAAGCGTTTTCCTCGGGCGACATCAAAAACTGCTTGTCGCCAGTCAATGAGATTTGCGCCTCGGTATCTTCGCTTTCCATCGCCAGACGTTCGACCGCTTTGGGGATCTCGGTGCGAACTGGTGGTGGAATGTCCCTTCCAAACAGCGTGTTCACGGCAACCACGCCCAAAATGACCGCCACAATCAGGCTGGAGCGCAGGAAACGCGAGGCGTCACCGTTCCACGCGAACTCCCACCATAGGGAATTTTGATATTCCACGTGGGAATAGGCGAACAAACCAATCCAGAAAATGACGGCCAGCAGGGCAATCACACTGACAAGCCACGGGATATTCAACCTAAAAATCGACGCACCGCTGACGCGATAGAATGCGCCCCGGAACATGGCAAGCAAACCGATTGTACCCAGCATACTAACGGCTTCATGCGTATCCAGGCCCTTGGTCAGTGACGCAAAAAAGCCGGCAACCATCAGCAGCATAGCCACGATCCAAGCACGATAGAGTTTTCGGAACAGCCCGCGCGAGACAAGGATCAACAGAACGCCAACCGCGCTTCCTGCAAGGTGCGACGCCTCGACAAAAGATAAAGGCAGGAAATCCCGCAGGACCCCAAGGTTTTGGCTGCTGGTCGGAAGCGCCCCAGAGACAAGCAGGATCACCCCGGCAACGGCTGACACACCCGCAGCGACCATCGGCACGATGGGGCGTAGGACGCGGTAAACCCACGTGGCGGCTCCGCCAATTCTGCGACGATGCGTCAAGGCAGACGCGACCGCGATTGAAAGGCTAGCGATAGCGAATGGCAGGAACGTATAAACCAACCGGTACAGCAACAAGGCAGCAATGACGTCCGAGCGGCCCGAGGCCCCCAGCCCTGCGATCAGCGTTGCCTCAAACGCGCCAATCCCGCCCGGAGCGTGGCTTAGAATACCGACCGCGATGGCGCCAATGTACACAGCAAAAAAGAACGGGAAACCGATACCCAGATCATCTGGCATCAGGACATATAGCGTCATGGACGCTCCGAACAGATCACCAATGGCTGCGAGGGTTAGCAATCCGGCCAATTTCCCACCGGGCAGATTGAACCCCAGCCCACCATAGGCCAGCCTGCGCCCGCCCTTTGCCAGCCAGATCAACAACGTCGCAAGGCCGATAAGAAGACCGATACCTATGACGGTTTCGACAGTTTCGTTGATCGGCAGTATCTTGGAAATCCCGTCAGGATGAAGGGTCAACAGGCAGCCCAGCAACAAGACCATACCTGACCAGAACGCTATCCACGATGTAGCGATAACACCCGCGACCCGCCCAAGGTCCAGTCCAAGTGAGGCATAAATGCGGTACCTGATCGCCGTTCCCGTGATGTAGGAAAAGCCCAAACAGTTCGACACGGCATAGCCACACGCCCCCGCCATCCCCGCGACGGGCAAGGGAACTTCACCATCCGCCACGCTTTGAACTGCAAAAACGTCGTACATGGACAGGGAAACAAAGCTGAATGCCGTCCAGCAGACGGCAAAGAACATCAGCTTCCAAGACGTACTTGCCACGTCTGTCTGAACGTCTGACCATTTCACATGCGACGACAACTCATGCAAAACGACCAGCGCGATCAATGTGACCAACACCGGAATTGCGATACGGACCAGAGGTCGCTCAAAAAAACCTGTCGCACGTTCGGCCCAGCGAACCGCCCACAGTTCTTCGCCTGTGTCCTGCGTCGTCATAATGTTCCCCTGCTCTCAGGCCCGATTATGGTCACTCGTGCGTATCACTACGCCGGGAAACTGTTGCACAATTTCATTGAACGTCAAAGCACTACGGGCGTCAGACGCGCCCCTTGCGGGTCGAGAGCAGCAGATTGGTCTCAGAACGGGTGATCCCTTCCATCCGCCGAATTTGAAAGAGGATCTCATCCAATTCAGCCAAGGTTTCGGTCCCGATTTCCGCAATCAGATCCCAGCTTCCATTGGTCGAATGCACGGCTCGAACCTGCGGCAAAGCCGCGATCCGCGACATGGTCCGTTCGGTGCCGCGGCCTTCGATCTCAAGCGTCATCAAGCCGCGAACCGGGCTTTGCGCCACATCTTGCCGAGTCAGCACCGTAAACCCTACGATTTCGCCCGACTGCTTGAGGCGCTGCAAGCGGTTGCGCACTGTCGCGCGCGTTACTCCCAGCGTTTCGGCAAGCTCTGACAGCGACGCGCGGGCATCGCGGTGCAAAGCACTGAGCAATCGACCATCCAAATCGTCCATAACTACTTCTCACTTTGTATTGACAGATATCTTTTTGAACACTTTGCAGTCTATTCGCAACCCGCAACGAGTGGTTAGATAGTAATATGGATACAGGAAACGTAATATTGGTCGGCGCTCCGATGGATGCGGGTAAACGCCGGCAAGGTTGTCGAATGGGTCCTGACGCTTATCGAGTGGCAGGATTGGAGCAGGCTCTGGCAAACTTGGGACATACGGTTCAGGACGTCGGTGACATTCGTGCAGACGACACTGACATACCGCCGCATGATCACCTGTTTGCCCTGCCGGAATGCGTGGGCTGGACGCACGCGCTAAGTCGCGTCGCCCAAGAAACCGCGGCGAAGGGACTGCCTATCTTTATGGGCGGCGACCACGCTTTGTCGATGGGAACGGTCAAAGGCATGTCTGAATATGCCGACGGAATTGACCGACCCCTGTTTGTGCTCTGGCTGGATGCGCATAGCGACTTCCACACGCCCGGCAGCACCGACAGCGGCAACCTGCACGGCACACCTGTCGCCTATTTCACCGGTCAGCCGGGTTTTGATGGCTTTCCGGCGGTAACGATCCCAGTTCCAACCGATCGCGTTGGCATGATCGGTCTGCGTTCTGTTGACCCAGCCGAGCGGCAAAGGCTTGAACAAGACAACGCGATGCTGGCCGACATGCGCAGCATCGACGAACATGGAATCAAAGCCCCTCTGATGGCATTCCTTGACAGGGTACGGGCAGCAAACGGAATCCTGCATGTTTCGCTCGATGTGGATTTCCTCGACCCCTCGATCGCACCAGCCGTCGGCACGACCGTTCCCGGCGGCGCAACCGAACGCGAAGCGCATCTGGTTATGGAGCTTCTACACGAAAGCGGGCTTGTGTGCTCATTGGACCTGGTTGAGCTGAACCCCTTTCTGGATGAACGCGGTAGAACCGCAAAACTGATGGTCGATCTGGCCGCCTCTTTGCTGGGGCGTCGAATCTTTGACCGCCCGACCCGGAGTTTTTGATGACACAACCTTCTGACAAGGCACTGGTGCCATTTGTTTCTGTCGACAACATGATGCGATTGGTACACCACATCGGCGTCGAGCGCATGATCACGCAGATCGCGACCCAGATTGAAGCCGACTTCAAGCGGTGGGAAAGTTTCGACAAAACACCGCGTATACCTGCGCACTCACCGCATGGCGTTATCGAGCTTATGCCAACGTCGGACGGTGAAGCCTACGGATTCAAATACGTCAACGGTCATCCCAAAAACACGTCAGAAGGGCTGCAAACCGTCACGGCCTTTGGTCTGCTGGCCGACGTGTATACCGGCTATCCCACATTGCTGACCGAGATGACCCTTTTGACGGCATTGCGAACCGCGGCGACCTCTGCGCTTGTGGGCAGCTATTTGGCTCCGAAATCGGCCACATCGATGGCTATGATCGGCAATGGCGCGCAGTCCGAGTTCCAATGCCTGGCCTTCAAGGCAATGTGCGGAATTGATACGGTACGCTTGTATGACACCGATCCAAATGCAACTCAGAAATGCGCCTCGAACCTCGAGGCATCTGGCCTGACGGTCGTTTGCTGCAAAACGCCTGAAGACGCCATTGAGGGTGCTCAGATCATCACCACCTGCACCGCCGACAAGAAATACGCAACAATTCTGACCGATAACATGGTCGGCCCCGGCGTTCATATCAACGCCATCGGCGGCGACTGCCCCGGCAAAACCGAGTTGCACCGGGATATCCTGCTAAGGTCAGAGATTTTCGTCGAATATCCTGAACAAACCCGCATTGAAGGTGAAATCCAGGCGCTTGATCAGGATCACCCCGTCACCGAAATGTGGCAGGTCATAACTGGGCAAGCTCCGGGTCGGCGCGACGACCGACAAATCACCCTGTTCGACAGTGTCGGTTTTGCAATCGAGGATTTCTCGGCCCTGCGCTACATCAAAACCACAATCGACGGGACAGATTTCTACGAGCCGCTCGATATGCTGGCTGACCCTGACGATCCGCGCGACCTGTACGGAATGTTGATGCGAGCAAGTTGATTGGGGGCGCTGCCCCCGCCGCCCTGCGGGCGACTCCCCGGGATATTTAGGGCCAGATGAAGTGCGGGATCCGTTCTTCATCTTGCCAAAAATATCCCGGAGCGCGAGGCAGAGCCTCGCAAAATACAAACTGCTAACTGGCAAGCGACGGAAGATAGAGAACTATTCCCGGGAACGCGACAAGCAATGCGATAGTGACCGCGTCTGCGACAAAGAAGGGGGTCACCCCTTTAAAAACGTCCTGAACACTCAGGTCTGGGCGTACACCTGCAACAACAAAGCAATTCAAACCGATCGGTGGTGTGATGAGGCAGAACTCGGCCATCTTGACTACAAGGATTCCAAACCAGATGGCGCACATCGGCCCAGACATGCCAAAAGCACTATCTGCTGCGCTGACAGTCTCGCCACCGTTCAGCGCCATGACCGCCGGGTAAACAACCGGCAAGGTCAGCAAGAGCATCCCGATGGCATCCATGAACATCCCCAGCACCGCATAGGCGAGCAGGATACAAATCAGGATCAGCATCGGGGACATTTCCAACCCGGTGATCCAATCCGAGAAAGCGCCCGGCAAGTCGGCAAATCCCAAAAAACGCACGTAGATCAGAACGCCCCAGATGATCGAAAAGATCATCGCAGTCAGCTTTGCAGTCTCGAGCAGTGCGGACTTCAGCTCGGTCCAGCGCATCCCGTGGAAAAGAGCGAAGCAGAACACGATAAATGCGCCGATTGCTCCGCCTTCGGTCGGTGTGCCCCATGCTTTTTCACCAAATGGGTTATAGACGAAACAGATGATTATCAGGATCACGGCCACGATCGGAAATGCACCCGGCAGCGCGGCAAAACGCTGTTTCCATGTAAAGCCGGTGACCGGTGGGCCAACGGACTTGAACACAACCGCAATCCCCACGATCAGCAATCCATAGACCACGGCCGAGAACGCGCCCGGAATGAAACCGGCCAACAGGAGCTTTCCAACGTCCTGTTCAACGATAATGGCATAGATCACAAGGATCGCAGAGGGTGGGATCAATGACGCCAAAGTTCCGCCAGCCGCAACCACACCCGCGGCGAACTGCTTGTTGTACCCGACCTTCAGCATCTCGGGGATCGCGATGCGTGCGAATACTGCTGACGTCGCAACCGAGGCGCCGGATACAGCCGCGAAGCCCGCCGTCGCGAATACGGTCGATACGGCCAACCCTCCCGGCACCCAGGCGACCCAACGCTTGGCCGCCTCAAACAATGCGCGGGTCAGGCCTGCATAGTAAGCAAGGTACCCGATCAGGATGAAAGTCGGGATCAGGCTAAGGGTGTGGGCTGCGACTTTGGAATGCGGCACCTGCCCCGCCGTTTTGACGGCAACCGTCAGAGCCTTGCCGAACCGGTCCGGGTCGTAACCGAACTTGGCCCAGAAAATCCAAACCAACCCCACCAATCCGGCCAGACCAGCAGCAAAAGCCACGCGCATACCTGTGACGACCAATACAAGCAGGCCACCGGTGACCCAGAGCCCGATGTCAATACTGTCCATCTACTCGTCCTGCCCCTCAAATTGCTCGGCTTCGGCTGCGGCTTGCGCGGCGGCATCCTGAATTAAGGGCACGGCCACGGGGTTTTCCAACCCAAGAATAAAGGCCCGCCCATATCCCCAGATTTGCAGGACCAAACGCACACACAGCACAGAAAACGCGACAGGTGCCAACAGTTTTGCAGGCCAAAGCGGGATACCAATGTCGATCGAGCTGTCGCGGCTCCACAATGGTGCGCCGAAATCGAATGAGCGGTCGAAATGCGACCAGCTTCCCCAGACAAGAGCCAGCATCAACACAAGGATAAGGACGACCGAGATCAGTTCGAACAGCCAAAGCGCCCGACCGTGCAGGCGAGAGATCACGATATCCATACGTATATGTCCCCCGTCACGCTGAACGAAAGACACGCCAAGAAACGCAATCAGTGGCATGGCCTGTTCGATCCAGTCCACATAGCCGGGTAAAGGCGCGTTGAATGCGTTGCGTCCGCTGACTGACACAACCGCAAGAACCATCAGGCCAAAGACAGCGAGGCCGCTTATCAGGGCAAGAAACCGCTCTATCCTAAGCAGATGGTGATCAAGCCGGCTGAGGCGACTGCCATCTTCCAGCACCGTGGCCTGTCCTGCCATTCCGGTGATCCCCTTGTTTATTATTGGTATCCGGGTGCCCTGCCAGGCACCCGGAACATGCAGATCAGTTTCCGCTGCGCTGCTGTTGCAACGTGGTTTGAACCAGATCATACAATTCCTGTGCAGGCAGACCCTGCGCAGACATGTCAGCAATCCACTGTTCACGGATCGGATCGGCGGCCTTTGTGCGGAATTCTTCGATCACCGCATCGTCGATCATGACCTTTTCAACGCCCTTTTCGGACAAAACGCCGTCCCACTGCTCCAACAGCCCGCCATAGTTGGCAAGGTAGTGTTCAATCGCCTCGTCGATCGAACTGTTGAGCGCTTCACGGTGCTCGGCCGGCAGTGCCTCATACGCGTCGATGTTTACAACAACGGGGCAGTTAACAGTGCCGGGGTTCAGGTTTGCGGTCCACCAGTCTGCTTCGTTAATGGTTCCAAAGGACAGGTGTGCGTGCTGGGCAAATGCAACAGTGTCAACAACACCTGATTCCATTGCATTGAACGCCTCGGTCGCGGGAACCGATGTCGGTACGCCGCCAACGGCCTCGAATGCCTGTCCCAGACCGCCCGTCGCACGTACCCGCATTCCATCGAAATCCGCCAAGGTTGCGCGCGGATCGCCTGTGCCAACAAGGTTATACTGCGGCATCGGCGAGGTCATGATGATGCGCGCGTTCCACTGGGCCATCTCATCCTGGACTGCTGGATGGTCGTAAACGGCATGGCTGACGGCCACTTCTTCGTCCAACGTGTTTACGCCCAGGAACGGCAGCTCCAGAACCGTGATCGCCCGGTTCTTGTCGCGGTGATACCCAGCGCAGAACTGAGCCATTTCAAAGGCTCCTATCTCGATCCCATCCAGGTTTTCACGTGGCTTGGACAAACCGCCATAGCTGACATTGATCGTAAATTCACCGCCTGTCTTTTCGCTGACCAGTTCGGCCAGCTTCTCAACATGCTCGGTAAAGGCGCGGCGCTTGCCCCAAACCGAGGCGCTCCATTCGGTTGCTGCGGCTTCGGACACGAAAGCAACGGTCAAAGCGGCGACGGCGGCACCGCTCAACATCTTATTCATCATGATTTCTCCCTTTGTTGCGCCTCCTACCGGGGCGCTTGGGAACAAAGCTAGCGCCAACATTTGAACGTGCCAACCCCCGGCACACAGTACATCCTCTTGTTCCTCGAATCTGTTGGGCGCTAACAACCAAAAGATGATTTTCTAATACCTATTGCCTATGGTTCAGATGTCAGCTTTTACACGTCAATTCAATTACAACTAATTATCTGTTTTTGAAATATTTTTAGGAAAAATTTTTAAATTCATTTTCTGTTTTCCGAGATGCACAGAAATTTATTTACAAACTAATCTATAGTTTTCTGTAATTTATTCCCTTGTTTTCAGTTCTCCGTATTATTCGGTACCGGGAGGATGCGGGTCGACATTGCCAAATCAGCAGGCAAAATCGGGCCCGTAAATTTCAGTCCTAGAGGGAGGAGCCTCAGAATGACAACCGCTGCCCAGGCAGATGCCAATGTTTATCCGCCATCCGCAGAAACCGTTGCGCGTGCACATGTCGATGCTGACAAATATTCCGAAATGTACGCAGCCTCCGTCAACGATCCCGACGCCTTTTGGGGCGAGCAGGGAAAGCGTATCGATTGGATCAAACCTTTCACCCAGGTCAAGGATGTCAGCTATGATTTCGGCTCGGTCGGAATCAACTGGTTTGCTGATGGCACGCTGAACGTTTCAGCCAACTGTCTGGATCGCCATCTTGAAACACGCGGCGATCAGACAGCGATCATCTGGGAGCCGGATGATCCAAATGACGCGGCCCAGCATATCACCTATTCGGAACTGCACCGTCGCACCTGCCGGATGGCAAATATCCTCGAGTCGATGGGTGTGCGCAAAGGCGACCGCGTGGTGATCTATCTGCCGATGGTCCCCGAAGCAGCCTATGCGATGCTGGCTTGTGCGCGGATCGGCGCGATCCATTCTATTGTGTTTGCAGGTTTCTCGCCGGACGCTCTGGCGGCGCGGATCAATGGCTGCGACGCGAAGGTTGTCATCACAGCAGACGAAGCGCCGCGCGGAGGCCGCAAGACCCCGCTGAAATCCAACGCCGATGCGGCGCTGCTGCACTGCAAGGACACTGTTAAATGCCTTGTGGTCAAGCGCACCAACGGCCAGACCACGTGGATCAGCGGCCGCGACTTTGACTACAACGAAATGGCGCTTGAGGCGGATGACTATTGCGCCCCGGCGGAAATGAATGCCGAAGACCCGCTGTTCATCCTCTATACCTCTGGTTCGACAGGTCAGCCCAAGGGTGTTGTACACACCACTGGCGGCTACATCGTTTATGCATCGCTGACTCACGAAGTGACGTTCGATTACCACGACGGCGACATCTATTGGTGTACAGCGGATGTGGGCTGGGTTACCGGCCACAGCTATATCGTCTATGGCCCACTGGCCAACGGTGCGACTACACTGATGTTCGAAGGCGTCCCGACCTATCCCGATGCAGGCCGCTTTTGGGAGGTTTGCGCCAAGCACAAGGTAAACCAATTCTACACCGCCCCTACCGCGATCCGCGCGCTGATGGGTCAGGGCAAAGAGTTTGTTGAAAAGCACGACCTCAGCGACCTGCGCCTGCTGGGCACGGTGGGTGAACCGATCAACCCAGAAGCGTGGAACTGGTACAATGACGTGGTCGGCCAGGGTAAATGCCCGATCGTCGATACGTGGTGGCAGACTGAAACTGGCGGTCACATGATGACCCCCCTGCCCGGCGCACATTCGACCAAGCCCGGCTCGGCGATGAAGCCCTTCTTTGGTGTGCAGCCCGTGGTTCTGGACCCGCAGTCGGGTGTCGAGATCCAAGGCAACGGGGTCGAGGGTGTGTTGTGCATCAAGGACAGTTGGCCCGGGCAAATGCGCACCATCTGGGGCGATCATGAGCGGTTCGAAAAGACCTATTTCTCGGACTACAAAGGCTATTACTTCACCGGTGACGGCTGCCGTCGTGACGAGGGTGGCGATTACTGGATCACCGGACGTGTTGACGACGTAATCAACGTCTCGGGGCACCGCATGGGCACCGCCGAGGTGGAAAGCGCGCTGGTTGCCCACGCTGCCGTGGCTGAAGCCGCTGTGGTCGGGTATCCCCATGAAATCAAGGGTCAGGGCATCTATTGCTATGTCACTCTGATGAATGATCGTGAGCCTTCGGATGATCTGCTGAAAGAACTGCGCACTTGGGTACGGACCGAGATCGGACCGATTGCCTCGCCGGACGTGATCCAGTGGGCGCCAGGTCTGCCAAAAACCCGCTCGGGTAAAATCATGCGCCGTATCCTACGCAAGATCGCCGAGAATGACTTTGGCTCGCTCGGTGACACCTCGACGCTGGCTGATCCATCGGTGGTTGAAGACCTGATCGAAAACCGCGCAAATAAGTGAGGATGTGATGGACGCTGCCACGATCACCACACCCGCTGTTCTGATCCTTCTCGGCCCTCCGGGTGCCGGGAAGGGAACGCAGGCCCGGATGCTGGAAGACAAGTTCGGACTGGTTCAACTGAGCACCGGCGACCTGCTGCGCGCAGCGGTCGCTGCGGGAACAGAGGCAGGCAAAACCGCCAAAGCCGTCATGGAAGCTGGCGAGTTGGTTAGTGACGATATTGTCATCGCCATCCTGCGCGACCGTCTGGCCGAGCCGGACTGCGGCAAGGGTGTCATCCTTGACGGCTTCCCGCGCACGACAGTTCAGGCGCAGGCACTGGATACGTTGCTGTCCGAAACCAGCCAGAGGATCAACGCCGCAATCAGCCTTGAGGTTGAAGATGCGGAAATGGTCACGCGTATATCGGGCCGTTACACCTGTGCAATGTGTGGTGAAGGGTATCACGACACGTTCAAAATCCCGGCGACCGACGGGAAATGCGACAAGTGTGGCAGTTCCGAATTCAAACGTCGCGCAGATGATAACGCCGAAACCGTCGCCTCGCGCCTTGCGGCCTACCACGCGCAAACTGCGCCTCTGATCACGTATTACCAAGACCATGGCGTTCTGGAAGGACTGAACGCCATGGGCAATATCGACGACATCGCAAGCCAGCTTGAGAAAGTTGTCAGCAGCGCGATGAACTAAGGGAATGCAGCCCGCCCTGAATAAGGGCTGAATTCCTAAACGGATACTTCATCGGACCCGCCTTGGCGGATCGGAGAGGTTTTGCCTGATGCCAACCGGCCTTGGGCGTATCGGAAAGCGGCCCCAAGCACCGGTGGATTGGGCAAAGGGTCGCAACAGGAGGAAGCGAAGGAGGACCCCGCGATGGCGGATCAATCAACAAACTCCGCGCAGACTGCCGAGGCCGACAAGGGCTATTGGCAGGCCAATCTGCGTCTCATCTACATCAGCCTCGTGATCTGGGCGCTGGTGTCTTTTGGATTCGGCATTCTGCTGCGTCCGCTGCTGTCGGGTATTTCCGTGGGCGGCACCGATCTGGGCTTTTGGTTTGCCCAGCAGGGATCAATCCTGGTCTTTCTGGTGCTGATCTTCAACTACGCCTGGCGCATGAACAAACTGGACGCCGAATACGGCGTTGAGGAGGAATAAGTCCCATGGACCAGTTTACCATCAACCTGCTATTTGTCGGCGCATCCTTCGCGCTGTACATCGGCATCGCGATCTGGGCCCGTGCGGGTTCTACATCGGAATTCTACGCTGCTGGTCGCGGCGTTCACCCGGTTACCAACGGTATGGCGACAGCGGCGGACTGGATGTCTGCGGCCTCGTTCATTTCGATGGCGGGCCTGATTGCCTTTACCGGCTATGACAACTCGACCTACCTGATGGGGTGGACGGGCGGCTATGTGCTGCTGGCCCTGCTTCTGGCGCCCTATCTGCGCAAGTTCGGCAAGTTCACTGTGTCCGAATTCATCGGCGACCGGTTCTACAGCCAGACCGCCCGTATCGTTGCTGTGATCTGTCTGATCGTCGCATCGGTGACCTACGTGATCGGTCAGATGACCGGCGTTGGTGTTGCCTTTGGCCGTTTCCTTGAGGTCAGCAACACTGCCGGTCTGCTGATCGGTGCCTGTGTGGTGTTCGCCTATGCGGTGTTTGGCGGCATGAAAGGTGTGACCTACACGCAGGTCGCTCAGTACTGCGTGCTGATTACGGCCTATACTATCCCGGCGATCTTCATCTCGTTGCAACTGACAGGCACACCTGTTCCGGCGCTGGGTCTGTTTGGCGATACCGCCAGCGGTGAACCGCTGCTGGCCAAGTTGGACGCCATCGTGACCGAGCTGGGTTTCAACGAATACACCACCCACCATTCGGACACTCTGAACATGGTGCTGTTTACGCTGTCGCTGATGATCGGTACCGCCGGTCTGCCGCACGTCATCATGCGCTTTTTCACCGTTCCCAAGGTGTCTGACGCACGCTGGTCCGCCGGTTGGGCACTGGTGTTCATCGCGCTGCTGTACCTGACTGCGCCCGCAGTTGGTGCCATGGCCCGCCTGAACATCACCGACATGATGTGGCCCAATGGTGGCATCGAAGGTGGCGCCGTTTCGGTCGAACAGATCGACAATGACGCACGCTATGACTGGATGCAGACATGGCAGAAAACCGGCCTGCTGGACTGGGAAGACAAGAACGGCGACGGCAAGATCCAGTACTACAACGACGCAAATGCCGACATGCAGGCACTTGCCGAGGAAAAAGGCTGGGTCGGAAACGAGCTGACCAAGTTCAACCGTGACATCCTGGTTCTGGCCAACCCCGAGATCGCAAACCTGCCAAGCTGGGTTATCGGTCTGGTTGCTGCCGGTGGTCTTGCGGCCGCTCTGTCAACCGCTGCGGGCCTGCTGCTGGCGATCTCGTCGGCGGTGTCCCACGACCTGATCAAAGGTGCGATCAACCCGCAGATCTCGGAAAAAGGAGAGCTTCTGTCGGCACGGATCGCAATGGCTGTTGCCATCGCGGTTGCAACCTATCTGGGTCTGAATCCTCCGGGATTTGCGGCGCAGACAGTTGCGCTGGCCTTCGGTCTGGCGGCGGCCTCGATCTTCCCGGCGCTGATGATGGGGATCTTCTCGACCCGCATCAACAATGTCGGCGCGGTCGCGGGTATGCTGGCCGGTCTGGTTGTGACCCTGATCTACATCTTCCTGCACAAAGGCTGGCTGTTCATTCCGGGCACCAACTCGTTCACAGATGCTGATCCGCTGCTGGGTCCGATCAAGTCGACCTCGTTCGGTGCGATCGGTGCCATGGTCAACTTTGCCATCGCCTACTTTGTAGCAGGCGCGACCAAAGAGACCCCGGAAGAGATCAAAGATATGGTCGAAAGCATCCGCATTCCCCGTGGCGCGGGCGCAGCTCAGGATCACTGAGCCATGATGCGGCCCCAAGGCCTCTTGCCAAAGGCTGCATCTTTCGACTGACTACTCCCGCCCGGCACACCACCGGGCGGGATTTTTCAACCCCGAAACCGCGGAGTATCCGATGCCCCTGTCCCATGACGAGATCACTCGGTTTCTGAAATCCGTACATCCTTATGACGCCCTGCCAGCGGATGTTCTGGACGCGGTAGCCCATCAGATCGAAGTCTGGGAAGTCGAAGAGGGTTACCCGGTATACGAGCTGGGCCACACCCTGCCCGGCGTCTTTGTGATCTACGAAGGACAGGTGGAAATAAAGGATGGGAATGACGCGGTCGTATCTCATCTGGGATTGCGAAACTCCTTTGGCGAACGAGGCCTTTTAAAGGGTGGAAAGGCCGCGACGAAGGCCAAGGCGCATACGCCCTCGGTGCTGCTGGTTTTGCCACCCGATCTGGTGCGTGATCTGATCGACGGGCATCCGGTCGTATCCAAATTCTTCAATCGAACCCGCGACACCCGGTCTGGCCCTCAGAGTTTGGCGACAAGCGCCATAGACGTTTTGATGGCGCATAACCCGGCCACCTGCCCGCCTACCACAACAGTGCGCGAGGCGGCGAAGATGATGCGCGACAAACACATCTCATCGCTCTGCGTGACCGAAGGCGAGGCGCTGCTTGGAATCGTAACGCTGCGCGATATCTCGGGTAAATTCGTGGCCGATGGGCTGCCGAACGACACACCTGTGTCGGGCATCATGACGGCTGATCCGATTACCTTGTTACCCTCGGACATTGGATCAGATGTTCTGCACATCATGATGGAGCGCGGGATTGGCCATATCCCGATCTCGGAAGGTGGGCGGCTTGTCGGTATCGTAACGCAGACCGACCTGACCCACTATCAGGCGGTGAATTCCGCCGAACTTGTCCGCCGGATCGCTTCGGCGCAGACGGCGCAGCAAATGGCAGCGGTGACCGAGGAAATCCCGCAGCTTTTAGTGCAATTGGTCGCCGCCGGAAACCGGCATGAGATCGTGACACGCCTGATCACGGACATCGCGGATACGGCAACCCGCAGGTTGCTGACACTGGCCGAAGCAGAACTTGGCGCGCCGCCCGTCCCTTACCTGTGGTTGGCCTGTGGATCGCAGGGTCGACAGGAACAGACGGGTGTATCGGATCAGGACAACTGCCTGATGCTGGATGACGACGTCACGGATGACGATATGGCCTATTTCGCGGCTCTGGCCAAATTCGTCTCGGACGGGCTGGACACCTGTGGGTATTTCTATTGCCCCGGCGACATGATGGCGACGAACCCGCGCTGGTGTCAGCCGGTGCGCGTATGGCGCGACTATTTCAAAGGCTGGATCGCCAAACCCAACCCCGAGGCACAGATGCTGGCCTCGGTCATGTTCGACCTGCGTCCGATCGGTGGCGCGTTTAAATTGTTTGATGACCTGCAAGCCGACACGCTTGCCGCGGCCAAAGCAAACTCGATTTTTGTCGCGCACATGATCTCGAATTCACTGAAACACACCCCGCCGCTAGGACTGCTGCGCGGCTTCGCGACAATTAGATCAGGTGAGCATCGCAACACGCTGGATCTAAAGCATAATGGCGTTGTTCCAGTTGTGGATTTGGCGCGCATCTACAGCCTGCAGGGGGAACTGCCCGAGGCCAATACACGCGCCCGGCTCAAGGCCGCAGCCAGCGCCGGCATCCTCAGCGACTCCGGCGCGCGTGACTTGTTGGACGCTTACGATCTGATTGCCGAAACCCGGTTAGAGCATCAGGTTCGACTTGTGAAAGGCGAAAAGGCACCGGACAATTTCCTGCCCCCCTCTGACTTGTCGGACTTTGAGCGAAGCCATCTGCGCGACGCCTTCGTTGTGGTAAAAACGATGCAATCCGCGGTAGGGCATGGAAAAGGAATGCTCGGCTGAACCAGCCGGAATTGGGAGAGAATGAATGTTCCTGGAATTGATCGCCACAATCTTTGTCGGCATCGCCTGTGCGGGCGTCGTGATGCTGGTGAACAAGCTGGTCAAAGGGCGTCTGCCCAAATGGATAGCCCCTGTCGCCGCTGGGCTGGGCATGATCGTGGCGACGATCAGCAGCGAATATTCGTGGTACGACCGCACGTCTGACACCCTGCCCGAAGGCATGGAGGTCATCCAACAAGTTGAAAGTCGTGCCTTCTATCGCCCGTGGACGTATGCGGTGCCTTATGTGGAACGCTTTGCGGCAATCGACACCGCCTCGGTCCGCAGCAACGAACAAGTGCCGGATCAACGGCTGGTTGATATCTATTTCTTTGGCCGCTGGTCACCGGTTTCGAAACTGCCGGTCGCGGTCGACTGCGCTCAGAATCTGCGGGCCAATCTGGCAGACGGCGCGGAATTCAGCGCGGACGGCCAGTTGCTGAACGCTGACTGGATCAAGGGGGAAACCAACGACCCGATCATCGAGGCCACCTGCGGAGTGTAACATGCTGATCCGGCTAAGCCTGCGCCTGCGCATTTTCCTGTTTTTCTGCCTGCTGGCTGTTGGTGGCCTGGCGGTTAGTTCGACCGCGCTGTGGGTCAGTTATCAGCGCATCGCTGACCCAGAACTTATCAATGCGTTTGTCTTTGCGGAAATCCTCATGGCGTTCGGATTTGTCGCTCTGATCGTCGCGGTTTGGCTGTTGTTCGACGACAACGTCGCAAAACCGATTGAGCGGCTCTCGGCTGAACTGCGTGCCCGGGCCCATGCGGGGGTCAGCACCGACATGGACGTTCAGGCCGCAAGGTATCTTGGGGATCTGGCCCCGGCCGCCGCCGGGTTGGCAGGTCAGTTGTCGGAAAAAACCATGGGTGTCGCCGAAGCTGTCGCTGCCGAAACCGCTCATCTGGCTGCCGAAAAGCAAAGGCTGACCGCTCTTCTGACCGAAATTCCGGTTGCCATGGTTCTGGCAAGTCCGACGCATAAGATCGTTCTGTACGACGGACAGGCCGCGCAAGTTCTGGCGCAAATCGCCCACCCCCGCTTGAATTCGTCGCTGTTTGAATACTTGAAGCCGCGCCCGTTGGAAGACGCCTATGCTGCCTTGGCAAAAACAGGGCGGGAAGTCATCTGCGACCTTACGAGTATCGACGGAACGCAAACATTTTCTGCCCGGATGAAACCCCTGGGGGATGCGCCGGGATATATGTTGATCCTCGAAGACAGCGCGGCCAACATTTCGCCCGAGGCAGCCCGACCACTTGTGTATGATTTTGACCTTTTGAACTCTGACACTGACACCGAGTTTGACTCCAAGGCGTTGCGGGACTTGTGTTTTGTTGTATTCGATACCGAAACCACGGGGCTTTTACCGCATAAGGATGAGATCGTTCAGATCGGAGCAGTCCGGGTTGTGAATGGGCGCATCGTTGCAGGTGAAAACCTTGATATACTGGTGAACCCCGGCATACCCATCCCGCCGGCTTCGACCAAAGTGCACAAGATCAATGACCGGATGGTCCAAGACTCGCCGGACATCACGGAAGCCGGGCGCGTATTCCACAAATTCGCGCGTGATGCGGTCATCGTCGCCCATAATGCACCGTTTGACATGGCGTTCCTGCGACGGCACGCGAAACGGATGGATGTGGATTGGAACCACCCGATACTTGATACAGTTCTTTTGTCGGCCGTGCTGTTCGGTGCCAGCGACAAACACACGCTGGATGCTTTGTGCGACAGGCTAGACATCACCATCCCGGTTGAACTGCGCCATACGGCACTAGGTGATGCGGTGGCGACGGCTGAAGCCCTCGTCAAAATGCTGCCGATGCTACAGGCGCGCGGGATGAACACGTTTGGGGCGGTGATCGAAGCAACGCGTCAGCACGGTCGACTGCTGGAAGACCTGAACTGAGCGGGAAAAATACGCCGCAGACTCAGCTTTTCGTGGACAATCCCCACATGCCGTGGCACCTGATGCGCGGCCACGGATTGAGCGGAAGATGACGGAAAACACCTTTACACCAACGACAGACCAAAGCACCGCGTTCCGCGAGGCCTTGGGGTGCTTTGGCACAGGTGTAACCGTTGTAACCACCAATACGGCACAGGGGCCGCGGGCAATCACGGTGAATTCGTTCTCATCCGTGTCTTTGGACCCGCCTCTCGTGTTGTGGTGTCTGGCCAAGGACTCGAACAGATACGATGCGTTCAAGGATTGTCGGCACTATTCCATTCACGTGATGGCCGAGGAACAACAGGAACAGGCCGTGAAATTCGCGCGGAATGGCGAGGACTTCTCGCATGCGGATTGGGTTTCTGACCATATCGGCCGCCCGCAACTGGAGAATTGTCTGGCGCGGTTCGACTGTCACCTGCACGCCTGTCACGAAGCGGGGGATCACTTGATCCTTGTGGGTCTGGTCGAAAAAGTCATGTATCGCACTGGTAAAGGCCTGATCTTCAAACGCGGTCAATTTGGCGGTTTCGCCGACCTGCTTTAGGCGTCAGTCGTCAAGCGAGCCGTGAACGGCCAATGCTTCAAGCTGCGTTTCTTGTGGCGTGATTATCCGGTACGCCTCATGAACACCTGTATCTGACAATTCACGGGCAACCGTCAGCAACGTATTGGGCGCGTGTTCTTCGCACAGTTCGTTCATGTGCGCGATTTCAGACCGCGCGACGTCCAACGCCGCATCGACGGATGGTGCCCCGTAAAGGTGAACGAAGTGTTCAGCAAGGTTCCGGGTGATCTGATCAATCTCGGCCTGTTCAATTTGCGTGACGGCAACAAAAGTCACACGACCAAAGGTTTCCAGCCCCAACCACCCATTTGCAAAAGCCTGCCGTGCCTTGCCTTCAAGATCGCCTTCGCCCCAGTTCGAGAACTCGAACCCACCGGAAATGCACCACTCACCCGTTCGGGCCGGAGAGTGAAACACATTCAAGTCGCTTTCATCGAAATGGATGGCTCGGGCCAGTTTCATCATCCGTTCTCCAGTAACTCCGTCAGCGGCACCAGGTGTGTGTCTGACCCATCTCGGATCAGCATACCGAATCTTTCATCCGTTCCCAGAAAAACGCCCTTATCGCCATAAGGCTCACCAACCCCACGCAATAGACCCATCCATTCAGCATGGAGCGACGCGTTACCGTCCTCTTGCCAGCGGTTGAGCCATGTCAGCGTGTGGCGCGACCAGCTTTCGACCAACTGGGGCGCCGTGACTTCGGCACACCCTTCGTCATAAAGTGCTGTTATATCTGGGTTTTCGCCCGGCGCGTCGCTGGTTTGCAGCAAAGCCAGTTCCCAACCAACAATCAACCAATCCGGCTCCTCATCCGGCGCGTTAGTTGATGCCGCGACGTGAAACACACCGCACGTGGCGCCGTTCACGCGGATCGGTCCGTCCCAATCCAGATGCACCGCGACCTCGGGCGGGGCCAAGGCACCCAGCGCATTCTGGAATCCCACCGAACAAAGCGGCAGCATAGCCATTGCATCCTGCAAGGAAACTTCGGGCGCAAAGACAATGGCAACCCGCAGGCGGTCGGCCTGGATGTTGTAGACCACTGTTCCCGCATCACATCCCAGCGCGGCCATGGCCTGAGCACGCTGGAACGGGTCCTCTCCGCCCTGAACTGGGTGACCCGTCAGCAATGGGGGAAAGACCGGTTCGCTCATACGTTGCCCTTGGCAATCAGGTCGCGGGCAATCTTGCGGAATGCCTCGGCCTGAGGGCTGTCGGGTTTACTGACCACGATGGGGGCTCCACCATCCGCCGCGACCCGAATGTCCAGGTGCAAGGGAATTTCCCCCAACAACGGAACACCCAGCGACTCGGCTTCGGAGGCAACGCCACCGTGACCGAACACGTGTTCCTCATGCCCGCAGTTCGAACAGATATGAGTGGACATATTCTCAATCATCCCGACGATCGGTGTCTTGAGTTGGTTGAACATGTCGATCCCCTTTCGGGCGTCGATCAGGGCAACATCCTGCGGAGTCGACACAACGATCGCCCCATCCACCTTGAACTTCTGGCTCAGCGTTAGCTGGACATCACCGGTACCCGGCGGCAAGTCGACGATCAGTACGTCAAGCGCACCCCACTGCACCTGGTTCATCATCTGTTGCAGTGCGCCCATCAGCATCGGCCCGCGCCAAACAACCGCCTGACCTTCGTTCGTCATCAATCCCATCGACATCATGGTGACGCCGTGATTGCGCAGCGGCAGGATCGTCTTTCCATCTGGGCTGGCAGGACGACCAGAAACACCCAGCATCCGGGGTTGCGACGGGCCATACACATCAGCATCCAACAGGCCAACACGTCGCCCTTCCGCTGCAAGTGCGCAGGCTAAGTTTGAGGAAACAGTGGATTTACCGACGCCCCCCTTGCCCGACGCCACGGCAATGATCCGGTCAACACCCGGCACAGCTTGCGGTCCGGTCTGCGACGGTTTGGGCTTGGGCTTAAGATCGGGCGGTGCCTTGTCCGAATGCGCGGTCATAAGCGCCGAAACCTTGGCAACCCCGTCCACCATCTGCGCGGCCTGTTCCGCAGCAGCGCGAACCGGCTCCATCCGCTCGGCCTGTTTCGGGTCGATTTCCAGAACAAATCTGACGCTATCGCCTTCGACATTCAGTGCACGTACAACACCCGCGCTGACGATATCCTGTCCGGAAACAGGATCCGTGATCTTCTTCAGGTTCGCCAGAACCGCGTCACGCACGCTCATGCCGAAAACCCACTTAGTTGACCTACCATGTGTCTTTGTCTCTTTCTGTTTATTTGACGCATCCGGGGCGGTGCCCTTAGGCTGCTGCCATGCGCCGTGTCCTTTTGTGCCTGAGCCTGACGCTCTCCGCTACCCCCTCTTGGTCGCAAGAGGCGTTGGGACTTGCTGCCCCCACAGAGGTTACAGACTCTGGTCTGTTGCAACATATCCTTCCGCGCTTCTCTCTCAAGACCGGGATACGCGTTATTACGGATGACACAGGCGTTCTTGTTCTGGAGGCGGAACCGCCGGGCGATCCTGTCTTTGCCCGGAACGGCGTAATTTACCACTTGCGTATCCAAGATGACGCCAAACACGAAAGGTTCCGTGACTGGCTGCTTTCGGATATCGGCAAACGCACCGTGGAAGGGTTCAGCCCCAACAGCGGCCCGCCGTTTTCTGCCAGCTTTGAGGTCGCCGCCGTTCAGCAGGAAACCGTAATCGACGGCAATGCAGCATTGGGCGAAGAACTGTCGATGACTCATTGCGGGCGGTGCCACGTGATCGGCCCCAGGAACCGAATGAACGGTCTGGGCTCTACCCCATCTTTTGCGGTGCTGCGCGCGATGCCTGACTGGTCTGAACGGTTTGAGGCGTTTTTTGCCCTCAACCCCCATCCGGCCTTCACGCAAATTGAAGGGCTGACTGCTCCGTTCGATCCTGAACGCCCGTCCCCCATCCATCCTGTCGAAATGACGCTGGATGACTTGGAGGCTATTTTGGCTTTCGTATCCGTCATAAAAGCCGCCGATCTTGGCGCGCCGCTTCAGCTTCAGTGATCCTTTCTTTTTAAAAAATAGTCGTCGGTGGTGACGACCTTTGGCTTCGGATTGGACTGGAAGGGGTTGTCCGTCTGCTGAAACTGCGCGTTCACGCGGCAGTTGTCGCACATCTGGATCATCCGCGCCTTGTCCGAGGTTGCGAACATCGGGTGCGTGCCCGACAGTTTTTCCATGATACGCTCGACTGTCGATTTGACCCCGAACAGCGCCCCGCATTCGACACAGGCGAAGGGTTCTTCCTCATTCAACACCTGCTGAGACAGGGCCGCATCGCTGAGGTCCAGTTGCGGAACAAGCGTAATCGCGTTCTCGGGGCAGATCGTTTTGCACATCCCGCATTGCAGACAGGCGTCCTGCTGAAAGTTCAACTGCGGCTTGTCCGGGTTGTCGATCAATGCTCCGGATGGGCACAACGACACGCAACTCAGGCACAAGGTACAGGCGTCGGTGTTGACCGCAACGGCACCATAGGGCGCGCCTTCGGGCAATGGCAACGGTGCCTCAGCTTGTGGACTGAGGGCCTGAGCTGACAGCCGCGCAATCTGCCGGCGGTTGCCAAGCGGCAGAACCGGATCAGCCAGCGGAACCGGGGCGTTTTGTTCATACAACGCGTCGCACAGCGCATCCGGGTCTGCCTCGTCAATCAGACCAAGCGCGCCAATTCCGGCAATCGCCTGCGCCAGTTCAAGCTCACGATCCAATGCGTCCCGTTCCGTTGTCGGTGCAAGAACGACATCAACCCGTGCAAATCCGTGTGCCAGGGCAGCCAGCATTTCGGCATGACCAAAACCGGAAATCACAGCCAACTCGATCGGAATTACATCTGACGGCAGACCCCTGCCGAAACGAGCGGCAAGCCGGATCATTTCCGCCCCATGTGAATCGTGGACCAGCAGCCGAGGGGCCTGCCCTCCGGCCCGGCGATAAGTCCGCGCAAGGATATGCATCCGCGACAGCAAGGCCGATACAGGCGGGTCTTCATACGTGATTGCGGTCGATGGGCAGAGTGCTGCGCACGCTCCGCATCCCGCGCAAATCATCGGGTCAATTGCCACATGCTCACCTGCCGGAGTGATTGCTCCGGTCGGGCAGATGTCCAGGCAATTCGTACACCCGACCTGCTCGGCCCGGGAATGTGCGCAAAGGCTTTCCTCAACCCGAACGTAAAGAGGTTTCTCAAACGTGCCGACCAATTGCGCGGCGTCGAACATCATCCGTTCGACGGCGGCAGCATCCTTAGGGTCCGCACTCAGATACCCCTCACGTTTGGCGGGGGCCTGCACAAACGGGGTCCCGCCCGTAAGGTCCAATACGATGTCGCAGGACGATTTAGCCTTATCGCGCGGCTCGCTCCAGGCAAAGGCACCTCGCCCACCGGGTTCAAGTTGCTGCAAGGCGTCCATCGACAGGGTGAACCCGCCCAATGCCCCATTCAGCGATTTGATGCGCCCCCGAACAACGTCGTAGGCGCGCGACATTGGTTCGGCGTCGTCCGTCACCAAAACTGTGACGGCTAGCGCGGTTGCCAACCGCTCGGCCACGTCAAAAGCGACAGCTCCGGGTCCGATAATAAAACAGGTCCCTTCGCTGAAAACATCCATACTTGGCGTTATGGGCTGGGGCAACAAAGCCTCGGCCGCAAGGGCGGCCATCTTGGGCGCTGCATCTTTCCCTTGCTCGGACCAGCCTGCACGATCCCGCAGGTCGACGAACCCCGGCGCATCCAATTCCAATTCTTCCGCTAGCGCACGAAATACGTCCTGCTCCTGCCCGCAGGCGATAAGTGTGTCGCCTTCTTGCATTAACGCAGCCGCCGCTTCGATCTCACGGGTACATAGGGCGGTGTGAACCTTTGAGCACGCCACATCACAGGCCGACGCCAGCTTTTCGGCGTCAATGGATTGAGACCCCGCGCAGTCACAAAGAAGTATTTTGGTGCTCATATCCCCTCCCCGGACGTCGCGCCTTTTCTCAGCACAGTAGGCTGTATTCCCAAACTGGCAATGTAAACCCCACCTCAAAAACGGTTGGGTGCAGGTTTATGATCCCATTCAAGCCTTAAAACCAAGGCATCCCAAGGGTTCCTCGCAAACTTGCGATCACGGTCTACGACTAAGGTCGTAGATGTCGGGCTTGGCACAGAGCTATTTTGTGTACCATAGTGGACCGAGGGGAAGGCAGGGGAGAGCCTTCCGGGGAGGATTAAGTGGCGAAGGCCGCAAGCCAGATCGAAATGCCAATTGGCGTCGTCGTGCGCAAAACACCCGGTGTAACCCGCTGGGCCAAATGGAACTGGCGCGCCGTTGCCGTTCTGCCCGGTGCGGGACCGGCTGATTGGCTTGAAATGCGACGCGAAGGTGAGGCCATTGAATACCATGCCGCCACCTTGCCACTGACCCTCTGGGCAGATGAAACAGAAGCCTACATGGTGAACCTGTCGGACGGGCAACCGTCGATCTATTTGGTTTTGCGTGATGCGCTGGATGGGAAGCGCCCGATGGACGCAGTTCTGGTCACCGCATCCCCGTTCGAGGGGCAGGACTATGCGGATACCGGAGAAGAGATTGTCGAAAAAATCCCGATGACCGAAGGATTGATTGCCTGGGTTCGGGATTTTGCGTTGGAACATCACCGCGATGAGGTCTTCGTCAAACGCAAGCGAGACAAAAAACGCACTGATCTGGTCGAAGGTGGCAAGGGCGATGCACGCATACGGCAAACCTCGGATGTCTACCGTGCCCCGCGGAGGATTCTGCAGTGACCGAAGCGCGCGATTTCTGGTCCCGCCGCAAGGCTGCTGTTCAGGCCGAAGCCGATGCCGAACTGCTGACTGCCGAGGAACAGGCAATTTCTGCGCAAAAGGCCGAACTGGAAGAAAAGACAGACGCCGAAATTCTTGCCGAGTTCAATCTGCCCGATCCCGATCATTTGCAGGCCGGAGATGACGTGTCGGGCTTTATGGCCAAAGCTGTGCCTGACCGCCTGCGTCGCCGTGCACTGCGTCGGCTGTGGCGGCTGAACCCGGTTCTGGCCAATGTCGACGGGCTTGTTGACTATGGCGAGGATTACACAGACGCGGCCTGTGTCATCGAAAATCTGCAGACCGCTTATCAGGTCGGTAAGGGAATGCTGGCTCATGTCGAAGCATTGGCCGCCCAAGCCGAGGCTGACGAGGCCGAGGCTGACGAGACCGAGGCAGACGAGAGCGAGGCTGAAGAACCTCAGATCGAGTTGGAAGAAACCGGCACGCCCGATGCGGAACCCGTTTTGATGGCGGCCGAAATAGAACTTGATGAGCCGGACGAGGTCGAACTGGCCCCTGCCCCGCGCCGTATGAAATTTGAATTCGAAGGATGACCGAATGACCGCAAATGAAGCGCAACAGATGGATGTCTCGGCCGAGGATCGCCTGCGCGCGGATTTCTACAATTTTTTGGGTCTGCTTTTGTCAGGTCCACCGGATCAGTTGCTGCTGGATCAGGTGGTGGGCCTCAGCGGGGATGATACAGATCTGGGTCAGGCCGTTCAGGCAATGGCACGGGTGGCAAAGGTCACCAAGCCCGCAGCGGCCGAGCGCGAGTTCAACGCATTGTTCATCGGTTTGGGACGCGGAGAGTTGCTGCCTTATGCAAGTTACTACCTGACAGGTTTCCTGAACGAAAAACCTTTGGCCCAGCTTCGCAATGACATGGCCGCGCGTGGGATAACCCGCGCGCAGAACGTGTTTGAACCAGAAGACAACATCGCCTCGTTGATGGAGATGATGTCGGGCATGATCGTCGGGCGTTTCGGACCGCCTGCTACGTTGGACGACCAGAAAGCGTTCTGGAACAAGCACATTGGCCCCTGGGCCACGCATTTCTATTCAGATTTGGAAGGCGCCGAGAACTCGGTTCTTTATGCCTCGGTCGGTACTGCCGGTCGGGTCTTTATGGAGATCGAGCGCGAAGCCTTCCGAATGTCGGCGTAACCCGCCGCTCGCCGGTGCCCGATGGGCATCAAACCGCAATTGGGACAGGAGGAGCCCATGAGCAAGACCAAGGAAGAAGGCGCAACGCGCCGCGACTTCCTCAAACTGGCCGGAACCGCAGCGCCCGCTGCCGTAGCCGCCGCCAGCCTGACCGGGAAAGCCGAAGCAGCCGAGCTGCCGACGGACGAAACCCGGATGCAGGACACAGCGCACACACGCGCCTATCTCGACAGCGCCCGGTTCTAAGCCGGACGACGTCACACCCGACTGACGGTTGCGATTGGCCCTGACGTCGGCACCAACAGTACCAAGCCAGCCATGGCTTACATGGCCAGCAAGGGAGGAAAGAAATGCTTAGGAAAAAGACCAACGGGGTTGCGAGACGCCCCCAGCGGACAAGTATCCTGTCCCAGGTCGGCGAGAAAACCGTCGATCGCCGCGCATTCCTGCGTGGCTCGGGCCTGACGATCGGCGGCCTTGCCGCGATCAGCGCCACGGGTGGAACCGTGACGCCAGCCAGTGCCCAGACAGCGGCCAACACTGCCGTTGAGAATATCAAATCCGTCTGCACTCACTGCTCGGTCGGTTGTACCGTCGTTGCCGAAGTGCAGAACGGTGTATGGGTCGGGCAGGAACCCGGCTGGGACAGCCCGTTCAACCTGGGTGCACACTGCGCCAAGGGGGCCTCGGTCCGCGAGCACGCCCATGGCGAGCGCCGCCTTAAATACCCGATGAAAAAGGAAGGCGGAGAGTGGAAGCGCATCAGCTGGGAACAGGCGATCGACGAGATCGGCGACGGCATGATGAACATCCGTCAGGAATCCGGTCCGGACAGCGTGTACTGGCTGGGGTCCGCGAAACATAATAACGAACAGGCCTATCTGTTCCGCAAGTTCGCTGCCTACTGGGGCACGAACAACGTGGACCATCAGGCCCGTATCTGCCACTCGACCACTGTTGCGGGCGTTGCGAACACATGGGGCTACGGCGCCATGACCAACTCGTATAACGACATGCACAACAGCCGGGCCATCTTTATCATCGGTGGTAACCCGGCCGAGGCGCACCCCGTCTCGCTGCTGCATATCCTGCGTGCGAAAGAGCAGAACAACGCCCCTCTGATCGTCTGCGACCCGCGTTTCACGCGAACCGCGGCCCATGCGGATGAATATGTCCGTTTCCGCCCCGGCACCGACGTCGCTCTGGTCTGGGGTATCCTGTGGCATATCTTCGACAACGGTTGGGAGGACAAAGAGTTCATCCGCACCCGTGTCTGGGGCATGGACCAGATCCGCGAGGAAGTTGCTAAGTGGAACCCGGATGAGGTTGAGCGCGTCACCGGCACGCCCGGCTCTCAGCTACGCCGCGTCGCACGGACCATGGTGAACAACCGTCCCGGCACCGTTGTGTGGTGCATGGGCGGCACACAGCACACCAACGGCAACAACAACACCCGCGCCTACTGTGTTCTTCAGCTTGCGCTGGGCAACATGGGCACCTCGGGTGGTGGCACCAACATCTTCCGTGGCCATGACAACGTGCAGGGCGCGACGGACCTTGGTGTTCTGTCCCACACCCTGCCCGGCTATTACGGCCTGTCCGCAGGGGCATGGGGCCATTGGAGCCGTGTCTGGGGTGAAGATCTGGATTGGCTGAAAGGTCAGTTCGCCACGATCAAGGACAAGGAAGGCAAGGACAAGCCGCTCATGAATGAGCGTGGCATCCCGGTTTCCCGCTGGATCGACGGTGTTCTGGAAGATCCGGCCAACATGGATCAGGACAACAACGTCCGTGCCATGGTTCTGTGGGGCCACGCGCCCAACTCGCAGACCCGCATGACGGAAATGAAGACGGCGATGGAAAAGCTGGATATGCTGGTCGTAATCGACCCGTATCCCACTGTTTCCGCCGTGCTGCATGACCGCACCGACGGTGTCTACCTGTTGCCTGCCTGTACGCAGTTCGAAACACGTGGTTCGGCCACTGCATCGAACCGGTCGCTGCAGTGGCGCGACAAAGTGGTTGATCCGCTGTTCGAAAGTTTGCCGGACGAGGTCATCATGGCCAAGTTCGCCAACAAGTTCGGCTGGGCGGACCGTTTCTTCCGCAATATCGAGATGGAAGACCCGGAAACGCCGAATGTTGAAAGCATCACGCGTGAGTTCAACTCGGGTCTTTGGACCATCGGTTACACCGGTCAGTCGCCGGAACGTCTGAAAAGCCATATGGCTAACCAGCACACGTTCGACAGAACCACGCTGCAAGCCATTGGTGGACCCAACGACGGCGAATATTACGGCCTGCCCTGGCCCTGCTGGGGAACACCGGAAATGGGTCATACGGGGACACCGAACCTCTATGACATGTCCAAGCCGGTGGCCGAAGGTGGCCTGACTTTCCGCGCCCGTTTCGGTGTGGAACGCGACGGTGACAACCTGCTGGCCGAAGGGGTCTATAGCGTTGGATCGGAAATTCAGGATGGATATCCCGAGTTCACGATGCAGATGCTGATGGATCTTGGCTGGGACGGCGACCTCACGGACGAGGAACGCGCGGCAATCGACGCCGTTGCGGGACCAGAGACCAACTGGAAAACCGACCTGTCTGGCGGTATCCAGCGGGTTGCGATCAAGCATGGCTGTGCGCCCTTCGGGAACGCCAAAGCCCGCGCGGTCGTCTGGACCTTCCCGGATCCGATCCCACTGCATCGCGAACCGCTGTATACAAACCGGCGCGATCTGGTCGAGGACTATCCGACCTACGAGGACCGTCAGGCCTATCGCCTGCCAACCCTTTACGCTTCGATTCAGAAGAACGACTTTTCAAAGGATTATCCGATGATCCTGACGTCTGGTCGTCTGGTCGAATATGAAGGCGGCGGTGATGAGACACGGTCAAACCCGTGGCTGGCTGAACTGCAGCAGGACATGTTCGTCGAGATCAACCCCCGGGATGCCAACAACCTTGGTATCCGTGATGGGCAACAGGTCTGGGTCGAAGGTCCCGAAGGCGGAAAGGTCAAGGTGATGGCGATGCTGACCAACAGGGTCGGTGCCGGTGTGGCCTTCATGCCGTTCCACTTTGGCGGCCATTTCCAGGGGGATGATCTGCGGTCGAAGTACCCCGCAGGTGCAGACCCCTATGTCTTGGGCGAAAGTTCAAACACCGCCCAGACCTATGGCTACGATTCAGTGACCCAGATGCAGGAGTCCAAGTGTACTCTCTGCAAGATCTGGGCAGCGTAAGGAGGAAAACGAATGGCTAGAGCAAAGTTTCTCTGCGACGCTGAACGCTGCATCGAGTGCAACGCCTGTGTCACCGCGTGTAAGAACGAACACGAGGTGCCATGGGGCATCAACCGCCGCAGGGTGGTAACGATCAATGACGGCAACCCGGGCGAACGCTCGATCTCGGTGGCCTGTATGCATTGCTCGGATGCGCCTTGCATGGCGGTGTGCCCGGTCGACTGCTTCTATCAGAACGAAGAAGGTGTCGTCCTGCACTCCAAAGACCTGTGCATTGGCTGCGGCTATTGCTTCTACGCGTGCCCGTTTGGCGCGCCGCAATATCCGCAGGCGGGCAACTTTGGATCGCGCGGCAAGATGGACAAATGTACCTTCTGCGCCGGCGGCCCCGAGGAAACGCACTCGACCGCAGAGTTCGCCAAATATGGTCGCAACCGGATCGCCGAGGGCAAACTGCCCATCTGCGCCGAGATGTGCTCCACCAAGGCCCTGCTTGCCGGTGACGGCGACGTGGTCTCGGCCATCTACCGCGAGCGCGTTGTTGCGCGCGGGTTTGGCTCGGGCGCGTGGGGTTGGGGCACCGCCTACGACCAGAAAGACGGCTAAGGCCTTAAAACAAAACGATAGTCCCCGCGTCACGTCGGGGGCTATCGCAATATTTTGCGCGGCATCCACTGATTGGTTCCGCCGTACGACTTGACCGTGACGGAGTTGAAATGACCGAAGATATCTACTGGCTGCTGAAGCTGGATCTGAACCCCGAAAAACAATCTGATTTCGAGGCACTGATGGCCGAGATGGTGGCGGCCACCCTTCAGGAAAACGGCGCCAAAAGCTATGAATGGCACCAGAGCGGCAATGCGATCCATATCTATGAGCGTTACGCCAGCTCTGACGATGCCCTGATCCATATGCAGAATTTCGGCGCCAACTTCGCCGAGCGGTTCATGTCCCTACTGACACCCGTGCAACTTGAAGTTTACGGACCTGCGAAAGATGACCTGCGTGCGGCCCTATCCCCGGTTGGCGCGGTCTTTCACCAACAGATCGGCGGGTTCGACCGCTAAGTCATTAACCCACAGGAGGGTGTCCAAATGCGCCTGATCTACTTCCTGCTTGTTTCGATATTCCTAACAGGGGTCGCTTGGGCGCAGGACACTTCCGAAGCTCAGGAGCCCGAACGCGCCTCGACCGGCGGGGCAACCACGCTAGAGGACATCCTTGCCAGACAGCGCGGCGAAAAGGTCGATAACTCGTACCGGTCCGAAAACACCGGTCAAGGAAATGCCGAGGGCCTTTTGGGCCAGCTTGGCACGCGGGGCGTTGCGTCCGACAGCGATGTATATCGCGCGCTGCGCTATGGGTCGGCCGATGTCACAGTATCCTCGAAGGGACCCGCCGCCAGTGTCCTTATTCAGGACGGAGGCATGTGGTGGCTGAACTTTCGCACCGGCCCCCTGCGCGAATATGGTAGCTATATCATTGCTGGCATGGCCGCGATCATTCTGCTGTTCTTCCTGATCCGTGGAAAAATCCGCATCGACGGAGAAAAAACGGGTCGCACCGTTCTTCGATTCAATGGGTTCGAGCGCTTTGGCCACTGGCTGTTTGCCGGGTCGTTTCTGATCCTTGGGATTACCGGGCTGCTGACGCTTTATGGTCGAGATTTTCTGATGCCTATTTTTGGCAAGGAAGGATTTGCGACGATCGCACAGGGGTGCAAATGGCTTCACAACAACCTTGCCTGGGCCTTTATGATCGGGCTGGTGATTGTCACTATCAACTGGATTTCGCACAACATCCCGAACCGCGTCGATCTGAAATGGCTGGCCGCAGGCGGAGGGCTTTTCACCAAGGGATCACACCCACCCGCCAAGAAGTTTAACGCGGGTCAAAAGATTATCTTCTGGTCCTGTATCCTGTTGGGAATTTCGATCAGCCTCTCGGGTCTGTCCCTGCTCTTCCCGTTTGAGATGCCGCTATTTGCCAAGACCTTCTCGGTTGCCAATGCAACGGGCTTGCCCCAACTGCTGGGTCTGGACCTGCCGACGCAGATGTCCCCGCAAGAAGAGATGCAATATGCGCAGGTATGGCACGTGATGGTTGCGTATATCTTCATCGCCATAATCATCGCACATATCTACCTTGGGTCTGTCGGTATGGAAGGCGCATTTGACGCAATGGGCACTGGAGAGGTCGAGGAGCAATGGGCGCGTGAACACCATTCCCTGTGGCTGGAAGAGGTGCAGGAAAAAGAGGCAGGAAAAGCAGCGGCCTCACCTGCGGAATAAATGCGCGCTCTGGCCTTTGCACTGGTATTGCTACCCCTGCCCGCCTGGGCGGAGTTCTTTACGCTCAAGGGTCACGGCGGCCCGATCATGGGTATAGCCACGGCACCTGACGGGCGTATCGCAACGGCAAGTTTCGACAATTCCGTGGGTCTTTGGTCTGACCAGACTCCCGAATGGCTGGAAGGACACGAAGCGGCGGTGAATTCCGTCGTGTTCAACGGTACATCCATTTACTCCGCCGGGGATGACTTCACACTCAGACGCTGGCCCGGTGGTGAAGTTGTGGGGAGGCATCAAGGCAAGATCGTCAGTATCGCGGCCTCAAAAACCCATGTTGCAACGGCAAGCTGGGACCGCACGATAGGCGTTTGGCCGGTGGACGGGTCAGCCCCCGTGGTGCTTGGCCCGACCGGAAGTGGTGTGAATACAGTGGTGTTTTCGCCTGACGGATCGAAACTATATTCCGCAGGAATGGATGGCGCGCTACGGGTGTGGGACCTGAGCACAGGTCAGGAAACCTTGCGTTTGGTAGAGCATGGTTTCGGCATCAACGAGCTTATTCTGAACTCTCAGGACAATTGGATCGCATATGGGGCCGTTGACGGCGTTACCCGCATCCGGGACCTGACCACCGGGGAAGAACAGGATTTTACCCTGGATCGACGCCCGATCCTCGCCCTGGCCCTCAGCCCAGACCGGAGCCTTTTGGCGGTGGGTGACGGAGAAGGCTATATCATGGTCATCGACACAGTCGAATGGCGCATTGCACAGGATTTTCGCGCCACCCTGCGCGGACCGGTCTGGGCCTTGGCCTTTTCCGCAGATGGCCGCAATATCCACGCCGGAGGCATTGATGAGGCCATGTATAGCTGGCCGGTTTCAGATCTTGGAGATCGGGAAAAGATGGCGTCTTCCGAACCCAGCTTTCTGAAAAACCCAAACGAAATGGGCAATGGTGAACGCCAATTCGCCCGCAAATGCTCGATCTGCCACAGCCTGACACCCGATGGTCAGCGGCGCGCCGGACCGACGTTGCACGGTGTCTTCGGCCGCAAGGCAGGTACGCTGCCGGGATATTTCTACTCGGAGACGCTGCAAGACTCTGATATCGTTTGGAATAGCGAAACGATAAATGCTCTTTTCGACGAAGGGCCTGACCACTACATTCCGGGGTCAAAGATGCCGATGCAGCGGATCACGCAACCCAGCGACAGGACAGACCTTATCGCTTTCTTGCGTCGTGCCACGGCGCCCGAAAACTGAGCCGGAGGAGAACATGAAAGCCTTTCTTGCCGCCGTCGCCGCGATGGTCGTGATTACCGTGGCAGCCCCGTACGCTTTGGGCCAGCTTGGTTTCAGTGCCGCAGATGCCGGGACCGGCTCATCCGTGCGATTGGACTAGATGCCCGAATACCTGACCACGAAAGAGCTGGCTGACCTGCTGCGCATTGGCGAGCGTAAAGCCTATGACCTTGCCTCTTCGGGCGAAGTGCCTTGTGTGCGCGCGATGGGAAAGCTGTTGTTTCCACGAGCCGAGGTTATCGCCTGGTTGAACGCGTCACGGACTGGCCCGCAGGTGGCTGAACCGCCCCTGCCCCCGATTGTCGCGGGCAGCCATGATCCATTGCTGGATTGGGCCTTGCGTGAAAGCGGTTCTGGCCTTGCGACATATTACGATGGCTCGTTCGACGGTTTGAACCGGCTCCGGGACCGAACCGCGCAGGCCGCAGCCCTCCACATTCACGAAGATGACGGGTTCAACGAAGGCGCTTTGCGGGATCAGTTGGGTGAAGCCCCCGTCGTCTTATACGAGATAGCACAGCGGCAACGCGGATTGCTTCTTGCCCCCGGTGTCACTGGAAT
Source organism: Ruegeria sp. HKCCA5491 (assembly GCF_013034565.1). Taxonomy (NCBI): domain Bacteria; kingdom Pseudomonadati; phylum Pseudomonadota; class Alphaproteobacteria; order Rhodobacterales; family Roseobacteraceae; genus Ruegeria; species Ruegeria sp. HKCCA5491. The sequence goes on from NZ_WQGG01000001.1 coordinate 501,997, forward strand.
TTCAGAGTTCGGTGACCTGAAAGGCCGACATGTCATTTTAAGGCAGGACAGCGCGGCCAGCCAAAGGTTGTTTGACACTCAGCTCGCCACCCTCGGGTTGACGCGCGATGATCTGGACACCCTTCCAACCTGTGCCCGAACCGAAGAAGAACTGGCCATCGCCCTGCATGACGGTAAGGCCGAAGCGGGTTTTGGCCTTGGTGCATTGGCCGGCCTTTACGATCTTGAGTTCGTGCCGACCCACAGTGAACGGCTGGACCTTGCCATCTGGCGGCGCGCCTATTTTGATGAGCCTATGCTCAAGCTCCTCAGCTTTGTTCAATCCGACAGGTTTGCCACACGCGCTGCTGAGTTTGGTGGATATGACCTGTCAGGGCTGGGCTCGATCCACCATAACGGGGCCAGCGGCTGATCTTACTGCGCGTTCGGGAAGAATAGCTGCTGACCGTCTAGTTTGTAGGACTCGATCGCAGCCTGCCCGTCAGGACCGATCAACCAGTCAATGAACCGCAGCCCTGCGGCAGCCCGAACGCCTGGATGCTTTTCAGGGTTAACCAGTATAACTCCGTACTGGTTGAACAAGCGCGGGTCGCCCTCGACCAGAATATCAAGGTTTCCCTTGTTCCCGAATGACTGCCACGTCGCGCGGTCCGTCAGGGCGTAGGCCCCCATTCCGCTGGCGACATTAAGCGTCGCACCCATACCGGACCCCGTTTCGCGGTACCAAGTGCCTGACGCCTCGGTCGGGTCAATCCCTGCTGCCGCCCAATGATCTAGTTCTGCCTTGTGCGTCCCGCTGTCGTCCCCACGCGAGGCGAACGGAGCCTCCGCCCGTGATACGGCCGTCAAAGCGGCGGCAATATCTGTCCCGCCTTTGACTTTTGCAGGATCTGATTTTGGCCCGACGAGGACAAAGTCGTTATACATCACGTCAAACCGCTCGACCCCCCATCCGTCGGCCACGAACTTCTGCTCGGCCGGCTTTGCATGGACCAACAAAACATCACCATCCCCGTTGATCGCATTGCGTATCGCCTGCCCCGTACCTACGGCAACAACCCTGACGTCGATCCCGGTTTCTGCCTCAAACCCCGGTAGGATATAATCCAGCAGACCCGAATTCTGCGTCGAGGTTGTTGATTGCACCACGATAAAAGGTGCTTCGGCCACGGCTGCCGTAACTGTCAGGCCGAGCGTTACCAATGCTGCCCGAACGAATTTCCGGATCATTCTGATCTCCGCTAATTGATTATGTTACCAACCCACCGGCAAGATAACGGCGCGATGCATCGCTTTCCGGTGCATCCAGTACTTGTTTGGCGGCCCCATGTTCAACCACGCGCCCGCCTTGCATCATCACGATATCAGCGGCCAAGCGGCGCGCCTGTCCAATATCGTGGGTGACCATGACGATCCGCACCCCCCGGTTCGAGGCCCGCTGGATCATTCTTTCGATCGTTTGTGTGGCACCGGGGTCCAGTGCGCTGGTTGGTTCGTCAAGGAACAAGGTTTCAGGGTCCAACGCCAGCGCACGCAGGATAGCAAGGCGCTGTGCCTCGCCCCCAGATAACGATCTTGCAGACTGGCGCGCCTTGCCTTCAAGCCCACCCTCGCCCAGCAATTCCTCGATCCGGGCTTTGCGGATACGGCGTGGAACGCCTTGTCGCTTCAAAACAAAATCTAGATTGGCCGCAACGGATCGCCGCAACAAAACGGGTTGTTGAAATACCATCGCCTGCCGAGCTTTGTGTTCCAGACCAAGTGGCGCTCCGTCCTGTTCGACTTGCCCCCGATCCGGTGCAATCAGCCCATGTAGGCAACGCAAAAGCAGGCTTTTCCCCGACCCGTTCGGGCCAAGGATCAAAGTTGGCCCCGGGCCATCCAAAGACAGACGCGGCACCGTCAACAGAGCCTTACCGTTGCGCGCTATCTCAAGATTGCGAACGGACAGACGCCGGACTATCTCGGGGGTCAGATCACGCATGGCGCAGCCCCTCTTGCTCGGCACGCAGGCTAAGCGTGCTGACTATCGCATTCACGGCCACAGCTATTCCGATCAGGATCGCGCCCAAGGCCAGCGCCAGCGCAAGATTGCCCTTGGATGTCTCAAGCGCGATGGTCGTGGTCATCACCCGCGTCACATGGTTGATATTTCCGCCGACAATGATGACCGCGCCCACTTCGGCAATCGCGCGTCCAAAACCGGCCAGTAGCGCAGTTATCAAAGCCAGCCTTGCGTCCCACAAAAGTACTGGGACCGAGGCCAGGCGCGACACCCCAAGCGACCGCAACTGTTCCGAGTATTCTTCGGCCAGCATTTCGATCACCTGCCGGGTCAGCGCAGCGACGATGGGTGTGACCAAAACCACCTGAGCGATGATCATCGCCGTCGGCGTATAAAGTAGCTCCAACACGCCCAACGGTCCCGATCGTGACAGCATCAGATAAACCAAAAGGCCAACAACAACCGGAGGGAACCCCATCAAAGCGTTCATGACTATGATCAGAACCCTTCGTCCCGGAAACCGTGCAACGGCCAGCGCCGCCCCAACCGGCATCCCTATCAACGCTGAAATCAGCACCGCAAATACCGAAACCTTAAGGGAGAGCAACACAATCGCCCAAAGCTCTGAATCGCCTTCAAGGATCAGAGATATCGCTGCGCTGAATTCTGATGCAAAACCTTGCATATTCTCCCTTCAAGTGTGAAATACTCGCTAAACGCCACTAATTTCAGGATAATACTAGGCCATTTTCGGGTTAAGTACACGCACATTTACGACACTGAAAAAAGAAACGCGGCCCCGAATGGGACCGCGTAATGTTGCTCTAATGAACAGGTTCAGTTCAGGGCTGCATCGGTAATTTGATGGGTCCAGGCACCATCAGGCTGCTTGGTGATCACCGGGTCCGAACCACCTGCCAGCAGAGTGCCAACAGTCCGCTCAAAATCCGCCGGATCCAGCGCGCCATTCGAACCTGCGGTCAGCTTGGCAATCTCGCCCATCATGCGCTTTTGATGTTCTTCGGTCTGAGCGCCCGTCGCATCATTTTCCAAAACGATATCCGCTGCTTCATCCGGGTTTTCTTCTGCGTATTTCCAACCCTTCATCGAGGCACGTACGAACCGCTCCATCTTATCGACGAATGCATCATCACTAAGGTTCTCTTCCAGAACATACAGACCGTCTTCCAGCGTCGCGACGCCCTGATCTTCGTATTTGAAGGTCACCAGCTCATCGGGGCTGACGCCTGCATCAATGACCTGCCAATATTCATTGTAGGTCATAGTGCTGATGCAATCGGCCTGATGCTGCAACAGCGGGTCAACGTTAAAGCCCTGCTTCAGAACTTCGACACCGGTTTCGCTCTTGCCGCCTGTGTCGATACCAAGCTGGCTCATCCAGCTCATGAACGGGAATTCATTGCCAAAGAACCAGACGCCCAGCGTGCGGTTCTTAAGATCTTCGGGCGAGGAAATACCTGCATCCTTCCAGCAGGTCAGCATCATGCCCGAGCTTTTGAAAGGCTGCGCAATGTTCACCAGCGGCAAACCCTTTTCCCGTGCAGCAAGCGCCGCAGGCATCCATTCAACGGTTACATCCGCACCGCCGCCCGCAATCACCTGAGTGGGCGCGATGTCGGGACCACCAGGCAAAATTGTGACGTCCAGCCCTTCTTCCTCGTAGAACCCTTTGTCCTTGGCCACGTAGTATCCCGCGAACTGAGCTTGCGTGACCCACTTCAATTGCAGTGTCACTTCGTCCGCTGCCAGTGCAGCACTGGCTGCCAAACTAAAGGCGGCGACCGCCCCGCTAAGTAGCTTCTTCATCTTCATGTCTCCTAGTTGCTGTTGATGCCCCGTTTTCGGGGTCTGTTAAGGTTTTGTTGTTATCCACGTTGCGACGGATGCCAGAATGTCACCGCCTTTTCGATCATCGCCATCAAGCCATAGAACGCTGTTCCGGCCAAAGCCGCGACCACGATTTCCGCCCAGACCATATCCAGCGAAAGCTGACCAACGCTGGTCGAAATCCGAAAGCCCATTCCCAATGTTGGCGAGCCAAAAAACTCGGCCACAATAGCACCGATCAAAGCAAGGGTCGTAGAGATTTTCAAGCCATTGAAAATAAACGGCATTGCAGCAGGCAGGCGCAGCTTGAGGAAACTCTGCCAATAGGTTGCGGCATAGGTCTCCATCAGATCGCGCTGCATGGCAGTCGCCTCGCGCAGCCCTGCGACCGTGTTTACCAGCATTGGGAAGAACACCATGACAACGACAACCGCCGCCTTGGACTGCCAATCAAACCCGAACCACATGACCAGAATGGGCGCCGTCCCTACAATCGGCAGGGCTGCCACGAAGTTCCCCACAGGCAGTAGCCCTAGGCGAAGAAAGTCCCAGCGATCCACCGCGATTGCCGTCAGGAAGGCCGCGCCGCACCCAACAATATACCCGCTCAAGGCCCCCTTGATGATGGTCTGCACAAAGTCAGCCCACAGGATGGGCAAACTGTCGGCAAACCGCACGGCGATGACCGACGGGGCCGGCAGAATGACCAATGGCACCTCAAGCCCGCGGACGACCAGTTCCCAAATCCCGATAATCGTCAGGCCAAAGATCAACGGTGCAAGGAACCGAACCATTCGCGTATCCGCATAAGGCCCGCTGGCGAGGCGACTGTTTAGCCACCAGCCAAACAGCCACAGCAGGATTGCACACAAAACCCACATCATTGCGCTATCCCCATCCGCTTTAGAACCGTCCGTTCGATCAGCCCAAGCAAACCGACAAGACAGGCCGCCAATATCGCGGCAGCAAACAGCGCCGACCAGATTTGCACCGTCTGACCATAGTAGCTGCCGGCGAGCAGACGCGCTCCCAGCCCGGCGACAGCACCGGTCGGCAGTTCTCCGACAATGGCCCCGACCAGCGAGGCAGCGATACCTATCTTCAATGAGGTGAACAGGTACGGCATCGACGCAGGCAGGCGCAGTTTCCAGAACCCCTGAGACCGACTGGCGTTATAGGTGCGCAACAGGTCAAGCTGCATCGCATCGGGGCTTCGTAGACCTTTGACCATACCCACGACAACCGGGAAAAAACTCAGATAAGCCGAAATGACGGCCTTGGGGATAATCCCCTGAATGCCTACGGAATAAAGAACCACAATGATCATCGGGGCCAAAGCGATGATCGGGATCGTTTGACTGACAATGGCCCAAGGCATCACCGACATATCCATAACGCGGCTATGCACAATTCCGACCGCCAGCAAAATGCCCAAACCTGTTCCAATCGCAAAGCCCAGAACCGTCGCGCTGAGCGTCACCCAGCCGTGATAGATCAGCGACCGTTTCGAGGTAATCTTCTTCAGAACCGTCGTCTCCCACATCTCAATCGCAACTTGATGCGGTGCGGGCAGACGGGGGCGATCCTGTTCCCATGTTGCGGGAATGGCAAAGCTGTTGTTTAGCACCAGACCCAGCTCGGACATATCCCGGCGATCCTTGGCCGAAGGCGGCTGCACTTCGGCACCTGCGCGTTCCTGCTCGGTCAGAACCCCTTTGATATTCATCGGAACACACGCCGCATACCAGAAGGCCACGATCACGGCGAGGACAGTAAGAACCGCCCAGAACGCTTTGAAACCAGAACTATTCATCCGAGTGCCCCGCCCGCAGCCCTTCACGCACGCGATGGGCAACTTCGATGAATTCCGGCGTGTCGCGGATATCCAGAGGCCGCTCTTTGGGCAGAGGGCTGTCGATCACATCCGTAATCCGACCCGGCCGGGGGCTCATGACCACAATCTTGGTGCTGAGATAGACCGCCTCGGGGATCGAGTGCGTCACGAACCCGATAGTCTTTTCCGTCCGTGCCCACAGCGCCAGAAGCTGTTCATTCAGGTGGTCGCGCACGATCTCATCCAGCGCGCCAAAGGGTTCGTCCATCAGAAGGATATCAGCATCAAAGGCCAATGCCCGCGCGATACTGGCCCGCTGCTGCATCCCGCCTGACAACTGCCATGGAAACTTCCCACCAAACCCTTCAAGGTCAACGAGTTCCAAGACCTTCTTGACGCGATCCCCTTGCTCGGCTGAGGAACAGCCCATAATCTCAAGCGGCAGTTTGATGTTCTTGGAGATGGTCCGCCACGGATACAGGCCCGCCGCCTGAAACACATAGCCATAGGCCCGGTTCCGCCGCGCCTCATCCGGGGTCATGCCGTTGACGGTCAACGTCCCAGCCGTCGGCGTCTCAAGCGCCGCGATACAGCGCAAAAAGGTGGTTTTGCCGCAGCCCGAGGGGCCGATAAAGCTGACGAAATCCCCCTTGTCGATAGTGAGGTTCACGTCCTTCAGCGCGTGAACCGGACCGTCGTTTGTCTGGAAGGTGAGATCCAGTTGTTTCGCCTCTATTACAGGCTGCGCAGTGCTTTCAGTATTCATTCCAGTGCCTTGAAAAGGTTCGGTTATGGGCCGCTTCCAAAGCAGCCCAACCAGATCACACGCCCGTCGCCGGGATTCCCGTCCGTTCAACGGGCCGCGGGGCCGTCAATTCCTTCCACGTACTCAGCGCGCGGTTCACATGCCCGTTCGGTTCTCGAGCCACAAAGTCACCATGTCCTTCCTGAGTACGAATTTCCCCATCATGAACCGCAACCTGGCCCCGTGTAAGAGTAAAGCGCGGCAGGCCCTTGACCTCTTTTCCCTCGAACACGTTGTAGTCAATCGAGGATTGCTGCGCGTCGGCAGTGATCGTCTTGGTCTTTTCAGGATCCCAAACCACGATATCCGCATCCGCGCCCACAAGTATCGCACCCTTTTTTGGATAGCAATTCATGATCTTAGCGATGTTTGTTGATGTAACGGCCACAAACTCATTCGGGGTCAGACGCCCGGTATTCACCCCATAGGTCCACAACATCGGCATCCGATCTTCCAACCCGCCAGTACCATTCGGAATCTTGGTGAAATCACCCACGCCATAGCGTTTCTGCTCGGTCGTAAAGGCGCAATGGTCGGTCGCCACCACGCTCAGCGTTCCCGAATGCAGCCCGTTCCAAAGGCTGTCCTGATGCTGCTTGTTCCGAAACGGAGGGCTCATGACCCGGCGCGCGGCATGATCCCAATCTTGGTGGAAATACTCGCTCTCATCCAAGGTCAGGTGCTGGATCAAAGGCTCCCCCCAAACCCGCTTGCCCTGCATCTTGGCCCGGCGAATGGCCTCATGCGCCTCTTCACACGAGGTATGGACCACATACAAAGGTACCCCCGCCATATCTGCAATCATGATGGCACGGTTCGTCGCCTCCCCCTCAACCTGCGGAGGGCGGGAATAAGCGTGCGCTTCCGGCCCGGTATTACCCTCGGCCAGCAGCTTGGCGCTGAGCTCAGCGACCACATCGCCATTCTCGGCATGAACCATCGCAATCCCGCCCAGTTCGGCCAGACGCTTGAACGAGGCGAACAGCTCATCGTCATTCACCATCAGCGCGCCCTTATAGGCCATGAAATGCTTGAAAGTGTTGATCCCCCGCGTCTCGATCACGGTCTTGATGTCATCAAACACCTGCTCGCCCCACCAGGTGACGGCCATGTGGAACGAATAATCACAATTCGCGCGCGTAGACTTATTATCCCAGCGTTTCAATGCATCCAGCAGGCTTTCGCCCGGATTAGGCAGCGCGAAATCTACCACCATCGTGGTGCCCCCGGCCAAAGCCGCCCGCGTCCCGCTTTCGAAGTCATCGCTGGAATAGGTGCCCATGAACGGCATCTCCAGATGCGTATGCGGATCAATCCCGCCCGGCATCACATAACATCCGGTCGCATCCAGTACCTTGTCACCCTTCAGATCCATCCCGATTTCAGTGATCACGCCATCTTCGACCATCACATCCGCCTTATAGGACAAATCCGCGGTCACGACGGTCCCGTTCTTGATAACAGTGCTCATTTTGATCTCCCTGCTGCGGTCTGCGCCGCTTGCTTCATCTGGCTAAAAATATCCCGGGGGAGTCGCCCTCGGGCGACGGGGGCAGCGCCCCCTATTCCACGATCTCCGCTGTCTCGACGACCGCATGAAACAGAACATCCGCCCCGGCAGCCGCCCAGTCCTTGCTGATCTCTTCAGCCTCGTTGTGGCTCAACCCATCCACACAGGGGCACATCACCATGGCCGTCGGCGCCACCCGATTGATCCAACACGCATCATGCCCCGCCCCCGAGATGATATCCGTATGCGAATAGCCCAGCCGTTCGGCCGCATCCCGCACCGCCGCGACGCAACTGTCGTCAAACTTCACCGGGTCAAACCCACCAACCTTTTCGAACTCAATCTCAAGGCCCATCTCTTCCACGATGTCCTCAGCCGCAACCCGAAGGCGCGCCTCCATATCTTTGATCACATCCAGTTCAGGTGACCGGAAATCAACCGTAAACACAACCTTGCCGGGGATCACATTGCGAGAGTTCGGGAAGACATCGATATGCCCCGCCGCCCCAACCGCATGAGGTGCATGGGACCACGCAATCTCATCTACTTTTTCAAGAATTCGCGCCATGGCGAGGCCAGCATTCTTGCGCATCGGCATCGGGGTCGAGCCAGTATGCGCGTCCTTTCCGGTGACTGTGATTTGCGTCCAGCTTAGGCCCTGACCATGGGTAACGACACCGATGTCTTTTCCTTCGGCTTCGAGAATCGGACCTTGCTCGATGTGCAGCTCAAAGAAGGCGTGCATCTTGCGCGCTCCGACCTCTTCATCCCCGCGCCAACCGATCCGCTGCAATTCGTCGCCGAACTTCTTGCCCTCGGCATCCTCGCGATCATAGGCCCAGTCCTGCGTGTGCATCCCTGCGAACACGCCTGAGGACAACATCGCAGGTGCATAGCGCGTGCCCTCTTCATTTGTCCAATTGGTCGCGACGATCGGGTGCTTGGTCTTAATCCCCAGATCATTCAGAGTGCGGATAATCTCCAGCCCGCCCAGAACTCCCAAGACACCATCGTATTTTCCGCCCGTAGGCTGCGTGTCCAAATGCGAGCCGACATAGACTGGCAAGGCTTCGGGATCCGTCCCCTCGCGACGCGCGAACATGTTGCCCATCTGGTCCAGCCCCATCGAACAGCCCGCGTCCTCGCACCATTTTTGGAACAGCGCGCGGCCTTCGGCATCCTCATCCGTCAGCGTTTGACGGTTGTTCCCACCCGCCACACCGGGGCCAATCTTGGCCATCTCCATCAGGCTGTCCCACAACCTGTCGCCATTGATCCTGAGGTTCTGCGCCGGAGCTGCCATCTTGTTTTTCCCTGTTGCTTGCGATTTGGCTCGCTTTTGGTGTCTTGATTTGACCATCTGGTCAAACTCACGCTATCACGGGTTCGAGATCAGTCAAGAAATTGCAGGACTCAGCCAGATTTTTTGCCCTATTCAGCACCCGCCTGCCGGAAAAAGAGACACCCTGAAAACATGCCTGAAGACCGCGCCCCGACCAGAATTCAGAAAAAGAACCGCGCCGCAATTCTCGACGCCGCACTTAATGTGTTCTCAGCCCATGGATTCCGTGGCGCAACGGTTGACCAGATTGCCGCCGAAGCCGGACTAAGCAAGCCCAATCTGCTGTATTATTTCCCATCGAAAGAAGCGATTCACACCGCGCTGTTGTCTGGCCTTCTGGAAACATGGCTGGCCCCTTTGCACGATCTTGATGCACAAGGCGACCCGATGGAAGAAATCCTGGCGTATATCCAACGCAAGCTAGAGATGAGCCGCGATCTGCCCCGCGAAAGCCGTCTGTTTGCAAATGAACTGGTACAGGGCGCGCCACGCATTCACGATTCGCTGTCCAATGACCTAAAGGCCCTGGTCGATGAAAAAACCGCGATATTGTCCGATTGGATGGATCAGGGAAGGATTGCGCGACTGCACCCCTATCACCTGATTTTCTCCATCTGGGCGCTGACCCAGCACTATGCGGATTTTGACGTTCAGGTTCGGGCGATCCTAGGGGATGAAGACCCATATGAGGGGGCCGAGCCGTTCGTTGATACGCTCTATCGTAAGCTACTGACGCCATAAAAAGGGGCCAGCGCTGGCCCCTTTCTTTGCTTACTCAGCTGCTTTTGCCATGGGATTGTTCGGGTGCGTCGTCCAGTTGGCATAGTCTGGTTGAACCTCGCGTCCTGTACGTGGGTCAACCTCTCCGGCCGTCATCGGCACCATCGAGATACAGCCGTCAACCGGGCAGACATCCACGCAAAGATTACAGGCGACACATTCGTCATCCATGACCTCGAACACGCGGTCATCGGACATGGAAATCGCCTGATGACTGGTGTCTTCGCAAGCCGCATAGCACCGGCCACACTTGATGCACTGGTCCTGATCAATTTTGGCCTTCGCCACGTAGTTCAGGTTCAGATACTGCCAATCTGTAACATTCGGAACGGCAAGACCAACAATTTCCGAAACGTCCTTATAGCCCTTTTCGTCCATCCATTTGGACAGGCCAGCGGTCAACTCGTCGATGATCTTGAAGCCATAGGTCATCGCCGCCGTACAAACCTGAACGGTGCCACATCCCAACGCCATGAACTCTGCCGCGTCGCGCCACGTGGTCACGCCGCCGATGCCGGAAATCGGCAAGCCGTGCGTCGCTTGCGCCCGCGAAATCTCGGACACCATCGACAGAGCAATCGGTTTCACCGCAGGGCCGCAATACCCGCCATGGCTGCCCTTGCCATCAATCGAAGGCTCGGGGCTGAACGTATCCAGATTGACGCTGGTGATCGAGTTAATCGTGTTGATCAGCGACACCGCATCGGCACCGCCGTTCTTTGCCGCCTCGGCAGGTTTGCGAATGTCTGTGATGTTCGGCGTCAGCTTCACGATGACCGGGCGATCATAGTACTTTTTGCACCAACGCGTGACCATCTCGATGTATTCCGGTACCTGCCCCACGGCGGAACCCATGCCGCGTTCACTCATCCCGTGCGGACAGCCAAAGTTCAGCTCAATCCCGTCTGCGCCGGTTTCCGCCACGCGCGGCAGGATGGCTTGCCAGGCCTCTTCCTCGCACGGCACCATGATCGAAGCGATCAGCGCACGGTCCGGGTAATCCGATTTAACCCGCGCCATTTCTTCAAGGTTCACCTCCAACGGGCGGTCCGTGATCAACTCGATGTTGTTCAGGCCCAAAAGCCGCCGATCGGCACCATAGATCGCGCCATAACGCGGCCCGTTCACGTTCACGACCGGAGGCCCCTCGGCCCCGAGCGTTTTCCAGACCACGCCACCCCATCCGGCCTCGAAAGCGCGGCGGACGTTGTATTCCTTGTCGGTCGGCGGCGCCGAGGCCAACCAATACGGGTTCGGGCTTTCAATACCCAGAAAGTTTGTTTTTAAATCAGCCATCTATCCGGCCTCCCTGATGCAGTTCAGCATCTTAATCTGTGGGTTTCACGCAGTCAGGCTTGCGTGGATATCCATTGCGGCATCGCGGCCCTCGGCCACGGCAGTCACGGTCAGGTCTTCACCACCAGCAGCGCAGTCGCCCCCGGCCCAGACACCTGCGATCGAAGTACGCCCGGCCCCAGTTACAGCAATCTTGTTGCCGTCCAGTTCCAAGCCTTCCGGCGCGCCTTCCAATGTCTGACCAATCGCCTTGAGTACCTGATCAGCAGGAACGCGGACCATCTCACCCGTGCCGGTCAGTTGACCGTCATGGCTGGCAGTATACTCCAGTTCGATCTCAGCGGCTGCCCCGTTTCCGTGCACGGCCACAGGCTGCACGTTGGTCATGATTTTGACCCCATGCGAAGCAGCCAAGTCCTGTTCGTATCGGCTGGCCCCCATCGCATCACGGCCGCGCCGATACGCGATTGTGACGTGTTCGGCCCCTAGCAACTTGGACTTCACCGCTGCATCTACGGCCGTCATTCCGCCACCGATGACCACGACATTCCTACCGACCGGCAAATCCGCCAAGTCGCCGGCCTGCCGTACATCAGCAATAAAGTCGACTGCGGCCCGCACACCGTCCTTGTCGACACCACCCGCGCGCAGGGCGTTCACCCCGGCCAAACCGATTGACAAAAAGACAGCGTCATAATTTGCAGACAGACCTTCCAGCGAAATCCCCTCGCCCAGAACCGAACCCGTCTCAATGGTGATCCCGCCGATTCCAAGCAGCCAATCCACCTCGGCCTGCGCGAAATCGTTGGTCGATTTGTAGGCCGCGATTCCGTATTCGTTCAATCCGCCCGGCTTGGGTTTGCTTTCGTGAATGACAACGTCATGACCCAGCATGGCCAAACGATGCGCACAGGCCAGACCCGCAGGGCCAGCCCCTACAACGGCCACTGTCTTGCCGGTAGGTGCAGCACGCTCAAACGGGTGCGCACCATCGGCCATCACGCTATCTGTCGCATAACGCTGCAAACGTCCGATTTCCACTGGCGAGCCTTCTGCGGTTTCGCGTACGCAGGCTTCTTCACACAGCGTTTCGGTCGGGCAAACGCGGGCGCACATTCCACCAAGGATATTCTGCGCCAGAATAGTTTCACCCGCCGCTTCGGGTTGTCCGGCCTGAATCTGTCGCATGAACAGCGGTATGTCGATGTCTGTGGGACAAGCCGTCACACACGGCGCGTCATAGCAAAAATAGCACCGATCAGCAGCCACGGCAGCCTCATGCGGGGCCAATGGCGGATGCAGATCCGTGAAATTCGAGGTCAGCTCATCGCTGGAAAGTCGCCCGGAAACTATGCCGGGGACCATCTGGCCCTGTGCCATCGCTCTACTCCCTGTAGATATGTTCGTTATGATCTCAGCTTGCCACAATCTGATTTTTTATCAATTGGTAAAATTTGCCAATTGGTCAAAAAATGAAAAAACCGGGCCAAAAAGCCCGGCTTCACCGTTCTAATGCCTGTTTTTAAAGCAATCGCGGAATTCAGATCATCTGGTTCAGGTGGCCGGACTTCATCCAAACACGTGCGCCAGATGCCCCGGCTTGCGCGCTAGACTTCTCTCCGGGTGGTAGCCTGAGCCAGTCCCAGACCGCAAAATCCTCGGACGATTCCTGCACCGAGCCTTCGATTATGAACAGCTCAAGCCCTCCGGCAGCGTCCAATTCCACCGTTTCGCCGGGGCCTAACGTCAGAACCCGCACGTCCTCTTGCGCGTCTTTGAAGAGTTGCATGTTGCCCTCTCCGTTGATTGAACGCCGCACTTGGGTCCGGTCCTCGGGGTCGAATTGGTGCAGCTTGACCAATATCGTCGCTCCTTCCTTTGCCGAAGGCGTATGGGACGATGTCGGCGGGTTCCGCACGTAACTGCCCACAGGGAAGTCACCCGTTTCATCCTGAAAGACGCCATCCAGAACAAGGTATTCCTCACCCCCATTATGGGTATGCGCGGCAAACGCGCTGCCCGGTGCAAACCGAACAATCGTCGTCGCGCGAGCGACCTCTTCGCCGATCCGATCAAGCATTTTCCGTTCAACCCCAGCAGCCGGGGACGCGACCCATTCGTTTTCGTCGAAATGAACTGCCACGCGCCTGGTGAAATCTGCGTTGACCCTCATGAGTCTTCTCCTGTTTCGTCCCGTGTCCAATAGATGGGCGTGCTGCCGCCAATTTCAAAATTCCCATTTCCGGTGCCGCGTGAACTCTGGTTTTGACGAGCCTTGCTGCGTACAGTACGTGCAACACAAATAATGCGCCAATGAGCGGCCAAATTCCGAAAGTCCCTCGATGCAGGCCAAGACCCCAAAGTTCAACGTCGTAATCGTCGGACAGAACAACCGCCTACAGTACGAGGCGCTTTTGTTTGCCGCTTCGTTGCGGCACAGCTCACCGGATTTTGCGGGCAGATTATTCGTTGCCTCACCCAATTCCGGGCCGCGTTGGTCCCAAGACCCCGGGCTACAAAACGAGGATGTACTTAAGGCTTTGAAGCAGTTGGACGCCGAGGTTTTGCCATTCGACAACCTCGTATTTGGTGAAAGCTATCCCAACGGCAACAAGATTGAAGCCTTGCTCGCGCTGCCCGAGGGTGAGCCGTTTGTGTTTTTTGACAGCGACACGCTGATCATCGGGGATCTGAACAGCGTCGCATTCGATTTTGATCGTCCAAGCGCCTCGCAAAAAGTCGAGGGGACATGGCCCCGCCCAACACTGTATGGACCCGGCTTTGATGGCATTTGGGGCGCATTGTACCGCCGGTTCGGACTGGATTTTGACAGCTCTTTGGACAGATCGCAGCCGCACGACTACTGGCGGCGGTATCTGTATTTCAATGCCGGTTTTTTCTATTACCGCTGTCCCAAAGAGTTCGGGGAACGCTATCTGGAATATGCCCGCACCATCCGGGACGAAGACATCCCCGAAATGGCCGGGCAAACGCTGACCCCTTGGTTGGATCAAATCGCACTTCCCCTTGTCATCCATTCGCTTGGCGGAGGGCGTGACACCCTGCCCCAAGGTCTGCTGGATGGATCGGTGAGCTGCCATTACCGCCTGTTTCCACTGCTATACGCACGCGAGAGTGACCATGTGGTCGAGGTGTTAGAAACCGTCGTTGCACCGAACAAGATCAAGAAAGTGCTCAAGGGGTATGAGCCGATCAGAAAGCTGGTGATCCAGCGCAAAGGGCATAAGATCCGTCAGATGTTCGACCGCGACAACCTGCCCCAACGCGAACAAGTCATTCGCAACAGGATCAAAACTAGCGGCCTTTGGATGCGTTGACTGGGTTGTTGTGCGCAAGCGCCCAATCGCCTAGAGAGTCAGCAACACACATTCCAGAGGGAGAGTTCAACGATGTCAGACGGTCCAACCTACGGCTTTGACACGCTTCAAATTCACGCTGGTGCGCGCCCTGATCCGGCAACGGGGGCGCGTCAGACCCCGATTTACCAGACAACGGCGTACGTCTTTCGTGACGCAGACCATGCGGCCGCCCTGTTCAACCTGCAGGAAGTCGGCTTTATCTACTCTCGCCTGACCAACCCAACCGTGGCCGTTCTGCAGGAGCGTATCGCCACGCTGGAAGGTGGTGTGGGCGCTGTCTGCTGTTCTTCGGGCCACGCGGCGCAGATCATGGCGTTGTTCCCGTTGATGACTCCGGGCTGCAATATCGTTGCTTCGACGCGCCTTTATGGGGGGACCGTTACGCAGTTCAGCCAAACCATCAAACGCTTTGGCTGGTCCGCCACATTTGTGGATACGGATGACGTAGACGCGGTGAAGGCCGCCATCGACGACAACACCCGCGCGATATTCTGCGAATCCATCGCCAACCCAGGCGGATACGTCACCGATATCCGTGCGCTGGCAGATGTCGCCGACGATGCGGGCATTCCTCTGATCGTCGACAACACCTCGGCCACCCCATACCTGTGCCGCCCGATTGAGCATGGCGCGACGCTGGTGGTGCATTCGACCACCAAATACCTGACCGGCAACGGCACCGTAACGGGCGGCTGCGTCGTGGATTCGGGCAAATTCGACTGGTCGGCGAATGACAAATTCCCCTCGCTCGGCCAGCCTGAACCCGCCTATCACGGCCTGAAGTTCCACGAAACGTTCGGCCCGTTGGCTTTCACCTTCCATGGCATCGCCATCGGTCTGCGCGATCTTGGCATGACGATGAATCCGCAAGCTGCCCACTATACGTTGATGGGGATAGAGACCCTGTCGCTGCGGATGGAGCGCCATGTCGAGAACGCTCAGAAAATCGCGGCCTGGCTCGAAGCGGATGACCGGGTGGAATACGTGACCTATGCAGGGCTGCCCTCGTCGCCTTACAACGACCGGGTCAAGGCGCAGTACAAGAAGGGCGCTGGCGCGCTGTTCACCTTTGCTGTCAAAGGTGGGTATGACGCCTGCGTCAAGCTGGTGAATGCGTTGGAAATCTTTAGCCATGTGGCCAACCTAGGCGATGCACGGTCACTGATCATCCACTCGGCCTCGACCACCCACCGCCAGTTGACCCCCGAACAGCAAGAGGCCGCAGGTGCCGGCCCCGGCGTTGTGCGCGTATCCATCGGGATCGAAGACGCCGGCGATCTGATCGCTGACCTGGATCAGGCACTGGCAAAAGCGTCGGCCTAAATCATGGTCGAGCACGTAACGAACGACTTGGGCCAACCCATCGGATTGCCGGTTTCGGGCGAGTTTCCACGCCCGACTCCGCCCTACACGCCGATGGAGGGGCGCTATTGTTCGGTCGTGCCACTGGACGTGAACCGGCATGCGCCCGGATTATACCGGGCGTTTGCCAACGATACTGACGGACGGAACTGGACCTACCTGCCATACGGTCCGTTCAAGGCCGAAGAAGACTTTGAAGTTTGGGCGCGTGCATCGTGCGTAGACGCTGATCCGATGTTTCACACGGTACTGGATCACGAGGGCACCCCGGTTGGGATGGCCTCGTTCCTTCGGATCGACCCCGCTGCGGGCGTCATCGAGGTTGGGCACATCCACTTTTCGCCGCTATTGCAGCGCAAGCCGCCCTCGACCGAAACAATGTTTCTGATGATGCGCCGCGTGTTCGATGAGCTGGGCTACCGGCGCTATGAATGGAAATGCGACGCACTGAATGCCCCGTCACGCAGCGCGGCCGAACGTCTGGGATTCACATTCGAAGGGGTTTTCCGGCAGGCCGCGCATTACAAGGGCCGCAACCGGGATACGGCTTGGTATTCCATACTCGACACTGAATGGCCCCGCGTCCGTTCCGCGTTCGAAGCATGGCTGTCGCCCGACAATTTCGACCAAACGGGCCAGCAACGCCAATCGCTGCAGGCCCGCGCCAAAAGCTAGGGTTACTGTGAAATTCCGAACTCCATCGAAACGGTGACAGAGATCGAGATTTCCCCGCCTGCGACTGGCACTCCACCGGAATCCGCCATGTTGAACTCGCGCATTTGCGCGGCAGGCCGGACGCTCGCCACCTGCTCATTGATCGTTTTGACCGGACCCAGCGTCAGGTTCGCAGCTTGTGCCAATTGTTCAGCCTTGGCGGTCGCTTCGGCCACGGCCTTGGCGCGCGCTTCGGCCTCAAGGGGTTTCGGGTCTTTGACACCGAAACTGAGGCCGCCGAAGTCATTAGCACCGTCCTGAATAACAGCGTCCATGAGCGATCCAAGCTGCGAAAGGTCCTGAACACGTACGATCACCCGGTTCGAGGCGACAAATCCCGTGATCTCTGCCTTTTCTCCGGCCTGGTTGCCGCGCCCAGACCACGCAGGCGACAAAGAGATATCTCGGGTCTGGATATCCTGCGCTTCTACTCCCAGTTCCTCCAACCTGCTGAGGATCTGAGATACAGCGTCCGACGTGGCCTGCATCGCGGTTGACGCTTGCGCATCCTCATTCGTGACACCCAGATTGATCGTCGCCATATCCGGGGCCGTCTGAACGGTGCCAGCGGCGGCGACTGAGATGCGACGTTCTTCCGCATGTGCCATTCCCGCAGTGGTTATGGCCAGCACGGCGGCCAGAAAAGCAAGGTTCTTCAAGGTCTTCCCTCCAAATTCATTTATACTAAGATGGGGTGGCAACGGTCTGCCGAACAAGGGGAAGGATTGGCTTTTTCTTTCCCTCGGCGGGATCCTGCTTTAATGTCAGTCTGCGGACGAGACATCGCCCGCGTTGATGATGACAATTGTGGTTCCTCCGGAATATGAAACCTGCCTTTGCGCTGTCTTTTTCTTCTGCCGGGATTTCTTTGCACCACTTCGCGGACGATGAATGGTTCTGCGTTGGCGAAGTTTCCTTGGATGTGGAAGACCTGAACGCGCAGATCGAAGACCTGCGCAACAAGGGTTTCGCACTGGAAAACGACCTGAGCTGTAGGCTGATCCTTCCAACTGATCAGGCCCGGTTCCTTTCGGTCGAAACCGATGCGTCCGATCCTGCCGGGACGGAGCAACGCGTTCGCAACGCTTTGTCCGAGGCAACGCCCTATGAACTGGACGAATTGGCGTTCGACACCGTCAGCAGCGGCTCAACCACTTATATCGCCGCGGTCGCCAAGCAGACCCTGAAAGAGGCGCAGGCATTTGCTGCCGATCACGGGTTCATCCCGGTAGAATTTACAACACAAGTGGACGATCAGGACTATCCGGCCGACCCTCTGTTTTCCTTGGCAGACCAACCGATTGCGCATCCTGCCGCCCCCATCACCCCAGAGGAGCCTGACGGCCTTGCGGTTCATGCGATAGCCGCATCTTCGACCCCGGCTGAGTTCCGCTCGGCCCCGTCGCAAGCGACCGCTGGTCAAGGTTCTACTGCAGGAATGAAACTGCCCCAAGGCCTTGCGATTCCATTGGCAGCAGCGGCGGTGATCGCGGTGGTTTTGATCGGTTGGGGCGTTTTCGGCTCTGATGGCGATGTGCCTTTGGATACGGAACTTGCCGACGTACAGGAAGAACCGGTTGAACCTGTGCCGTTGCCTTTGCAAACCGAAGCTTTGGACGTCGAAGAATCGGAAACGGCAAGCGTCACCCTACCGGAACCCAAGGCGCCGCCGGCAGATGAAGACTTGGCGGGTGAGATTTCCCCAACCGACGCCGCGATCCTTGAGGCGTTGAACGAAACACCGACAGACGCCGCAATTCTTGAGGCGCTAAAAATCGCCCCGACGGTCGTTGAAGATGTCGCAAAAGACCCAGAGCCGGAGCCCGTACAGGTACATGCCAGTGCACGGATCGTCGTCCCCGCCCTCCTGCCTGAGCCCGAACCCGCCGTACCTGAGACGGTCTATCTTACGTCAATCGACAAATCCGATCTTTCGCGGGATGCGATCGCCCTGCCGGAGGTCGGCAGCTTTGACACAGACACCCCGTTTGAGCAGGTCGCCGACCCGACCAAGCCCGGCACGCGTTTCGATCTGGACGACCGGGGGCTTGTTGCGGCCACAGTGGATGGCACACTGAATCCCGATGGCATCGTGGTCTATTTAGGGCGCCCAGCGAAGGTGCCGCCAGACGTTCCGGTTCGCTTTGAACAAGAACCCATCGTCGAAGAACTGACCTCGCGTTTGGCAGAGTTACGCCCGAAACCCCGGCCCAGTGACTTGATTGAGCGCTTCGAGCGTCAGCAATTGGGTGGACGAACGCGCGAAGAACTGGCCAGCGTCAGGCCCAAGCTGCGCCCCAAATCTGTTCAAGAGCGGCCACAGGTTGATCACACGCCAACGGCGCTGGCGGTGGTGCGCGTACCGCGCCCCAAACCGCGCCCGGCAGGGCTTATTCAAAGACAGGAAACAAATACGGCCCGGCTGGGGTCAACCGCAGCAGTTCCACAAAATAACGATGAGGCGGGTTCTTTCCAGGCACGGGCCGTTGCTCCGAAAATTCCGTCATCTGCATCGGTTGCCCGTCAGGCGACAATCGACAATGCGATCAACCTGCGCAAACTTAATCTGATTGGCGTCTACGGCTCCCCGGCAAACAGGCGCGCGCTGGTGCGGCTTCCCAGTGGCCGCTACAAAAAGCTGAAGGTCGGGGATCGGCTGGATGGCGGAAATGTGGTCGCCATTAGTGACAGCGAGTTACGCTATCAAAAACGCGGTCAGAACGTGACCCTGCGAATGCCACGAAGCTGAGGAAAAGGCTCAGAGGCTGGATCACACCCTCTGAGCATTACGTTAGCCAGCCCTTTTAAGCCGCGGAAATTTCTCCGCTTTCGATCTGCTCACGCTCGATGGATTCGAACAGGGCCTGGAAGTTACCTTCGCCAAACCCATCGTCACCTTTGCGTTGAATGAACTCGAAGAAGATCGGACCGATGACGGTCTTTGAGAATATCTGAAGCAGAATGCGGGTCTCGCCCCCATCCAGAACACCTTCTCCGTCGATCAGGATTCCGTGTTTCATCATCCGGTCCAGCGGCTCTTCGTGGTCGGCGACCCGATCCGTAGACATCTTGTAATAGGCTTCGTTCGGACCTGGCATGAATTTCAAACCCTTTTCCGCAATAGCGTCGGTCGAGGCGTAGATATCTTCGCTGCCCACGGCGATATGCTGAATGCCTTCACCCTTGTACTTTTTCAGATACGACACGATCTGGCCCGTTTCGCCACGATCTTCATTGATCGGAATGCGAATGCGTCCGCAGGGCGACGTCAATGCGCGGCTGAAAAGGCCCGTGAACTTGCCCTGAATGTCAAAGAAACGAATTTCGCGGAAGTTAAACAGATCACCGTAGAACTTGAACCATTTGTCCATGTTGCCCTTGTAGACATTGTGCGTCAGGTGATCGAGGTAATAAAACCCGTCACCGCGCGGCTTTGATTGCTTGGTCCAGGTGAATTCTTCGTTATAGGGCGAGGTATCGTAATACTGATCAATAAAATAGATCAGCGACCCACCAATCCCCTTGATCGCAGGGACGTTCATTGTCTTGTCTTCGGCGTCATAAGGCTCTGCCCCTTTGGACACAGCGTGCTCATACGCTTTTTGGGCGTCCACTACCCGCCACCCCATCGAAGGGGCGCAGGGGCCGTGCTCGGCCACAAATTTCGCGGCAAAGCTATCTTCGTCTGCGTTCAGAATGTATGTCACATCCCCCTGTTGCCAGAGTTCAACCGCCGGCTTGTCCTTGTGATGCCCAACCAGTTCGAACCCCATCTTGGCAAACAGGTCGCGCAGTTCCTGAGGATCGGGGTGAGCAAACTCAACAAACTCGAACCCGTCGGTTCCGGCGGGGTTTTCAGAGCTGATGACAGATTTCGGGGCGTTGTGCGGGAAAGGACCCATGGCGCGTCTCCGTAAATAACAGGAATTTCTTTGCTGATTCCAAAATACGCCTTATCCAATGCTTTTTCTGCGCATTGTTTTCGTGTAACCTGATATAGAGCGCGCGATTTGCGCATGGTTTACGAATATTTTAGAGAATTTTCGCATATGCTGGACTCCACCGACACACGCCTTTTGTCCGAGCTGCAGAAGAATGCGCATTTGACTGCGCATCAGTTGGGGGAAATGTTGAACCTGTCGCCTAGTCAGGCAGGGCGGCGACGGCAAAGGCTTGAGGCTGAAGGCTATATCACAGGCTATGCTGCCCGGCTGGATCCGCTGAAATTGGGACTACAGGTTCAAGGCTTCATACAGGTTCATCTGGGCACCCACGGCCCCGAGCAATCCGAAAGCTTTTCCCGCATGGTCGACACCCGCCCAGAGATCACCAGCGCGTGGACGATGACTGGAGAAGCGGATTATTTGCTCCATGTTTATTGCGACGATCTTTCTGCCCTGAACCGCTTGCTTCACCAGGTGATACTGCCGCATCCTGCAGTAGCCAGAGTGCAAAGCCAGATTGTGATGGACCAGCTCAAGCGCGACGCGCCGCTGCCCACCTGACCCGAACGAAAGGACCAAAATGGACGACTTCCTTTATCAGGCGACAATCTATCTGGCCGCCGCGGTGATTGCCGTGCCTTTGTCGGCCCGTCTGGGTTTGGGATCTGTTCTTGGATATCTGGCAGCCGGGATTGTGATCGGCCCCATGTTCGGCCTTGTCGGGGCTGAAACAGAAAGCCTGCAGCATGTCGCCGAATTTGGCGTCGTCATGATGCTGTTCCTGATCGGGCTAGAGCTTGAGCCGCGCGCCCTTTGGGATATGCGGGACAGGCTGTTGGGCTTGGGTGGTCTGCAAGTCCTGCTATCGACGGCTGTGATCGCGGGTGTTGCTATTTATGCAAACCATCCGTGGTCTGTTGCCCTGGCCGTTGGATTGACCTTGTCTTTGTCTTCAACGGCGATCGTCTTGCAAACCCTTTCGGAAAAGGGGTTGATGCAAACGAACGGGGGGCGCGCCACCTTTTCCGTGCTTTTGACACAGGACATCGCGGTTATCCCAATTCTGGCGTTGCTGCCGCTTTTGGCCATGCCTGCCATGCCTCATTTCGAAGATGACGGCTCTATCGACCGTGGGGTGAAGGACCTTCACGATACCGCGCATCACAGCTTGTCGCTGGTTGAAGGGCTACCGGGTTGGGCCGTGACGCTTGTCACCATCGGCGCGGTTGCATTTGTCATTCTTGCCGGGATTTACCTGACGCGCCCCTTGTTCCGCTTTATCCACGCAACCCGTCTGCGCGAAATGTATACGGCGCTTGCCCTTATGATCGTCGTCGGCATTTCCTTCCTGATGACCCTCGTGGGCCTGTCCCCTGCCCTTGGTGCGTTTCTGGCCGGCGTGGTTCTCGCCAGCTCAGAATTCCGTCACGAGATGGAAAGCGATCTGGAGCCGTTCAAAGGCCTGTTTCTTGGCCTGTTCTTCATCACGGTCGGCGCCGGAATTGATATCGGTTATTTCTTCAATGACCCGTTTGATCTGATCGGGTTGGCCTTGCTGGTCATCCTGGCCAAAGGGATCATTCTGTATCTGGTTGGTCGCGCATTTAAGCTGCGGGGACGTGATCACTGGCTGTTCACCTTAGGTCTGGCACAAGCTGGTGAGTTTGGCTTTGTTCTTCTGGCCTTTTCGACCCAGCAGAACGTGATCCCCCCGGACCTGTCGCAAAAACTGTTGATGATCATCGCGTTGACGATGCTGATCACACCGCTTTTGTTCATCATCTTCGACCTGCTCTCGCGGCGTATCGGCGAAGGAACACCAACCCCTGAACCGGATGAGATCGACGAGAAAGGCCCAGTGATCATTGCAGGCATCGGTCGCTTTGGTCAGATCGTAAACCGTTTGGTGCGCGCCAGCGGTTTTAAGACGATCGTTTTGGATCACGACATCGAAACGATCCAGCTTATGCGCCGCTTCGGGGTCAAGGGGTTCCTAGGCGACCCCACCCGACCAGAACTTTTGCGGGCCGCGGGGCTTGAGAAAGCTGCGGTTCTGGTTGCGGC
Source organism: Ruegeria sp. HKCCA5491 (assembly GCF_013034565.1). NCBI lineage: Bacteria > Pseudomonadati > Pseudomonadota > Alphaproteobacteria > Rhodobacterales > Roseobacteraceae > Ruegeria > Ruegeria sp. HKCCA5491. The sequence goes on from NZ_WQGG01000001.1 coordinate 524,881, forward strand.
GATGGACGATCCAAAGACGGTCACCCGTCTTGTCAGTTTTGCACGCCGCCAGCGCCCCGACCTGCACATCGTCGCGCGCGCGCATGATCGTACCCATGTTTATGAGCTGTACCAGGCCGGCGCGGACGATATCGTGCGCGAGATGTTCGACGGATCACTACGTGCGGGCCGGTATGTCCTCGAAAATATCGGACTTAGTGAGTACGAGGCAGCCCACGCTGAACAGACCTTTTATCACCACGACAGGATGTCCGTCCGCGAGCTTGCTGAACTTTGGGTTCCCGGAATGCCGACGGCTGAAAACAAGAAATACATCGAACGCGCACAGCAACTGGAAAAAGACCTTGAGACCGAGTTGCTGGAGCTTTCCGAAAAACACGCGAAAAAGTCCGCCTGATCCGTCGTGGATCAGGCTGCATTGATCACCCGTCCGACACGCCTGCCTCGGCAAATGTCGCCATTCCGGAATGGCAGGCCACGGCGCTTTTCAGGATATTGATTGCCAACGCCCCTCCAGAGCCTTCGCCAAGACGCAGGCCAAGGTTCAAGAGCGGCTCTTTACCCAACTTTGCCAAAACGGCCCCATGCGCGCCTTCGGCACTTTGATGGCCTGCTACGGTGTGGTCCAACGCGCCTTTGACCGTCTCAGCCAAACAAGCTGCGGCAGCAGAACAGATGAACCCATCCAAGATGACAGGAATGCGCAATGCACGGGCGGCAGCGATCGCTCCGGCCATGGCAGCGATTTCCCGTCCCCCAAGTCGGCGCAGAATTTCCAGACCATCGCCCGTGCCTGCATGCAAGGACACACCTTCGGCGACGACCCGCGTCTTGTTTGCCAGACCCGCATCGTCAACGCCGGTTCCACGCCCGGTCCAATCGGACGCCTCGCCGCCGAACAACGCACACGCAATCGCAGCCGCCGGGGTGGTATTTCCTATCCCCATCTCACCAACAACCAAAAGGTCAGCATTGGGGTTCACCGAGCTCCACCCGGTTTGCAACGCCTGCAGCAACTCATCTTCCGACAGGGCTGGTCCGGTTGTGAAATCCGTTGTCGGGACATCCAGATTCAGCGCGTGTACGTCCATGGTGGCACCGGCGGCCTTGGCCAATTGGTTGATCGCCGCTCCGCCATGCTCAAAATTCGCAACCATCTGAACGGTCACTTCAGGCGGAAAAGCTGATACACCCTGCGCAGTGACCCCATGATTGCCAGCAAAAACGATGACCTGAGGCGCGGTTATCTGAGGGCGCGCATCTTGACGCCATCCGGCATACCAGATCGCCAGATCTTCCAGCCGCCCCAACGCTCCCGGTGGTTTTGTCAATTGACCGTTTCGTTCAGCCGCACCTTGCGCGGCATCATCGTCAGGACCGGGGGCCCCGCTCAGAGCTTGACGAAAGGAATTCAGATCGTTCAGTTCGGGCAGCATTCAAAGCCTCGTTGCATCAGAGTGGTCCTGCGTGTTTAACCAAAGCGATCAATCCGGCAAGACCCAGAAAGGCATGGGAGTGCAAAAAACCGACACCAACCTCGTTTCCAGATGGGATATTCCTGTGGCGCTGGTTCTTTTGACACGCCTACCGCTTCCGCGACTGCCTGAACACGTTTTTGAACGCCAGGCAGATGCGGCCTGGGCCTTCCCTGTTGTTGGGCTGGTCGTCGGCCTACTTGCCGGCGCTATCGGGTGGGCCAGCGTTGCAGTAAACCTTCCGCCCTTGGCCAGCGCAATACTCGTCATTGCCGTTCTGGTACTGTGCACGGGTGCCATGCACGAAGATGGGCTTGCGGACACGGTAGATGGGTTTTGGGGAGGGTTTACCCCCGAACGACGGCTTGAAATCATGAAAGACAGCCAAATCGGAACCTATGGCGTCCTGGCTCTGTTGATATCGCAAGGCCTGCGCGTCGTTTTGATAGCGACGCTGCTGTCCCAGGGTGGCTTGTCGGGCATCTTAGCCGCATGCATCGTTTCCCGCGCAGCGATGCCGGTTTTGATGGCCTCACTTCCAAATGCACGGCGCGCGGGCCTAAGCCACTCGGTCGGGGCACCCAGTGCTGGTTCAGTCGCATTGGGCGCGTTGGTTGCACTGGTATGTGCGATGGTTTTGGTAGGTGCCCCAGCAATGGCCGCGATACTGGTTATTGCCATATGCCTGTTTGTTATCGCCGTTGTCGCAAAAGCCAAGATCAGAGGCCAAACCGGAGATGTTCTGGGCGCAACGCAACAAGTGTCCGAAATCGCATTCCTGCTGGTTCTGGTCGTAGCGTCCTAAGAAACGCCTCCGGTTTCAATTTTCAGAACTTCGCCGCAATGCTTGCAATGCACTGCGTCGGGATCATGGCGAAACAGACCACAGCTTGGGCACTTGTGGCGCACTTTCTGCGGCATAAAGATCGCTTGCGCCAATCGAACAAACAGCGCGACGCCAACAACCATAATGAACACTGAAAACAGCTTCCCCCCCGGTGTCGCCAAGGTGATGTCACCAAAACCGGTGGTCGTCAGCGTTGCCATCGTAAAATACAGCGCGTCGATATAGGCAGTCTGACTCTCCTCGGGGATAAAAAAGACCAGAACAGCGGTTGAGGTCACGAACACGAACACCAACAGGTTAATGGCCGCTATCACGGCGTCTTCGTGGGTTCGGAAGAACTCAACATCACGGCGCAAATCTCTGAGCAGGTGATAGGAGTGAATCAATCGCAACGCGCGCAGAATACGCAGGAACGCCAGATTGCCGGAAACGAATGGATCCAGCATCAACGAAATGATCACGACCAGATCAGCAAGCGTGTAGACCTTGAAGAAAAGTTTCCACCGATCCTTTGATATCCAAAGCCGCGCCGAGAAATCGCACAGGATCAACAGACCGATGAACATGCTTAGAACCGTCAGCCCCGGCCCGTGCGGAACATGGGCCGTAGCGACAAAGAACACGATCGTCACCAGATCAAACAGGATCAGCCCATAGCGGAACCAGACGGAGATCGGATCGCGCCCGATATAGAGATACTTGAGGGTCTGCTTTACCTTGGCCATGTACCCGCCTCTGTTTACAGGGAAATTACCCGCAATCAGGCAATTCACCAAGCGCTCGGGCACGAAAAAAAGGCCGCCCTGTTACCAGAGCGGCCTTAAATCGTCATTCTGCCGGGTCAGGCGGCGGCTGCGCGCGAGGTCAGAACCTCATCCACTTGTTTGGCAGCAGACACTTCGCCGGCGCCGGAAACAGCGGCAACTTCACGGGTCAGACGTTCCAACGCGGCTTCGTAAAGCTGACGCTCGGAATAGCTCTGCTCACGCTGGTCATCGGTGCGGTGCAGGTCACGAACCACCTCGGCGATCGAGATCAGATCGCCCGAGTTGATCTTTTGTTCGTATTCCTGCGCACGGCGCGACCACATGGCCCGCTTTACCTTGGCCTTACCTTTTAGGGTTTTCATCGCCTGACTAATCACATCTGGCGAACTCAGCGAGCGCAGACCGGATTCGGTGACCTTGTTGGTTGGGACCCGTAGGGTCATTTTGTCTTTTTCAAACGAGATGACGAACAGCTCAAGCGAGTATCCCGCGACTTCCTGTTCTTCGATCGAGATGATCTGACCCACGCCATGGGCAGGGTAAACAACGTAATCGTTCGGGCGGAACTCAAGCTTTTTCGACTTAGACATACAGGTTCATCCTTGTTTCCAGAGCGAAGGACAGACAAAACAACACACCAGCCCGCGCCATCTTCGGCCCGGTCAGGCGGTGTATTTGTCAATAAATCAGAACTCCAAAGCGCACATACTTACGGAGCACATCCCCAACTCAGTCATCATTCAGCTTTCGAGTATATCACAAAACTGAGACATACGAAAGCAGCACAGTTCAGGTGCCTTACAAAACTATTTGCGTCCAATAGCTTAGGCGGTATTTCCGATATTGACTGACCGGTTGATAAAAACGAATCGGTTAGCCGCCCTCACCCGGAGCTTCAGAGAAATACTTCTCCATCTTACCTTCTTCGCCGTCACGTTCTTCGGCCTCGGGCAGCGGGTCCTTCTTGGTTACGATCACCGGCCACATTTCCGAGTATTTCCGGTTGAACTCGACCCATTGATCCATCCCCGGCTCGGTATCGGGGCGGATGGCGTCTGCAGGGCATTCGGGTTCACACACGCCGCAGTCGATGCATTCATCGGGATGAATGACCAACGTGTTCTCACCTTCATAGAAACAATCCACCGGGCATACCTCGACACAGTCAGTGTATTTGCAGCCAATGCAGTTTTCAGTGACAACGTAGGTCATGGTCGGATTCCCGTTTGCGCTTTGGGCGTCTAGCTAAATCAGTCTGGCGTCAGCTTCAAGATAGGATCAGCTATCTTGAGTGCGAGAAAGATCAAGAGCACGCCGATCTTTCTTGTTTGGACGACCTTTTCCCTCGAACCCGGGATTTCGTGGCGGTGTGTCCTGTTTTTCGGTCAAATCAACATAAAGCGTTTGAGCTTCGGTCGCAGGCCCGCGACGATCACCCAGCTTTTCCACGCGGACAACCCGAACGATGCGGCCCTGCGGGAAGGTTAATACATCACCGGTGCCGATGGCTGTCGCCGGTTTCAGCACCCGGTTGCCGTTAACGCGCACATGGCCGCCGCTGACCTGTTTGGCAGACAGGCTGCGGGTCTTGAAGAACCGCGCCTGCCACAACCATTTGTCGATCCGCAGCTTGGCCTCGGACATCCGCGCTTAATTGCCGTCCTTAAGCCCCATCAGCGCAGCGGCGAAGGGGTTATCGGGATCAATGGCTTTTTCTTTCTTGGGCGGACGGGCCGAGAAGGATTTCGCGCCCTGCGGCTTGCCACCCTTTTTGCCCTGCGGCTTGCCACGACCGTCCTGAGGTTTGCCACGCGGCTTGCCCTTGCCCTGCCCCTGCTCGCGGCGCGGGCCACGGTTCGGCTGGCGCTGACGACCCCATGTGAAGGTGTAAAACACCTCAACTTCGGGTTCGTCAGTGACGGGTTCCGCAGCCGGAGCCTCGGCTGCCGCCTCGGTGCTGTCGGTGGCCTCGGCTGGCGCCTCGGCGGATACAGTTGCATTATCTGTCGCGACTGCATCTGGCGGAGTTTCTTCGGCGGCAGGTTGCTCGGGCGCATCTACCGCAGGTTGTTCCGCAGGCGTGACTTTGATCTTTTCACGCTCGCCACGCTCAGCCTTATAGCCCAGACCCTGCATCAGGTCGGCGAATTGTTCCAACGTCATGCCGGTGATCGACAGCATGTCGGGCTTGGCTTCGAACCCGCCACGGCTGTCCTCAGACCGCAGCATATCGGCCAGACGCTCCAGCATGTCGATGCGGATCGAGCGTTCACCTGCGTCACGATAGCCGCACATTGTGTCATAGCCTTTGGGCGCATCTTTAGCGACAGGAACAGTCACAAGACCCGGAGGTGGTGCTTCGGGGAATTCCTGCAGCCCGCTGGACAGTGCCCACAACACCAGACGCAGGCGCGTCGGCGCGGGTTTCAGCAGCAGTGGCATAAAGATGGTGAACTGACCGAACCGGATGCCGTGCTTGCGCAGCGCACCGCGGGTGTCCTGATCCAGATCCTTGACCTCTTGCGCGACCTGCGCGCGGGGCAGCACGCCCAAAGCTTCGACCATGCGGAAGGCAAAGCCTTTGGCCAGACCGGACAGTTCCTCGTCCCGCGACAGGTTCAGCAGCGGCTCGAACAGCGCGGCAACCTTACGGTCGATGAAGTGTTGCAGACGGCGCTGCACCTTCTGTTCAACGTCAGGGCCTGCGGCTTCGTCCACGAAGACTTCAACCATGGGCTTGAGTGGCTCAGCCCCGGCGACCAACTTGCCGACAGCATATTCGCCCCACATCAGGCCACCTTGTTCGGTGAAATCAATTTCGGTATCGGGCGCGTTGTAGAAGCGGTCGGCACGCAGATGGAATTGCGGCGCGAGAGCCTGCAAGGACGCCGATTTCAAGGCTTTCGCCTCGGTCCCCTGCGCGGCTTTGTCCGGAATGAACCGGAACCCTTCCAGACGACCGACGAATTCGCCTTCGACGGTCACTTCACCCTTGTCATTTACTTCGGCCAAAAGGGCCTCCTTCTGTTTGAGCCGCCGCAGCAAAACGGATGTGCGCCGGTCCACAAATCGTTGGGTCAGACGGTCATGCAAAGCGTCCGACAGCCTGTCTTCTACAGTGCGCGTTTCCTCACGCCAATGGGATTCGTCACGCACCCATCCGTTTCGTTGCGCAACATATGTCCAGGTGCGAATATATGCCAGCCGTTTGGACAGTGCATCAATATCTCCGTCTGTCCGGTCAATCCGGCGGATTTGCCGCGCCATAAAGTCATCAGGGATCGACTGACGCTCATGCAGATAGCCGTAGATCACCTCGAGCAGGCTGGCATGTTCGGCATGGCTGATACCGCGAAAATCGGGGATTCGGCAGACATCCCACAGCAGACGGATGGATTGCGGATCGCTGGCGCGGGCCATGACCTCGGTCACTTGTGACAGCGATTTCAGCACGTTCAGGTCGTCGGCCGGGCGCGCCTTGAGCAGGTTTTCATTGTCCGGGCCAACCTCAAGCGATGTGATCAGCGCCTCGATCGAGCCAAACCGCAGGGCGGCATTCCGCCAGTTCAGCTTTTTCATCGGCGTAAAGCGGCTGTCCATGATCGCCTGCGCCACACCTTCATCCAGCGGAGGGGCCTCGCCCGTGACGCCGAACGTGCCGTCCGACATGCCACGCCCTGCCCGGCCAGCGATCTGTGCCAGTTCGTTGGGGGCCAAGGGTCGCATCCGCCGACCGTCGAATTTGGTCAGCGAGGAAAACGCCACATGATTTACATCCAGATTCAGCCCCATGCCGATGGCATCGGTGGCGACCAGATAATCGACCTCGCCATTCTGATAGAGGTCCACCTGCGCATTCCGCGTGCGCGGGCTAAGCGCGCCCATGACGACCGCCGCCCCACCCTTTTGACGGCGCAGAAGTTCCGCAATGGCATAAACACTATCGACCGAGAACCCGACGATGGCGCTACGCGGAGGCATCCGGCTGATCTTTTTCGACCCGGCATAAACAAGCTGAGACATGCGTTTGCGCCGCACAAACTGCGCCTCGGGGAACAACGCCGCGATGGGGCCGCGCATTGTGTCCGAGCCCAGAAAAAGCGTTTCGCTTGTGCCGCGCGACCGCAACAGGCGATCGGTGAAGACATGGCCGCGCTCGGGGTCGGTGCAGAGCTGGATTTCGTCGATGGCCACAAAATCAGCGCCCATGCCCTCGGGCATCGCTTCGACGGTGCAGACCCAATACTGGGTGCGCGGGGGCACAATGCGTTCCTCACCCGTGACCAGCGCCACGACAGACGGCCCGCGAATGGCAACGATCTTGTCATAGACCTCGCGTGCTAGCAGGCGTAGCGGCAGACCGATCACACCTGTCCGGTGACCCAGCATCCGCTCGATCGCGTAATGGGTTTTACCTGTGTTCGTCGGGCCAAGTACGGCCACAATTCGGGATGACCCGCTCACTCTTGCCCCCTGCCCCTTAGAGGGCCGAGCCCTCGACCTGAGGCTTCAGTCGATTCACGGCATTGGTTACTTCTTCGTGATGGGGATGTATAGCCAGCGCGCGTTCATAAGCCGCAAGCGCCTTATCAGGCTGACCGACAATCTCGAAAATCAAACCCAAGCCGTAAATCGCCTCGTAATTGTTGGGATTTAAAGTCAGGGCCTGCTCCAGATCGGCCGCAGCCATTCCAAAACGCTCGATCCCGAAAAACGCCGAGGCACGGACATGCCAGCCCTCTGCGAACTCGGGCGCGTGGTCGGTCAAAGCCGTCAAGTGATCAATTGCTGCCTTTGTGTCACCGTCATCCAATGCCTCACGCCCGCGTTCCAGCAACAGGTCCGCCGATGCAGACCCGGACAAAGCCCACAGCGCCTTAAGCTGCCGGTCTAACCCCAGCGCCTGTTCCGGCGTCGACTGCGCCAGTTGTTCAAGCAATTCGGTTTCGTCCCGGGAATCGGCGGTCTGAGCGACACAAGGAATGGAAAACGTGACTAGCATTGCGGTTGCCGCAACGATACCTTTGAGATTTGTGTAATTAGTGCCCATAACAACGTTCAGTGTAGCGTAGCGCAGAAGGATGTCCATTCCTCGCGCTCAAATCAAAGTGAGGAGAATCATGAGCGACACTCTGGAGAAAGCCGCAGCAGCGCTGAACGAAAAACTGGACGGCAGCGGTTTTGGCGCATCGGCCAAATTTGCCATCGAAGGTCTTGGTTCGATTGTTCTGGACGGCAGCGGTGCACGCGTTGGCGATGAAGAAACCGACGTCACCATGAGCGCGGATGTCGACACGTTCGAACAAATTCTCAGCGGTGAGCTGAACCCGACCGGTGCGTTCATGGCCGGCAAACTCAGCGTTGATGGCGACATGAGTATCGCCATGCAGCTAGCATCGGCTCTGGCCTGATGAAAATGTCGCCGGCCCCTTTGTTTGAAGACGTGGCCGGCGCACCCTCTGGCGGTGTGGCGCACTGGTTGGACACCGAAGATGGCGTGCGCATTCGCGCCGCCCATTGGTCGCCCAAAGACGAAGCCCGCGGAACGGTAATGATATTCCCGGGGCGAACAGAATATATCGAAAAATATGGCGAAGCCGCATCCGAATTTGTGGGCCGTGGGTATGCTGTTCTTTCTGTTGACTGGCGTGGACAGGGGCTGGCGGATCGCCTGCTGGATGACAATCGTGTTGGACATGTCGACAAGTTCACCGATTACCAACACGACGTAAGGGCCGTTCTTGATCTGGCCCAGCGTCAGAACCTGCCAAAACCCTGGTATGTCATCGGCCACTCGATGGGCGGTGCAATCGGTTTGCGGGCGGTACTGGAAAACGACTGCTTTGCCGCCTGCGCCTTTACCGGGCCGATGTGGGGAATCTTCTTTACGCCCCTGATGAAACCTCTTGGCCGGTTGACGGCTTATTGGGGACCTCGGTTTGGCCTTGGTGAAAAGACGCCCCCGACCACGTCGCTGGAAAGCTATGTTCTGTCCCAACCCTTTGACGGCAATGTACTGACCCGCGATCCCGACATGTACAAGATGATGCAGGATCAACTGGTCGCGCATCCTGAGCTGACCTTGGGCGCGCCGTCGACCATCTGGCTGCGCGAGGCGCTGGATGAGTGTTCGTGGCTGATGGCGCAGACCGCCCCTTCCACCCCTTGCTTGACCTTCCTTGGCTCGCATGAGCAGATCGTCGACCGCAAGGCGATCCGTGCGCGTATGGCGAATTGGCCAAATGGAACTCTGGTCGAAATTCCAGACGGTGAACACGAAGTGATGATGGAAGCGCCGGATGTCCGCGGCCCCGTATTTGACCAGCTTGCAGCCCATTTCGGCGCAGCCAGCACCGACCCTGAGGCGAAAGCGGCCCTGTCGAGCTAAGACCCTGCTTGTGATCCTTGAGCGTCGCGCCTAGATGTTTGCAAATGCAGATTTTCGAGGTGATCCATGCGCGACCTTCCCTTTCCCGTCCGTGACGCAAATGCAATCGGAGGAGCCGACAATCTTGGCGACCTGCCGGAATGGGACCTGACGGACCTTTACAGCTCTGAGGACGCGCCTGAACTGGCTGCCGATCTGGAATGGCTGGAAGGGGAATGTACTTCTTTCGCCGCCGATTACGAAGGTAAGCTGGCTGATTTGGATGCCGACGGCCTGCTGCAATGCGTTCTGCGCAACGAAAAGATCAACGCGATAGCCGGACGGATCATGTCCTTTGCCGGGCTTCGCTATTACCAACTGACCACGGATGCCGAGCGCGCAAAATTCCTGTCGGACATGCAGGAGAAGATCACGATCTTCACAACCCCGCTGGTCTTCTTCACCCTGGAAATCAACCGCATCGACGACGAAGTGCTGAAGACGCATTTCGCGGAGAATGCTGATCTTGCCCGGTATGAGCCCGTATTCCGCCGTATCCGCGCGATGAAACCCTATCAACTGTCTGATGAACTGGAAAAGTTTTTGCATGACCTCGGTGTGGTTGGCGACGCATGGGAACGTCTTTTCGACGAAACCATCGCCGGACTGACCTTTACGGTCGACGGCGAAGAACTGAACATCGAAGGCACATTGAATTTCTTGACCGAGCAAGACCGCAACAAGCGCGAAGCAGCAGCGCGAGAGCTGGCCTCGGTCTTTCAGGACAACATCAAGACCTTTGCCCGCGTTCACAACACGCAGGCCAAGGAAAAAGAAATCGTGGACCGCTGGCGTAACATGCCGACCGCCCAAACCGGTCGCCATCTATCAAACGATGTCGAGCCTGAGGTGGTAGAGGCGCTGCGCGAGGCGGTTGTGGCCGCTTATCCCAAGCTGAGTCATCGCTATTACGAGCTAAAACGCAAATGGCTGGGGCTGGACATCATGCAGGTCTGGGACCGCAACGCACCGCTACCGATGGAAGACACGCGTGTCGTAGGCTGGGACGAGGCCGAGAAAACGGTGATGGACGCCTATAATGCATTCGATCCCCGCATGGGTGAGATCGCGGCCCCCTTCTTTTCTAAGGGCTGGATCGACGCGGCGGTGAAACCGGGCAAGGCGCCCGGTGCGTTTGCACATCCGACCGTGACTGACGTGCACCCCTATGTGATGCTGAACTATCTGGGTAAACCTCGCGATGTGATGACGCTTGCGCATGAGCTGGGCCATGGCGTTCATCAGGTACTGGCTGCAGATCAAGGTGAGATGTTGTCTTCGACCCCGCTGACTCTGGCCGAGACAGCGTCGGTGTTTGGCGAAATGCTGACCTTCCGCAAGATGCTGGATCAGGCCGATACGCCGGAACAGCGCAAGGTGCTGCTGGCCGGAAAAGTCGAGGACATGATCAACACGGTCGTCCGCCAAATTGCGTTTTATGACTTTGAATGCAAACTCCACGCAGCCCGCCGCGAAGGTGAACTGACGCCCGACGACATTAACGCCCTTTGGATGAGCGTTCAGGCCGAAAGCCTTGGGCCCGCATTCGAGTTCATGGAAGGGTACGAGACCTTCTGGGCCTATATTCCGCACTTCGTCCACTCGCCCTTCTACGTTTACGCCTATGCGTTTGGCGATGGTTTGGTGAACGCGCTCTACTCGGTTTACGAAAGCGGATCAGAAGGGTTCGAGGACAAGTACTTTGAAATGCTGCGCGCAGGTGGGTCAAAGCATCATAAAGACTTGCTGGCCCCTTTCGGGCTGGACGCGAGCGATCCGAAGTTCTGGGACAAAGGGCTAAGCATGATCTCGGGCTTCATCGACGAACTGGAAGCGATGGAAGACTGATCACGTCTGTTTCTTGGTCGTCAAAAAGACGGCGATCACAATCAGTACAGCACCTGTGGCCGCGATTGGCGTGATCGCGGCCCCCAAGAATATCGCCGCATTGATGAATGTGAACACGACCGAGGCCGCGAACATGAGTGTCGCGGTCAGAGTAGAGACACGCGCAGCAGCCTCGTACCACAGATAATATGCCAACGCCGTCGGCAAAACACCAAGAAGGATCAGGAACACAAGGTCTGTTGCCGTCGGTACCTGCATGGACAGTGCCGCGAATGGTAGCAACAGCAGTCCCGAGCACAAGAATATCCCGAATAGAAAATTCAAACGCTCGCCAGTGGATTTCGAGTTTCGCATTGCCCGGCTGCTTGCGATCAGGAATACCGCCCAACTCAGGCCCGCGCCGATTTCAAGAATATCGCCGAACAACGGTTCGCCACCGCCCTGAAAATCTTGAAAAACGGTCAGAAACACGCCCAAAATCGCGAGGCCCGTCGCCAGAACATCGGTACGGGTAACGGGTGTTTCGGCGAAAAAGTACAAAAATACCAACACGAAAAACGGTGCCGTGTTCTCGAGCACCATGGCATTTACGGCCCCGGTATGTTCCAGGCCTATGTGAAAGAGGATGTAGTTGATAACGGTGGACAAGACAGCAAGCTGAAAATAGCGATCGCGCCATCGGACTGACACCGGAACGTTCAAAACACGCAGCAGGCCATAGATCGCCAGCGCAGCAATAAACAGACGTGATACGGCGATCTGCATTCCACCAAGATCGTTGGTCAGAAACCGAACGATGACACTATGCGTGCCCCACAGGAACGCCGCCATAAACCCCAAAACCAGCCCGTTTTGCCATATCGACTGCTGGGTGCGGATGTCGGACAAGCGGTACCTCCGGCGTTATTTAAGCTGGCTGTCTTTCGACCCGCGCCGATTGATCCCAACGCGCGACTTGTAGGTCCCGTCGCGGTCTTGCTGACAATCCAGGCACAGTTTCACGCCCGGTATGGCGACCCGCCGCTTTTCGGGGATCGGTTCTTCGCACTCAGCGCAATGGGTCAGGCTTTGCCCCACAGGGTGCTTTTGGGCCTGCATGCGAGCAAGCTCGTCTGAAATTGACGCCTCGATCTGTTCACCCACCGCGCCATCGCGCGCCCAGCCGCCAGCCATTTGCACTCTCCTCATCCGGTACCCGACAGGTTAGTCCAGTTGCGCGGCGGCGTGCAAGTCAGATGGGTTCCGCGCCCTCGAAAACGCGGTCGATAACCTCTTGCGTGCCGCGCGAGAATTCAAGTGAGCATGGGTAATCTGCACCGTCACGGACCGATCGGCAGAACGCTTCGACCTGCAGCTTGTAGTGATTGTCGCCGGGAAAACGCGTGACCTGCACTTCCAGACCGGGGCGATGCAATTCCACGCGCGCCTCGCCGAAAACCCGCGCGTTGAACGGTGCCGTAAGGCGGATTACACCCCCTTCGCCGTGAAACACCATTTCCTGATGCGGATGCATTCGGATGGAGACATAGCTGGAATAGGTGAAATCCGGGAACTGCGCACGAATTTCGGTAAAGGCATCAATGCCGTCTTCCCAGCGGATCGCGGACTGCACCGAAACGGGTTCCTGCCCCGTTGCAAACCGGGCACTTCCGATTACGTAGACGCCGATATCGCGAAGGCCACCGCCGCCAGTCTCAGCCCGATTTCGGATGTTTCCGGTGTCGGTGCGATTGTCGAAACTGAATGCGCCGGTCACATGCGCCAGCTTCCCAATCGCTCCGTCCGCAATAAGATTGCGCGTGAACTGCCACTGGGGGTGGTGCACGATCATATACGCTTCGGCCGCCAGCAGCCCAGTTTGGTCACGTTTCGCAATCAACGCATCGAATTCAGCGGCCTGCATCGTCATCGGCTTTTCACACAATACGTGCTTGCCAGCCTCGAGCGCCTTCAGGCTCCATTCCACGTGCAGATGATTGGGCAGCGGGATATAGACGGCCTCGATGTTCGGATCCCCCAACATCGCCTCATAGTCGTCATAGACTTTCAGATCAGGGCAAAACGCCTGAAACGGCTGGACTTTTTCTGCGCTGGACGTGGCAAGCCCGGCTAAACGCGAACCATTTGCCGCATGGATCGCCGGAGCCATATAGCGACGCGCGAAATTGGCAGCGCCCAAAACGCCCCATTGAACAGGTTTTTGCATGTGTCTCCTCCCAATCCAGTCTCAGCCGGCCCGTGCCGCCGTGACCTCTTTATCAACCAGTGGACGTTAAGTCAGGCTTTTCTCGGCAGGCATTCTCCGTAACCTAGCGCCAACAAGGAGAGGGAGAGCAAATGCGCAGGTTTTTCAAATGGGTTGGTATCCTGATCGCCGTCACGGTGGTTATCGGGGCGTTGGTTTTCTTCGTGTTTCTACCACCTTACATCGAAGCGGAACGCAACAATGTCATTGCGCACGCCCCCTACGATGTAACGAATGATGCCGCCGCCTTGCACGAGACCCTCATCGTCGGTGATCTTCACGCCGACCCATTGCTGTGGAGCCGGGACCTGACTGAGCGTGGTACACGCGGACAGGTCGATATCCCGCGCCTGATCGAAGGAAACGTGGCCCTGCAGGTTTTCACAGCTGTAACGAAATCCCCGGCGGGCCAGAACTATGAAGCCAATTCCGCGGAGTCGTTTGACAACATCACCCTTCTGGCCGTCGGTCAGTTATGGCCGCTGCGTACATGGGGCAGTCTGAAGGAACGCGCGATATATCAGGCAGAAAAGCTCCACCAGTTCGAGGCCGCGTCCAATGGCCAGCTTAAAGTCGTTAAGACACGCGGTGATCTGGAACAGGTGCTTGAAGCGCGCGCCGCGGGCAAGCCAATCGTAGGCGGAATTCTGGGCATCGAAGGTAGTCATCCACTGGAAGGTGATTTGGCCAATCTCAATGACATTTTTGACGCCGGGCATCGGGTGTTCGGGCTTCACCACTTTTTCGACAACGAACTGGGTGCATCGCTTCACGGGCAGGCAAATACCGGACTGTCAGATTTCGGGCGTGAGGTCGTAGCAGAGTTGGCAGCGATGCCAGTTGTGATCGACCTTGCGCATTCCAGCCCGCAGGTCGCGCGGGACGTGATCGCAATGACAGACGTCCCCCTGATCGTCAGCCACGGTGGGTTGCATGGGTTCTGCCCCGTCAAACGGAACTACCCTGACGATCTGATGCTGGATATTGCCGAAACCGGGGGCGTCATCGGCATGGGATATTGGGCGGACGTCACCTGTGGGGACATCACGCCAACCGGTATCGCCAAGATGATCATGGCCGCCGTTGAAACGGTTGGCGAAGACCATGTTTCGCTTGGGTCAGATTATGACGGTTCGGTCGAGACCGCGTTTGACACATCCGAACTGGCGGCTCTGACCTCTGCCCTACTTTACGAAGGGTTGACCGAGGATCAAATCCGCAAGGTGATGGGCGGAAACATGGTGCGCGTGTTCAGGCAACAGCTTGCCCAGTAACAAAAAAAGCCCGCCAACTTCGGCGGGCTTTTCCAGAATTAGGGTGGCTTAAACCGTTCCCAACATTCCCTTTTCACGCGCGAGATCACGCATCTTTTTCTGCAGCTTTTCAAACGCGCGCACCTCAATCTGACGAATGCGCTCACGGCTGACATTGTACTGCGTGCTCAACTCTTCCAGCGTGACGGCCTGATCCATCAGACGGCGCTGAGTCAGAATGTCCTTCTCACGGTCATTCAGAACCTCCAAAGCAGCGGCCAGCAGCTCGCGCCGTGCGTCCAATTCATCACGCGCCTCATAGTCACCAGCTTGATCGGCATCTTCGTCCTCAAGCCAGTCCTGCCACTGCATGGTGCCTTCGCCTTCGGACCCAACCGTCGCGTTGAGCGAAGCATCGCCACCGGACATCCGGCGGTTCATGCTGATCACTTCCTCTTCGGTCACGCCCAGATCGTTGGCGATCTGTGTCACGTTTTCGGGACGCAAGTCGCCCTCTTCCAACGCGCCGATACGGGCTTTGGCCTTGCGCAGGTTAAAGAACAGCTTTTTCTGCGCCGAAGTCGTACCCAACTTCACCAGCGACCACGACCGCAGGATATACTCCTGAATCGAGGCACGAATCCACCACATCGCATAGGTCGCCAGGCGAAAGCCCTTTTCAGGGTCAAACCGTTTCACGGCTTGCATCAGACCCACATTGGCCTCAGAGATCACCTCGGCCTGAGGCAATCCATAGCCGCGATAGCCCATGGCGATCTTGGCCGCCAATCGCAGGTGCGATGTGACCATTTTATGCGCAGATTCAGTATCTTGCTCCTCCACCCAACGTTTGGCGAGCATATATTCTTCTTCCGGCTCCAGTAGGGGAAACTTGCGAATTTCCTGCATATAGCGGTTCAGTCCGCCTTCCGGCGTCGGCGCGGGGAGATTTGCGTAATTTGCCATGTTTCATGTCCCTCCGACAAATGTTTAGTTCGTTAACATAGGATATGGGAGGTCGTCCCGATCCATTCAAGAGGTACCTGTAACAGTTTGGAATTAACGATCTATAAAGGAAAGATAAGAACGCGTTACTCACAATGGTTTGCACATTATGACAGTGGCGCGCGAAGCCGATCAATCAGATTCTCCATGTCTTTGGGAAGATTTGCCTCAAACCGCAAAGATTCGCCTGTGATCGGGTGCTCAAAACCCAAAACAGCCGCGTGCAGGGCCTGTCTGGGAAAGGCGCGCACCGCTTCGACAGTTGCGGGATCAAAGGCTTTGACGGCCAGCTTTCGCTTACCTCCATAGACCGGATCACCGACCAAACCGTGCCCCACATGCGCCATATGGACCCGGATTTGATGCGTGCGTCCCGTTTCCAGCCAGCATTCGATCAGGGCCAACCCAGCAGGAGCGCCAAAAGTCTCAACGACCCGCGCCCGCGTCACCGCGTGCCTGCCGCCATGAAACAGAACGGCCTGCCTTTGACGATCCGTCTTGTGGCGGGCCAGTTGCGTGGTCAGACGCATGACATTGCCGGGCTCAAAACTGACCCCTTTGACCCCACGCAATCTGGGTTCGTTCGCATCCGGCACCCCGTAACAGATAGCGCGGTAATACCTCTCGACCGTATGCGCCTCAAACTGGGCGGCTAACCCGTGATGCGCTGCGTCTGATTTAGCGACAACCAGCAAGCCACTGGTTTCTTTATCAATTCTATGGACGATGCCGGGGCGCTTTACACCACCGACGCCGGACAAATCCGATCCGCAATGATGCAGCAGCGCGTTTACCAGCGTCCCGTTCGGAGACCCCGGCGCCGGATGAACCACCATCCCCGCTGGTTTGTTTATGACGATCAAATCGTCATCCTCGTACACGACATCCAAGGGAATTTCTTCGGGTCCGATATGGCTATCCTCGGCTTCTGCGACGGTTATCTTGACCGTGGCCCCTTCTGTGACCTTGGCCTTAGGATCCGTGACCTGAGAACCGTCAACCAGAACAGCACCGCTTTCGATCAGACGCCCCAACCGGGTACGCGAAAGGTTTTCCTCGGCTGGCACATCACGCGAAAGCGCCTTATCAAGGCGTGACGGCGGATCAGCCGCGATGTGAAATTCAATCTGGCGAGTGCCCATGACTGTCCCTTCCGAACCCCAAGAACCGCTGGAAACGCCGCAGATCAGATTGTTGCGGCGAATGGTCATGCTGCTGACCGCGGTGATGATTGGCGGCGTTCTAGTGACATTCGCCCTGATTGTCATCCGGCTATCGGACCGAACCCCCACTCTGCCCGACCAGATTGAACTGCCGGGCGGCGCAAAGGCACAGGCTGTGACAATTGGCAACAATTGGTACGCGGTCGTGACCGATGACAATCGTATTTTGATATTTGACAAAACAACCGGAAAGCTGCGCAGCGAAGTTCAGGTCGAGTAACGCTTTGGAAGGACAGGCTGTGTTTGATTTGGTCTGGCTGCGTCTGATCGAACCATTTTGACAACCTCAAGACAGAATGCCCCGCAGCTTGCGCCATCAGGCTTCCATCAAAAGGTTCAAAAATACCCGCTTTCGCCAGATTGTGGAATTTAACTTGAGCTTTGAATTTGCTACTGAATGTCCGTGAACATCACTATGCGCGAAAAACCTCGAACCGCTTGGATCGGGAAAGACCCTCGTAAGAGCTGTTTATCGCCGGAACCGATAGGCATGGAGAACTAATGCCCAAACACCGCTTCACGATCATGTCCATGATGAAGGATGAAGGTCATTCGTTGGTGGAATGGGTCGCCTATCACAAGCACATAGGTTTCGATAATATCGTCGTTTATACAAACGACTGCACCGACGGCACAGACGACATGCTGATCCGTCTGCAAGAGCTGGGATGGGTACAACACTTCCGCAACGACGTACCCGAGGGGCGCAAACCGCAGCCAAATGCCCTTGCGCTTGGAACCAGAAATCCGGAAGTGACCGACAGCGAATGGATTCTGACGATGGACGCGGACGAATTCCTTTCCATCAAAGTTGGGCGCGGCCGGATCACAGACCTTGTGGAAAACATTGACCCCAAGGCAGATGGGATTGCCATTACCTGGCGCTTTTTCGGATCGAATGACCTGACGCGATGGGACCCAGGGTTGGCAATCGAATCTTACACCCGATCCGCGCCGGATAGGTTTCCAAAAGGCTGGGGGGTGAAAACCCTCTTCAAGCCATATCGGGACATGAAACTTGGCATCCACCGACCGCACATAAAAAAAGCCAAGAAACTTCCCGCCAACGCCAAACTGCTTTTGGACCAGTTCTGGCTAAACGGATCAGGCGATCCCATGCCGCACGAGTTTTCTTTGTCAGGCTGGCGCTCTACGAAACCGACCTTGGGGTATGACTTGGTCGAGATGAACCACTATGCGGTCAAGTCATACGAGTCATATTTGCTCAGGCGCATTCGGGGCAATGTGAACAACAAACCAGACAAGTATAACGCCGCCTATTTCGCGCTTTTTGATCGAAACGAGTCCGAAGCCACCAACGTGAAGCGTCATATTCGCGCGACCAAGCGAAAAATCGAAGCGATCCTGGCCGACCCGATAATGCGGGAACTGCAGGACAAAGCAATCCACCACCATGAGAACCGCGTTCGACAACTGCGCGAGACCGAAGAATATGAAGGATGGCTGGAAGAGTTGAAGACAGCGGGTCAGGTTCCGCTGAATAAGCTTGACGAAGTTCTCTTTGTTCAACACTTGCCAAAAGAATGGCAGTTGAAGGTCAAGGAGCTGCAGGCACAAGGAGTATCCGACAGCGAGATTGCCAAAATGATCGCTCAGACTCAGACGGCGAAAAAAGGTCAAACGCGCCGCGAGTTGCTTGAACTTTCCGGCAAGGCCCCGGCAAACGCCCTTGAAGGCGACGAACCGGGGGCCGACAACCGAATGGATGACGAAAACGGCCCGGACAATCCATTTATGAACACTGAGGCTGCCGCAGGTTTGGGTGTACCATTGTCCAAGGACCGCACCCTTAAAATGGCGTTGGCTGCTCAAGCGGCAGATGAGGCCGACAACCGCGTTTCTGACGTGGTAGGTAAAGCCCAATCCGTGAAACACGCAGTTGGCAGATACAGTGCCAAGGGGGCATTGAAACGACCGACCAACGGGGATGAGGATGAAAACTGAAGACACCCCCCCGAACGCAGGCCGCAAGCTGTTGCTTTCTACGGTAAAAAACGAAGGAATATACCTGCTGGAATGGCTGGCCTATCACAAATCAATTGGCATTGACGATTTCTGCATCTTTTCCAACGACTGCAGCGATGGCACCAATCTAATGCTCAACCGCCTTGATCAATTGGGGGTGGTCCGTCACTTTGATAACCCCATCGGCCCGAGGATGGACCCGCAGCGCGCTGCCTACTCACGAGCGAACCGAATGGACTGGGTGCGGGATGCCGATTGGGTGCTCATACTTGACGCAGATGAATTCCTTAACGTCCACGTAGGTGATCGCAGCATAGATGCATTGATCGACAATTGTGGCGCGCCAGACGCGATATCCGTCAACTGGCGCCTTATGGGGTCATGTGGGCTGGAACATTGGGACCCAGAAGCTCTGGTCACGGAACGCTTCACGCGCGGATCAACTTTCGAGGCCCCTGAAAACGGTTTGGTCTGGGGTTTCAAAACGCTGTTCCGCCCTTCAACGTTTGACTATTTCGGAGTGCACCGCCCCCGCTTTTTCAAACACCGCGAGATCGAGCCAGACATGGCGCGTTGGACAAACGCGGACGGAAAGCCAATGGGCGGGAATATTCTTCAAAAAGGATGGCGCGGCAACAGAGACAACGTCACAGGCAAAACTGCACAAGTAAATCACTATGCGGTCAAAAGCCGGGAAGAGTTTTTGCTCAAGCGGTTACGTGGAACTGCCAATTCAAAAAACAAAGACCGCATCGACATGGAATATTTTGGGAAATACGACATCAACACAAGCCATGACGATTCAATCGACACCTCAGCCATTCGTTCAATTATGTCTGATTGGCTGAAAGATGGCGATCTGGCGGCTCTGCTTCGATCCTGCCACGACTGCGCGCGACGTGTTCTGGATTATCAACTTGAGGCGCCCGAGTTTCGAGAGTTTGTGGATTCTGGGTATTTTCCGAAACCGGAAGCTGAAACTTCATGAAGCATGGGTCGTTGCATCTTTGATGCAAGCCAAAGTCACGGCTCATTTGAATCCGACCGATTGCGGCGCGACACACCGAGCCACGCTATTCCGGTTTTTCGACGGCAATTATGCGAAGATTTGACTGCTTGGCGGGCAGGTCTTCACCCAATCCGAGTTACTTTCATAGCCAAGCTTCCTCAGAGCACCACCATAGCGCGCCTCATAAACCTCGGCGACTTCACGTGGCAGTTTGCTTTGCCACTGTGCTTTAGCCCCTGACCCGATATGCAACGAAATCCGTTCCGCTCGGTCAGTTTTCTTTTTCAAGCCCCCAAACAAAGAGTGCTTCCAATAGGACCGCACGGCTTTGTCGATATCCAATCCTTCAATGTCAAAATTGCTAAGAATTTCTCGGAACAAATCACACGTCGAGTCTTCGATCAAATCCTCGTACTTCACGTCTATCGCGTTCTCATGACCATATGGCCAAGCCATCATTTCGGTCAGAGTTTGATGGTGCTTGTTTTCCATTTCAAACATGAGCTTGTCGAGCTCATTTGGCAGGCTGGAAATATACTCTTTGTAAGTCTTGCCATCCCATTCTACTCTTGTCTCTCGCAGAAACTTCTCATTGCCGGTCGGCGCTATCTGGTGATAGCGGGTGCCGGACAGCAGCACATCACGCGGGTCTCGGATAACGTGCAGAAATCTGGCGTGACCCAGCTCCAGGAGCTCTCTAGGAAATTTAGACGACCAATTCACAATAATCTGTGGCCCTGTCTCAGCCGCGTCAGCAAGTCTTTTCGCTCTGTAGCACTGCATAAATGGGATGGATTGATCTTGATGGATTTCACGAAAAACCTTTCGCATCCAAATTGTGCCAGTCTTGTGATGTGTACCGACGCACAAAAATCTAGGCTTCATCGCGGAAAGTTCTCTTGAGTTGATGTTTTGAACACGTCAATTCGCTGTTGCGTTGAGCCTAGCGCCTGACACGGCATTTCCTGGAAATTGTGTTCAGATACCAAAGGCATTTAAGGCACTAATAATAAAGACGCGTGACCGCCTCAACCAATTCGTCATGCACGGCGTGCTTAATGGTGTCCTATGAACAATCAGCGCTATTCACTGCGCGAAAAGAGTGACAAAATAACGACTTATGACAGTCTGGTCACACATGGCATGAAAACCTATGAAAACCCGGAGGATTGTATTGGTGCGGTCGAGAAGACTCGAACTTCCACGGGTGTTACCCCACAGCGACCTCAACGCTGCGCGTCTACCAATTCCGCCACGACCGCACTGTATGTGACTTGGTAGAGGCGCGTATAGACGGTGCGGAACGGGATGTGAAGAGGCAAAAAACAAGCCGGATTGAATTCCTTTTCGACCTTCATATCTGTATCACAGATTTCACTTTGCCACCTGATCCGGAGATGCATCATGACTTCAACAGACACGCGCCCGATCATCCAGATCGACATTGTCTCGGATGTGGTATGCCCTTGGTGTATTGTCGGCTTCCGGCAGCTTGATCTGGCACTGCAGCAAGAGGGGGTGCTTGCCCAACTCCGATGGCACCCGTTTGAATTGAACCCTGCTATGGGGGCCGAAGGGCAAAACCTGCGCGAGCACATGGCTGAGAAATACGGGTCTACGGCCGAGCAAAGTCAGCAGGCGCGTGATCGGTTGACGCAGCTCGGCGCAGAGTTGGGTTTCTTATTTAATTTCAACGAAGAGTCCCGAATCTACAATACCTTTGCCGCACACCAGCTTTTGGACTGGGCTGAAGCCCAAGGGCGTCAACACCCGCTAAAGATGGCTCTGTTTCAGGCATATTTCACCGACCAAAAGGATGTTTCCGATCCCAAAGTCCTTCTCGACGCTGTTGAAGCCGTCGGATTGGACAGGGTCGCCGGACAGCAGGTCCTTTCCTCTGGTGCCCACGTGCAACCAGTGCGACAGAAGCAGGAATTCTGGACAAGTCGCGGCATCTCGGGCGTGCCTTCGATGGTGTTTGGCGGCAAGTACCTTGTGACAGGGGCGCAGGGCCGAGATACCTATGCGCAAATCCTTAGGCGCTGTTTGGCAGAGGCGGCGTAACCCCTTTTCCTGCCTGATACCGCGCGGTAAGAGACCTCATGGAATGGAAAATCACTGACGGCTTGACCGACTATGACGATGCCGTGGCCTTCATGGAGGCGCGGGTAGCGGCAATTGCGGCCGGTGAAGCAGATGAATGCGTCTGGCTGCTCGAGCACCCCCCGCTCTATACCGCAGGAACATCCGCCCGGATCGAAGACCTGACCGATCCTGATCGGTTTCCCGTTTACGAAAGCAAGCGCGGCGGTGAGTACACGTATCACGGCCCCGGCCAGCGGGTTGCCTATGTCATGCTTGACCTGAACAAACGCGGGAAAGACGTCCGGCGCTTTGTAAAACAGCTAGAAGCCTGGGTGATCGCGTCGCTTGCGGAATTCAATGTCAAAGGTGAAATCCGGGATGGTCGCGTCGGTGTTTGGGTGCGCCGGGATGACAAGCCTTTGACGGCTTCGGGCGCCCCTGCCGAGGACAAGGTGGCAGCGATTGGCTTGCGACTACGCAAATGGATCAGCTTTCACGGAATCTCGATCAACGTGGAACCTGATCTTGATCATTTCTCAGGGATCGTGCCATGCGGGATTTCCGAACATGGTGTAACGTCTTTGGTCGACTTGGGACTGCCTGTCACGATGGCAGACATGGATGCCGCACTACAGAAAACCTTTTCCCAAATATTCGAAACGATAAGGGCCTGACGTCATAAACCGAATCGTTTCGCGACTCCAATTGGTTAACAATCCATACCCCACCTTGCGCTCTGTTTCCAAAGCGCGCCCAAAACTCGCGCAAAAGCCGAGTGAATCATGACAATTGTCTGTCCAACCCCACTCAAATGAATACAGGCCCGAGATTTACGGTTAGACTGATTTCACCGTTCTAGAGTGAGTGGTGTGTTAAACCGGTAATCGTGGGATTTCTGCGAAAACGGAAAAGTTTTTTTTACGAGTCTGCCGTTCCGACCCCAAATCGGAACGGCAATTCATTTCTGGGGCATCCACCTTCCGGACTTCGCGCATCCGGCTTTCCCAAACTTTCTCACTTTGGCCGAAGCCGCATCAACTGCCCAAGGCCCGCAAGAAGTTCCGACTACCCGGTGATCAAGTGCGTGACGCTCAGCCAACAGCAGTTCTGATTTTTTCGGCGTGCTCCGCGATCAGGTCGAAATCCCCCATTGTTCCGGGCGCACGCAAAGCAACATCTTCGTGGCGAGGAAGAACGTGGAAATGCAGATGGAACACCTCCTGCCCTCCGGCCGTTTCGTTGAATTGCTGGATCGTTACTCCGTCAGCATCAAAGGCCTTCACCACCGCCTTGGCCAGTTTCTGAACAGTGGCCATCACTGATGCCAGTTGCTGCGGAGATGCGTCCAGCATATTACGGCACGGTGTTTTGGGTATCACCAACAGGTGACCGTCCGATCGGGGCATAATGTCCATGAACGCAAGTGTATCGTCATCCTCGTAAACGCGGTTCGCGGGGATCTCCCCCTTCAGGATCTTGGCAAAGATGTTTTCTGGATCGTAGGCGGTCATGTCAAATCTCCGATTTCGGCGTTACGCCCAGTTCTGCGTTTCGTCCGCACCAGGGTCAAGCGAAGAAACCTCTGTCACGCGCAGCGCTTGAATTTTGGCAACCAATACCCAACTGAAAGGTGAATTTAGCCGACAATGCACGTTTCGGGCCCCTGCCCGCGACAATTAATCTTGATCCAGATCAAACTCGACCATTGAAGGCGCCCTCTTCGCATTCTAAAACCAGCAGGAATCCCGCGCGCCGGAGAGGTCCGGCTGCGCGGTAGAATTGTAACAGGAGGCACCTAATGGCAGACGCAGCCATTCATGGTCACGATCATGAAGACCAGCGTGGGTTCTTTACCCGCTGGTTCATGTCGACCAACCACAAGGACATCGGGATTCTGTACCTGATCTTCTCGGCGCTGGCCGGGTTTATCTCGGTGGCGATGACCGTCTATATGCGGCTCGAACTGATGCACCCCGGTGTGCAGTACATGTGCCTCGAAGGGTTCATGGCCGACCCATGTACCCCCAATGGACACCTGTGGAATGTGATGATCACATATCACGGCGTTCTGATGATGTTCTTCGTTGTCATCCCCGCCCTGTTTGGCGGATTTGGCAACTATTTCATGCCGTTGCAGATCGGCGCGCCGGATATGGCGTTCCCGCGGATGAACAACCTGTCCTTCTGGCTGTATGTCGCTGGTACCTCGCTGGGTGTGGCCTCGTTGCTGAGCCCCGGTGGCAATGACCAGCTCGGTTCAGGAGTTGGCTGGGTGCTTTACCCGCCGCTGTCCACGACAGAGGGCGGCATGTCCATGGACCTTGCAATCTTTGCCGTACACGTATCGGGCGCCTCCTCGATCCTCGGCGCGATCAACATGATCACCACGTTCCTGAACATGCGTGCCCCGGGCATGACCCTGTTCAAGGTGCCGCTGTTCAGTTGGTCGATCTTCATCACCTCGTGGCTGATTCTTCTGTCGCTGCCGGTTCTGGCAGGCGCGATCACCATGCTGCTGATGGACCGCAACTTTGGCTTCACCTTCTTTGATCCAGCCGGTGGCGGTGACCCGATCCTGTATCAGCACATCCTGTGGTTCTTCGGCCACCCGGAAGTGTACATCGTTATCCTGCCCGGATTCGGCATCATCAGCCACGTGATCGCCACCTTCTCGCGTAAGCCGATCTTCGGTTACCTGCCGATGGTCTGGGCGATCATTGCGATCGGTGTTCTGGGCTTCGTCGTCTGGGCGCACCACATGTACACCGTTGGCATGTCGCTGCGTCAGCAGGCCTACTTTATGCTGGCAACGATGGTCATCGCGGTTCCAACCGGCGTTAAGGTCTTCTCATGGATTGCAACCATGTGGGGCGGCTCGATTGAGTTCAAGACGCCGATGCTGTTCGCCTTCGGCTTCCTATTCCTGTTCACCGTTGGCGGTGTGACCGGTGTTGTTCTTTCTCAGGCCGGTATCGACCGTGCTTATCACGACACCTACTACGTCGTGGCACACTTCCACTACGTGATGAGCCTGGGCGCCGTCTTTGCGATCTTCGCGGGCGTATACTTCTACTTCTCGAAGATGACGGGTCGCCAGTACTCGGAATTCTGGGGCAAGGTTCACTTCTGGCTGTTCTTCATCGGCGCCAACCTGACCTTCTTCCCGCAGCACTTCCTGGGCCGTCAGGGGATGCCGCGTCGGTATATCGACTACCCCGAGGCATTCGCTCAGTGGAACTTTGTCTCGTCGATTGGTGCGTTCATCTCGTTCGCTTCGTTCCTGCTGTTCTTCGGCATCGTGATCTACGCCCTGCTGCGCGGCGCTAAAGAAACACGCCCTAACCCGTGGAACGAATACGCAGACACGCTGGAATGGACCCTGCCCACCCCGCCGCCCGAACACACGTTCGAGCAGCTTCCAAAGCAGGAAGACTGGGACAAAGGCCACGCGCACTGATCCCTTCCATTAAGGAACAAAGAAAGCCCCGCCTCGTGCGGGGCTTTTTCATTACCCGTCGGTAACGCGCGTTGGACAGTTGCTCCGAGACTCCCAAAAAGATCGCAATTTGAAGTTCATGATGTTTCAGAAGATTGGCGGACCTTCACATCAGTCCACCATGTGCAGAACGTTGCTATCGACATGCGTCAGGCAATCGGTGAGCGAGGTCATGCCCATGGGACGCATGAATAGCACCCTGTACTGGCCCTTGTGGAAAGTCGCCAAACGGCAGAGATCGAAAAAATCCAAAAATTAGGCTATTATGGAAACTGAAACTCTGAGATCGGGGTGATCTAATGCCCGAAATTGATTTTTGGTATTCCATTGGCAGTACGTACAGCTACTTGACGATCATGCGCCTGGATGACTGGTGCGCTGAGAATGATGTCGCAGTTGCGTGGCGCCCTTTCAATGTCCGAAGCGTCATGTCCGAACAGAAGAACATCCCATTTGCTGGTAAGCCTGTTAAGTCGGCGTATATGTGGCGCGATATCGAGCGGCGAGCTGCCAAGTATCATATCCACGCCCGTCTGCCTGCGCCCTATCCAATTTCTGACCTCGAACTTGCCAATCAGGTCGCCTTGATGGGAATACAGGATGGATGGGGCAAGAGCTTTACACAAAACCTCTACCGGATCTGGTTCGAAGACGGCATCGAAGCTGGCAGCGAGGCGGCAATTTCCGAGGCTCTTTTACGGTGCCAGCAAGACCCTCGTCTGACTCTGGCACGTGCCCGCAGCCCTGATGCGGTTTCAGCACTGGAATTCGAAACTGACCGCGCCTCCCGTCTTGGCGTATTCGGCGCGCCCAGCCTTGTCGTGCGGGGCGAGGTTTTCTGGGGCGACGACCGGCTGGACGACGCCTTGTCATGGTCGCGCGTAGGTCACGTTGTGTGATCATTTGGCGTCGACTTTGCATTGCAAGACGTTATTTTTTGACCATGCCCTACCGGTGGAATCAAACCTCTGGATCGAATCTGGAACTGCGCCTGTGGCCGCATAACTCACTGCCGCCAAAATGGGCTATGCGTGTTGTTCTGGCGGTCTTTTTGTTCGGCCTCATCCCCATGATGGCAGTTCTGGGTTCCGTGCTGTTATGGGGTTTGCTGCCATTCCTGCTGCTGACAGTGGTCGGATTGTGGTTGGCGATACAGTCGAACTATCGTTCCCGCAGCGTTTTTGAGGTATTCACTCTGACATGTACGCAGGCCCGGCTTGTCCATCACCATCCTGGCCGAGGGTCACAGGAATGGACCTGCAACCGATACTGGGCGCGCCCTGAGATGCACAAGCATGGCGGCCCCGTACCCAACTATGTCACGCTGAAGGGCGACGGGCGCGAAGTGGAAATCGGGTCTTTCCTGACCGAAGAAGAACGGATCGCCCTGTATGACGATCTGACAGAGAAACTGCGCGACCCGGTCGCGCAGTAACGTCGTGTTTGAGGCGAAAGCGGTCAGCAGCCGCCGCTTGCAGCCGCGCAGAGCTGATCTTTGACCATCGGTCCCACTTTGCCGAAATCCATTTGGCCAGTGTAGCGCGACTTCAGCTCGCCCATCACTTTGCCCATATCCCGAATCGAACCAGCGCCTGTTGACGAGATTGCCGTCTGGATGGCCTGAGAGACCTCATCTTCATCCAGTTGTTTGGGCAAAAATTCCTCGATAACTTCGACTTCGCGAAGCTCACGCTCGGCAAGGTCCAACCGCCCGCCCTCTTCATAGGCGCGCGCGCTTTCCTTGCGCTGTTTGGTCATTTTGCCAAGGATTTCAAGAACCTCAGCATCGCCGCAGCCCTTCACCTCTTCGTTGTCAGAGGCACGTGACACGATGTCACGATCCTTGATCGCGGCATTAATCAGCCGCAGCGTCGACAGACGCTCGGCCTCCTTATCTTTCATTGCCTGCTTCAGGGCTGAGTTCACCCTTGATCGCATATCCATATGATCTGTCCATCCCCATGGAAAAGGAACCACGACCATATCTAAACAAAAAGCGTGATACAACAGGGAAGAAATATGGCTAACCTATTGATTTTTAACAATAGCACAAAATTTGAACAGACTTGACCCAAGCGCCCAAGCCCCTTAGGTATGCGCCGATTTACCCTGCAAGAGAGTCGCCCCATGTCGCAGAACGCCCCGACCAAGCCCACCGCATGTCTGGCATTGGCCGACGGAACATTGTTCTACGGGATGGGCTTTGGCGCCACCGGGCAGACCGTGGCCGAACTGTGCTTTAACACCGCCATGACCGGCTATCAGGAAATCATGACGGACCCGTCCTATGCCGGTCAGATTGTCACCTTCACCTTCCCCCATATCGGCAATGTCGGGGTGAACCCCGAAGATGACGAAACCGCTGACCCTGTTGCAGCCGGGATGGTGGTCAAATGGAACCCGACCGAGCCATCAAACTGGCGCGCGGCGGAAGAACTGAAAACCTGGCTGGCCCGTCGCGGACGTATTGCTATTGGCGGCGTGGACACCCGCCGCCTGACCCGCGCGATCCGTCAGCAGGGAGCGCCGCATGTCGCGCTGGCTCATGACCCTGAGGGGAATTTCGATATCGAGGCTCTGGTGGCGGCCGCACGCGGGTTTGCCGGACTGGAAGGCATGGATCTGGCAAAGGAAGTGACCTGCGCCCAGAGCTATCGGTGGGACGAGATGCGTTGGGCCTGGCCCGATGGCTACGCCCGTCAGGACGCCCCTGTGCACAAGGTTGTGGCCCTGGACTTCGGTGCCAAGCGCAACATCCTGCGCTGCCTGGCCACCGCAGGATGCGACGTCACAGTTTTGCCGGCCACGGCAACAGCAGCCGAAGTCCTTGCGCACGAACCCGACGGGGTGTTCCTGTCGAACGGTCCGGGCGATCCTGCGGCGACCGGCGAATACGCCGTGCCGATGATCAAAGAGGTGCTAGAGACCACCGACCTGCCCGTCTTTGGGATCTGCCTCGGTCATCAGATGCTGGCCTTGGCGCTGGGTGGTCAGACCGTCAAGATGAACCACGGCCACCACGGAGCAAACCACCCGGTCAAGGACCTGGATACTGGCAAGGTCGAGATTACCTCGATGAACCACGGATTTGCTGTCGACGCGCAATCACTGCCCGAAGGTGTCGTGGAAACCCATCGCTCGCTGTTTGACGGGTCGAACTGCGGTATTCGTATGAAAGATCGCCCTGTTTACTCGGTGCAATACCACCCCGAGGCATCACCTGGTCCACAGGACAGTTTCTACCTGTTCGAGCGGTTCGCCGAGGCGATGGCGAACCAAAAAGCAAAGGTATAACGGCTGCTTTAGTTAGAATTAACCCGCTGTTAACCTTAATATAACAACCCTGACACCGGTTTTACGTGTCAGGGTTTTTTTTATGGTTGAACTGAACCTGCAACACTTTGCGCAGGCGGCGCCTATTCCTGTGCAGGTCAGAAAACCTTTGGGCATCTACCTGCTTGAGAGTGGCCTGATTACCCAGGCGCAGTTGGAAAAAGCGCTGGATCTCAGATCCCGGCAGGACGTGCCACTGGGCGAGATTCTTGTGGCTGAAGGCTGGGTCAACCGCCGCGACGTGATGAACGCGCTTGCTGACCAAAACCATCTTCAATTTGCTGATCTGATCGCATCCCCGCCTTCTCTTGAGCTTTGCCAGATAAAACCCGTTCGCTTCTGGCTTGAACATAACGCGATCCCTTGGAAACAGGTGGGCCCATTCCTTTTGGTGGCGACTGCCAAGCCGGATTACTTTGAAACAGTTCGAGCGCACTTGGACAAAGTCGGCCTTACTGTCCTGCCCGTCCTTGCGGCGACAGATGATATCGACGGCACGATTGCCGCTACGTTTTCGCCCCAACTGGCAGCGGATGCCGAGACCCGAGTGGATGCAAAGCATAGCTGTCGATCCTGGGCACGTCGCGCATGGATTAAACCACTTGCAGCCCTGATCGCTGTGGTGGCGATTTTCGCAGCGTTACCAAAAATTGGACTGATGTTCTTCGTGACACTCGCGGTCTGCTCACTGATCTTGTTTTTTGCACTACGGTTAAGCGGCTTGCTGAGTTCTCTGCACCAGAGGTTTCAGACCCCCAAAAGCACCCCGAAACCCTTGCCGCAGCCCCTTCCCCGTGTGTCGATCATGGTGCCTCTGTACAAGGAAGAAGAAATAGCAGACGCCCTGATACGACGGTTGCAACGCCTGACATATCCCAAGGCCTTATTGGACGTCATTTTGGTTCTTGAGGCATCCGACGATGTCACACGCGCGGCGCTTGCGCATGTCGACCTGCCGTCTTGGATCAGGTCCGTCGAAGTTCCGGCATCAAGCGGGCTGACAACGAAACCCCGGGCAATGAACTATGCACTCGATTTTTGCAGGGGCGACATTCTGGGTGTCTGGGACGCCGAGGATGCTCCACAGCCCGATCAGATCGAACGTGTGGTCACGCATTTCGCGAATGCAGACGATAGCGTCGTCTGTCTGCAAGGGGGACTGGACTATTACAAC
Source organism: Ruegeria sp. HKCCA5491 (assembly GCF_013034565.1). Classification (NCBI taxonomy): domain Bacteria; kingdom Pseudomonadati; phylum Pseudomonadota; class Alphaproteobacteria; order Rhodobacterales; family Roseobacteraceae; genus Ruegeria; species Ruegeria sp. HKCCA5491. Next base: position 555,054 of record NZ_WQGG01000001.1, read on the forward strand.
CCGCGCACCAACTGGAGGTCGCGCTGTTTTACAATCGAATACAATAGCTGGTTCCGCATTCTGTTGCAGGGTATCGCGCGCTTGGGTCTTGTGGTTCCGCTGGGCGGGACAACCTTCTTTTTCCGCCGGAAAAAGCTTTTGGAATTGGGCGGATGGGACGCCCACAATGTCACTGAAGACGCAGATCTGGGTGTACGGTTAAGCCGCGCGGGTTACAGAACCGAGATGGTCGACACCACCACCTTTGAAGAGGCTAATTTCCGCGCTTGGCCTTGGGTGAAACAGCGTTCGCGCTGGCTAAAGGGTTTCATGGTCACCTATCTCGTTCACATGCGTGACCCCGTCCAGCTTTGGAACGACCTCGGAGCCTTGAAGTTTCTAGGCTTTCAAGCGTTCTTTCTTGGAACGGTAGGGCAATTTCTGTTGGCACCCGCTCTTTGGGTGTTCTGGCTGACTGCGCTGGGGATGCTTAACCCGATGGAGGCACTGCTGCCGCGTTGGGCGCTGTTTTCGTTATTTGCCCTCTTCCTTGCCGCAGAACTCACAAACCTTTTCGCCGGAGTCCTGTCGGTCTGGGCGCGGGAAAGAAGGTTTCTTGTACCTTGGGTGCCAACTATGCCCTTGTACTTTCCGCTTGGGGTTGTCGCAGCTTACAAAGCGTTGTGGGAATTGATCAGAAACCCATTCTTCTGGGACAAAACCCAACACGGGCAAGCCTGCGAAGAGATTCAGCCAGAATAAACGTCAGTTTTCGCGGCGCACTGCATCCTGTTTCAGACGCGTCATGAAGGCGACGGAAATATGCTCTTTGAGCGCGCGGGCGGCAGCGGCTTCGTCACGGGCAGCGATGGCCTCGACAATGCCTTTATGTTCGCTCTGGGCGATCTCGCCTCGGCCCTGCACCGCCAAAGAAGTGGTTGCCATCAAAGCCATCGTTCGATGCACCAAATCCAATTGCTGAACCAAATAGCGGTTGTGCGAAGCCAGGTGGATCTGTTCGTGGAAACGGCGGTTGGCACGGGACAAAGCGGTCGGGTCATCGACCAATGCATCGTCGGCGGCAACCATATCCTGAAGCACCTTGATCTCTTCTTCGGTCGCGTGTTTCGCCGCCAGACTTGCGGCCAATCCCTCTAGCTCACGACGCACCACATACAGCTCGGCCATCTGGTTATGATCCAGCGAGGCCACGATCAGCGACCGCCCGTCCCGCTCTAGCAGAGACTGGGTCTCAAGTCTCTGCAACGCTTCGCGAATGGGGGTGCGCGATACGCCGAACCGCTCGGCCAGTTCGCTCTCGACCAGTCGGTCTCCGGGTTTGTAGACGCCCACGTCAATCGCTTCGAGTATCAGGCTGTAGGCGTCCTTGTTGGACTGTTTGGACTGGGGCATGGGATGGTTCGTCTCCTCGTTCGGACCTGTGTATCCGCCTCAGACCCCCGCAATCAAGTCCGGCATTGAAAACCGGGACATGGCGGCCTAAACCCAAGTCATGGTCAAACCTGCATTTGCTCACGTCACCCAATGGGTGTTCGACCTCGACAACACGCTTTATCCGCCGCATATGCGCCTGTTCGATCAGATCGAGGTGCTGATGACGGACTACGTGGTTCAGGCGATCGGCGTCGACCGGGCCGAGGCGGATCGGCTTAGGTCGCATTACTGGCGCGAATACGGCACCACTCTGGCCGGGCTGATGGCCGAGCACGACCTTGACCCGGACCCATATCTTCATGCAGTTCATCAGGTCGACATGAGCCATATGGACCCGGACGCCGATCTGGCCGATCACATCCGTGCCCTGCCGGGCCGCCGGATCGTCTATACGAACGGCAGCGCGCCTTATGCCGAGCGCGTATTGCAGGCGCGTGGCCTGAGCGGATTGTTCGATGCGATTTACGGCATCGAGCACGCAGAGTATCGCCCAAAGCCACAGAAAGCCGCGTTCGAAGCAATCTTTGAGCGCGACGGAATTGACGCAGAAAAAGCCGCGATGTTCGAAGATGACCCGCGCAATCTGGCTGCCCCGCACGAGATGGGGATGCGGACGGTCCACGTCGCACCCGAGCCGCACGAGGCCGATCATATCCACCATCATACCGACGACCTGACGTCATTTCTGTCCCGCCTGCGGTAGGCTGTCACACTACGACTTTCCGCGTATTTCGCAGACGCAGCATCGCCCCTATATGCGCCTCAGCGACGAATAGAAACGGAGACACCCATGACCGCGATCGAGGCTCCTCGGCGCCTGCCAATCTGGCAGCGTCTGTTGTTTGCAATTCCCCTGTTTGGCTGGATGGCCAAAGACGTTGCCCATGGTGAGGCCGAGGATTGGGGCTATGCCGCACTTGCGATCTTCAGCATGTGGGGTTGTTCGACCCTGTTGTTCGGCCTGCCGGGCCTTTACATCCCCGCCGTGATGATGGTGCCGGTGATGTTCTTGATCCTTTTGCTGATTACCCGAGGTTAAGACACGGGACAGGATGTCACTTGGCACGCGCCTTGGAACCGCACTAGGGTCTGCCTAAGATACGGAGACCAAGGCCATGACTGAAAGCTGTGACATCCTGATTTCTGGTGGCGGGATTGCCGGTTTGACTGCTGCGGCAGCCTTTGGGACAGCCGGGTTTGACGTCGTGTGCGTCGACCCTGCCCCACCAGTTACCGAACGCGATGTCGACGGCTCAGACATGCGGACCACGGCGTTTTTGCAACCTGCGCGTGGCTTGCTAGAACAATGTGGGCTGTGGGAAAAGCTGGCCCCGCATGCCGCCCCTCTTCAGATCATGCGTATCGTGGATGCAGGCGGTGATGTGCCTGAACCACGTGTGGTGCGGGACTTTGACGCCTCCGACATTTCGGATCAGCCCTTTGGCTGGAACCTGCCGAACTGGTTGCTTCGGCGCGAAATGGTGAACCGTCTGGCTGAACTTCCGAATGTCGATTTCCGCCCGGGGACCGGAACCGCCAGCCTGTTCACCCGCACCGCCCACGCCCGCGTCGGACTGAGTGATGGCAGCCGTGTTTCTTGCAAACTTGTTGTGGCTGCCGATGGGCGCGATTCCCCGATGCGCGAAGCTGCTGGAATTTCTGTGCAAACAACGCGCTACGGGCAAAAGGCGCTGGCCTTTGCAGTAACGCACCCAATCCCTCACGACAATGTCTCGACCGAGATTCACCGATCCGGTGGCCCATTCACTCTGGTCCCTCTACCGGACTGGCAGGGTCAGCCTTCTTCCGCGGTTGTGTGGATGGAACGTGGACCGCGCGCGGTCGAGTTGCTGAACACCGAGCCGCAAGCGTTTGAGGCCGCCATGACCGAACGCTCTTGCGGGTTGTTCGGCCCGCTGAAACTTGCCTCGCAGCGAACCATCTGGCCGATCGTCAGCCAGTCGGCTGAACGTCTGTCCGGGGAACGGATCGCATTGATGGCCGAGGCTGCGCATGTCGTTCCGCCCATTGGCGCGCAGGGTCTGAATATGTCACTGGGTGATCTTCGCAGCCTGCTGGACCTTGCCGCTGAACGGCCCGAGGGCCTTGGTGACGTGCAAATGCTGGATGCCTATCACAAAGCCCGACACACCGAGATCGCGATGAGGGTCAAAGGCATCGACCTTCTTAACCGCGCCTCGATGATCGAAACGCGGGCGTTGCGTGATGCTCGGGCGATGGGGCTGAACGCCCTCTATTCGCTGCCGACGGTGCGAAAGACACTGATGCAGATGGGCCTTGGCGTTCGGTGAAGGCCGACGCTCAAAGAACCTGATCCAAGACGCGTTTCAACCGTGCGATGGTCCTGTCTACGTCATACAACTTATCCAGTCCGAACAGACCCAGCCGGAATGTGCTGAACCCTTCCGGTTCATCGCATTGAAGGGGCACACCAGCCGCGATCTGCATGCCCAGAGCGGCGAATTTCTTGCCGTTTTGCACGTCCGGGTCTGACGTATAGCTTACCACCACCCCGGGTGCGCCAAAGCCATCGGCCGCGACAGAGATCACGCCCTTTTCCTTCAACATCGCGCGGACACCGTCACCCAGCGCCCATTGCGCGCGGCGTAGCTTGTCAAATCCATAGTCGCGGGTTTCAACCATCGTGTCACGAAAGGCGCGTAAAGCATCCGTCGGCATCGTCGCGTGATACGCGTGGCCACCGTTTTCGTATGCCGCCATGATCTGACGCCATTTTTTCAAGTCTATCGCAAAGCTGTCTGAGGTGGTTTCTTCCAACCGCGCCTCTGCGCGCTCGGACAACATAACCAAACCGGCGCAGGGCGACGCGCTCCACCCTTTCTGAGGGGCAGAGATCAGAACATCGACACCTGTAGCCTTCATGTCGACCCACGCGCATCCCGACGCGATGCAATCCAGCACCATCAGCGCACCAACCTCATGAGCGGCTCTAGCCATTTTTGTCACGTAGTCGTCGGGCAGAATGACACCCGCCGACGTTTCCACGTGCGGGGCGAACACCACATCCGGGCGCTGATCTTGTATGGTCGCAACGACATCTTCGATTGGAGCTGGTTCGAAAGGCGAAGGGCTGGAGTTCCCGACCTGCCGCGCCTTGAGCACCGTTGTCGAGGCCGTCAAACCGCCGGTTTCTATGATCTGGCTCCAACGATAAGAGAACCATCCGTTGCGAACGACCAGAACATTTCGATTCCGGGCAAACTGACGCGCGACGGCTTCCATGCCATAGGTGCCGCCTCCGGGGATAACCGCGACGCCGTCCGCGTTGTAGACGTCTTTTAGCATCGCCGAAATGTCCCGCATGACCTGCTGAAACTGTACCGACATGTGATTCAGAGAACGGTCCGTAAAGACGACCGAAAATTCTTCAAGCCCATTTGGGTCAACGGTATCCAATAGTGCTGGCATGACACGTCCTTTCACTTTGCATTGCCGGCCCCAAATACGGGCACTTGGTGGCAAGTGATACCTGCCGAACGCAATTGACGTCAGGGAAGCCCATAAGTTCAATAGAAAACTTGATTTTTTTGGCGAAAAACACCCCAAAATGTGACGCCAAACAGTGTCAACGCCCCTTTACACCGATGCGTGTTTCTGACCAGATACACTCACTTTATGGAAGAAAGGTAATTCGGGTCGTGACGGCGCAAAAACGGATCAGTTTTCAGGTTGTTCGGGACGAGGTTAAAAGGCGAATCGAAACTCGTATTTGGCCACAGGGATCCTTGCTGCCGACGGAAACGCAACTCGCTGAAGAGTTCAATTGCGCGCGCGCAACCGTGAACCGGGCCTTACGAGAATTGGCCGAACAAGGCTTTGTCGAGCGAAAGCGTAAAAGTGGTACGCGCGTCAAAAAAGAGCCCAGCAAACATGCAAAGTTGGAATTTTCGCTGGCACGTCAGTCGGTTGAAAACCAAAACTCTACCTACCGGTATTCCTTGGTCGAACGGAACGTGGTTGCAAGTCCGGGTTGGCTTGCATCACAGCTTAGCGTTTCGCCGGACGTGCGGGTGCTGCACGTGATTTGCATGCATTACGCCGACAATCGCCCCTTCCAACTGGAAGAACGCTGGATCAACATAGATGCCGTCCCAGAAGTTGAGCACGCCGATCTGAACGCACATGGCCCGCACGAGTGGTTGTTGAATGCAGCTCCTTTCACCGAAGCCGAGGTCGCATTCTGCGCGGTGTCTGCGGATGGTCGCCTGGCTGAATTCATGGGGACCACAGCAGGGGCATCCATGATTCAACTTGAACGCACCACATGGAAGAACGGTCAGCCCATGACCTTTGCGCGGATGACCCATCATCCGGAGTACCGCATCCGCACAAAATACTGATTTAGCCGATTGGTCCGGGCAATCGCTCTTCGCTGAGAAGAACATTGGCCTCGACATCTCCGGCTCCGGGCAAGGTCATGATTCGCCGTCGCAGGACACGCTCAAAGTCAGCAAGGTCGCGTGCAACGACCCGCAACCGATAGTCATACAGCCCTAGTACGTGCTCGACGGTTTGCACTTCGGGGATTGCGCTGACGGCGCGTTCAAAGTCCTCAAGGCTCACCTGCCCTTTGCGGGCCAGTTTGACGCCAAGAAAGACCGTCACGCCAAAACCCAAAGCTTCGGCGTTCAAACGCAAGCGGCGACCCTTTATCACCCCTGCATCTTCCAGTCGCCGAATACGGCGCCAGGTAGCGGGTTGCGACAGTCCCAACTTGCGCCCCAATGCCCCTGCGCTTTGCGATGCCTCCTGCACCAAAGCGCGCAGGATATTGCGGTCGATCTCATCCAACTCGATCATACTGGAAGAGCCACTTCGCTTTTGACGCGCGCGATGTGCATCAGGGCCTCGATATCCGCGATATGCGGCAGAGTAAGAATCTGATCCCGATAGAGTTTCTGATAGTGGGACATATCCCGCGCCAATATCGACAACCGAACATCCACACGGCCCAGAAAGGTTTGAATCTCTATCACCTCGGGCACCTGACGGGCGGCCGCTGTAAACTCGTCAAACGCGCGGGGTTGCGTTTTATCCAGCGTGACCCGAAGCGATACTTCTACGGCATACCCCAGCGCGGCCCAGTCGATGATGGCCTCCTGCCCTTCGACCACGCCGGCTTCCTGCATCTTTTCAATGCGACGCCAACACAGGCTTGCGCTGATACGACTGCGCTCGGCCAGTTCCGCAGTCGACAATGTGGGATCAGATTGAAAATGGCGCAGGATTCGCCGATCGACGTCATCGAGCATGAATTTTTCCAATTGTGGCAATTGAGAGAATAATTTCTCACAATCCACACTCAATAACAAGGAAAACGCTATCGCCATCCCAAAAGATCGCAAGTAGAACCGTCGCCAAGTTAAACAGAAAGGACCAGCGACATGCGCGTCTATTACGATCGCGATTGCGACATCAACCTGATCAAAGACAAGAAAGTGGCCATCCTGGGCTATGGTAGCCAAGGCCATGCCCACGCACTGAACCTGCGTGACTCGGGCGCAAAGAACCTTGTCGTTGCGCTGCGCGAAGGCTCGGCCTCGGCCAAGAAAGCCGAAGCCGAAGGTCTGACCGTGATGGGCATCGCCGAAGCAGCCGCATGGTGTGACCTGATCATGTTCACCATGCCCGATGAACTGCAGGCCGAAACCTACAAGAAATATGTGCATGACAACATCAAGCCCGGCTCGGCCATTGCCTTTGCCCACGGCCTGAACGTCCACTTCGGCCTGATTGAGCCGAAAGAAGGCGTCGACGTCATCATGATGGCCCCCAAAGGTCCCGGCCACACCGTTCGTGGCGAATATGTCAAAGGCGGCGGCGTACCCTGTCTAGTTGCCGTCGATAAGGACGAAACCGGCAAGGCGCTGGAAATTGGCCTGTCGTATTGCTCGGCCATCGGTGGCGGCCGCTCGGGCATCATCGAAACCAACTTCCGTGAAGAATGCGAAACCGACCTGTTCGGTGAGCAGGCCGTTCTGTGCGGCGGTCTGGTCGAACTGATCCGCTGCGGCTTTGAAACGCTGGTCGAGGCAGGTTACGCGCCTGAAATGGCCTATTTCGAGTGTCTGCACGAAGTGAAGCTGATCGTGGACCTGATCTATGAAGGCGGCATCGCCAACATGGACTACTCGATCTCGAACACGGCTGAGTACGGCCAGTACGTCACCGGCCCGCGTATCCTGAAATACGACGAGACCAAAGCGCGCATGAAAGAGGTTCTGAACGACATTCAGCAGGGTAAATTCGTTCGTGACTTCATGCTGGAAAACGCCGTTGGCCAGCCGACCATCAAAGCGTCGCGCCGTGCCAATGACGAGCACATGATCGAGGAAACCGGTGCCAAGCTGCGCGCCATGATGCCCTGGATCTCGGCTGGTAAAATGGTCGACAAAGAAAAGAACTGATCCTTTTGGGATAGTGCGAAAGGGCGGCCCACGGGTCGCCCTTTTTGTCCGGGCCGGAGGGCGTAAATGGTCAATCAACCCACATCCCGCGACTGGAGCGGTGTATTCTCTCTGGGCCTGATCTGGGGCGGCACATTCATGGTCGTCGCCATGGCGCTTGAAGGGTACGGACCGATCACAGTCGCGACCGCGCGCACCACTTTGGGTGCGGTGACGTTGCTGGGGCTTGTGGCCGTCACAAAACGTCGGATGCCGGGATTTTCTGCGGCACTGTGGTGGTCGATTGTGATCATCGGCATCCTGTCCTCGGCCCTACCCTTCCTGTTGTTGAGCTGGGGGCAGCAATTTGTACCGTCGGCTTTTGCAGGTCTGTCGATGGCCGCAATTCCACTGATGGTTCTGCCGCTGGCGCATTTCTTCTCGGATGAGCCTCTGAATGCGCGCCGCCTTGTGGGTGTATGTCTTGGATTTTCCGGCGCGCTGGTGCTGATCGGACCGGGATTGGCGCAGATCGGGCAAGGCACGGAACCTCTGGCCCAACTGGCCTGCGTCAGCGCCGCTCTGTGCTACGCCTGCGCATCCATCTTCACACGACGGTGCCCACCGATTGACCCCGTGGTTCTGGCCGCCCTGACCCTGTTGGTTGGCGCGATCATCTTGCTTCCCATCATGTTGATGACCGAAGGGTTGCCGGCATGGGAAGGTACTCGACCAAGCCTAGCCATCATTGCACTTGGCCTCGTGCCAACGGCGCTTGCCACATTGCTGCGCGTTTCGATCATCCGCAGCGCAGGATCGGTTTTTCTGACGCTGGTGAATTACCAGGTCCCAATCTGGTCAATGGTTTTTGGCGCATGGATTTTGTCCGAAGCGTTGCCACTTTGGTTCTTCGTCGCCCTAGCCATGATCCTGACCGGCTTGGCGATCAGCCAATGGTTCAGCCTGCGCAAGATGCTGTTTGGTTACTAACCGGTAACAGCCTCGACTTCGGCCACGATACCGTCGACGACCTGACCCAACAAGGCATCGTCCTCGCATTCTGCCATGACACGGATCAGCGGCTCGGTCCCAGACTTGCGAATAAGAAGACGCCCCTGCCCGTTCAAACGCGCCTCGGCATCCGCGATTGCGGCCTGAACGCTTGCGGATTCCAACGGCGTCTGCCCGTCTGCATAACGCACGTTCTTCAACAACTGAGGCACGGTTTCGAACTGCGCCGAAAGCTCGGATGCCTTGCGGCCAGAATGGACCATCTCGGCCAGGAAATGCAGCCCCGCCATAAGACCATCGCCGGTCGTCGCAAAATCGCTCATGACGATATGGCCGGATTGCTCGCCACCCAGATTGAACCCGCCTTCACGCATCCGCTCAACCACATAACGGTCGCCGACCGCCGTTCGCTCCAGCCGCAGCCCCTGAGCGATGAGATACCGCTCCAACCCAAGGTTTGACATGACCGTAGCAACCAAAGCGCCGCCATTAAGCCTTTCGGCCTTGGCCCACGAGGTTGCCAGCAATGCCATCAACTGATCACCGTCGGCCACTTGTCCGTGTTCGTCGATCATGACGACGCGATCCGCATCACCGTCAAGGCAAATCCCAACGTCTGCACCATGCGCCACAACCGTTTCTGCGGCCAGTTGCGGCTTGGTTGAACCACAGTTCAAATTGATGTTCTTGCCGTTGGGCGCAACGCCAACGGGAACAACCTCGGCCCCCAGTTCCCAAAGAACCTCGGGCGCGGTCCGGTGCGCGGCACCGTTTGCACAGTCCACCACGACCTTCAACCCGTCCAGTCGTAAATCGCGGGACAATGACGACTTGATACGCTCACCATAGCGGAAACGCGCATCGTCAACCCTCCGCGCACGCCCGATATTCTGCGCTTGGGCTGGGCGCACACCTTCTTCGATTAGTTTCTCAATCTCGATCTCGGCCTGATCGGACAGCTTGTACCCGTCAGGACCAAAGAACTTAATTCCGTTATCTTCCGCCGGATTGTGACTGGCTGAGATCATGACCCCCAAATCAGCACGCATTGACCGGGTCATCAGACCCACCGCCGGAGTCGGCACCGGCCCAAGCAAAAGCACGTTCATACCTGTCGACGTCAAACCGGCCGTCAAAGCACTTTCCAGCATATAGCCTGACAGACGCGTATCCTTACCGATTACCACCCGGTGTGCTCCGGATTGACTACGGCGGAAATACCGCCCAACCGCCGCACCGATGCGAAGGGCCATCTCAGCCGTTATCGGATGCGTGTTCGCGGTGCCCCGCACCCCGTCGGTTCCGAACAGCTTGCGCATAGATGTCACTCCGTAAATTCTTGCCTGTAGATGGCTTACCGGACGGCAGCCCAAAGACGCAAGGCTTGAGCCGTCTCAGCTACGTCATGTACCCGCAGGATCTGCACCCCTTGTGCCAGACCTGCCAACCCGACTGCAATCGACCCCGGCGCACGGGCATCCTTGCGCGTCTCTTTGCCGATCTGGCCGATAAAGCCCTTGCGCGATACACCCAATAGAATCGGACAGCCCAACCCGTGAAACAGGCTGAGGTTCTGGAGCAGAGTCAGGTTATGGGCCTCGGATTTGCCAAAGCCAATCCCCGGATCGACCAGGACCTTGCTGCGGTCCAGCCCCAGCCGCTCCAGATAATTCACTTGGCCGTCTAGAAAATCATACACATCCAGCAGAACGTCATCATAAGTGGGATTATCCTGCATCGTGGCCGGATCACCCTGCATATGCATAATGCAGACCGGCGCACCAACCTCGGCACAAAACGGCGCCAGTTGCGGATCAAAAGTGAAGCCCGAGACATCATTGATCAGCCCTGCGCCCGCCTTCCACGCGGCCTTTGCAACCGAAGATTTGCGCGTATCTATGGAAATGAGCGCATTCGTTTCAGCCCGAATTGCCCTGATCAGCGGTTCGGTCCGCGCGATTTCTTCGGCTTCAGGCACAAAAGAGGCACCGGGCCGTGTGGATTCACCGCCGATGTCCAGAATGCTTGCATCATGGTCAACCATAGCCCGCGCAGCCGCCTGTGCCGCATGGACCGAGTTGTGAAGCCCACCGTCCGAAAAACTGTCGGGCGTGGCGTTCAAGATACCCATGATCTGAGGGCGGTCCATCGCCAGACCAGCAACCGGCTGGCGTGGTCTCGTCAAGCGATCCAAGTCCGGATCCGGTACTTCGCCAACCGGAAGAACCACAGGGGCATCCACGCGGCTAAGCCGCTCTACGTGAGAAAACCAAAGCTGCTGCCCAGCCAAGGCTACTGCCCCATCGGGACGAGCCGGGCCATGCTGAACCAAAGGGCGGTAGTATTCTGTCACAGTCGCGCCTGATCCACGGGTACTGCACGCAACGGGGTTTTCGGCGCTTCGGGCAAGCCCCCACCGATCACCATCATCTCGCTGGCCTCAAAAGTCGCGGCGAACCATGCGGCCAATGCAACTGCATCAGAAGGAGCGGCAGACGGTCCATCCACCGCGTCTAGAACAATCTTGGACGGTGCCCATACACAAATCTGGCCGTTCTTCATCGCCCAATCCAGTTCCGTTCGGGTCGACACAACGACGCAGCGATGATCCCGCGCGGCCAGCACCCAAGCATTTTGTTCGATGGCCAGCAGGTCAATCCGACGCTGTGTCATCGCGTGCCCTGTTTGCGGAACCGCCATATCTGCGGCCCCGACACAAAGGATCAGCGGGCGTTTACGGTTCTCCAACTGATCAATCCAACCGGTCAGATTGTCGGACGCAATGGCCTCGTTCGACAAGAATACCAGTCGCGGGTGCGGGCGCTCTTCCTCGACCAGATCATGATGGGCCATATCCCGGCCACGCACGATCTCAACGCCCAAGGCACCTGGGCCGCGATCCAATTTTTCTATTCTTACAAAAGCCCTTACAGCCTGAGGCTCAAGCAAAATTCGTTCCGCAATCCGGTCGGCCAGTGTTTCCAGCAGGTTTAGACGCTCGGCGGCCAGTTCATATGCGATTGCTTCTGTCACCCGGTCATAGGACAAAATCCGGTCAACATCATCGTCGATAGGATCGGTCAGCGGGCGCACTTCAACAACTATGTTAAAGCAGATGCGCTGCGTCGTACCGCGCTCCGCCTGAAATGCGCCGATCTCAACTTCGACAATATGGTCGCGCAGAGAAATGCGATCCAACGGCCCCAGAGTGGCAGTTGCCTCGGACCGCTCAGAGGGGTGCGCAAAGGCAAGACGGATTTCGGAACTCATGCAGCGAACCTTTTCGGGCTTTTGGGACGGGCTTACCCAAATTAAACGATGCGGGCGCGTATAACACCGCAACAAACGCCTTTCTAGTCGTCGAATGCGGCGTCAGGTGACGCGGAACCAGCTCATCATACCCGAAGCAGCATGTCCCAGCATATGACAATGCAACAGCCAGTCGCCCGGATTATCCGCCACAAGTGCGATTTGACGGGTTTGCCCACGCTCAACCAAAACAGTATCACGCCACGGGCCCAAGGTCCCGTCCTGAAGGATCAGGCGAAAATGGTGACCGTGTAAGTGCATCGCGTGTGGAAACGCAGTCTCGTTGACGAACTCGATCCTATGGGTCGTCCCCTTTTGGACATCCAAAAACGGCTCTGCCGGTCGCTCGGCATTGCCGTTCAATGCCCAAAACCGCCCGAGCTGAGCCAGTTCCTGCCCCGAAAGCTCTGTCTCTCCGATCCTTGCCGTGTCCAGCCAACGCATCGCGCCTCCCTGCATCTCCATTCGATGCAGAGGAGTATCCTCAACCAAGACCTCAGGCATTTGGTTCGGGACCAATGGCGTAATTCCGGCTCGAGCAGGTTTCGACGGGCCGGAAACGCCGAACCGAACCAGCCCATAGCTACCGTCCCTTTCAAAACTCACGAGGTTCGCAGTACCAAAAGGTTCTGCCCGGACATCCACGATCAGGTCTACCCTTTGCGCCGGTGCCAGGGGAAATCTGTCGCTGACCTCTAGCGGACCCTCTAAGGGCATACCGTCAAGTGCAACGATCCAACCGGTCAAGCCATCCAGCCCAAGATCAAATATCCTGGCATTGGACGCGTTAATCAGTCGTAAACGCAACCTCTCGCCGCCGTCCACCGAATAGGCAGGATCAAACCGCCCATTGACGGAAACAAGGTTTCCCAGCCGTCCCGCATGGCTCAGGTCATGACCATTCCCAAAATCGTCCATGATTTGCGCGGTTTCAGGGTCCAGTCGCCAATCATCCAACATCAATGTCAGATCGCGATCGACATCCGGCGCGACCGCCTCTTCAACGATCAGCGGCCCGTAAAGCCCCCGCGCAACCTGCTCCATCGAGCGATTATGCGCGTGATACCAATATGTTCCGGCATCTGGGACCTTGAAATCATAGTCAAAGGAAGATCCCGGTTGAACGACATCCTGAGTCAGCCCCGGTACACCGTCCATTGCGTTGTCGATGCGAATCCCGTGCCAATGCACGGTTGTCGGCTGCGGCAGAGTGTTCGACAATCTTCGTTGGACGCGCGCACCCTGAGATACCCGGATTTCCGAACCGGGCACCCGACCGCCATAGGTCCAGACGCGCGTCTTAGAAAACCCTTCCGGGGCAATCTGTTGCACAGCTTCCTGAGCCACAAGCGCAGGGTATGAAGCCCACCCAAAGCTGGGCAAAACGACCGCCGCAGCAGTCGTTTGCATGAATTGTCTGCGGTTCAATGTCATTACGGGCCTCCCGGCCAGCAACATAAGTCAAAAAACATCCCGCGCCAGCAAGCTTCCAGCGCGGGTGCGTCAGTTAGTTGCTCGCCGTCCGATAGTTGTGACGGTAGAAAATGTGCACGCCAATGCGCGCCGTTTCCTTGTACACACGCGACCAGGACGGGCGAACCGCAGTGGTGTGGTAATGCGTGGCACCTTCGGTCATTTCACCGACTACACCATCAATGGCCGCCCGCGCGACTTTCGACACACGCTCGTAGGCCTTCTTCTCGTGGATCACTTCCTTGCGTCCATCACAGGTATAAGTGAACTGGCATTGGTACTTTTTGCCTGTCCCCTGCTTGATCACACCGCACAGCGAATCTGGAAACCGGCTGCTTTTGACACGGTTCAGAATAACTTCGGCCACGGCAAACTGGCCGCGAACGCTTTCGCCACGGGCCTCAAAGTACAGCGCCTCGGCCAAACACTTGAAGTGTTCATCCCCCGCAGCCGCAGGCTGTTCGTCCAGCCATGACTTCGAGTAAGACATTTTTTGTGGTTCAACCGTTTTTCGCGGTTTGAACAAACTCAGATATTCACGGAAATTCTGACCAGGCAATTCGCTCCGCGTCACAAGTTCACGCTTGGCAGTATCCGTGGTTTCCCTCTCAGCGACGGAAACACTCGGCAGCACGGTTGCTGCCAATGTGGCAACAGCCAGTATGTATCGTAGCATCAGATAACCTCGCACAGGCACATTCCGCGCCAAACCCTCCCCCGGCGGGCGCGACGAGGCTCATACCGAATTGAAACGGAAACGTCCAGTTTTCGCGGAAAAGCAAGTGGAAAATCGCCGTAACGTCAAAAATGATCGACGACGGCGTGTTTTGTTTCCTACTAATCCTAGCGGAAAGGGTAAGTGTCAACCCCCAAGTCTGGACGAAATCGCTAATTGCGCGGCAGCCAGCCGAGCGACCGGCACACGGAACGGTGAACAGGACACATAATCGAATCCGAGCTCTCGGCAGATGGCAATTGATTCGGGATTGCCCCCGTGCTCGCCGCAGACGGACAAAGTCACGTCCGGCTGGGCCTGTCTGCCGCGCTCGGCCCCCAATCTTAGCAACTCGCCCACACCGTCCGGATCAAGCACGTGGAACGGGTCTTCGGCGAAAACACCCTGCCGAACGTAAGCCGACATAAAGCGCCCCGCGTCATCTCGGGAAAGCCCATAGGTCATCTGGGTCAGGTCGTTCGTCCCAAAGCTGAGAAACGAAGTCTGTGGCGCGATCTCATCCGCTCGCAGACATGCACGCGGTGTTTCGACCATGACCCCTAGACGGTACTCGAACTCCTGCCCCTGTTCGGATGCAACCGAGGCTGCGACGGAATCGATACGGGATTTCACAAGCTCGACCTCACGCTTGGCCGAAACCAGCGGGATCATCACCTCGGGCACAACGGGTGCACCGTTCTTGCTGGCCTCAAGCGTTGCCTCGAAAATCGCTCGCGCCTGCATGTCATAGATTTCGGGAACAGTGACACCCAGCCGAACCCCGCGCAGCCCCAGCATCGGGTTATACTCGGTCATGGCGGCGACGCGGCGCTCGACATCCGACACCGGAAGGTCCAGCGCCTCGGCCAGCTCGCGTTGACCGCTGCGCGTGGTGGGCAGAAACTCGTGCAGAGGCGGATCGAACAGTCGGATACAAACGGGCTGACCTTCCATGATCCGGAAAAGCTGCACGAAATCGTCGCGCTGCATCGGCAATAGCCGTTCCAGCACCGCCTCTCGTCCCGACGAGGTTTGCGCAAAGATCATCTCGCGCATCACGATCAGGCGGCCGGGATCAAAGAACATATGCTCGGTCCGGCACAGGCCGATCCCCTGCGCCAGAAAGTTTCGCGCAGTTTGCGCGTCGGCGGGTGTATCGGCGTTGGCACGGATGGCGATGTCGCGTTCGGCATCGGCCCAGCCCATTAGCGTTTGGAAACAGTCATCCAGCGCGGCTTCCAGCATCGCGGGCTGCCCGGCAAGAACCTGACCGGAGGTCCCATCAATGGTCAGCGTATCGCCAGTCTGGAACACACGCCCGTCAGATGCCGTCAGCAGTTTCTTTTTCGTCTGAAACCGCATCTCGGACGCGCCGACGATACAGGGCAGGCCCAGACCGCGCCCGATAACGGCTGCGTGGCTGGTCATCCCGCCCTTCTCGGTCAAGACCGCGACGGCCGCATGCATCCCGCGTACGTCTTCAGGCGCGGTTTCGCGGCGGACCAGAATACACGGCTCGCCCCGGGCTGCGCTGGCCTGCGCTTCGGCGGCGGTGAATACTATTTTTCCTGTGGCTGCGCCGGGGCTGGCTGCGATGCCAGTGGCCAGCACATCCCGGCGCGCTTCGGGATGAACCTGACGGTGCAACAGTTCGTTCAGAGAATGCGGATCAACCCGCATGACAGCCTCTTGCGGTGGGATGATACCATCCTCGGCCAGCCGCACGGCAATCCGCATAGAAGCCCTTGCGCTGCGCTGAACGCGAACGCCATCCAGAATATGGACGTGGCCGTTTTCAATGACAAACTCGACCTGCATCTCTTCGCGCAATTTAATGCGCATCAGGGCAGCGTGCGCCTTAAGTTCGGCAAAAGCCTCGGGCGCGACGTCTTCCAAAGACGTCCCGCGCGGGTCCTTTTCCAAATACAGTGCGGAAACGCCTTCGCCCAATGCATCGCGGCCCTGGCTCTGACTAAGGTAACGGCCAGTCAATTGCGGCATTCCGGTCGTGGGATCAACCAGTTGCAGCACCCCCGACCCACACTCGCCTTGCCCGACACCGGGGATCATTTCCTGAATGACCAGACCCAGCCCGGCATCCGCAGGGGCTCCCTTGGCCTGCCGCAACAGGCGCGCGGACGTCCCGTCCCAAGCCCGCGCCATCGAGCGGAGAACGGCAACCAGTTGCTCTCCTCTATCCTGGGGAAAGGCTTCGTCCGTTTCATCTTCGTAGGCGCGAAGCGATAGCTTCAGACCTTCGCGGCCGTCAGAGTCGATATCGTCAAATACGTCGGCATCCAAACGTGCGACATGGACGGCAAAGCTTTGGACAAAACGCAGGTAAAGCGCCGCCGCAGCTTCGACACCCATTGAATCGGACAGGTCCACATAGCGCGCGTCATTCATCCCGATATTCAGGATAGCGCCAGGCCCGCCCCAGTCAGGATCCTCAGAGCTTGGGCGGACACATAGCAACGCAGCCTGATCAAACTGTTCAAGAATTGCGTCAATGTCAGGAACCTGACCACTTGCGATCTTTTGCACGGCATCAAAGGACAAAGCCACCGTGCGTGGCACAGGCAAGTCCAAACGAACAAGGCGTTGCAGACATTTCGCCCGGCCACCATGAGATGTGGTCGCAACGGGCGCTGTCGGAGTAATAAGCGTGGTATGCGGGTTATTCTGCACTGCGGCACCTTTTGGTTTCACCGCAGCATAAGCCCCTGCACCAGTGGCGCAAGGGCGATCTGGCTTAACCTTCGATCTTGCTGAGGTCAGCCACGCGCGCACAAACCTGCCGGATCTGGCTGAGCAGGTTCAGGCGGTTGCGGCGCAGGATATCGTTGTCGGTGTTAACCTGAACATCCTCGAAAAACGCATCCACCGGACCACGCAGGGCGGCCATAGCGGTCATGGCGGTGGGGAAATCCTCGGCCTTTTGCGCCGCCTCGATCTGCCCCTGTGCGTGATCCAGTGCCGCAAACAGCGCCTTTTCGCTGTCGGTTTCCGCGAATTTCACGTCCGCACCGTACGAGTATTCGACACCGTCCTTTTCCTCGGCCTGCGTCAGGATGTTGTTGGCGCGTTTGAACCCCTGCACAAGGTTCTCACCATCCTCGGTCGCGATCACCGCATTCAGCGCGCGGGCGCGTTTGACCAACAGGTTGAGGTCATCATTGCCGTCCATCGCGATACAGGCGTCGATGATGTCGTGTCGGATGCCCTCATCGCGCAGGAACACTTTGAGGCGGTCGTGGAAGAAAGACAACAGGTCTGCCGGGGCATTGGTAACGATTGCGGTCGCTGCTTCGACCTGATGGGCCAGCCCGTGAACCTCTTGCGCGGCGGCCTCGGCATCCTCGGCCTTGGCTTGCTTCGCCTTGGCCTCAAGCAAGGCAGCCTGCCATTCGGGCAGCTTCAGCAATTTGCCAAGCGCCCCTGCAAAAGTATCCTTCAACGACAGGCGCAGATCGTTGGTCAGGATCAACCGGATCACCCCAAGCGCTGCTCGGCGCAGAGCGAAGGGATCCTTCGACCCGGTGGGCTTTTCGTCAATCGCCCAGAACCCCGTCAGCGTGTCCAACTTGTCAGCCAGCGCAACCGCCACCGAAACCGGTTCGGTTGGCACATCATCCGACGGACCAAGGGGTGAATAATGCTCCTCGCTCGCCTGCCCCACCTCGATCGGCAGATCAGCGGCGTCAGCATAATAGCGGCCCATCAGGCCCTGTAGCTCAGGAAATTCGAACACCATCTCGGATGACAGGTCGGCTTTGCACGCCTGTGCAGCCATCATCGCCAGCGCGGGCGTCGCGCCCGTAGCCCCGGCCAACTCATGCGCCAGCGCAGCAATACGCTGAACCCGTTCGCCCTGCGAGCCCAACTGTGCATGGAAGGTAACGGCATTCAGCTTTTCGACCCACGGTTCAAATCCGTCGGATTTGACGATGCGCAGGTCATTCTCCCAGAAGAATTTCGCGTCAGCCAAACGAGCCGACAGCACCTTTTGGTTCCCCGCCAGAATGGTCACGCCATTGTCGGCAGTTTCGCGGTTGGCTACGGTGATGAACTGTTCGATCCGGCCAGTCTTGGGGTTCTTCACGGAAAAGAATTTCTGATGCTCTTTCATCGAGGTCTGCAATACCTCGGGCGGCAGGTCGAGGAATTCGTCGTCGATCTTGCCCATCAGCACCACGGGCCATTCGACCAGCCCCGAGACCTCGGCCAGCAGGCCCTTATCCTCGACCACTTCCAAACCAGCAGCAAACGCCATGTTTTGCGCGTCGTTCCAGATATGCTCGGCCCGGTCCGCAGGGTTCAGGACGACGAACGCGCGTTTCAGCTTGGCGGCATAATCGTCAAACGACGAAACCGCGAAACGATCCGGCGCCATGAAACGATGACCGGCCGTTGTGTCACCGGATTTAATCCCCTCGACCTCTAACGGGACAACTGTTGTGCCCGCTTCATCGCTGAGAATGCAAAGGATCGAGTGCAGCGGGCGCACCCAGCGTAATGGTCCACTGCCCCAGCGCATCGACTTGGGCCACGGGAAATTGCGAATGGTGGTTTCAAGCACTTCGGCCACGATCTCGGCAGCCGGACGTCCAGTTTTTTCGATGGTGGCGAAATAGACTGCGCCTTTGGGGGTTTCGCGCTCTTCCAACTGATCGCGGGTCAAACCTGCACCACGCAAAAAGCCCTCAATCGCCTTGTCCGGGGCGCCCACTTTAGGCCCCTTGCGTTCTTCATGAATGGTGGGGCTTTCCGCTAGCAAGCCCTCGATTGCCAGCGTCAAACGGCGCGGCGTGGTCAGGGCGGCGGCCCCGGCATAGGTCAGACCGGCCTCGACAAGACCGTCGGTGATCCGCTTTTTCAGGTCCTCACCGGCGCGGGTCTGCATACGCGCGGGGATCTCTTCAGAGAACAGTTCGATCAGCAGGTCGGGCATTGTCAGTCCTTAGAAATTAACGATCGTCTGGATGACGATTGCATTGGCGATATCCACAAAGAAGGCGGATACAAGGGGCAGCACGATAAAAGCAATAGGCGATGGACCATATCTCTTGGTCACTGCGGTCATATTGGCAATAGCGGTAGGTGTCGCACCCAAGGCGAACCCTCCGAACCCGGCGGCCAGAACTGCGGCGCGGTAGTTGCTGCCCATCACCGGGAACAGCACCCAGATTACGAACATCACCGCAAACAACGTCTGCGCGGCCATGATCACGACAATGGCCATTCCAAGTTCAGCGATAGTCCACAGTTGCAAGCTCATCAACGACATGGCCAAAAACGCGCCCAGCGAGAATTCCGAGATCAAAGCCAGTGACGGTGTCCGCGACACGGGAGGCGCGTTGGGGGCCAGGGCCGTGCGGATATTTGCGATGACGATCCCCATGATCAGGCAGGGCACGAACAGAGGCAGCCTCAGCCCCGCCGCCTCAATGACCCCATTCAGCATATATCCAAAGATGATCGCCAAATTCAGATACAGCAGAACGCGCATGATGGTCAGGTGGTCGATCTTAGCCTCGGCCTCGGTGGCGTCCTCAGGCAGGCCGACCGTATGCTCTTCGTTTGGGCGGTCAGGCGTCAGGTTCTTGCCTTCAACCAAAAAGCGGGCAATCGGCCCGCCAACCACCGCCGCCAGTACAAGACCCAGAGTCGCCACGGCGACCCCCAATTCGGTGGCGCCGCTTAGACCGGTGATCGCGCCGACCTCAGGCGCCCAGGCGATCGCAGTTCCATGACCGCCGATCAGGGCAGCCGAGCCGAACAGAACCCCTGCCTGTGCCGGATAGCCGAACGCCACCGCGCCTGCCGCTCCAACCACATTCTGAGCGACAATCGTAACTAACGTCAAAATAAGAAGCAGAAACAGAGGTTTGCCGCCAGAAATCAAATCGGACAGCCGAGCGTTCAGCCCGATCCCTGCGAAGAACACGATCAACAGGAAATCGCGGGCAGACAGATCGAAACTCAGCTCAAGGCCGGTGATGAGATACAAAAACAGCAAAGTGAACGAGGCAAGCAAACCGCCCGTGACCGGTTCGGGTATGTTGAACTGACGCAGCAACGCGAAGCGCGCGTTGATCTCGGCCCCGATCAGGTAAACCGCGATGCCAAGCGTCGCGGTAAGAAAATTAGGAACGTGCAGCGCGGCGTCGTTCATGGGGCCCTCAACTCTCCGGTCGGGGTGGGCATTCCTCACCCACTACCGTTCCGTCATAGGCTTTCTCACCGCAATTATTTAGCGCGTGCCAGACAAAACCTTTGCCATCTTCTGTAATGGCGACAATGCGATCAACGCCGTAGTGGATGTTTTTGACCCCTACAAACGCGCGGGCCTGCCCCGATTTCAAAGCATCTGCGATGGCTACCGCATCATAGCATTCGAACCAGCTTGGGGCCGTCAACGGCTCGGGGCTTTCGGCGGGCAAGAAGGCAGACAAAGTCGAAGCGTTTTCTTCTGTCTCAAAACAGGCCCGATACCGGATCGGCGAGCTGTCGGCGTCAATCGCTTGAAAAGCGGTGTGTTCAAGGGGAATGGACGTTTCACCATCCGCGGACAAAAGAACGACATCCTGATCCGAACCGGGTTCGACCGAATAATAGAACCCATAGACCTGTAAGTAGTACATGGCCGCACCAGCGATGCCAGCCGACACAAGCAACAAAATAGCAAGCAGTTTTCCGGTCATAGTTTCCACATCCCGATCACGCGGCCTCTTTCAAACTTGCGAAAAATGCGACAGGTTTCAATCCAGTACAGGTTGAGTTGAGGCACACGGAATGGACCCCACCCTTGCCGCCGGTTTTTTCGGCGCGTTGTTCGCAATCATGAACCCCATCACCAACCTGCCCGTCTTCCTGAGCGTGACAGATGGTCTGTCGCCCACTGATCAGAGAAAGGTCGCGACCAAGACCGCACTTTATTGCCTGATGCTGGGTGGAGCGTTTGCCGCTGTTGGCAACAAAACCCTTGGTCTTTTCGGCATCAGCGTGGACGACCTGCGTGTCGCGGGCGGGTTGGTTGTTCTCATGATTGGACTGAACATGCTGAACGGGAACGAAAGCACCTCTCATCACGGGACGGAAGGAGAAAAACAATCCTACCCCAAGCCCGAAACCGTAGCTTTCTATCCGTTGGCCTTCCCCATTCTTGTTGGGCCCGGCACGATCACGACGCTGATCCTGTATGCGCACCACGTTTCCAAACCAGTTGACGCCATGATCTACTCGGGCGTTTTTCTGGCGGTGCTGTTCTTGCTGTTCATCACCTTCTGGAACGCATCGGCATTGGCCAAGCGGCTGTCTGCAAACGCCCGCGTCATCATGAGCCGTTTCATGGGCATGATCCTGTCGGCCATCGCAATCGGGATGATTGCAGACGGCCTGAAGGTTCTGTTGCCCGGTTTGGCGTGATCGAGGCATCAGGCCTCGAACCCGGCGGCCTCAGTCATCACAAAGGCGTCGGCGCATTGCTTGGCCAACGCCCGAACACGACCGATATAAGCCTGCCGCTCAGTGACCGAGATCACCCCCCGCGCGTCCAGCAGATTGAAAATGTGGCTGGCCTTGATGCATTGATCATAAGCCGGATGCGCCATCACGATCCGCTTGCCGGTTTTCGGGTCGTCATGTTCCTGCGCCAAAATAGTGGCGCACTCGGCCTCGGCCTCTTCGAAATGCCGCAGCAGAACCTCAGTATTGGCCACGTCAAAATTCCAGCGGGCGTATTCCTCTTCGGTCTGCTTGAAGATATCACCGTATTTCAATGGGCTGGGGGATTGGGGATCGTTGAACGGCATGTCCATAACATGATCGATGCCCAGCACATACATGGCCAGACGCTCAAGGCCATAGGTCAGCTCGCCTGAAACAGGCGCGCAGTCATGGCCGCCGACCTGCTGGAAATAGGTGAACTGGCTGACTTCCATACCGTCACACCAGACTTCCCAGCCCAGCCCCCACGCGCCAAGGGTGGGGCTTTCCCAGTCATCCTCGACAAAACGGATGTCATGCAGATCCATGTCGATCCCGATCGCCGCAAGCGACCCCAGATACAGCTCTTGCAGGTCCGGCGGGCTGGGTTTGATCAACACCTGATACTGATAATAGTGCTGCAGCCGGTTCGGGTTTTCACCGTATCGCCCGTCTGTGGGGCGACGCGAGGGCTGCACATAGGCGGCTGCCCAAGCCTTTGACCCCAATGCGCGCAACGTGGTCGCCGGGTGGAACGTACCTGCGCCAACTTCCATGTCGTAGGGCTGTAGAATGGCACACCCTTTCGAGGCCCAATAGGTTTGTAGCCGCAGGATTATCTCCTGAAAAGAACGAGGTGCGCTGGACTGTTCGGTCATGACTTTCCCTTTGGGCGGATTTGCGCCCGGTTCCGATGGGTTTTGCCCTTCCTATGCAAGGGGCCAATGGGCGTCAACGTCCCAGTGCACCTTGGCTGTCACTGGACCGCCACACTGGAAATTCCCCGTAATCGGGGCATAGCGTTCAATGGTGCAAATCGCTTAGTCTGACCCAAAGATAAAACACTGCGGACACGGGCAGAAAATGACACGCATATTCACTGCAATTCTGTTTCTATTCTTTTTTGGCGTGCGCGCCGTATTTGCGCAGCAAGACGCTGGCGTCTGGGTTCAGGTCGAGGCACAGCCCTCACTTCGTGAGGCGCAGGAACGGGCGCAGGCTTACGCCAACGTATTGCCAGACGTCAACGGATTTCGCCTCAACTCTGGCTGGTATGCCATTGTAATCGGACCATATTTGCAAAACGACGCCGAGCAGGTCCTGAGGGTTTACCGCGCTGAGGGCCAAATCCCCGCTGACAGCTACATCGCGTTCTCAAACTCATTGGAGCAGCAGTTCTGGCCCGTCGGAGTCAACATTCTGGACCGAGGGGTCGTAACGCCACCTGTCGAGCCTGCGGCCGAGCAGCCCGTGACAGGACTTACGCCCCAAGTTTCAGATGAAAGCCGCGCGCAAGCCCTTCAGAGCGAGCGTCTTTTGACCGCACAGGAACGTAAAGACCTGCAGACGGCGCTTCAGGCCGCCGGGTTCTATAGCTCGACAATCGACGGCGCGTTTGGTCCGGGCACACGCCGGTCGATGGGCGATTGGCAACGATTCAATGGATTTGAGGCTACAGGCGTTCTGACCACCGCCCAAAGGCAGGCACTGATGGATGCCTACAATGCGCCGCTGATCAGTGTAGGCATGGCACGCCATACCGACCCGCAGGCCGGGATAAATATGGACATGCCACTGAGCGTGGTTGAATTCGAGCGGTACGAGGCACCGTTCGCTCATTTCAACGGCACCTCAAGTCTGGACGCCAAAGCCCTGCTGATCAGTCAGGACGGCGGCAAGGACACGCTGCGCGCGCTCTACGAAGTTATGCAATCGCTTGAGATCATCCCCTTGGAGGGCCCAAGACAGTTGCGCGCAGACAGCTTTATGATCGAAGGGCGCGGAAACGACATCGTGTCCTATACACAAGCACAATTGAAAGACGGCGCAATCAAAGGCTTTACCCTTGTCTGGCCCGACGGGGACGAGGCGCGCCGCGCGCGCGTTCTGGCCGCGATGAAAGCCAGCTTCACGACAACTGACGCTGTTCTGGACGCGGGTGCAGGGGCGAACGCAGATCAGCGCGTCGACCTTGTATCTGGTTTGCAGGTGCGCAAACCGCGTCTTTCACGCTCGGGGTTCTTCGCGGATTCCAGCGGTACGGTTCTTACCGTTTCCGAGGCAGCCGACACTTGCGCACGCGTGACACTGGACGATGAGCAAGAGTTGCAGGTTGCCTGGACCGACGCGGATTTAGGTGTCTCTGTCCTGCGGCCCAAAAACAATCTTGCGCCGATCAGCATTGCGGAATTCAACTCTGACACACCCAGAATTCAATCCGAAGTGGCGGTTTCGGGGTACTCTTACGAGGGGGCATTGGGTGCTCCGACACTGACATACGGCCAAGTGGCAGACATTCGCGGCCTGAACGGTGAAGAAGGTGTGAAACGCCTGGCATTGGCCGCCCTACCCGGCGACGCGGGCGGCCCGGTTTTTGACGATAGTGGCCAAGTGGTTGGCATGTTGCTGCCAACACCGTCAGACGGGCGCACCCTGCCCGCCTCGGTCAGTTTGGCAGCTTCAGCGGCACGTCTGAACGAGATTTTGGATAAGGCTGGCGTATCGGGGCAGTCCGGGCAGGCCACGGCACAGGTTACCCCGAATGAACTGAATCGCCGGGCCACGGGAATGACGGTATTGGTTCACTGTTGGGACTAACCAAGAGCCCAGTAAACCAAAGCGCTGCTCATTCGAGCGGCGTTTTTTTCAGACAATATCCGGAGTGACCCGGATCAGCGTCGGGACCGGAGCGTCGAGCGCTGCCCGCACAGTCTTTTGCATTTCATCCAAACTGGATGGTTCTGCCGACAACGCACCAAATGCCTCGGCCAGTCTGCAAAAGTCGGGATTGTGCGCGACGACAGCATTGGGTGCAATCTGGCCACGGACCATGCTGTCCTCAATCTCTTTTAGCTTACCGTTATCCCACAGGATTATGGGCAATGAGAGCCCCAATTCAACCGCAACGCCCAGCTCCATCATCGTGTAGTGAAAACCATAGTCGCCCGCGATGACAGCTGTCGGCTTTCCGCGGCGGGCCACGGCTCCACCGATTCCCGCAGGCAGCGCATACCCAAGGGTGCCGAACCCCGTGGGGTGATGCCAGAGATAGGGATAGGCCATATCCCAAACCTCTTTCGCGACATAGGCGAACTGGGTCATGTCTGAATAAATCATCGTATCAGCCGGCAACGCGTCGCGCAGTGCGTCGATCACGGGCACAACACCCGGACGCACGGCGTCGACTTCGGCCTTCCAACGGGCCCGGGCCTCGGCCACCTCTTCCTTCGCCCAACCGGTCGCGGGTTTCACATGGTCAATGGAGGCCCACAAAGCATGGGCGAAACTCTCACCATCCATTTGAAGTTTGACCGCAGCGCGATGGTGATCCGACAGCACTTTGGGATCCAAATCCACGCGGACAAGGCTTGCCGTGTTGCCCAATTCGTTACGCCACAGGTCAACTTCGCCCAGTTCTGCGCCCACCGCGACGACCAGATCGGCCGACGCGATCACCTCGGCACTGCCCGGCCGCGACAAGTGGGCCCCAAAATCCAACGAATAATTCAGACCGGCCATGCCCCGACCTGCAAAAGTCGTAAAACAAGCGGCCCCCAATTGCGTCAGTATCTGACGCCAAAGGTTCGACCGCGTGCCTCCACCCAAAATGAACAATGGCCGCCGCGCGATGTTGAGCATTGACAGAACCGGGGCAACATCCGGCGGCTTGACGCTGGTCCTGAGCCCGAATTGGTTTGGAAATGGCGCGGCATCAGCCTCAGCCTCAAGCTGGGCAATCGGCACCTGAATATGTTTGGGACGCGGACGGGCCAGTGCAAACTCTTCAAACGCGCGCTCCACCAAACCATAAGCGGCCTGCGCGGTGTTGGCCTGACACGACCAGTCAGCCACGGCCTCAGCTGCGGCGCGCTGATCCTTCATCTGGTGCAACTGACCGCTCGCAGCCTGCGTTTCATCCAGACAGGACGAGATGACCAGCATCGGGACTGAATCCGAATAGCCCTGCCCCATCGGAGTCATGATGTTGCACAGGCCCGGCCCGGTTATCACATAGGCCACGCCGGGTTTGCCTGTCGCGCGGGCGTAACCGTCCGCCATAAAGCCCGCACCCTGTTCGTGCCGCGCCAATACGTGCGTTATGCCCGCCTCTTCGATACCGCGATACATCTCTTGGTTATGGACGCCCGGAATACCAAAGATCACATCCACACCACGCTCTTTCAGCATATGCGATATCTGCGCACCAAGCGGTCTTTTCATCAGCTTCTCCAGAATTGAACGGTGAACAGGGCATACACGGCCAACAATTCAAGACGCCCCACCAGCATACCAATCGAAAGCAGCCACTTTGCCGTATCGCTTAGCCCTGCAAAGTTACCAGCCGGACCGATCTGCTCCCCCAGCCCCGGCCCCACATTGGCCAACGCAGTCGCCGCCCCGGACACCGCCGTGATAAAATCCAGCCCGGTCAAGGCCAGCGCCCAGGCCAGAATGCCCATCGAAAGGACGAAAAACATGAAAAAGCTCATGACAGAAGTCAGCACGTCCGTTCCGATGGGGCGCCCATCGTAAAGCGGCATGAAAACCCCATGCGGCGATCGAATGCGCCTGATCTGGGTTTTGATCGAGGCGAACAACAATTGATAGCGGAAAACCTTGATGGAGCATGCGGTTGATCCCGCGCACCCGCCGATCAAGCCAATCAGGAAGAAGACCATCACTGGGAAGCTTCCCCAGGTCATGTAGTTCACACTGGCGTACCCGGTGCCCGAGATGATCGAGGTGATATTAAACAGGGATTGCCGAAACGCCTGCTCCCAGTGATGCGGAAAGACCCACAGCAAAAACACCGTCATGACCAGCACCAGCACAATGATGGTGATCAGGAACGTCCGTATTTGGCTATCCTGCCAAAGGGACCGCGTATTGCCATTTGCAAGCTGCACGTACCGCACAAAAGGAAGCGCGGCGAGGATCATGAAAATTGCCGCAGCGTACTCGGTCGGCCCGGAAAACGCTGCGAACGAGTCGTCATAGTTCGAGAACCCGCCCGTCGCGATCGTCGTCATCGCATGCACCAAAGCGTCGAAAAAGCTCATGCCAAAGCCCGCGTAGACCAGAACGCAGACGAAGGTCAGAAACACGTAGATCAGAGAAATCTGCCCGGCAATCTCCTGCGCGCGCGGCAGGATTTTCCCCATGGTTTCAAACCCTTCAGAGCGGAAAATCTGCATCCCTCCGACACGGAGTTCGGGTAGGAACACCATCGCCACAACGATGATCCCGATACCCCCAAGCCACTGGAGCACACCACGCCACAGCAGCAACCCCTGAGGAAGGTCATCCAACCCCGAAATAACGGTAGAACCGGTCGTTGTCAGGCCCGACATCGCCTCGAAATAGGCGTCAACAAAGCGCAGCTCAGTCTCACCGAACAGAAACGGAATGGCACCAAAGAAGGGCAGAGCCACCCAAACTCCGGTGGTCAGCAAAAAGGTCTGTCGAATTGTCAGACCTTCCCCGACCCCGTTGGAACAGCTCATTGCCAGAACCACCCCGGTCAGGACAGTGATGACGCCGCTTTCAAGGAAAACGTGCCATTCGCCGCGCCCCTCGATCAGGTCCGCAATCAACGGCAAAATCATGGTCGCCCCAAGAATGGCGACCAAGAGGCCAATCACATATCCAACCGGGCGCATATCCGTCATGAGGCGCAGCGTTGGCGCGCCTGCACGACGGTGTCAAGCAATAGTCCGGTTTTACTTGGTCGTTTTGCCGGTCGGCACTGGCATTGCCGGAGGTTTGGACGGGGCACGCGTTCGCCGCACAGGGGCCGCGGGCTTTTCCGCTTCGGCCTTCTGCGCAACAGTTTTTACAACCACTTTGCTTGGCGCTGCCGGTTTTGCAGCCGCAGGTTTCGCGGCAGCCGGTTTTGCGGTGGCTGTTTTGGTAGCCGCAGGTTTGCTGGCCGCCGGTTTTGCCGCCACAGGCTTAACAGTCACAGGTTTTGCGGGTGCAGGTTTGCTGACCTTAGGTTTCGGGGCAACCGGTGCAGCCGCCACCTTGGGCGCGGGCTTTGCAACAGCGGGTATGGCCTGGGCAGTCTTAGCGACGGGTTTACGCGCTGCAGGCGCTTTCGGCGCAGCAGGCTTTGCGACTGTTGTCCGACCAGCGCGCGCCGCAGGTTTCGCATCAGGTTTGGCCGCAACACTTGCTGGTTTAGCTTTAGCCGCCGCTTTGGGTTGAGATGATTCGGCCTTGGGTTTTGCAACTGTCTTCGCAGCCACAGCGGGCTTTTCTTTCACAGTCGGCGCGGCCTTGCGCGCCGTTTTCCGTACGGTTGGCTTTGCCTTTGGCTTGGCTTTTGGCTTGGGTGTAACCGGCTCAGGTGCAGACGAAGACGTGTGCAACGCATGCACCGAGACAAACGGCAACTCCAATGCCGATTGCGTCAAAATATGCATTATTTTCATTTGGTTGCTAACCGCATAGCCCGCCATCTTGATGGCGGCAGCCTGAAATTCCAATGGCTGGATAATCGGGTTCATACGTAGTCTCTCCTCTGAAAACAACGCAGCCAGCCGAAGAGTAATAAGCCCTGCCCGCCGCGAAGTTTCGGGCGGAAAGCGATGTCGCGCAGTTTCAGGCGTCGCACGTCTCAGCTTCCTTCAGGAGTGGCCCGTACCGCCAAGAAACGGCCCTGCCACGGCTGCATTCCACATGAGCCTACTTCAAAGATTATGCTGTTGCAGCATTTTTCGCTGCGATGCGGCAAAAACATGCCGTAAGGTCAATACTGAGACCTTAAAACCTCACCCAACGTGAAACAGAGTTGAAAACAGCTTTGGGTCCAGGCTGGCTGACACAAATGTCGGCCCTTCCGTCAGGACAGACACTGCGTCATGGCTGTGCAGGCTTTCTTGATGGCTGGCGATAACGCGGAAATCACCCACGTGATGGTCCGCCAGCAACTCGGCGCAGAATAGCCGCGCAGCATCTTCGACAAAAATCGGGTTGGCCGCATTAAGCTCGGCAAAGGCCTGTTCGTCCTCGCGCTTGACCATGACCTGAGTCTCCGTGGGCACCGCGCGGCGGCACAACGCAATCAGATCTTCGAACCACAGGCAATCGGCATCACAGTCCACCACAACGGAAATACGCGCAACCGAGCGCTGCGAATGTGGTGTTGCCAATTGGCCGCGCGTGGACCGCGCGTGTTCGCTTAGTTCCAGCGAACAAGGACAGGTCGAGGAATATACATAGTCCAGATGCATGATCTTCTGGCGCACGCCGTTCTGTTCGACCAGTTCCAGCGCGATATCGTAGTACTGATAGCCCTCAAGTCCCGAACGCAGGCTTTTCACCTTGTCGGGATAGGAAAACCGCATCTGTATCCGCGCGTCAAAGCTGTCCAGATCGGTCATGTAATCGCTCAACGCAGCCTCCATGACCTCAAAACTGAATGTCCGCTCGGCATGTCTGTAAAAGGACCGCATGATCCGGGACATGTTGATGCCCTTTTTCTCGGCATCCAGACTGACCGTGCCGGTGACCGAGGTCTCAAGCGTCAGATCATCGCCCTGTTTACGGTGGAACCGGATCGGCAGGCGGAAGTTCGAGATGCCAACGTGCTGAATCTGCTGCTTTGCCCCACGGATCAGGCTGGACGGTCCGTTTTGAAGATCGGGCAGCGTGGAGCGATAGGCTGCGTCAACCTCGAACCCTTCGGGATACTCGCGCGACAGCGAGGGATAGTTAACCGGCACCAGCCCCGGAACAAGGCGCGCGATTGCGGGATCAAGCTGGCTGATCTCGGCCTCGGTCGCGGTCTGGGCCCATTTGCGCAGCGTCTTCAGCGCGGCTGCGGCTTCGTCATTGTTTGGGGCTTCGTCAATGTCACGGGGATGCACGTTCATCGATCGGGTTTCCTCGGGGTTGGTCGCCGGACTATATACAGCTTTGGCGTGTTTACCAATTATTCTCTATACGGTGGAAAACACAGTCCGGATCGAATTTCGGTGCGGGAAAAGCAATTTACCACCCCGCACACTAACCTTTGACAGGACCCTATCAGGTCTGGACGCTTCCTTATCGCTGAGAAGCGGCCAATGCCTGCCTGATATCGGCAAGCAGGTCGCCTGCGTCCTCAAGCCCAACCGAAAAACGGATCAGGCCCGGTGTGATCCCCAATTCATCCTTCTGCGTGTCACTCAGGCGCTGATGGGTCGTCGTAGCCGGATGGGTTGCAATCGACTTTGCATCCCCAAGATTGTTTGAGATCACCGGAATCGTCATCGCGTTGAGGAAGGCAAATGCAGCCTCTTTTCCACCCTTGATGTCCAATGACAGAACCGTGCCGCCCTTGCCGCCTAGTTGAGACTGAACCAAAGCGTTCTGCGCGTGTGTCTTCAGGCCGGGATACAATATGCGTTCCAGCGCGGCATCCCCCTCTAACGCCTCGGCAATGATCTGGGCAGACTCGGCCTGCGCGTTGACCCGCAAGGTCATCGTTTCCAGACCTTTCAACATCACCCACGCGTTGAACGGGCTAAGCGCCCCCCCGGTGTGTTTGAGATACGGCTCGATAGTTCCGCGAATGAAATCCTTGGTGCTTATGATGACGCCGCCAAGCGCCCGCCCCTGCCCGTCAATGTGCTTTGTTGCAGAATAAACCACCACATCCGCACCTTGCTGGATCGCACGCGAGAAGACCGGAGTCGAAAAAACGTTGTCGACAATCACGGTCGCGCCGACAGCATGGGCGAGTTTGGCAACAGCCGAAATGTCGATCACTTCGAGCGTCGGGTTCGACATGGACTCGAAAAACACGGCTTTAGTATCCGGGCGGATCGCCGCTTGCCACGCGTCCAGATCGGTGCCGTCTACAAACGTCACCTCGACCCCATAGCGGGTCAGGATGTTTTCAAGGATATACAGGCAAGAACCAAACAAAGCCTTGGCCGAAACTACATGGTCGCCCGCTTTCAGCATCGAGGTCAAAGCAGCATTCACCGCCGCCATACCAGACGCGGTGGCAAAGGCGTCCTCGCCCCCTTCCAACGCCGCGATGCGCTGTTCGAACATAGACACGGTCGGGTTTCCGTAGCGGGCATAAATGAACTCATCCGGGCCGGCTTCGATGAACCGTGCCTCGGCCTGTTCAGCGTTTTCGTAAACAAAGCCCTGCGTCAGAAAGATCGCCTCGGACACTTCGTTATATTGGCTGCGACGAATGCCGCCGTGGACGGCTTGGGTGCGTTTGTTCCAGCTCTCGCTCATCTCATTCCTCTCGGCCCTTGTCTGGCAAGGGCATCAAAAAAACCCCAGTCGCGGTCAAGCGAAAGGGGCCTTTCATCCTGACCTTTTAGCGGTGTTGTTTAGCGTGGCCCGCAATCCGGCAACAAATCGCCACGTATTACCTTGCGCTTACGCCTCAGTTGTCAGCGCGTCAACCCTGACCGGTGCAACGTCGCGGGTCCGCTTCGCCCCGCTCACCCAAGCGCCATAGCGCCCAGGCAAAACGGTGCCACAATATCTTGTGCTGGGCATACCGCCGCTGGTCACGGCTTTTTGCCTTATCTCAGTCACAACAGCTATTGCCCTTCGGTCAGAAAGCCCCATGATCCTCTCAACCTGAGGAGACATCATGATCGACTTGTATTTCTGGCCCACGCCAAATGGTTGGAAAGCCTCCATCGCGCTGGAAGAGATGGAGTTGCCCTATACAACTCATCTGATCAACATCGGTAAGGGCGACCAATTCGACCCCGAGTTTCTGAAAATCGCTCCGAACAATCGGATGCCTGCGATTGTCGACCCGGACGGACCGGACGGACAGCCGATCTCGGTTTTTGAAAGCGGCGCGATCCTGATGTATCTGGCCCGCAAGACCGGCCGGTTCTATGGCACGACGGAGAGAGATCGTGTGGCGGTTGAAGAATGGTTGATGTGGCAAATGGGCGGCGTCGGACCGATGGCGGGTCAGGCGCATCACTTCCTTAAATACGCCCCCAACCTCGAACCACCGCAGGATCTACCCTACGCCAAGGATCGCTACCGGACCGAGGTCGGGCGGTTGTATGGCGTTTTGGACCGTCGACTGGCCGAGAATGAGTACGTGGCAGGCGATTTCTATTCCATCGCAGATATGTCGATCTGGGGCTGGGCGAGCCTGTGGGAAGGTCAGCAACAGGTTTTAGATGACAAACCGCATTTCGCTCGCTGGCTTGAAACGGTCAGCGCTCGTCCGGGGGTTCTGGCAGGGCGGGCGTTACATGCCGAACTGCGCGGAGATCATAGGGACAGGCAGGCACAGGGGATTTTGTTCAAGCGATAATCCACCTCATACGAATGTCTTCTTTGAGCCCATTGGTGCCGTCTCGTGCAATGCAACCAATGTCGGCTATTCCAGAAATTTCCAGGGCTTCAGGGGCGAGCTATCTGAGAGTCTCTCGGCCACTGGTTGCAAAGCGTATGTTCCTCGGGCAACTTGCGGGAAAAGGTGCCCTGTTATGTTCCCGCTCAACGACCCTACAATTTTCTCCCTTGTCTTGGCGGGTGTTGCCCTACTTTCAGCAGTGGCGTTTCGTTTTGGATGGAAGGTCCGTGCTCCACTTCTTCTTATGGCATTGGCGCTCCCGGCTGTTTTTTATGGTCTATTTCGCCAACTGGTGATCACGCTGGGCTAGGGTATGTGCTCACAATTGTTCCATCTATTGCATTAATTTTAGTAGGCGCGGGATGGGGAAATGTCATGAGATTGGCGCGGGTCTCATTGGCGATTTCAATATTGATTCCGGTCATTGTTACCAGTGCCTATGCGGGTCGCGCGCTTTGGAACCAATACGTCCCAAACGCTTGTCTTGGAAAGACTCTTCAAGTTCGCCTAGCCGGTGAAACCTTGAGTCTTCCACCAGAGCTGCGCCCTCGTCTTGAGAGGGGGCGGAATATTAGCTTCTTCGGTAGATTGGATAGAAAATCTGGCTATTCGCGCTTGTGTAGAATTAGTCGAAACGGCGCACAAGAAATCGATATGGACTTGGTTTGGATAACCCCGAGATCGAACCATCCACGTTTGACTTCTGTATGTGAAGCCGATGAGGCGCCTGACTGGTGCGGTATGTACTCACCTTATCCATACCGTCACATCGGGAAAGTTCTGATCGCTACAGATACCGAGCCAAGCTTTCCCATGCCCTACTGGAGAGAGGGAGGGTCGCTCAAGAAAGAGAAGCAAGGCGATCTGACCGAAGGTTCCATTTGTCTGTTGTCATAAGAAGGGAGTAAAACTCAGTGTTGGGTTTGGCAACCATTTGGCAATGGATCAAGTCTAACCGTTAGCACCAGTAACTTGGACCCGACATTTGTTGATATGTCTGTCGAACAGGCCCGTGAAATGGCTCACCAAGCACTTGAGACAACGCTGTCCATAATCACGCCGTAAGAGAATGCGCCTCAGAAGTTTATTCGGATGTTGGGCTGTACGAACTGAACGGCAGCAAAGTCAGCTTACGTGACTACCCCTTCCCCCGCACCAGTACATCCAGCATCCCTGAGATATCCTCAATCTCTTCGGCGATCACATGGGTCACCGAATGCGCGCGCTGCATACGTCCCGTGACCCGTAACAACCGACCCGAGATCACGGCGCGGCGAAAGCGTTCATAGATCGCACGCCAGACCACCACGTTCACGATACCGGTCTCATCCTCAAGCGTCAGAAAGATCACCCCCTTGGCCGTCCCCGGCCTCTGCCGCAGGATCACCAACCCGGCAACGGCCACCCGCGCGCCTTCGGGTGGGTCGTCCAGCCGCTTGGCTGGCAGACAGGCAGGTGGGCGCGGCCAGTCTCGGTTTGAAACCGTAGGGCGAACAGGGGCAACAAGCATGAGAACAAAAATAGAACATGCAGCCAGAAAGTCCAGACATAGCGCGCCAAGTCGCAAATGAGGCTGGTCAGACCTAAATGCCTTCACTAAGGAAGAATTCGACAATCGAAAAAGGAAGACGCACGCAATGGCAAAGATCACCTATGTCGAGCATGGCGGTACCGAGCATACTGTCGAGGTCGCCAACGGACTGACCGTCATGGAAGGGGCCCGCGACAACAACATCCCCGGCATCGAGGCCGATTGCGGCGGCGCCTGCGCCTGCTCGACCTGCCACGTCTATGTCCATCCCGACTGGGTCGAGAAAGTTCCCGCCAAGGATGACATGGAAGAGGACATGCTGGACTTTGCCTTTGAACCCGACCCTGCCCGCTCGCGCCTGACCTGCCAGATCAAGGTCACGGATGAGCTGGACGGTCTGGTCGTTCAGATGCCGGAAAAACAGATCTAATGCAGTCCAAAGCGCCGCGCCTGCCCGCTCGCCTGTGGCAACGCGGGACCCGCGGCGCGCTGCTGGCGTTTGGGTTATGGTTTTCCGGAGTTGGCTTCGCCACCGCCGCCGACACTGTAACTGCCGCACGGTACACCGAACCCACCACACGCTATGCCCATGGCGTTTTGGGGGACGATATCGAATATGGTGCACTGGAAATCACCGTTGAAAGCACCGACTCCAAGGAACAGGCGAACGAACAGTCGGTACTAACGATCCGACTGCCGCAGGACCGGGTGTTCGAGGACCTCGCCCCCCGATTGTCAGACGTTGACCTTGATGGAACAAACGAGGTCATCGTCGTGGAATCGCAGGAAAACACCGGCGCACAACTCGCCATCTATAATGCACGCGGCGAAAAGATAGCTGCCACGCCTCATATTGGCACTCGCAACCGCTGGCTTGCCCCTGCAGGGATTTGGGATCTGGACAATGACGGCAAAATCGAAATCGCCTATGTAGATCGCCCGCACTTGGTCAAAACCCTGCGCATCTGGCGCTACTCGGACGGCAAACTTACTGAAATCGCTGCTCTTCCCGGCCTGACCAATCACCGTATCGGAGATGCATTTATCGCTGGCGGTCTAGTCTATTGCACGACAGGCCCCGAACTGATCTTGGCAAGCGCCGACTGGTCCCGCATCATCAGTGTCACCTTTAGAAACGGCTGGATAAAAAGCGATCTCGGTCCGCTCAAAGACCGCAAGACCCTTACCCAAACCCCGAACTGCTGATCCGCCCTTAATCTGGCTATAAATATCCCGGGGAGCCGCCATTGGCGCAAGCGCCAATGGCGGCGGGGCAGCGCCCCTCGCCCCAAGAATTCAAGACGGGCGCAGCCCGGCAATTGGATTACAACGCGCGCCAGCCGATATCGCGGCGGAAAAATCCGCCGGGCCAGTCTATCCCGTCCACCATCGCATAGGCCCGGTCACGCGCGTCCTGCAAAGTCTCCCCCCGTGCAGTCACGTTCAGCACACGACCGCCCGCCGCCAGAATTTGACCATCCTCAGCTTTGGTTCCCGCGTGGAAGACCATGTTCTTACTGTCTTCAGGAAGTGCGCCCAAACCGTTGATCACACTTCCCTTTTCATAAGCTCCCGGATACCCGTTCGCCGCCATCACAACGGTGATCGCATGGTCATCCGCCCAGTTCACGCGCGCCTCTGCCAAGCGTCCCTCGGCCGCGGCATGCATAAGGTCCATCACCTGTCCGCCCAGACGCATCATCAGCACCTGGCACTCCGGGTCGCCAAAGCGCACGTTGTATTCCACCAGCCTCGGCTGTCCGTCCTTGATCATGAGACCGGCATAAAGCACGCCCTGAAACGGCGCGCCACGACGCTTCATCTCATCCATGGTCGGGCGCACGATTTCATCCATTGCGCGTGCCTCAATCTCGGCGCTTAGAACCGGTGCCGGAGAATACGCCCCCATTCCGCCGGTATTCAGGCCGGTATCGCCTTCGCCGACGCGTTTGTGGTCCTGCGCTGTGCCGACTGACAGGATGTTTTCACCGTCACATAGCACAAACAAAGAGGCCTCCTCGCCCTCCATAAACTCCTCGATCACCACCTCGGCGCCGGCCCCGCCAAACGCGCCGCCGAACATATCGTCGATCGCCTCCAGCGCGGTTTCTTCGTCCATTGCAACGATCACCCCCTTACCGGCGGCCAAACCATCGGCCTTGACTACAATCGGCGCACCCTGTTCGCGAATATAGGCTTTGGCGGGGTCAGCTTCGGTAAACCGTGCATAAGCCGCAGTCGGAGCACCGGCGGCATCACAGATTTCCTTGGCAAAGCTCTTGGAGGCTTCCAACCGGGCTGCTTCTGCCGACGGACCAAAGACCAGAACGCCTGCCTCTCGCAACCGATCTGCAACCCCGGCTGCCAAAGGCGCCTCGGGGCCGACAATCACGAAATCAATCGCGTTTTCCTCGGCAAAGCTGACCACTGCGCCGCCATTCTCGATATCAAGCGCCGCGCACTCGGCGATCTGCGCGATTCCGGCATTTCCCGGCGCGACGATCAGCCGATCACATTTGGGGTTCTGCATCACTGCCCAAGTCAAGCTGTGCTCCCGCCCACCACTGCCGAGAATGAGGATATTCATGACTGCTCTCCGATCTGCTTGGCCTCGCCTTCCGCGCGTTCTAAGCTGGGCAGGCATTTGACACAAGGCGCTGAAATGTCCGACCTGCTTGACGACCCCATTCCCGGCCAAAACACCCCCGAATACAGCGTTTCGGACATTTCAGGAGAGGTTAAGCGCACGCTTGAAGGCGCGTTTGGCCGAATCCGTGTGCGCGGCGAGGTCGGACGCGTGTTCAAAGCGCGCTCGGGCCATCTGTATTACGACATCAAGGATGACCGAAACGTGCTGGCGTGCACCACGTGGAAGGGCCAAATCTCGGGCTTGTCCGTGGTGCCGGAAGAAGGGCTTGAGGTTGTTGTAACCGGTCGCCTCACAGCTTTCGGTGCACAATCCAAGTACAACCTGAATGTCGATGAGGTCGCGGTCGCCGGACAAGGTGCCCTGATGGCGCTGCTGGAAAAACGCAAGAAACAGCTTGAGGCCGAAGGGCTATTCGCGCCAGAGCGCAAGAAGGTTCTGCCCTACCTGCCGCAGATCATCGGCGTTGCGACATCCCCATCAGGCGCTGTGATCCGCGATATCCTACACCGTCTGCGCGACCGGTTTCCGCGCAAGGTGCTGATCTGGCCGGTGGCCGTACAGGGATCAAACTGCGCACCCGAAGTGGCGAACGCCATTCAGGGATTCAACCGAATGACCCCCGGAGGCGCCCTGCCGCGCCCCGATCTGATCATTGTCGCCCGTGGCGGTGGGTCGATCGAAGACCTGTGGGGCTTTAACGAAGAAATCGTCGCGCGCGCCGCCGCCGCCTCGGATATTCCACTGATTTCGGCCGTGGGGCACGAAACAGATACAACACTGATCGACTTCGTTTCTGACCGACGCGCACCCACGCCGACGGCCGCAGCGGAACTGGCGGTTCCCGTTCGTATGGAACTGTTGGCCTGGACCGGAGAACAAGGCGCGCGTCTTTCCCGTTCGGCCACAGATGCGGTTCAACGCCGCGCCCAGCGTTTGCGCGATCTGTCCCGGGCCTTGCCACGACCGGATACCTTGTTGAACATTCCACGCCAACGTCTTGATCTTGTTGCAGATAGGCTGGCACCCGCGCTTGACCGAAGTGTTCAGAACCGGCGTTTGCGTGTCGTTGAGATCTCTGCACATCTGCGTCCGGCCACGCTGCGCAATCTGGTGGCGGCGCGGCAAGAGGCCGTTCGCAACCTGTCTTCCCGGCTGTCCCTGCGGCCAATCCAGCGCGAGATCGAAGCGCAGCGAAATAACGTCACCCGACTGGCGGAACGCCTGAGCGGCGCGCAGACCGCACGTCTCGACCGGATGCGCCAGAATCTTGAGGCGACGGACCGTCTGCGCGAAACACTCAGCTACAAAGCGACGTTAGAAAGGGGCTACGCAGTGGTGCGCGCAGAAGGTCAGGTCCTGACGACCAAAGAACAGGCTGGAAAGCACGCTTCCTTCGAGATCGAGTTCGCGGACGGTGTGCTAAGTACAGGTCAGGCAAACCCGTCACGTCCATCGCAGAAGAAAACGCCATCAAAGGATACTCCGGACCAGGGATCGCTATTTTAAGGGGCGCGCTAAACGCCGACGTCGGGGCCGTGGCAGACCATTTCCTCGTCGATCTCATCGGCTTCATACAGCTCGGTTCTGTCCGGGTTCCCTTCAAACTGAGCGATCAAGCCGCTCCCCGAATCCGTGAACAACCAGCATTGCGGATCCAGACGATCCTCGTACAGGAAACATATCTGGCCGCTTTGCTCGTACCAAACACCTTCCTTGCAGTCCCCATCCAAAAAAGACCATATAACTCTGCGGTTTGGCAGGTAACGTTCAACCCCGTAAACCTGCCCCTGAAACCCGTAGAACAGAGTTTTCCCGCGTGTGTATGCATCAAATTCCGATCCCGAAAGACCAGGCTCCGCGCCCACAGCCGGACCGGACATTACCATCAGAATCGCGATAGACCTCAGCATATGATCATCTTCGCAGATGTGGTGCAGCAACGCCAACTCTGCGCGCAACGCACGACTTACCCAACGTAACAGGTTGAGGTAATGCCGAGTTCCCGGCGACGCTGTTCAAAAAACCATATTACGGGAGAGCCGCCAAATGACCGCCCTGTTTCTGATCGCCGCAGCCTGCGCGCTTGTGTATCTGCCGATGTCACCGAAACCCGCAAGTGGGCTAAGGTCAGTCCTAAAGACGCTGTCGGTTGCCATACTTGCGCTTATCGCAGCCCGACAGGGCGCGCCACTGTTGCTGACCACAGCTCTGGCTCTCTGCGCGGTCGGCGACGCATTACTGTCTCGGGACTCCGACGCCACATTCATGGCCGGCATCGGTGCTTTTGCCGCCGGACACTTGACCTATATCGCTTTGTTTCTGTCCCATCCGTCCAGCGAAACAGCGCTTATCTTCGACAGGCCCGGCTTCTTCTGGTCGTTGATTATATTAGGCATCGTTGCCGTAACCTTGCTCGCCCCCCGCGCCGGAGAGTTAAAGGTGCCCGTTCTTGGATATATCCCGATTATCCTCGGTATGGGTCTTACCGTTTTGGCAGTGCCCGACATCGGCCCTTTGCGTTGGGCGTTGCCCGCAGCGTTGGCCTTTATCGCGTCCGACCTGATCCTAGCGACGGAAAAGTTCCTGCTGCCCCAAAATCATCCAAGCCTCCGCCTCACGCCTTACATGGTGTGGATATTGTACTGGGGCGCTCAGGCCGGGTTGCTGATTGCCTTTCTGTGACCCTTTGCAACTGGTTCAAATCCGCATTAGGTGAGAGGAACATCTGCGGAGACCAAAAATGGCGTTTTTCTCAAAGCTCAAGGACAAGCTGTTCAAATCCTCGTACCGACTCGAACAGGGGTTGGACGCCATCATCGAAGATGGCGGCGAAGAAACAACAGCCCCTGACCCTGTCATCCCCGAGCCAGAGCCGCAGCCAGAACCCGTACCTGAAGTTCCGCAGCCACAGCCTCAACCACAGCCTGTTGAAACCCCTGAACCAGTTCCGGCAGACCCAATGCCAGCCCCCCCGCCACCTGAGGCCGCACCGTCCAAAGGTGTTCTGGCGCGGATGTTCAGCCGAAACGAGGCAAAAACCGTTATTCGCCGCACGCTTGACGACGACATGCTGGAACAACTCGAAGAGCTGTTGATCGCCTCGGACATGGGTGTAGACACCGCATTGCGCGTCACCTCCAACATGGCCGAAGGGCGTTTGGGCCGCAAACTTTCAACACAGGAAATCAAACAGCTACTGGCACAGGAAGTTTCCCGCGTGATGGAGCCTGTCGCCAAACCGCTGCCGATCTACCCCAAGCGCCCTCAGGTGGTGCTTGTGGTCGGCGTGAACGGATCCGGAAAGACCACAACAATCGGCAAACTCGCAAGCCAGTTCAAAGCTGCAGGCAAAAAGGTCGTAATTGCAGCGGGCGACACATTCCGGGCTGCGGCGGTCGAACAGCTTCAAGTCTGGGGCGAACGTGCCGGCGTGCCCGTCCTTACAGCGCCCGAAGGATCCGACCCCGCCTCTCTCGCATTCGATGCCCTCACGCGCGCGCAAGAGGACGGAGCAGACCTGCTGATGATCGACACCGCTGGCCGCCTGCAAAACCGCGCCGATTTGATGGAAGAGCTCGCCAAAATCGTCCGCGTCATCCGCAAGGTCGACGAAACCGCTCCGCATAACACCCTTTTGGTGCTGGACGCGACCACCGGACAAAATGCCCTCAGTCAGGTCGAGACATTTCGCAAGCTGGCCGATGTCTCGGGTCTTGTGATGACCAAATTGGACGGCACGGCCAAAGGCGGCGTTCTGGTGGCGCTCGCGGACAAATTTGGTCTGCCGATCCACGCGATCGGCGTCGGGGAACAGATCGACGACCTTGCCCCCTTCGACCCTGAAGAATTCGCCGCCGCCCTCACCGGCCTTGACCAAAGCTGACCCGCCGCTTCATCTGGCTAAAAATATCCTCGGGGGGTGTGGGGGGCAGACAGCCCCCCACCCTCTCCTCCCAACGCAAAGATCTGACACTTGAGCGACTGGCTGATCTCACTCGAAGGCACCGAAGCAGGCCATCAGCTCGCGCTGGGATTGGCATTGATGGCGGCGTTCCTTCACGCGGCTTTCGGAGCATTGCAGAAGGGTCGTCACGATCCCTGGCTGTCCCGTGGAGCCATCGACGCGTGTTACTGCCTGATGGCAGCGCCCTTTGCCTTTTTCGTCGTGCCGTGGCCAGAGCCCTACATGTGGCCCATCTTCGCCGTCGTGTGGCTGATTCACATCGTCTACAAAACGCTACAGGCTATGGCTTATACCAAAGGCTCCTACACCGTCGTTTACCCGGTCGTCCGTGGAACCGGCCCCTTGTTCACCGTTATCGGCGCCTACCTGCTGTTCGGGGAGACTTTTACCGGCATCCAATGGCTGGGTGTCGCGGTTTTGCTGGCCGGCATATTCGGACTGGCGGCCTACAACTTCCGCTTTCTCGAAACCAACCGCGAAACGCTTGGGATCGCCCTGGCGCTGGCAATCGCCACCGGATTGTTCGTAGCGCTTTACACAACCTATGACGCTTATGGCATACGCGCGACCGCCGACCCTTTCACCTTTTTGGCCTGGTTCTTCATGA
Organism: Ruegeria sp. HKCCA5491; assembly: GCF_013034565.1. NCBI lineage: Bacteria > Pseudomonadati > Pseudomonadota > Alphaproteobacteria > Rhodobacterales > Roseobacteraceae > Ruegeria > Ruegeria sp. HKCCA5491. The sequence goes on from NZ_WQGG01000001.1 coordinate 596,222, forward strand.
TCGACGGCGCCACCATGCCCATTTACGCCTTCCTGAGATGGCGTGCGATGGTCAACCGGCCCGCGATCGGCCCCTTGATGCTGCGCGGTTTGGCTGGCGGCATCATTGCCCCGCTGTCCTTTGGCTCTATCATGCTGGCAACGCGATTGGACAAAGTTGGCGAGGCTGCCGTTCTGCGCGAAACCTCGACCGTCTTTGCTGCCCTGATCGGCTGGCTGATTCTGAAAGAAACCGTTGGGCCAAGGCGGATCGCTTTGATGGCATTGATTGCGTTGGGCGCCGTAATAGTTGAAATGGGCGGGTAAACAGCAGGAAACTGACATGACTGGCAAGAAAGAAATCAATCCATTTCTAAAACAGGTGCTGGAACTTGGCCCTCCGCTGGCCTTTTTCTTCATCTACCTACGCTTGCGGGATGACAGTTTCGAGCTTGCCGGAACTGAATATTCCGGGTTCATCGTCGCGACCATCATCTTCGTGCCCCTGATGCTGTCTGCAATGGCCGTGCTATGGTACCTGACCGGGAAACTCAGCCGGATGCAGATTTTCACCGCGTTCATGGTCATTTTCTTCGGCGGCCTGACAGCCTGGTTCAATGACGAACGGTTTTTCAAGATGAAAACCACGCTGGTCTACGGGTTCTTTTCGATCATCCTTGGCATCGGATTGCTGCAGGGTAAATCCTATCTCGCCTATGTTCTCGATGAAATGCTTCCCATGCGCAACGAGGGCTGGATGATCCTCACGCGCCGACTGTGCGGGTGTTTTGCAGTTCTAGCCGTGGCCAACGAATTAGTCTGGCGCACGATGTCCACCGACCTTTGGGTCAAGATCGAAACGTTCGGGTTTCCGATCGCGTTGATGGTCTTTCTCATGCTTCAGTTCAGCATGCTACAAAGCTATATGGACGACCCCGATCATCAGTAAACCGGGTGGTCGAACCGGTCCTGTGGAGCGCCAACGCACAGCCAACTTTCGGAATTCGCATAAAATCCTTGGCTAAACGTCATAGCTGTGGAAAATTGTGGAACCACTCACCATTGGCAGCCGGAGCACCACATCCACATGACGGCCATCCCAAACAGCGGCTTTTTGGCCGAGGCGTCTGACAGGCTCAGGGCCATGCTTTCTGCCCAGGCGACAGAAATTTCGCTTGAACAGGGTGAGACCCTGTTTGAACAAGGTGACGAAGGTGACTCACTTTACGCCCTCACTGAGGGCACATTGGAAGTGTCCTTTCTGGCCATGAGTGGTCGAAAACTGTCATTGAGCCTGATGAAGCCGGGCGAAATCTTCGGTGAAATCGCCCTGTTCGACAACGGACCGCGCACCGCCACGATTGCGGCTGCTGAACCGTCCCGTGTTCTACGCGTCCGGCGCAGCGACGTAATGAACCAAATCCGTCAGCATCCCGATCTTGCGGTCGATTTGATCCGCCTTGCGGGATTGCGTATGCGTTGGATGGGATCGCAAATGAATGAGCAGGTCTTTCTGCCAATGCCCATCCGTTTGGCGCGTAAGCTGCTGCACCTGTCCGGCCTTCAGGACGACCCTGCCAAACGGATCACCCTGTCGCAGAGCGAACTGGCCGAGTTCGTTGGCGCGACACGGGAAGCCGTATCCAAAACAATCTCGACCTGGAAGCGCGATAACGTGGTCGAGGCATCACGCGGCGGTCTGATGATCCATGACTTCGAAGCCCTGCGCGAATTGGCGGAATCCGATCTGATCTGATCCGTTGTGACCTGCTTCACATACGACCGGCTGCGTTAAGACTATCTTCGTAATTGTTACCGTAGGAGGTCAGAGAATCATCCCCGATATCTGTCCACTGACCTCTCCCTGTATCAGAGCCACGCGCCTTCCCCGGCGTGTGGCTCACTTCTTTGCAGAACAGAAAAAAGGCCGGAGCAAACGCCCCGGCCCATTCATTCAGGTAGACCCGAATTTCACTCTTCCAAGCTTAGAGCCACAAATCGCGGGTCACCGCCACGGCGCACCAAAAGCAGCAGGGATTTCCGCCCAGCCTCTCGCGCTTCGTCCATCCGTGCTTCCAGATCTTCGACCGAAGTGACCTTTTGCTGGCCAGCCTCGGTAATGAGGTCACCCGAGCGCAATCCCTTTGCGTAGGCCTCCGAGGCTTCGTCAACCTGAGTTACAACCAAACCTTCGGCGTTTTCATCCAAGCCCATGTCGGTACGCATCTCATCCGTCAAAGGCGAGATCGTAAGACCCAGTATGTCGGCATTTTCCTCAACTGGCGCTTCTGACGTTTCTTCCTCGCCGTCCTCAGACCGCTCAGCGTCCTCACGCCGTCCGAGTGTCACCAGAACAGTCTGCGTTCCACCATCCCGGTGTACGACCACGCGAACCGACTTGCCAACTGTGGTTTCGCCAACCTTACGGACAAGGCCGCGCGTATCCTCGACCTCGACCCCATCGAAGCTGAGGATCACGTCACCAGCCAACAAACCGGCGTCTTTTGCCGGCCCGTCCGGCACATCGCTGATCAAAGCGCCACCCGGTTTGTCCAGTCCCATGGCTTCGGCCATATCCTCGGTCACGTCTTGAATGCGCACACCCAGCCAGCCGCGGCGGGTCTCACCGAACTCACGCAGTTGGTCCACAACCTTAACGACAACATTCGATGCCATCGAAAACCCAATCCCGATCGAACCACCATTGGGCGACAGGATGGCCGTATTCACACCGATCACTTCGCCGTCCATGTTGAACAACGGCCCGCCCGAGTTACCTCGGTTAATCGCCGCATCGGTCTGAATGTAGTCGTCATAAGATCCGCTCAGCGCACGGTTGCGGGCCGACACGATCCCGGCCGAAACCGAAAATCCCTGCCCCAACGGATTGCCCATCGCGATCACCCAATCGCCTACGCGGGCCACGTCGCTATCGCCAAATTTGACATATTGCAGCGGCCCCGTCGCCTCGACCTTGAGCAGCGCAATATCGGTTTTTTCGTCCGTGCCAATTACCTTTGCAGGCAATTCCTTCTTGGGCTGCCCGTCACCCGGAAAGAATTCGATCAGAATCTCATCCGCTTCGGCGATCACGTGGTTGTTGGTGACGATGTAACCATCCTCTGAAATCACGAACCCCGACCCAAGCGCATTACTGCGTCGCGGGGCGTTCTCGCCATTATTGCCCCGGTCCTGAAACTCGCGGAAAAAATCTTCGAAGGGCGACCCTTCGGGAACGATGCCCTGCGGCCCGGTCTGATTTTCGATCAGGGTCGAGGTTGTGATGTTCACCACCGCCGGGCTGATCTTTTCGGCCAACGGCGCAAGGCTTTCCCCGCGCGCAAATGCTGCCGATGTCTGCGCCAGGATTATCAACATCCCAGCAAATGCCAGCCACATCAGCCGCAAAAAACCAACCCTGTCGTCCGCTCGGACGGAAATACTGCGCGCTTGTGCCTGCACTTGGGTACTCCTTGTCGTCAATTCTGCGGGATCGCGCATGAACGCCTCCCTCTTGGCAACCAATGTAGTCGGTTTAATCAGGCCCGCAACTGAGGATCGCGGGGAAATCACCTGCAATTGAAAACACGGCACTAAAACCCGACCTGATACGCGCCCCAAAGCAGGATAAAGCCGCTGACCACGCAAAGCAGCCCCGCCAGTCGTCGCGCCTGTTCAGGCAGCGATCGTAATGCTTCCAGCATCCGTTCAATAAGCGAAGGGGCCAGCGCATAGGCCAGCCCCTCGACAATCAGTACCAGCCCGAGGGCCAGAAGGATCATACCCATTACTGGGATGCCTGCCCTGTTGGTGACTTCAGATAGTTAAAGAACTCTGAATCCGGGCTCAGAACCATCGAACTGTTGCTGCCGCCCAACGCGCGCTCATAAGCGGACAGAGACCGATAGAATTCAAAGAACTCTGGGTCTTTGCCAAATGCTTCGGCGAAGATCGCGTTACGTTCAGCGTCAGCTTCACCGCGGATGATCTCTGCCTCGCGGTTGGCGTCCGAGACCAGTTCGACCACGGTACGATCAGCTTGCGCGCGCACACGCTGCGCCGCCTCGTTACCACGGGCGCGTTCGTCCGTCGCTTCACGCTCACGCTCGGCCTTCATCCGGTCGAATGTCGCCTCAAGGTTGGCCTGCGGCAGATCGGTCGCCTTCAGGCGCACGTCGATCACGTTCACGCCCAGCGCACGGGCTTCAGCAATCGCACTGTTGCGGATACGCAGCATCAGCGCCGCACGGTCCGAGCTCAGGATGTCGCGGGACGACACCGAACCCAGAACCTCACGCGTTTCGGCGCGCAGGATACGGTCCAGACGATCTTCGGCGACCGGAATGCCGCCGACACCAACGGCTTGACGGAACTGTTCCAGATCGGAAATCCGGTAGCGGGCAAAGGCATCAACGACCAGACGACGATCATCCAGAGGCGTGACCTCCAGCGGTTGCACGTCGATCGAAAGGATGCGGTCGTCATAGCGGACAACGTCCTGAATCAACGGGATTTTAAACGCCAGTCCGGGTTCTTCTTTGACGGCGACCACGCGACCGAACTGAAGGACCAGCGCGCGTTCACGTTCATCCACGATGAAAATCGAAGACAGACCAACAACGCCAATGATCACCAAGGCAATGAGGATAAGGGGTGATTTACGCATCAGTTGCTCTCCTCAGCCTGATTGCGGCGCAACTCATTGAGCGGCAGGTAAGGCACGACGCCCTGCCCCTGACCGGTCGAGTTTTCGTCCAGAATGATCTTGTCCACGTCGCCAAGCACCTGTTCCATCCGTTCCAGATACAGACGCTTGCGCGTCACGTCCGGAGCTTTGGAATATTCCTCCAGAACCGCGCTAAAGCGGCTGGCTTCACCTTGTGCGCTGTTGATCTGCTGCGCGCGATAGGCTTCGGCCTCTTCCAGAACCTGCGCGGCTTCACCACGTGCTTCGGCAAGAACGCGGTTGGCATAGGCGTCGGCCACGTTCTGCAAACGGTCACGTTCCTGCGCGGCGGCCTGAACGTCACGGAAGGCGGCGATCACGTCCTGCGGCGGGTCGGCCTTGTCAAAGTTGACGCGGATGATGTTCACGCCCGAATCGTAGCTGTCCATCGTTGTCTGAATCAGTTCCTGCAGGCGTTCGGCAATGACACCACGGTCACGGTTCAGGATCGGTGCCAGCTCGCTTTGCGCAATAATCTCGCGCATGGCCGATTCCGACACGGCGCGGATCGTCTGGCGCGGGTCACGCAGGTTAAAGAGGAACCTGGCCGGGTCGCTGATGTTCCAGACGACCTGATAGTCGATGTCGACCACGTTTTCGTCGCCGGTCAGCATCAGGCCATCATCGCTTCCGCGCGTACCGCCCATATCTTCGGTTTGTTCGCGCGTTACCGGGATAACCTCAGCCGTAACAAAGGGCCAAGGCGCAAAGTTCAGACCCGGATTACCGACGGCTGAAAACTCACCCAAAAACAGTTCAACCGACTGTTCTTCGGGTTTGACGGTATAAAAACTGGCCGCACCCCAAAGAACCGCCGCAACGACCACGCCGATCAAAACGGTTCCCTTGGTGAAAATGGGACCGCCCCCGCCAGAGCCCTGCCCGTTTCCGCCCCGGCCGGAACCACCGCGACCGCCCATAAGGACGCGCAGTTGTTCCTGACCTTTTTTCATCAATTCGTCGATCTCGGGGATCTGCGGGCCGTCGCCTTCGGGCGGGCGTTGCCCGTTCCCGTTGTTACCCCGATTTCCTCCGCCACCCGAAGAGCCTCCGCCCCCCCAGGGGCCGCCGCTGTTGCCCGCCATATGTATATATTCCCTTGTGTTGGACCGTGTGATCACGGGTTCCCTTGTAACTTGTGTGCGCGCAGTTGCAAATCAAGCAGTGCGTACAGGTTGCCGCATTGTCACCAGCTCTTCTGCCATGACCGGGTGAACGGCGACGGTGCGGTCGAAATCTTCTTTGGTGGCGCCCATTTTAACGGCGATACCTGCAAGCTGGATCATCTCGCCCGCGCCCGGTGCCACGATATGACAGCCCAGCACCTTACGGGTTTCCTGACTGACGATCAGCTTCATCAAAACCCGCTGCGTTCCACCTGCAAAAGCCTTCTGCATGGGTTTGAACGACGTGGCATAAACCTCGATTGGCTCCTGTGCGGCAGCCTCTTCTTCACTTAGGCCGACGGTTCCCATTTCAGGTTGTGTGAAGATCGCCGTTGGGATCAGCTCATGATCTACCGGGGTCGGATTGCCCCGGAAGACCGTTTCAACAAACGCCATGCCTTCGCGAATCGCTACCGGCGTCAGGTTCACCCTGTCAGTCACATCCCCAATGGCATAGATCGAGGGCACAGCGGTCTGGCTGTATTCATCAACGACGATTTCACCCTTGCGTCCGCGCGCAACGCCCAGCGCTTCAAGTCCAAGATCGTCGGCATTTGGGGCACGGCCCGTTGCGTACATGACCACATCGAACCGGTCCTCGGTACCGTCAGTGGCTTTCACACGGATCTGCTCGCCCTCTTTGGTCATCTCAAGCACGTTGGTCCCCAAACGGACGTCGATGCCGTTCTGGCGCATTTCTTCGCAGATCAGGCCACGGGCTTCTTCGTCAAAGCCCCGCAGGATTTGCGCACCCCGATAAAACTGAGTGGTTTTCACGCCCAACCCGTTCATGATCCCGGCAAATTCACTGGCGATATAGCCGCCTCCGACAATCAGGATGCTTTCGGGCAGCTTCTCCAGATGGAAAATCTCGTTCGATGTGATCGCCAGGTCCGACCCCGGAAAATCCGGCACAACCGGGCGGCCACCAGTGGCGATCAGGATATGCTTGGCGGTCTTGCGCGTTCCGTCCGCCAACTCGACAGTATGCGGATCAACTACATGAGCGCGCTGGTCAAAGCTTTCGACGCCGTTGTTCTTCAGGATATTACGATAAATACCTTCGAGCCGGTCAAGTTCGGCAACCAGCTTGCCGTGAAAGGTGTTCCAGTTGAATGCACCGGGCTGAATGTCCCAGCAATACGCCTGCGCGTCTTCGACCGTGCCCGAGAATTCGCTGGCAAACACCATCAGTTTCTTGGGCACGCATCCCCGGATGACACATGTACCGCCATAACGGTCTTCTTCTGCAAGTGCGACTTTTGCCCCGGTTTCCCCGGCTGCAACGCGCGCCGCGCGGACCCCGCCCGAGCCTCCGCCGATGACAAACAGATCATAGTCAAAGCTCATCCTGAGTTCCCTTGTTCTTTCAAGCCAAAATTCGTTGAGTATCTGGGGTCGATTACCAAACTGCCAACCCTTGATGTTTCAGAAAGTTCGCTGAGCTATTCGCGTTCGCGCAAAGTTCAGCTTCACCACCTTGTTAATCCGCAAGATCCGCGAACAGGTTTTCTCCGCCTTCAGTGGGCTGATCCACTTCGGTTGTCCCTTCGTTGATATCGCGCACTTCGACACGGCCATCCCCATAACCGATCACGATCTGGTCACAGATATCCACGAACAATCCGTTCTCAACCACACCGGGGACCTGGTTCAAGACCAATGCCAACTGCCGCACATTCCCAATACGCTGAAGGTGCAGATCCAGAATGTGGTTGCCTTCGTCAGTCACATACGGTGCTTGCCCGATCATGCGCAACGCGGTCGAGGTGCCCAACACATCCATCGTATCCAGCACTTCTTCGATCAAAGTGCGTGTTGTCTGCCAGCCGAATGGAATGACTTCGATCGGCAGTGGAAACGCGCCCAGCGTTTCAACCTCTTTGCCGGCATCTGCGATCACGACCATCTGATCACTGGCTGTGGCGACGATCTTTTCCTGCAGCAACGCTCCGCCACCGCCTTTGATGAGGTTCAGTTCGCCGTCAAACTCATCCGCGCCATCAATGGTGATATCCAGCCATCCAGCCTGATCCAGAGAGACAACGTTAATCCCGACCTCACGGGCCAGTTGCGCCGTGCGGGTCGAAGTTGGCACACCCTTGATCTTCAGGTCTTCTTGCTGCGCCCGTTCCCCCAAACGGCGCACCATCCAGTCGGCAGTCGACCCGGTGCCAAGCCCGACGCGCATTCCGTCCTGCACCATGTCAGCCGCGCGGCGCGCGGCGACATATTTGGCTTTGTCGATGGGTGACAACTCTCCGATCATCGCCGTAAATCCTTATTTTGCTGCCGGACTTATACGGAATGCCTGCGGCGACTGCGAGAGCGAATAAAACATTTCGCAATGCTTGCGCGGCTGAAAACTACGCGTTTCCGATTGGAAACGTCGCAATCGAAGGTTTCGCCTTCTGCGCAGCGGTGTACACAAGCGTTATGAACGCGCGCTACCGTCTGCACTATGCCCCCGACAACGCCTCGCTGGTGATCCGGCTGGCGATGGAAGAGATGGGCCTGCCCTACGATACGGCTCTGGTCGATCGCAGTCAGAATGCACAAGACGGTGCGGCCTATCGCGCGCTGAACCCCAACGGTCTGATTCCGGTGCTCGAAACCCCTCAGGGCCCGATTTTTGAAACGGCCGCGATTTTGCTTTGGCTGGCCGACACCCATTCACAACTTGCACCTGCACCGCACAGCCCCGACCGGGCCGCGTTCTTGAAGTGGCTGTTCTTTGCATCGAACACTCTACACGCTGACCTGCGCATCCTTTTTTATGCAGAAAAATACATTGAGGCGACGCAGACCGATCCTTTGCGCGCAGGAATACGCCAGAGATTGCGCCAGCACCTTCAGGTTCTGGAAGCCACAGCAGAGCAAACCCCGAACTGGCTGCACCCCGAGAAACCCTCGGTTCTAACGTATTACCTCGCTTGCCAGATGCGGTGGATGGCCCTCTACCCGATGCAGTCCGACCGCAGTTGGTATCAGGTGCACGATACACCGCGCCTGCGGGACGTGCTTATGCACCTGGAAACCCGCCCTGCGACCCGCGCGGTTATCAAAGCCGAAGGGTTGGGGGTTACACCGTTTACTTCTCCGACTTATGCTAACCCTCCAGAAGGCTCCGCTACCTGATATGTTCCTGTCTGTCTTCGATATGTTCAAAGTGGGCATTGGCCCATCCTCGTCGCACACAATGGGTCCGATGGTGGCCGCGGCACGTTTTCTGGACCTTATGCGCGATTCTCCGTTCGAATTTGCGGGCCTGCGCGGCTCGCTGCACGGCTCTCTTGCTTTTACAGGTGTTGGGCACGCCACGGACCGCGCGACGATACTGGGGCTGGCTGGATTTGTTCCCGATACTTACGACAATGAAAAAGCCGAAGCCGCGCTGCTGGCCATCAAAGAGAGCCACAGCGTTACCCCCGATGGTTTGCCGACGCTGCATTTCGACCCCAAGGCGGATTTGGTCTTTGATTACGATCACACCCTACCGGGCCACGCCAACGGCATGATCCTGATGGCCACGGACGCACAAGGCGACGTAATCCTGCGGCAGGTCTACTATTCGATCGGGGGCGGGTTTGTCCTGACCGAAGAAGAACTGGCCGCAGGCAAAGCCACCGACGAAGGCGCCCCCGTCCCCTTTCCGTTCAAATCGGCGGTCGAAATGCTAGACATGGCCAAGGCCAGCGGCAAAAACATCGCCGAGATGAAGCGCGCCAACGAAATCGCGCGCGGTTGTGTCGACAGTTTTGCCAAAGGCTCGGCCCGTCTGTGGCAAGTCATGAACGACTGTATCGAGCGCGGCCTGCACACCGATGGCATTCTGCCCGGTGGCCTGAGCGTGCGCCGCCGCGCTAAGGGTATCCACGACGCGCTTCAGGCTGAACGAGGGATGAACCTGAATGCCCCGCACACCATCAACGATTGGATGAGCGTTTACGCCATGGCCGTAAACGAGGAAAACGCCGCCGGTGGTCAGGTCGTAACAGCGCCAACAAACGGCGCTGCCGGGGTTCTGCCTGCGGTCCTGCGCTATTACCTCGATCACGTGCCCGGTGCTTCGGAAACGCATATTGAGGATTTCTTGCTGACTGCGGCTGCCATTGGCGGGCTGGTCAAGTTCAACGCGTCGATCTCGGGTGCCGAAGCTGGGTGTCAGGCCGAGGTTGGCAGCGCCTCGGCAATGGCTGCGGCGGGGCTGTGCGCTGTGATGGGTGGCACGCCTGAGCAAGTGGAAAACGCGGCTGAAATCGCGTTGGAGCACCACTTGGGCATGACCTGCGACCCGGTCGCAGGGCTGGTTCAGGTTCCCTGCATCGAGCGCAACGGGTTGGGCGCAATCAAAGCAGTTTCCGCAGCGTCTTTAGCGTTGCGCGGTGATGGTCGTCACTTTGTCCCCTTGGACGCAGTCATCGAAACCATGCGCCAAACCGGGCATGACATGCATGAAAAGTACAAAGAAACATCGTTGGGTGGTCTGGCCGTGAACGTGCCCAATTGTTGAGCCCCGAGTCGGAGGAGCCTTATGCACGGACACTGCCTATGTGGTTCTATAACCTTTGAGGTCGATCCCCCTGCCCTGTCCTGCGTGACCTGCCACTGCGACAGTTGCCGACGGCAATGCGCCGCACCAATGACAACATATTTCGGGGTGCGCGACGGCCAGTGGCGCTGGACGGGCACGGAACCAAAGACCTTTACGTCTTCGCCCGGCGTTGAACGCAGTTTCTGCCCGGAATGCGGCACGCCGATCTCGTTTCGGTCTCAGGCGATGTCGGGCATCCTGCATCTATACGTCGCGACGCTGGACAATCCCGACGCTTTGCAGCCGACGCTGCATGTAGCCCACGAAGAAAAGCTGGAATGGCTTAGGCTGAATGACGATCTGCCGGTCTGCATTGGGCCGGACTACACCCAAGTACAGCCCTTGCCCGAAGACCCCCATTCAACTTAGCGTCCCGGGCATGACACAGGATCGCCCCGTCTTCGGCATCGTCTTGATGCTTGGGTTTTGCGTGCTCGCCCCCTTGGGCGACGCGATGGCCAAGCTTTTGGGTGAGACAACGCCCGTTGCGATGCTGGTCTTCGTCCGTTTCGCGGTGCAGGCGATGGTCCTGATCCCGCTGGTTGCTTTGACGGGACGACATTGGCGGATGCGGGGGCGCGTACTGCGCCTGACGGCCATTCGAACGATTTTGCACATTCTCGGTATCAGCGCGATGTTCAGCGCCTTGCAATATCTGCCATTGGCCGACGCGGTGGCCATCGCCTTTGTCATGCCCTTCATCATGCTGTTGCTGGGCCGTTACGTGCTCGGCGAAGAAGTCGGCCTGAGGCGCCTTGTGGCCTGCGCCGTAGGTTTCGCGGGGACGCTGATGGTTATCCAGCCAAGCTTCATTCAGGTCGGAGCGGCTGCCCTTCTGCCCCTGGTCGTCGCCATCGTCTTTGCATTGTTCATGCTGGTCACGCGACAAATAGCGAAAGAGGCCGACCCGATTACCCTTCAAGCTGTTTCGGGTGCGATGGCCACCATCATCATGTTGCCCGTCCTGATCGCTGGAACCGCGACGGAGGTCTGGCACCTTTCGCTGGTCGTCCCAACTGAAGGCACCCATTTCCTGTTCTTGGCGATAGGCCTGCTTGGGACCGTCGCGCATCTGTTTATGACGTGGTCACTGCGCTATGCGCCCTCGGCGACGCTGGCCCCGATGCAGTACCTTGAGATACCAGTCGCCACCCTGTTCGGCTGGCTGGTCTTTTCGGACCTGCCCAACGGCATGGCCGCGATCGGTATTACGATCACCGTTCTGGCCGGCCTGTATGTCATTCTGCGCGAGCGGGCCAGCGCCCGGTCTGCCCCGACAGAAAAGCCTGCATAACCGTATCCAAGGCCGTCCTCGGGACCATCACCAACAACCCCGGCGCGTCCATGATTAGCGTAACCTCAGATACTGCCCGGTTCGATGTCCCGACCACTCCGTCAGGTTCCAGAACCAGCGTGTCGATCGGCCATTCCAATCCCGTACTCCGCCCCGTTACCTGCTGAAATGGAAACAATGAGACGACGTCACCCGGCGCAAGCGCAAGCCTGATTTTTGGCGGTGCGTGAAACACGACCTCATGCTCCCCCAACAGGACGCAGGGCCGATCCTGCCGCCTGACCAACCCGTTAAGCACGGCCAATTGGTGATCCAACCGCCCGCCAAGAAACCCGACCCCCAGGATCAACGGCGCGTCTACGCTGCGCAATGCCTTGTCAAAGTCCGTGCTGTCTTGTTCACGAATTGGAAACAGACGGTCGGATGGAATCTGCGCTTTGTGGGATGCCTCCAACGAATCGAAATCACCGATCACGGCCTCGGGGATATGTCCGGCCTCAAGCACCGGTATCGCTCCGCCATCGGCAGCTACGACCCTACCTGCGCGAATCAGCGCGATTTCCAGATCGCGGGGCCCAATTTGCCCGCCTCCGACCAGCACAATTGGCTCGTCAGAGCGCACAATTGGCTTATTTTTTCTAAGATTGATCATTTTTCCCGGTTTTGGACACATTCAGACCACAAAATGATAGGTTTATAAGCAAAGTTTCGAACCAATAGGGGTGCCCGGACCTGGGCAGGTTGGTTCAGGTAGTTTGTAAAGGACGTGCGTCTGATGGTACAGAATAACAAGGTTTTAACCGTTTCCTACGGAACCTTCTCATGCACTTTGGAAGGCTTTGACGATTCCTTCGAAACGATGAAGGCCATCGCCGAGTACTTTCGCGACCTTGCTGCGGAAGACCGGTACTTTGGGTCAGAACCTCCCCAGCCCGACGCCGAGATGTTGGCCCGCATCGCGCAGCGCGACGCATCCACACGCGTGGAAGCCCGCCAGAACGAAAGCGGCCTGTTGCTGCGTGCAACCGAAGTTGCGGCAGCGCCTTCCGAACCTGCAACGCCAGTAGAGCAAGCGCCGAGCGCGGCAGAGCCGGAACAAGCCCCCGCTGTTTTCTTTGATGACGCGGAAGCGGTTGAAAACGCCCCTGCCCCGGCCGCTGACAGCATAGCCGCCAAGCTGCAGCGCATCCGTGCCGTCGTATCCCATACCGACGAGAATTCGGTCATTTACGCTGAGGACGAAGAAACGACGCTGATGAGAGAGGCCGCTGGCCCCTCGGATGCCGTCGCTGCCGCCTTTGAAGCCGGTTCGTTGAGCGCGGCAGACCTGCAGGAAGACGTCCCGGCAGAAGATGTTGCCCAAGCCGACGCAGCGCCGTTCGAAGCAGAGGACACCGCACCAATTGCCGAAGACGACCAGATGCCCACGGCCGAGGCGGCTCCCGAAGCCGTGGAACCTGTTGCTGAACTGGACGAGCTTGCCGAAGAATACGATCCGTCCATTGAGGCGGTGATTGAAGCCGTCGAAGATCTGGACGAAACCTCGGTGCTGCCCACCGAGGACGTGATCGAGGAAGAGATTGCCGAGACTGAAATCAAGCTTTCGGATGACGAACAGGACAAAGACGAAGAGATCCTCAATATCCTCAGCCAGGATGCCTCGGACAACGACGATGTCGAAATTGAAGAGACCGCTGCCGAAGAAGGTGTTCTGAGCGCGCAGGACGAAGAAAACCTCCTTAGCGAAATCTCTGAGGTTGAAGCGTTTCTTGCCAATCGTGCGAACGAACCCGCAGCCGATTCAGCGGCATCAGATCAGGACTTGACGCGCCTGATGGACAAAGCCGGTGTTCAGATGGACGATCCGGCGAACACACAGCGCGAGACCTATTCTCACCTCCGCGCGGCTGTAGCTGCAACCGAAGCAGAGCGCAAAGAACAGCCCGAGGCAGACGATGAGGAAGAAGAATATCGCAACCTGACATCGTCCGTAGTCAACCCTCGCCGCCCCGAGGTTCAGGTGACCAGCATGCGCCCGCAATCGAATACGCTGGCTCCGTTGAAGCTGGTGGCAGAACAACGCATTGACACTCACGACGAAGATGCCGGCCCCGTTACGCCCCGCCGTGTAAAGTCCGAGGATGAAGATCAGGCGAGCGAGGAAGGTGGATTTGCATCCTTCGCGCAAGAGCAAGGCGCGCAGTCCCTGCCCGATCTGCTTGAGGCCGCAGCGGCCTACCTGTCGTTCATCGAAGGTCAGGAGCAATTCTCGCGCCCGCAGTTGATGAATAAGATTCGCTCACTCAAGCAAGATGAGTTCAACCGCGAAGAAAGCCTGCGGTCCTTCGGTCAGTTGCTGCGCGACGGCAAGATCGAGAAAGCAGGTGGTGGACGATTTGCAGCGTCAAACCAGATTGGCTTTCGCCCGAATGACGAACGCGCCGCTGGCTGACCATATACAAGCTTGAAATCAAGGGGCCGGTGCTATGCACCGGCCTTTTCTTTTGCCTATTCAAACTGATACCTCCGTGCCCGATTGTGACGAAACGTCCTTTTTGCTGCACTGCAGAATAATGGTAACCTGTCGCCATCTAATTTGATGCCCACAATTCATTAAAACAGGAGTCGTGCCATGTATGAACTCCCAATACGGCGCCTTCGAATATACGACAAACCGAAAATAGTAAGCCATTACAGAAACTTAAACGAAGACACGCTGACCTCTCGGTTTGGCGTCCCTGTCAGACCGGAATTCGTGCAAAACTATCTGGATGGAATATTTGACAATGCCGCGCTTGTTTTCGGGGCCTTTCCAGATTCCTGCCTGCGAGGTGTTGGAGAGCTTCGGACTGTACCCGATAGCCAGAATTTCGTGGCAGAAGTTGCGATGACAGTCGAAGCATCCTGGCAAGACCGCGGTATCGGCGACGCCCTACTCTCTCGGATCATTGCAGCCGCGCGAAACCGAGGCATTCGGGAGGTTCATATGCTGTGCCTGGCGACGAACCAGAAAATGCGCCGTCTGGCGGCAAAACACAAAGCTGAATTGAAGCTTGTCACCGGACAGGTCGAGGCCACACTGACCACACCATGGCCAAGCCCGTTCAGCCTCGCCGAAGAAATTTCGGGCGAGTATCACGCCTTAGCGCGCGCAATCCTGACTTGGCCATTACCCGAGCACGGAAACAGGCAGTAAAGACCGCCTATTCCGATGGCTGATCCGGATCTTCTTTGCCGACGCCCTTAAACACGAACTTAAATGGCAAAGCCCACAAGACGCCAAGCACGACATAGACCAGCAGTTCCAACCAGATCGGCGGTCGGTCGAGCCAATTCACAATTGTCACCACCGCCACGATATAGGCCGGCAGACCAACCAGGAGCAACACCATCGACCAACGACGGCGTGCCTTATAGCTGAGTCCTGGTTTCTGATCTGTGCCCATCAATCTGCAAACGGGTCAGTCACCAGAATGGTGTCGTCCCGCTCCGGGCTTGTCGACAACAGGGCAACCGGGCATTCGATCAGTTCTTCGACCCGGCGCACATATTTGATGGCGTTGGCAGGCAGGTCTGCCCAACTGCGGGCGCCCTCGGTGGATTCGCTCCAACCCGGCATTTCTTCATAGATCGGTTTACAGCGGGCCTGCTGATCTGCGGCGGTCGGCAAGTAATCCAGTCGCTCGCCGTCCAGATCATAACCCACGCAGATTTTCAGCGTCTCAAACCCGTCAAGCACATCCAGCTTGGTCAGCGAGATGCCGTTCACACCGCTGGTGGCACAGGTCTGCCGAACAAGGCAGGCATCGAACCACCCGCAGCGGCGTTTGCGTCCCGTCACCGTTCCAAATTCATGACCCCGAGTGCCCAGACGGTGGCCGTCCTCGTCATCCAACTCGGTCGGGAAAGGTCCCTCACCGACGCGGGTGGTATAGGCTTTGACGATACCCAGAACAAAATCCACAGACCCCGGCCCAATGCCTACGCCCGTTGCGGCCTGCCCTGCGATCACGTTCGAAGACGTCACGAAAGGATAGGTGCCAAAATCAATATCCAGCAGCGCCCCCTGCGCCCCTTCAAACAGAATGCGTTTCCCTGCCTTGCGCTTTTCATTCAGCACTTTCCAGACCGGAGCAGCAAAAGGTAGGATTTCCGAGGCGATCTTTTTCAACTGAGCGATCAGCGCGTCACGATCCACTGCTTCGATCCCCAGACCTTTGCGCAACGGATCATGGTGTTGCAGCGCCCGATCAACCCGTGCCTCAAGCGTTGCCTCATCAGCCAGATCAGCAACGCGCACCGAGCGGCGCCCCACCTTATCCTCATAAGCCGGGCCAATGCCGCGCCCTGTGGTACCGATCTTGGTACCCTTGCTTGCCGCTTCTTCCCGCGCTCGGTCCAGCTCACCATGGATGGGCAAGATCAAAGGCGTGTTTTCGGCAATCATCAGCGTTTCCGGGGTGATCTCGACCCCCTGTTTGCGGATCGAGGCGATTTCGTTCACCAAGTGCCAAGGATCCAGAACAACACCGTTGCCGATCACGCTCAGCTTGCCACCACGTACCACACCTGAAGGCAGCGCGTTCAGCTTGTAAACTTCACCATCGATGACCAGCGTGTGCCCGGCATTATGCCCACCCTGAAAACGCGCGATGACATCTGCCCGCTCACTGAGCCAGTCGACGATCTTGCCTTTTCCTTCGTCACCCCACTGGGCGCCGACAACAACCACATTGGCCATATCCGGTCCTTTTGCGCTGAGATATCAAACTCGGCTCGTATAACGAGGAGAAAGCGGCAGGGAAACCGGTAATTCGCCGCAGACCATAACCGCGCTGCGCGCGATGCCTCCGGCGGGGGCAGAGCCCCCTAGTCGGCACTCAATTCAACAGGGCTGCCATGGGGTGTGGTCAAATACGCTTTTTCCCATGCCGCTGATACATCGTCGATATCGCCGGCACTGGTTTCACCACTATCCGCCAGAAGCGTTTCCAGTGTCTCAAGCCAAGCGCGAAAATAATCCTCGCCGCCATCGAGTTCCTTCTTCAACCCGTGACGCTTCAACGTAGCAGAAAATCGTGTCGCCCATTCCGGCCAATCGAATCGCCCCGCTTCGTTCAGCGCAACTGTCACGGCAAAGACTTGAGCGTGCCATGGTTCGGCAAATACCGGCTCGGGAGCTGTATGCGCGATGCAATCGGTCATGATGGCTCCAGATAACTTTGCCAGAGGTCTAGTACGACCTCGTCCTTGGGATTTTCGGGCGCTGCCCAAAGTTCCGATGCGGCGAAAACCACTGCATAAAGCGGCTCGGGCGATTCTCCGAGGCCGTGCGCGTTTGAGTCCGGTAAGACATGGCTGCCGTGAACACGCAGAACCCGCCCCTCGGCTCCAGCGGCGTAGGCTGGCAATCGTGTGTGACCGCCATCCACCAACCGATTGGAAGCAGGGTGAACTGTCCGAACGTTCTGGCCGATTTCATATTGCACGGGCACGTTGGACGGTCGATCCGCGGGACCACCTTTGGATAGCGCGGCACTAACGGCTTCAGCTTTGAGCGTCCTTGATGCCAGAGGATGCGGCCCCTCTTGTTCCGCCCCTCTCAAGTCGGCCAATGTCAGAACACCTTGCTCGACCAACAAGTCAGCCAAGGCAGATATCCATTTTTCGTAATAGGAAAACCGCGTGTAATCCTTCGGCGATAAGCGCTCACGCGCATGGCGCGAAATGTCGATGTTCCACTGGCCTAGAAAGCCTGCTGCCAGAGTTACAGCCAATGCGCGACCATGCCACTCCTGGGGAAAAACCGGCGCGTCTACGGCATCGGGGACTACCGGGCCATCGCCAAACCGCCCACCCATGTCGTGAACCCGTGTCATGAGGGCACCTTGGGCAAACCGGTTCCAATCATGCTGTCGCGTGTCACCAGGGCGGCCAGAGCGTCTTCGTCAAGCGATACAGAGCGCTTGGGCCGCATTGGTAGAACCAGATAGCGGATCTCGGCGGTCGAGTCCCAAACCCGAACGGCAGTTTCGAATGGCAGCGTCACGCCGAACTCGGTCAGTACTTTACGCGGTTCCCGAACGGCACGCGCGCGATATGCGTCGGACTTGTACCACCCCGGGGGGATACCGAGCAGCGGCCACGGGTAACAACTGCACAAGGTGCAAACTACCATATTATGTTGGGCAGGCGTATTCTCGACCACTACAATGTGTTCGCCCTGCCGCCCATAAAATCCAAGATCAGCAACAACCGGGGTCGCATCCTCAAGCAAAGCGCGTTTGAATTCCGGGTCCGTCCACGCCTTTGCGACGACACGTGCACCATTCTGAGGGCCTATCTTGTTTTGGTAGGTGTCGATAATCTCATCCAAAGCCGCGGGGTCAACCAGCCCCTTGCGAGTCAGAATCGTCTCGAGCGCCTTGACGCGCAAGGCAGGTTCGGGTGGCAAAAGGGCGTGCGGGTGGTCGTGATCATCATGGGGCATGGCCGCAGGTTGTGCCACGATCCGCCGATCTGTCCAGTCCCTTTGCCGTGATAAGACACATCATTGATCCTGATGGAAACTCGTGACTTGCCCCCGGAACCAAACTTGCATAAGTACCACGCGATACACGCCACGCTGTACAGGACCACCATGGAAAACGTCGTTCTCATCATCCATCTTCTTCTGGCTCTGGGCCTGATCGCCGTCGTCCTGATGCAGCGGTCCGAAGGCGGTGGTCTTGGCATGGGTGGCGGCGGTGGCGGCGCCGTTAGTGGCCGCGCGGCTGCAACTGCGTTGGGCAAGGTCACATGGATTCTGGCGGCGTGCTTTATCGTCACGTCGATCACGCTGACGATTCTGGCGGCTCAGAAATCCTCGGGCAGCTCGGTTATCGACCGGTTGGGCGTTCCCGCCCCGGCTGCGACTGAAGAAAGCGCACCGGCGGTTCCGTCGGCGGACGATCTTCTGCCTCCGGTACAGGGCGACAACGCGCCGCTGATCCCGCAGGCCGACTGATCCACAAAACCTAGAAACCTGACAGAGAACTGAAACAGCATCTTGCGGTTCTCTTGCGCTTTGGGCGCGAATCCTTTATGTATGGAGTCCCGTGATGCAACGGTTTTTCGGAACCGTCGGGCAGCTGATTTTGACGTCTCACGGGAGCTAGCCGAACAACATGGCGCGTTTTATTTTCATCACCGGTGGTGTGGTTTCGTCCTTGGGCAAAGGGTTGGCCTCGGCAGCTTTGGGTGCCTTGTTGCAGGCACGCGGATACTCGGTCCGGCTGCGCAAGCTGGACCCCTATCTGAACGTCGACCCCGGCACTATGTCTCCGTTTGAACATGGTGAGGTGTTCGTCACCGATGACGGGGCCGAAACCGATCTGGACCTTGGCCACTATGAGCGTTTCACCGGAGTCGCCGCGCGCAAGACCGACTCGGTCAGCTCGGGGCGGATCTATTCGAATGTGCTCGAGAAAGAGCGCCGCGGCGACTATCTGGGTAAGACCATTCAGGTGATCCCGCACGTCACCAACGAAATCAAAGATTTCATTGCCATTGGCGAGGATGAGGTTGATTTCATGCTGTGTGAGATCGGCGGCACCGTCGGCGATATCGAGGGCCTGCCCTTTTTCGAAGCCATCCGTCAGTTTAGCCAGGACAAGCCGCGCGGCCAGTGCCTGTTCATGCACCTGACGCTGCTGCCCTACATCAAGGCCTCGGGCGAGTTGAAAACCAAGCCAACCCAGCATTCGGTCAAAGAGCTGCGCTCGATCGGTCTGGCCCCTGACATTCTGGTTTGCCGGTCGGAAGGTCCTATCCCAAAGAAAGAACGTGAAAAGCTGGCCCTGTTCTGCAACGTGCGCCCTGACAGCGTGATCGCGGCGCAGGACCTTAGCACGATCTACGACGCGCCGCTGGCCTATCACAAGGAAGGTCTGGATCAGGCAGTTCTGGACGCGTTCCAGATCAGCCCTGCCCCGAAACCCGATCTGGCCAAATGGGAAGATGTCAGCGACCGCATCCACAACGCCGAAGGCGAGGTAAAGGTTGCCATCGTCGGTAAATACACCCAACTGGAAGACGCCTATAAGTCGATTGCCGAGGCGCTGACTCATGGTGGCATGGCCAACCGCGTCAAGGTCAAGGTCGAGTGGGTTGACGCCGAGGTGTTCGATACAGAAGACGCCGCGCCCCATCTGGAAGGATTCCACGCCATCCTTGTCCCCGGCGGCTTTGGCGAGCGCGGCACGGAAGGCAAGATCAAAGCCGCGCAATACGCGCGCGAGCACAAGGTTCCCTATCTGGGTATCTGTCTTGGCATGCAGATGGCGGTTATCGAAGCAGCCCGGAACGCGGCTGGCATCAAAGAGGCGGGTTCCGAAGAGTTCGACCACGAAGCCGGCAAAAAGCGTTTTGAACCTGTGGTCTATCACCTGAAGGAATGGGTTCAGGGCAACCACAAGGTCGAACGCAAAGTCGGCGACGACAAAGGCGGCACCATGCGTCTGGGCGCATATGATGCGGTTCTGGCCGATGGCTCGAAAGTGGCCGAGGTCTACGGCGGCACCAACATCGAAGAACGCCACCGCCACCGCTATGAGGTCGATATCAAATACCGCGAGCAATTGGAAAAGGCCGGGCTCAAATTCTCGGGCATGTCTCCTGACGGACGTCTGCCGGAAATCGTCGAATGGTCGGACCATCCGTGGTTCATCGGTGTTCAGTATCACCCTGAACTAAAGTCGAAGCCGTTCGACCCGCATCCGTTGTTCCGCGAGTTTGTGCGCGCGGCCAAGGATACCTCTCGTCTGGTCTGACCTTCACAGGATCACTGCCTTGTGACAGCCGATGCGAAAAATTCTGTACGCATCGGCTGTTTGCGCCTTTAACTGTCGTCACAACAACGACAGGAGACCGGCCATGACAGATCAGATCACACGCGCAGAAACCTTTGCCGCCCTGCACAAGAAGGGCGACCCGGTTATTCTGTACAATATCTGGGACGCTGGCAGCGCCGGTGCCCTGCGTGATGCCGGGGCCAAAGCGATTGCCACGGGTAGCGCCCCGGTCGCGATGGCGCAAGGGTACGGGGATGGTGAGAACATTCCCATGGAGGCCGCGCTGGACAATGCCCGTCGCATTGTGTCGGCCGTCAATCTTCCTGTGACACTGGATTTCGAAGGGGCTTACGCATCGGACGTGCTTGGCGTGGCCGCAAATGTCGAACGTGCCTTGGAAACCGGGGTGATCGGTTTCAACTTCGAGGATCAGATCGTCGGCACGAAAGAGTTGTATGACATCGAGACTCAGGAAGCGCGGGTACGGGCAATGCGCGAGGGCTGTGATGCCGCCGGGATTCCCGCCTTTATCAACGCGCGCACAGATATTTTCCTCAAGGCCAGGCCCGATACACATAGCGATGACATGTTGGACGATGCAATCGCACGCGCCAAAGCCTATGCCGAAGCAGGGGCCAGCGGCTTTTTTGCGCCGGGACTGAAGGATGAGGTGCTTATCGCGCGGTTATGCGAATCGACCGAATTGCCTGTAAACATCATCGCCCTGCCCGGAACACCGGACACTGCAACATTGGCATCACTGGGCGTGGCGCGCATCAGCTATGGCCCCGTGCCCTACAAACAGATGTTGGGATGGCTGCAAGAACAGGCGACAAAGGCTCTGAACTAAACTTCAGGGCCTTATGGCCCGCTGAAACCCACAAAGCGGGATTTTGACGATTCCAGTCCATGACATGTAGTCCGTGCTTGGCGGGCTACAAAATATGGAATATTCTAAATTTATGTTGAAGAAGTTCTTTCAGGCGTTTCGCCCGCCACAGCATACGAATCTGCCCGACCCGGACGCCGAATTGGCGTTGGGTGCGTTGATGGTGCGCGTGGCGCAGGCGGATCGCGACTATAAGCTGGAAGAAATCAGCCTGATTGATCGGATACTTGCCCGTCTGTACCAGCACAACGCGATTGAGGCCGCCAAGGTCCGCGCCACTTGCGAAAAACTGCACGCGGCGGCCCCCGAGACTGACACGTTCGGCAAACTGATCCGCGAAACCACAGACCTGCACGAGAGACTGGCCGCCCTAGACGCCCTGTGGGAGGTCGTTCTGGCCGACGGCAATTCCGACGAAGGCGAGATGAAGATCGTCGAGGAAGCCCGTATTGCGATGGGCCTCAGCTTCAACGACAGCCAAGCTGCACGCGGCCGCGTGCAAAGGCGCTTGGAAGAAACCTAGTCGGCCTCTATATCTTTCGCATGTTCAGTGAATTCCTGTCCCGGCTTACTCAGCCTCAGCCCGACCCGCTTGCCGATGACGATGCGCGATTGGCATTGACCGCCCTATTGGTCCGCATTGCTCGGTCAGACAACGACTATGCCGACAGCGAGATGGCGCGGATCGACCGTATTTCCGCCGAACGCTATGGCCTGTCCCCGTTCGAAGCGGCCGCCCTGCGCGCTCGCGCCGAAGATCTTGAGGCCGAAGCCCCGGACACCGTCCGCTTTACCCGCGCGATCAAGGAAGCCGTCCAATATGAAGATCGGCTTGCCGTGGTTCAGGCAATGTGGTCGGTTGCGCTGGCCGATGGGCACCGCACGGGAGAGGAAGATTCCCTTTTGCGACTGGTGGTCAGCTTGTTGGGGGTCAGCGATGTCGACTCGGCCTTGGCGCGGCAAAAGGCAGCCAAAGCGTGATCGCTGCGTTGGGCATGTATGACATGCCCGCTGTTCGATCCGCGAATGATCGTTTCTGGCTTTTGATTCGTGAAAACCTTGGCTTCGGCCCCGCCAGCCTGACACGGGACGAAGATGCATGGAGCATATGGCAGAGTCCCGACCTTCTGTTTGCCCAGACGTGCGGGATGCCCTACCGAACCCGATTGCACGGCAATGTGCAACTGGTTGGAACACCGGATTACGGGCTGCCGGGATGTCCACCGGGGCATTATCGTTCGGTCTTTGTTGCCCGGCAGGATGACCCCCGTGGGTTGAAAGAGCTTGCAGGCGGGACATTTGCCTATAACGAGGCGCTTTCGCAGTCCGGCTGGGCCGCTTCTATGGTTCACCTTGCCAAAGACGCCCAGTTTCCGTCTGAATTGCTTATGACTGGCGGTCACGCGTATTCAGCCCAAGCGGTTGCGGATGGTCGCGCCGACTATGCCTGTCTGGATGCCGTCACTTGGGCGTTGTTGAAGAAACACTCAGACTTGGGAACAGCGTTGCGCCCTGTTGAAGAAACATCCCCGACACCCGCCCTTCCCTTCATCACGGCCATCGGGCAAGACGCAGCCGCCATCGCACGGGCAACTCAAAAGGCGATAACCGAATTGTCTGATCAGGACGCAGAACTGCTGCTTCTGCGGGACCTTATCTACATCCCGGCGGATGACTATCTGGCTGTTCCCAATCCACCGCAAGCGGTTGCCGACTTGCTCAATCCCTGACCGATTTGGCCAGAACGTCTGGTCATTTTGACAGTTTCTGAGCGGTAACGCATCATTTGCGCATTGCATTGCTCAAAAATTTAAGCCCTAGTACCGCACCAACACCAATAACACTCAGGGCTCCCGTGACAGATTCCACTCCGGTCATCGAGATCAAAAACCTACACAAGAGTTTCGGCAATCTAGAAGTGCTGAAAGGGGTGGATATTACGGCCAGACGCGGTGATGTGGTGTCTTTGATCGGGTCGTCCGGGTCTGGTAAATCCACGCTTCTACGCTGTTGCAACCTGCTGGAAGACAGTCAGCAGGGGGAAATTCTGTTCAAGGGCGAACCCGTCCGTTGGGCAGGCCAAGGTCAACACCGTCGTCCCGCCGACGCAAAACAGGTTCTGCGTATCCGCACCAACCTGTCGATGGTGTTTCAGCAATTCAACCTGTGGGCCCACATGACAATCCTGCAAAACGTCATGGAAGCCCCGGTCACCGTGTTGGGCCGTGACAAGACCGAAGTTGAGGACAGCGCGCGGAAATATCTGGAAAAAGTCGGTATCGGCGACAAGTGCGACGTATATCCGGCGCAACTTTCAGGCGGTCAGCAACAACGTGCCGCGATTGCGCGCGGACTGTGCATGGAGCCCGAGGCGCTGCTGTTTGACGAACCGACCTCGGCGCTGGACCCTGAGTTGGAGCAGGAAGTCATCAAGGTTATCAAGGATCTGGCCGCTGAAGGCCGCACCATGATCATCGTGACCCATGACATGAAAATGGCGGCCGATATCTCAAGCCACGTGGTGTTCCTGCATCAAGGGCTGATCGAGGAAGAGGGCCTTCCGGAAGACATCTTCACCACCCCTGAATCCGCACGGCTTCAGGGCTTTCTATCCGCCACCAAGGCGGCATAAACTCAGGACAGAACTAAACTGGGGAGTTACCAATGAAAAACCTGATTCTGACCACAGCAGCGCTGGCGCTTGGCGCGGGCATGGCCATGGCGGACACGATCCGTCTGGGCACTGAAGGTGCTTATGCACCGTGGAACTTCGTAAACGACGCGGGCGAGATCGACGGGTTCGAGCGCGAACTGGGCGACGAGCTGTGCAAGCGCGCCAGCCTGGATTGCGAATGGGTCAAGAACGACTGGGATTCGATCATCCCGAACCTGGTCTCGGGCAACTATGATGCCATCATCGCCGGCATGTCGATCACCGATGAGCGGGACGAAGTCATCGACTTCACCCAGAACTACACCCCGCCAGATCCGTCGGCTTATGTTGCCATGTCCGATGGTGTTGATCTGGAAGGCGGCGTCGTGGCGGCCCAAACAGGCACCATTCAGGCTGGCTACATTGCAGATTCCGGCGCAACTCTGGTGGAGTTTGCAAGCCCCGAAGAAACCATCGCAGCCGTCCGCAATGGCGAAGCTGATGCGGTTTTAGCTGACAAATCCTTCCTGGTGCCCTTCACCGAAGACGGCTCGGGCATGGTCTTTGTCGGTGACGAAGTCCCGCTGGGCGGTGGCGTCGGCATGGGCATCCGCGAGTCCGACGGTGAGCTGAAAGAGAAGTTCAACGCCGCCATCCAGTCCATGAAGGACGATGGCAGCCTGAACGAGCTGATCACCAAGTGGGAAGTGTCCTCGACCTTCTAAATTGCTAATTGCGGCGCGCCTGACAACCGGGCGCGCCGCATTCTGAGCCTTTGCCAGTCAAAGAGGCCCGCCATTTTCTCGTTCTGCACTGATCCCGAAACGCTCGGCACTGTCCGTTGGTTCTCTTGCTATTTGACCAACGGCGTTCATTGGCTGTTTTACCTGTCCTTCTTCAAGGTTTTGCTGCTGCTGGCCATTACCGCGCCCGTAGCCTTGGGATTCGGCTTTCTGGGGGCTATGGCTGCCCGGTCGCATATCCTGCCGCTAACGTGGTTGGGAAAGGGATATATCGCGATCGTGCGCGGCGTGCCGGACATCGCATTTTTCATGTTTTTCGTAATCGCGCTGGATCAGGCGTTTGAATGGACGCGGCACAAGATACTGTGTCCTGAATGGACGGACCCAATCCGGCAGGGCAATGATTTTATCGTCTGTCAGTCGGCGAAATTGCCGCTGGGCACAGCCCCCGAATGGGTGCACGAAACCTATGGCTTCTTTCTGGCCGTGATCACCTTTTCCATCGTGTTCGGAGCTTTCGCCGCCAACGTCCTGTTTGGCGGGATGCGCGCGGTTCCCCATGCGCAATTGGAAACGGCGGCGGCTTATGGGATGACACACAGCCAGACCTTCTGGCGTATCCTTGTGCCCCAGATGTGGGTGTATGCCCTGCCCGGCCTGTCGAACCTATGGATGGTGCTGATCAAAGCTACGCCGTTGTTGTTCCTGCTGGGTATCGAAGACATCGTTTATTGGGCGCGCGAACTGGGCGCGTTCAAGAACCCGAAATTCACGCAATACCCGCATGGCGACTGGCGCATGTGGTATTTCCTTGCCCTGCTGGTGTTCTACCTGGGCATGACCCGAGTTTCTGAAATTGGTCTCGAACGGCTGATGCGCCGCCTGTCCCACGGTCAGGCCACATCAGGCGGAGAGCTGTTGCGCAAGGAGACCACCGCATGAGCTGTATCCAGACCATTCAGGACTATGGCCTGCGCTCAATCGGTATTGGCGAGCGGGCCATTCCCAAGGCTGATTTCACCCTGTGCGAACAATTCACCCTGATCGGTTCAGGCATGATCTGGAACATCTATTTCGGAATCATGGCGCTGGTCACGGGGTTCTTTCTGGCCACGGCACTGGCACTGGGCAAAGCGTCAACAAATGTATGGCTGCGTAAACCGTCGGAATGGTTCATCTTTCTGTTCCGGGGCTCGCCGCTGTTCATCCAGTTCTTCTTTGCCTATTTCTTCTTCTTGTCTCTCAAGCAGAGCTTTCCGCTCCTTGATGCGCTGACCTCGGCCTGGCTGGGCGCGCTAATCGTGCTGTTCTTCAACACGGCCGCCTATTCGGGCGAGATCTTTTACGGCGCGCTGCGTTCAATTCCCAAGGGCGATATCGAGGCTGCAGACGCCTATGGCATGACAGGTTGGTCCCGCTTCCGTCGCATCATCTGGCCCACGATGCTGCGACTGGCGTGGCCCGCCTATACGAACGAAGCAATCTTTCTGTTCCACGCCACCACACTGGTCTTCTTCTCGGCGTTTCCGGTCTGGCAGCAACGAGGCGATGCGCTGTATTACGCAGGGTATTTTGCAGACAAGACCTTCAACCCCTTCATTCCCTACCCAATTCTGGCCTTCTACTTCATCCTGCTGACACTCGTGGTCATCTGGGCGTTCGGGCTGGTCAACAAGCGCCTGAACCGGCACCTGCCTGCCGCCAAGCGCAGCAAAATGAAGCTGAGGCTGAACCTGGCGCGCTGATTTTCGGCGCGCTACTTCATTTTCAATGCATGAATGAACGGCCTAGCCTGCCGTGCCACCAATCTCTGATCAGGGAGAAGTGGTACCGCCTCCCTGGCTTGAACAGGGGACCTCTGGATCCACAATCCAGCGCTCTAACCAACTGAGCTAAGGCGGCACTCGTGAGGGGCGATTTACCGAACGCGCCCGGGGAATGCAAGAGGATTAAAGCCGAATTTTCCAGCTTTGTTCGACAAGATCGACACCGAAGGAATGGACCGGTTTGCTGCCAGTCAAATGCCAGCCTGTCGCCTTGTAAAGCGCGCAGGCGGCGCGGTGACTTTCGTGCGTCCACAATGACATCTGAGCGAACCCGACAGCGCGCGCGTGGTCCATACATGTGTACAACAGGCGTTTGCCCAGCCCCATTCCCCGCGCCTCTGGTACAAGAAAAAACAGGCGCAGCTTTGCGGTGCTATCGTCCAGTCTGACGCAGAAAATACTGCCTAAACGCTGACCTTCTTGTTCGGCAATCCAGCCTCGCTCAAACTCAGGGTCATGGGTCGCTACGAAATCCTCAAGAATCCGCTGAACCAGCGGTGCGAAGGTTTCGTCGAATCCTTCATCACGCTCGTAGAGGGTCCCGTGCTGTTCAACCAGCCACGGCACATCCGAAGCGCAAAAGGGTCTTATCTTTGCATTGTTCATAATGCATCTGACCGCATCAGCGTCTTGATTCTCAAGCCTTTGCGCGATAGCACGAATGCTCATCTCCGGAGGCGAATATGGGCATCAACACCGAACGTGACATTCAGGCCAACCTGCAAATCGGCCCGACCGATCAGGGCATGGTGCGCCTGTTCATCGAAGCCGACGGTCTGGAAGTCCCGATGGATTTTGACCCCGAAGAAGCCGAGGAGATTGCGGATGAAATCCGAGCCGCCGCGCAAGCCGCACGTGAGGTAAAAGGCTGATTTTTCAAAACCTTGGATCGCGAAGCGCGTGCAGTCTACGTGCCGCGTCCGTTGCAAACTTTTGTATCATTTTCTTGCGCCTTGCCGGCGCCAGCTTGTCTTCGGGCGCCATGCGCACAATCTCGGCATCATAGGCGTCAGCGATAATAAGGCCGGTTTCCTGTGGCAGCAGGTCTGTTGGAAAATCAGTATCCACGGCCCAGAAAAACCGATCACACCATTCAAGATAGCCCTGCCATTTGGCATCCGACTGATAATCCGCGCGGCTGGACTTGCACTCAACCACCCAAAGCTCACCCTTGGGGCCCAGCCCCATGACATCCACACGCAACCCGCGCACGGGCACAAACTCTTCAACAGAAACAAATCCATGCGCGCTGAGATGGCGCGCGACACCGCGTGCAAGCTTCTGTCCAGGCTGCAAGTCCAATACCATCCGGGGAATGTGAACAATTAGAGAACAAAAATCAACCCGCCTACCCTTGCTTATCCAGTCAGCAACACCTAGTTAGACCCTTGGCGGGTTCTGCCCTTCTTGTGATTGGTAGCATTCTGGTGGCCTTAAGCAATTCCGAGGGGGCTGGCTCTGTTCAGGTCCTGGCCTGATTACCTGGCGCCCACCTGTACATACAGGTCCTCGGGAATCACACCGCACGGTTGACTGGCGGTCCCGCCACATTTTTTTCAAGCTTAGCTTATTTCCCCGCAGGGGCGTCCCGACGAACGACAGCAGGCTCAAAACTGTGCACAACCGGCGAGCCACGGCGCGGGCCACCGGGCTTTTCAGCCATGCTCATGATCTTGTAAGCGAATTGCACACCGGCAAAAACGATGCCGTTCATGAACCAGATCATCAACAGCGCGACCAGACCGATATCTGATCCGGTGATGAGGCTGCGCAGGTTGGCCACGTTAAACGCCAGCAAGACACCGACAAACACTGCCGAGATCGCGAAACCCCAGGCAACCTGAGTAATATACAGACGGATCAGTTTGGGCATTGCGGGCCTCCTTGCGCTCCGACGTTCAGCCTAGCGCATATGGGCCCTGCGTAAAGGCGTCAGAACGCCTCGGGCTGGGCCTCGCGCGCCATGTGGTCCAGAACTGCGTTGACGAACTTCGGCTCTTTCCCTTCGGGGAAAAACGCCCGTGCCACGTCGACGAATTCAGTGATGACCACCTTGGGCGGCGTGTCGCTTTGGGTCAGCTCGGCGCCTGCGGCGCGGAACGCAGCGCGCAGGGTCGGGTCGATGCGCGCGATAGGCCATTTGGCAACCAGCGCGCGGTCTGTCATCTGGTCGATCGGTGCCTGATAGTTCACGGCGTCTTCGACCAATTTGCGGAACAGGCGGATATCGCCGTCCAGCATTTCCTCACCCTCATAGACGGCACCAAACCGGTGATCCAGAAACTCGTTGACAACCTGTTCGGTGGTCTGACCCGACTGCTCCATCTGGAACAGCGCCTGCACGGCATACAACCGGGCGGCGGATTTCATCAGGCGTTTCTGGTTGGCCGGTTTCGGCGCGTCTGTCTGGGTCATGCTGTCG
Source organism: Ruegeria sp. HKCCA5491 (assembly GCF_013034565.1). Taxonomy (NCBI): domain Bacteria; kingdom Pseudomonadati; phylum Pseudomonadota; class Alphaproteobacteria; order Rhodobacterales; family Roseobacteraceae; genus Ruegeria; species Ruegeria sp. HKCCA5491. The sequence goes on from NZ_WQGG01000001.1 coordinate 625,344, forward strand.
TGGGTCCGTTGCTGTCGCCCGCCACAAGGATGGACTCGGACGGCGGCTTGAAGCCCACGCCCTTTTTGGAAGAGCCCCACTTACGGCTGAGCGCGATCAGATGCAAGGCCGCAGCGGCTGCTCCGCCGCCTTTATTCATCTTTTCTGGGTTCGCACGGACCTCGGCCTGTTCGTCATTCTCGACGGTCAGGATGCCGTTGCCGATCAGCAGACCCTGAAGGCCCATCAACTGAATGGCACGACTGGAGTCATTGCATACCGTTTCGTAATGCGTGGTCTCGCCGCGAATGACGCAACCAAGCGCGACATAGCCGTCATAGTTACACTGACGGTCTGCCATGGCGATGGTGGTCGGGATTTCCAGCGCGCCGGGAACCTCGACCACGTCACAGGTACCACCTGCTGCCTCAATCTCGGCCTTGGCACCGGCGACCATATTGTCAGCGATAGCGCGATAAAACGGGGCCACCACCAGCAGCAGCTTCACCGGTTTGTCGAAGGTCGGGGTCGGCAGGACGCCGTGTTTATCTTGTTCAGCCACGATCAGTCTTCCTTGAGGATGGAGCGGGTGCCGACGATGGACAGGCCAAACGCGTCGAGCCCCAGATATACGGTTTCGGGCGAGTCAGTCAGCAGCACCAGTTCCTGAATGCCCATCTTGGACAGGATTTGCGCGCCCAGACCGGTTTGCTTGATGGTGCGCGGGCCTTCGTCCTCGGCGGCATAAAGCGAATTGCGCGGCTGGCGGAACAGGCAGACCACGCCGCGGCCTTCTTCGGCTATCTTCTCCATCGCGCGCGGCAATTCGCGCGAGGATTTGGGTCCAAGGCCCAGAATGTCGGGCGCTTCATGCAAAGCGTGAGTACGGGTCAGAACCGGCTCGGGTGTAGTCACGTCACCTTTGACCATGACGACGTGTTCGATGCCGTGGGTTTGATCAGTGAAAATCCGCATCTCCCATTCGCCACCATATTCCGAGGTGACGGTTTCCCGCGAGGTCTCGACCACCAAATTGTCATTGCGCGAGCGGTAAGTGATCAGATCGCTGATCGTGCCGATTTTCATGTCGTGGGTTTTGGCGAACTCCACCAGATCGGGCAGCCGCGCCATGGTGCCATCGGGTTTCATGATCTCGCAGATTACGCCCGAGGGATTCAGCCCGGCCAGGCGCGAGATATCCACTGCGGCCTCGGTATGGCCTGCGCGCACCAGCACCCCACCCCGCTTGGCGCGCAGCGGGAAGACATGGCCGGGGGTGGCGATGGCCGCCATAGTGTTCTGTTCGTTGATCGCGGTCGCCACGGTCAGCGCGCGGTCAGCGGCGGAAATCCCGGTCGACACACCTTCGCGCGCCTCGATCGATACGGTGAACGCTGTTTCATGACGCGACGAGTTGTTGACCGCCATCATCGGCAGACCCAATGCGTCCACACGTTCGGCGGTCATCGGCAGGCAGATCAATCCGCGCCCATGGGTGGCCATGAAGTTGATCGCCTCGGCATCCGCGAACTCGGCGGCGATAACCAGATCGCCCTCGTTCTCGCGGTCTTCGTGGTCGACCAGAATATACATCCGGCCTTTGCGCGCCTCTTCGATGATCTCTTCGATCGGGCTGATCGCGTCGCGCAATTGCGCCTCGACGGGTCCGGGGGTTTCAAAGCTCATTGGGCAGCCTTTCGCTGAGCAAGTTTGCACGGGTGGATAGACCACCACGCGCGCAAAGGCCAGTCTGCAAACGCCCCGAACCGGCCAGAACGCGGCGTCTGGTCAGGACATTTCGGCCAGACGCGCGACATAGCGGGCCAGCGTGTCAATCTCGAGGTTCACTTTGTCACCGACAGAGACGCCGCCCCAAGTTGTCACCTCCTTGGTGTGCGGGATGAAGTTGATGCCGAAATCGCAACCTGCCACGTCATTGACTGTCAGGGACGTTCCATTCAGAGCGACCGAGCCCTTGGGCGCAATGAAACGCGCCAAGTCCTTGGGCGCACGCAGAGTTACACGGGTACTGTCGCCCTCGTCTTCCACCGCGACAACTTCGGCCACACCGTCGACATGACCGGATACAATGTGCCCGCCCAGTTCATCCCCGACTTTCAGAGCACGCTCCAAGTTTACACGCTTGCCAACCTGCCAACTATCCAAGTTGGTTTTCGACACGGTTTCAGCGCTGATCTGGACATCGTACCAATCATCACCCAACGCGATTACAGTCAGACAAACACCGTCGCTGGCAATCGAGGCGCCGATATCAATGCCGGCTGTATCATAGGCCGTTTTAATCCGCGCCCGCAGATCGCCCTGCTGGTCCAACTCGGTAACAGTGCCAACATCTGAAACGATCCCGGTAAACATTGCTTTAACCCTCAGCTTCTAACCTGTGACCAGTTTTCCAAGCCGAGGTAAGCGTAACCGACTGTAGGGGCAAGCCCCGCCTTGCCGTGATAGACACAAATAGGCATAATTTCCGCACCAAAATGAAACGAGCAGTACCAATGCCACCACTCAATTCCGGCGCCGATGGCCGCGTGTTCCTGTTCCTACAGGGGCCACATGGGCCGTTCTTCAGCGCTCTGGGTCGCGCGCTGCGCGGAACCGGGGCCAAAGTCTGGCGCGTGGGTTTCAATGCCGGGGATGAGGTGTTCTGGTTCGACCGGAGCAGCTTCGTTCCCTTCCCCGACCCTGCCGACACATGGCCTGAGTGGTTTTGCAATTTCGTCGAAACCCTGAGCGTCACCGATATCGTGTTGTACGGAGACACCCGGCCCGTCCACGCCCAAGCGGTCGAAATCGCGCGCACCCGCGGCATCACCGTGCATGTGTTCGAAGAAGGGTATCTTCGCCCATGGTGGACCACTTATGAGCGCTCGGGTTCCAACGGCAATTCGCGTCTGATGACACTGAATGTCAGGCAGATGGAGCGGGCGCTGGATCGCTCTGACGCGCCGAAGCCGCCCCCTCCGTCGCATTGGGGTGATATGCGGCAGCACATTTTCTATGGCGCGCTCTACCATTGGTTCCTTTTGTTTCTGAACCATCGTTACAGCAACTTCCGACGGCACCGAGAGCTGCCGGTCTCAAAAGAATTCCGCTTGTACTTTAAACGGTTGATGCTAATGCCGTTTCACAGGGTTCAGCGGCGATGGGCCACGGCGCGAGCACGCAGAAGTGGATTGCCGTATCATCTGGTCCTGCTTCAGTTGGGGCATGACAGTTCGGTTCAGACTCATTCGGATTACACATGCATGTCCGACTTTCTCGAACATGCAATCCAAGGTTTTGCTGAAGGCGCACCCCGGCATCACCAGCTTGTCGTAAAAGAGCATCCGCTGGAAAACCATCGCGAACCCTTGCGACGCAAAACCCGCTTTTTTGCCAAGAAATACGGGATCGCGGATCGGGTCCATTATGTTCCGGGCGGAAAATTGGCGAAACTGCTGGATGATGCGAATTCCGCAGTTACGATCAACTCGACAGCAGGTCAGCAAGTTTTGTGGCGTGGCATCCCTATTCGCACCTTCGGCACATCGGTCTATGACAAACCGGATTTCGTGTCAGAACAGCCTATTGCAGAGTTCTTTGCGCGCCCTGATCCGCCCGACCACGACGCCTATCAGGTATATCGGGACTTTCTTTTGAAAACCTGCCAGGTGCCGGGCGGATTCTATTCCAGACACGGTCGACGCCAGTTGCTGCGCCGCGTCGCGGACATGATGCTCAGCCCGCACGATCCTTACCATTCGGTCCTTGATGTGACAGAGACTCAGACGCCACAGTTAAGAATAGTGGAAGGAAACGAACAGGTTGATGCTGGAAGTTGCGAGAAGAAACAGATAGCGTAACGCAAACAAAAAAGACTGAGGATATTCGGCAGTGCAGAGCTTTCCAATCCAATGGATACGGGGGGTTTCCCTTGTGGCCGCGCTTGGCCTTCTGGCGGCGTGTCAACTTCCAAAGTCCGGCCCCAGCAAGAACCAGATTCTGGCCGGGTCCGTCGAAAACGGTGGCAACGCCTTCGTTGTAGAAGTCGATGATCGTGTCGCGCAGGCCACGTCCGCGATTCCACAATTTGGCTTTCCCGCCTCGTTTCAAAGCGCGCAGAGCTTGGCCGCCGACACAGTGCGACCGGGTGACGTGTTGGGACTGACCGTATGGGAAAACGTCGATGACGGCCTGTTGACGGGGCCAGCCGGGGCCGCAACTGCGCTGAACGAGGTTCAGGTAGACAGCGACGGGTTTATCTTTGTGCCCTACGCGGGGCGCGTCCGTGCAGCCGGGAACACCCCGGAACAGTTGCGCATGCAGATCACCCAAGAGCTCAAGGATCAAACGCCCGACCCGCAGGTCGAAGTGCGCCGTATCGCGGGTGATGGATCAACCGTTTCACTGACAGGCACTATCGGGGCGCCGGGCATCTACCCAATTGAACGTCCGACGCGCACTCTGACGGGCATGCTGTCCCAAGCTGGTGGTGTTGCTGTCGGGTCGGATATTGCACTGGTGACGCTTATTCGCGGCAACGAACGGGGCACGGTGTGGTACGAGGACCTGTTTAGCAACCCTCGGATGGATGTGGCCTTACGCGGCGGCGACCGAATTCTGGTTGAGGCTGACGCGCGGTCATATATCGCATTGGGCGCCACTGGTGGACAGTCGCGTGTTGCCTTTGACAGTCAGGACCTGTCCGCGCTTGAAGCGCTTGCTCAGGTTGGTGGCTTGCAGTCCTTGTCTTCGGACCCAACAGGCATTTTCGTTCTGCGGCGAGAGCGGCAGGACATCGCACGCACAGTTATGGGGCGAGCGGATTTGCAAGGGGATCAACGTATGATCTACCTGCTGAACCTGACTGCCCCGAACGGGCTTTTCGTGGCCAGAGACTTTGTCATTCGCGACGACGACACGATCTATGTGACCGAGGCGCCCTACTCCCAGTGGAGTAAGTCAATTTCCCTTATCGCGGGCGGGCTGACACCCTTCGCGAACGTCGCCACGCTTACGGGCGGCTGATGTATCCCGAGAAATCGGCCGGGGCGGATCGCACCCGATTGTTTGTGTACAATGTCGGTTTTCTGACCGGGCGGCGCATACGCCGAATTCTGACGCTTGCCAGGTATGACATCCGACTAGGCCTTCCCAAGGACGGCGATGTTGTCGGCATTTGGGGCAACAGCCCAACGGCCCATCGCGGCCTAAACATAGCCGAGAAGCATAACGCGCCCCTTCTCAGAGTCGAGGATGCCTTTATTCGATCGCTGCATCCCGGCCGAAGTGGCGAGGCGCCGCTGGGCCTGTTGCTGGATCGAACCGGGCTGCACTTCGATCCGGCCCAACCGTCGGATATTGAAACGCTTCTGAGCACGCACCCGCTGGACGATACCGCCCTGCTGAACAGGGCGCGCGGCGGGATCGCCCGTATGAAAGAGCTCAACATCAGCAAGTATTCCGCGTTTGATACGGCCCTTTCGCCACCCGACCCCGGATATGTTTTGGTCGTGGATCAGGCGCGCGACGACGCATCCGTCACCGCCAGCAAAGGCGACGCTGCCCGGTTCCGTGAGATGCTTGTCATGGCGCAGGAAGAGAATCCGGGCGCACGCGTTTTGATTAAGGCCCACCCTGAAACGATCGAAGGGCATCGCGCCGGGTATTATTCTGAACAGGACTTGTCCGACCGGGTCACACTCTTTGACGCACCACTCAGCCCCTGGACGCTGCTGGAAGGTGCCGTCGGCGTTTATAGCCTGTCGTCCCAGTTGGGGTTCGAAGCCATCCTCGCCGGGCACAAACCCCGCATTTTTGGCGAGCCGTTCTATGCCGGTTGGGGATTGACGCAGGACGAACATTTTTTTCCCCGCAGGCAGCGCACCTTGACCCGCGCGCAGTTGTTTGCGGCTGCGATGGTTCTGTACCCAAAGTGGTATGATCCGTTTCAGGATCAATTGTGCGAGTTGGAAACGGTTCTCGACATTCTTGAGGCGCAAACGCGCGCTTGGCGGCAGGATCACCAAGGTTGGACAGCCTCGGGTATGCGGCTGTGGAAGCGCAAACACCTGCAACAGATGTTCGGGCGCGAAAAGAAAATGCGGTTCACGACCGAGATTCCTGAAAATACGGACCGGCCGCACATGGTGTGGGGCAATCACGCACGCGATGCCGGGCATGTCACGCGGGTCGAAGATGGATTTCTCCGGTCCCGAGGGCTTGGCGCGCGTCTTGTGCCACCCCTGTCTCTGGCAACCGACGACATCGGAATCTACTACGACCCTACCCGTCCGAGCCAGCTTGAGGAGATGATCGCCCGGCGGGAAACCCTGCGTCCCGATCAGCAAATCCGAGCTGAAAAGCTTATCTCGCGCATCGTGTCTGCGAACCTCAGCAAGTACAATACGGGTGGGTCATGCCCGAAACTGCCCGAGGGTCACCGGATACTCGTCCCCGGTCAGGTAGAGGATGATGCGTCAATCCTTTTGGGCACCAACAACGTGCGGACAAATCTTGAACTATTGCGAACGACGCGCGAGGCGAACCCAGACGCCGTCATCATCTACAAGCCTCACCCGGATGTCGAAGCTAAGCTGCGCGAAGGCGAGATTGACACGGCAGGTCTTACTGACGTCGTTGCAGTGAACTCCGACCCCGCACTGTTGCTTACCCAAGTGCAAGAAGTCTGGACCATGACGTCGCTGCTGGGATTTGAGGCACTTTTGCGCAGTGTCAGCGTTACGACGCTTGGCGGACCTTTCTATGCGGGCTGGGGACTGACCCAAGATCTGGGGTCCGTTCCTGCAAGGCGCGGAGCGCGCCCATCATTGTTGGGTTTGGTGCACGCGTCTTTGATTGACTATCCACGCTATCTGGACCCCGTAACTGGCCAACCCTGCCCCGTTGAAGTCGCCCTACAACGTTTGGTGGACGGTTATGGGGCGACAGGTGGCGCGTCTGTTCGACTGCTGTCCAAACTACAGGGCGTTTTTGCCACGCACGCGCATTTCTGGCGCAGAGGTTAGCGGAAAGATCGCGTCCATCGGTGCAGCACATCCGGCCCAACGGCCCGCACCTCCAACAATTCGAACCGAGGTGCGGTGTCCAAAGTCTCTAGCCCCAGTGAACCAATTGCCGACAAGCCTTCTGCACCGATTGTCAGGCCAGCACTGAATCCGACCAACTCATCGACAAGGTCTTCGGCAAGTAGTGACGCCGCAAGCGCAGACCCTCCTTCGCAGAAGACACGGGTCAGACCGGCCTGCCCCAACTGCTGCAAAAGGTCCGTGGCATCAATCTGGTGATCATTCAACGCGCAAGGGATCAGCGTCGCGCCAAGCCCTTCCCACGCACGTGCACGTTCGGTGTCCGGCGACGGGCCGTGGCACAGCCACAGCGGAATTTGAGCGGCGGTTCTGGCAAGTTGACCGATCAGCGGAATGTCCAGGTGGCGCGAGACAACGACCCTGACAGGCTGGTTGTCTATTCCAAGATCGCGGACATTCAGCGACGGGTCATCTGCCCGCGCGGTTCCTGCCCCGACCATCACCGCATCATGCCGGGCGCGCATCGCATGAACCACACGTCTTGCCTTGGGGCCGGTTATCCACTGGCTGTGACCGCTTGAGGTCGCGATCCGGCCATCAAAACTGCTGGCCAGTTTGAGCGTCACAAAAGGCCGCCCCTGTTCGGTTTTCAAAAAGAACCCCGCATGATCCCGCGCCGCTTGATCGGCAAGAACCCCGGTCGTCACCTCAATTCCCGCATCACGAAGCATCGCAAAGCCCTGCCCGGCCACGCGCGGATCGCTGTCTTCAATCGCAGAAACAACGCGTGAGACACCCGCCGCGATCAGGGCTTCGGCGCAGGGCGGCGTCTTGCCATGATGTGAGCACGGCTCCAGCGAAACATATGCTGTCGCTCCGCGCGCTGCATCTCCGGCTTGCCTCAGAGCTTCGGTTTCGGCGTGGGGCCGTCCGCCCGGTTGCGTCCAGCCACGCCCAACGATCCGACCGTCGCGCACGACAACGCAACCAACAGCCGGATTTGGCCAACACGTTCCTTGACCGCGCTGACCCAAGGACAGGGCCAACGCCATATATCGCTTATCTGTTTCGATCACTCGTCTGACGAAGGCTGCGGCGGTCGCAACTCGTGGACGAACTCCTCAAAGTCATCGGCCGCCTGGAAATTCTTGTACACGCTGGCAAAGCGAACATAAGCCACCGTGTCAATCCGCGCCAGAGCCTCCATCACGATCTCGCCGATCTTGCTTGAGGGGATATCGGTTTCACCCATGCTTTCCAGACGGCGCACAATGCCAGAGATCATCTGGTCAATGCGATCCGGCTCAATCGGGCGTTTCTGCATCGAAATGCGGATAGAACGTTCCAGCTTGTCACGATCGAAATCTTCGCGCTTGCCGTTGGTCTTGATTACAACCAAGTCGCGCAACTGTACACGCTCATACGTCGTGAACCGTCCGCCACACGCCGGGCAGAAGCGACGTCTGCGGATCGCAACGTGATCCTCAGCCGGACGTGAATCTTTGACCTGAGTGTCGATATTTCCGCAAAACGGGCAGCGCATCCGCCGTCTCCTCGTCCCTTTGTCCACCTCTTTTTGTAAGCGCTACGGCTTACTTATCCACAACTATAGGGCAGCCGCTAGGGTTTGGGTAGTCGGAATTTATCACCGCAAGATAAAGGGTTCAGGCAAAATGCGCAGCGACCCTTCTATTGTGTGCCATCGCACGATGCTCAAACAGGTAAACGCCCTGCCACGTTCCCAGCATCGGCTGCCCGTTCGTTACCGGAATGCTGAGGGAAACCGGTAAAAGAGCAGCCTTGATGTGCGCGGGCATATCGTCGGGCCCTTCGTAGGTATGACGCAGGTAGGACATCGACGGATGATCTGATGGCGGTACAAGCCTTTCAAAGAAGGCTTTTAGGTCCGTCTGAACCTCGGGGTCTGCGTTTTCCTGTATCACAAGCGAACAAGACGTGTGCCGCACAAACAATGTCAGCAAACCGTCACCTGAGACCGAGCTAAGCCAGTTGCGCAGGTCCAAGGTGAATTCATACAACCCCGGCCCTTTCGTCGAAATAAAAAACTCGGTCTGCATTTAGTGGTTCACTTAACCTCAGTTCAAGAAAGGACGGACATTACAACGCCCATTGGCACCCTGAACTGACATGCTTTCGCCGGGGTTGAAACCCGAAGTTATGAAACTGCCTTGCTGGGGCACCTCACCCGCAGGCGGTTGGGTCGAGAACTGGACGGCTGTACGGCGGCCCGTTGCCTCGCTGGGGCCATAGCCACGCACGACATAGATGCGATCCTGCCAGCCAGCGTCCAGAGTTCGACGCGCAAAATCCGCAGCCGCGCACCAATATCCATCAACATCCCTGCGTGAGCGCGGGATCACTTCGAAAACCGAGTTGTTCAGCGCAACTGTCTGAAATCCGTTCCGCGCCGCTGAGGCAGAAGCTGGTGTACTCAGCAAGACCGCAGCGGTCACTGCCGTGGTGATAAACTTTTTCATAATCATACTCTTTCCTGTTGCGAGGTGAATTTTGAAATAGTGTACATTCATAGCGAGCAAGACCGGTTCACAATCAATTCAGGCGCGCCCAAAATTCACGTGAGCGCGCGTTAGAATGGTATCAAGTTGCACGCGTTCTTTACAGGGCTTCGCCCCGAAAGCGCCAAAGTACACTGGATAATTGGCAGGTCACGTGTCGGGGAGCCTCTGGTCGTCTGCGCGACAATTTGGCTGGGCTCTGACCTTCATCCCCATAACGGTACCGACCCGACAACGCGCGGATATTAGATGGATCGCCAACACAGGTCTTGCTGAATCCTGCCAACCTTTTACGATTTACAGTCAGTTGAAAGACAGTTCACACGGGAACCCCAGCAGGTAAACTGGTGGAAATCACAATGTATGCGCTAAAATCACATTATGGACGTTGATATTGCTCGCCTTCAATTGTTGACCAGAATGCTTGAAGATCAAGCGAACGATCCGGCTATTGTGGATCAGGTTCTGGAAAAAAGTGGCCTAACTCGCGACGACCAGACATCAGCGACCTATAGCGCCCAAAAAGAGGCGCTTTTTGTGCGGTTCGCCTGCGATGTGCTGGCTGACGCTACATTTGCGGCCAGGGCCGGCCTACAGTTCAAATCGTCATCAAGCCTGACGGCATATATCAGTAAATACTCCCGCGATCTGAAGCAGGTACTGGAAAACGCGTCCCGGTTTCACGGTCTCATAGACCCTGCCCTAATGTTCAGCCTGAGGGTTGCGGGAAATTTCGCCGCGATTGAGGCGGAATGGAAAGATGCAAGTTATGCCCGTTATCATCGGCGAACCGAGTTTCTTTTGTTCGCGGGTCTTGCCCGCCTGCGGGACCTGACGCAATCAAACTTCTTTCCTATTGAAATTCGCTTTCAGCACGAAGTTGGGAGCAGCAGAAACAAATACCAAAGGTTGGCGGGTTTTCCCGTGTTGTTTGGGGCTGAGAGGGTGGAAATCGTTCTGGCTCTGTCTTCGCTGGATCTTCCGGTTCCAACCTACGACCCAAAACTGCGCGAACATCTGCTGGAATATGGTGACCGTGTCATCGCCGAAAAGCGGCAACCGAAACAAAAGCTGCGCGCTCAGGTCGAAGGGCTGATCACCCGCTCATTGCCCGGCGCGATCATTCAATCCGAAGACGCCGCCGCAAATTTGGGGCTAAGTACCCGGACCTTTGCCCGCAGGCTCAAGGAAGAAGGCACAAGCTATCGCGAAATCGTCGAGGACTTGAGATGTGATTTGGCCCAGACCTTTATCACCAACGGAATGCCTCTGTCCGAGATTGCGTTCTCGTTGGGGTATGCCGATCAACCTGCGTTTTCGACCGCATTCAAAAGATGGACAGGGCAAGCCCCCAGTGCGTTTCGAAGCAGGCTGGATGTGTCGACCAAAGCCTGAGACCGGGGGTCATTGGCGCAAACGCCTCGCCCCGGCCCGTCCCATGAGTGGACAAGCGCGATATAGAAACCCCGAGACCTTATAACTTGTGAGTTCTCGCCAATTTGAGGTTTGAACAAGACTTCGTGTTTATGACGAATGCCCAAAGAAAAAGGCGCCTGATGTCAGGCGCCTTTTTTGATCACTGATCCAGGAAGGACCGCAGTTTGCGCGATCGGCTGGGATGTTTCAGTTTCCGCAGGGCTTTCGCTTCGATCTGACGGATACGTTCGCGGGTCACGCTGAACTGCTGGCCCACCTCTTCCAGCGTGTGATCGGTATTCATGCCGATGCCAAAACGCATCCGTAGAACCCGTTCCTCACGCGGCGTGAGCGAGGCCAGAACGCGCGTTGTGGTTTCCTTGAGGTTTTCCTGAATGGCGCTGTCCAGCGGCAGCACGGCATTCTTGTCCTCGATGAAATCGCCCAGTTGGCTGTCTTCCTCGTCGCCAATCGGCGTTTCCAGAGAGATCGGCTCTTTAGCGATTTTCATCACCTTGCGAACCTTCTCAAGCGGCATTTGAAGCTTTTCCGCCAATTCTTCCGGCGTCGGCTCGCGACCGATTTCGTGCAGCATCTGGCGGCCGGTCCGAACCAGCTTGTTGATCGTTTCGATCATGTGCACCGGAATACGGATGGTGCGCGCCTGATCCGCGATGCTCCGCGTGATCGCCTGACGAATCCACCAGGTCGCATAGGTCGAGAATTTATAGCCACGACGGTATTCGAACTTGTCCACCGCCTTCATCAGGCCGATGTTACCTTCCTGAATAAGATCAAGGAATTGCAGGCCACGGTTCGTGTACTTTTTGGCAATCGAGATCACCAGACGCAGGTTGGCTTCGACCATTTCCTTCTTGGCCTGCCGCGCCTCTTTCTCGCCCTTCTGAACCTGCTGCACGATGCGGCGGAATTCCGGGATATCCAGACCAACGTATTGCCCGACTTGGGCCATATCGTTGCGCAATTCTTCAACCTTGGCGGTCGAGCGTTCGATGAACATCTGCCAGCCCCGACCCGGTTTTTCGGCCATAGCCGACAGCCAGTTCGGGTCCAGCTCGCGGCCACGATAGGCGTCGATGAATTCCCGACGGTTGATCCGCGCCTGATCCGCCAGTTTCACCATCGCACTGTCCAGCGACATGACGCGACGGTTGATACCATAAAGCTGGTCGATCAGAGCTTCGATCCGGTTGTTATGCAGGTGAAGACCATTCACCAGCTCAACAATCTCGGCCCGCAGTTTCTGATAGGTTTCTTCGTCCTTTTCGCTGAATGAACCGTCTTCGTTCAGGGTGGCCGAAATCCGGCTGTCCTGCATTTCAGACAGCATCGAGAAGTCGGTCGAGATCCGCTCCAGTGTCGTCAGAACCTGATCTTTCAACGCGGCTTCCATCGCGGCCAGCGACATGTTGGCCTGATCGTCGTCGTCATCATCATCGTCATTGTTCAGCGGGTTGCCGTCGGCATCCAATTCGGGGCCGGTATTCTCTTTCGCGGGCTTGGCAGCCTGCACGTTCGAGGTATCGACCACCGGTTCTTCGACATCGCCGTCTTCGTCCATCTGGTTGCCGAAGGTGGCCTCCAGATCAATGACGTCGCGCAGCAGAATGTCTTCGGACAGCAATTCGTCATGCCAGATGGTGATCGCCTGGAAGGTCAGAGGACTTTCGCACAGACCGGCGATCATCGTGTTGCGGCCGGCCTCGATCCGCTTGGCGATGGCGATCTCACCCTCGCGGCTCAGCAGTTCAACCGAGCCCATCTCGCGAAGGTACATGCGCACCGGATCGTCGGTGCGGTCTAGCTTTTCGGTTGCTGCCCCTGACAGGGCAACTTCGCGGTTGCTTTCGGTCGTGGTGAGTTCGGTCGAACCTTTGTTTTCTTCTTCTTCGGCCTCTTCATCCTCGATGATGTTGATGCCCATCTCGGACAGCATCGACATTACATCTTCGATCTGTTCCGAACTGACCTGATCCGGCGGCAGCACCTGATTAAGCTGGTCGTAGGTGATGTAACCTTTCTCGCGGGCCTCGGCGATCATCTTCTTGACCTGGGCCTGGCTCATGTCCAGCGAGATTTCCTGTTCCTGCTCGTCGGATTTGCGGTCTTCGTTGGTATCCTTGGCGGCCATTCAATGCTCCTGCAGGGATGGGTGATTCGTCTGAGCCGAATCATTAGCGCGTAGAAGTGATTCGGCCACCCGTTTACTCGTTTTTCTTTTCCAGTGCCTTACGAAAACACCACTTTACCGGCGTTTTCGCTCAAAATTGATTCCGGACATGATTGCCTCGAACGCGTCTTTCTCGTCGCGGTTGATTCGCGCGCCATTGTCGGCCACGTCGAAAATCGCCCTGTCTTCGTTCTGACTGCGGCTTGTGCGGTTTCGCTCTTCGGCGGCCTGAGCCAGCCGATATGTCAGCGCCTCATCCGGCAGTTCAGACAGTTCCTCCTCGGCTTCGGCAATCTCTGCGTCCAACCCCCTGAGAGCTTTGATTTTTGCGAGTTCCTCGGCCAGTGTCATCTCGGCCTTCTCAACGTCGCCCGGTTTGAACACACAGGGGATCACTGCGACATGGCGAAGGCGCAGGAGGTTTTCAAGGGCGTCCGGCCCCAAAGTTTCGGCAATGTGGTCTTTCAGGTTGTCGGGATCATCAATAGCATGGCGCAAGATCGCGCCGCGCAGGGCGGCATGATCAGGGTCACGACACTCCATCTCTTCCAATTGATGTTCAAACTGCACCACGACCTGCGGGTTCAGCGCCGCGATCGCCAAGATCGCACCTTCGCGCAGTTGGATTTCCGCGCCCTCTGACGAAGCAAGGAACGAAGCGCGCGCACCCGGTGTCGCCGCCGGTTTGGGCTGCCACTTGCCACGCGGTTGCCAAGGGCGATTCTGCGACTGGCGCTGTGGGCGGAATAGCTGCCAGCGCAAATCCTTGATTTCCTGCCCGTAATGCGACCGGATCGACGGGTCGCGGATCAGCTTGATCTTGTCGCGCAGCACCTTGTCCAGCGCAGCCTTGCGCTCGGGGCTGTCGAACACTTTACCCTCGGTTTCGCGCTGCCACAGCAGTTTGACCATGGGGATTGCGCCCTCCAACACCGATTGCACAGCCCCCGGCCCTTCGGCACGCAGCAAGTCATCAGGATCTTTGCCCTCGGGCATCAGGGCAAAGCGCAGGGATTTGCCAGCCTCAAGCAACGGCAGCGCCAGATCAACCGCGCGCATCGCGGCGCGCAGACCGGCTGTATCGCCATCCAGTGCAATGATCGGCTCGTCCGATATCCGCCACAGCAATTGCAACTGATGTTCGGTAATCGCCGTGCCCAAAGGCGCAACGGACGCGCCGAACCCAGCCTCGGCCAGCGCAATCACGTCCATATACCCTTCGGCAACGATCAGAGGTTGCCCCTTACCCGCAGCCTGCCGCGCGGGACCGTGGTTATAGAGATTGCGCCCCTTGTCGAACAGCTCAGTCTCGGGCGAGTTCAGGTACTTGGCGTTGTCATTTGGGTCCATCGCCCGGCCGCCAAAAGCGATGCAGCGCCCGCGCGGGTCGCGGATCGGGTACATAATCCGATTTCGGAACGTGTCGTAAGGTTTTTTGCCCTTGTTCGACGGCTTCGCCAGACCTGCCCCAAGGATCAAGTCCTCGGTGACGTTCTTACCCGTCAAATGGTCCCACAACGCCTGCCATCCATCGGGGGCAAAGCCGATCTCCCACCGGTCCAACGCCTGCGCATCTAGCCCCCTGCCGGTCAGATAGTCGCGCGCAGCATTCCCTGCACCGGTCTTAAGCTGCAGGCGGAAGAACTGCACAGCCTGCTCCATCACCTCAGCCAGTTGCGCACGGCGGTCCTGCTTTTCCTGCGCCTTGGGGTCACGCTGTGGCATCGGCATCCCGGCCTCGCGTGCCAGAATCTCAACCGCTTCGATGAACGAGACATTCTCGGTGTCTTTCACAAAGCTGATCGCGTCGCCTTTGGCGTGACAACCAAAGCAGTAATAGAACCCCTTTTGATCATCCACATGGAACGAGGCCGTCTTTTCATGGTGAAACGGGCACGGCGCCCACATGTCACCCTTGCCCTGATTGGACTTGCGTTGATCCCACATGACCTTGCGCCCAACGACCTGAGACAGGCTAAGGCGAGTGCGCAGTTCATCAAGAAATCCGGGGGGCAACGACATGGGTCAAACCTGACAGAAATGAAAACGCGCGCCAAGGGGATGACGCGCGTTTGTCCACAGCGAATTACTGAACTTGTGGATTATTGCTGCAAACACAGCTCCAGCCATGCGGCAGCAAGGTCCTTTTTGCGGATATCGCGCATCTTTTGCTCATAGACCCACGGTGTGATCAGCGGAATTGCGGCATTGTAATTATCCGGCCAAGTCGGGGCTGATGCAGCAACGGCCTCCGGCACGTCCCGCTCTTTCACCTTATCAAGCCGCGCTTTCTGAATCGCTGCGACGACGTCGGCCTGATATTGGCAGTCTTGTTTCTTGGCTTCCTGCGCAGCCAAAGGCGTGGCCGCAAGAAAGGCAATCATTGCTATTCGCAACACGGTTGTCTCCCGGATTTGATTCCTTCCGGGCAGCTTACCCGCCACTGGGCATCCCCGCCATCGCCCATTTGCACCTGCCCGGAGTACTTTCCGAAAACATAAGGGCGGCCGAACATTTAATCGACCGCCCCGATTTCATATGCGTCAGAGACCTTTGGCGCGATAACTTTTCGCCACACGGTCCACGGCCACGATATAGGCTGCTGTCCGCAGATCCTCGACATCGTCGCGGTTATGCCAGACTTCACGCATGGACTGGTAGGCGATACGCATCGTGTCATCCAGGCCCGAGCGTACAAGCTCCAATTCGTCGGCGCCCTTCAAATACTTGGACTTAAAGTCCGGTGACATTGACCAGGCATCCCCCAGATAGCGATCCAACCGCTCAAGCTCACTTACAATCAGCTCGTGGCGGGCTTCTTCCTGCCGGCGCTGCATTCGGCCAAACCGGATGTGGCTGAGGTTCTTTACCCACTCAAAATAAGAAACGGTCACACCGCCCGCATTGGCGTACATGTCGGGGATGATAACCGTGCCTTTCTTGCGTAGAACCTCGTCGGCGCCCGCAGTCACCGGACCATTTGCAGCCTCGATGATCAGGGGGGCTTTGATGCGATCGGCATTGGTCAGGTTGATGACACCTTCCAAGGCGGCGGGAATCAGGATGTCGCACTCGGCCTCAAGAACCGCCGCACCGTCTGCCGAATGGGTCGCATCGGGATAGTCGCTTACGCCACCGTGTTTGACGATCCACTGTCGAACCGATTCAACATCAATTCCGTCCGGGTTATAAAGTGCTCCGTCCCACTCGATGATACCGACAATACGGCTGCCATCCTCCTCGCTCAGGAACTTGGCGGCGTGGTAACCCACATTGCCCAGCCCTTGTACGACAATGCGCTTCCCATCCAGCCTTCCGGACAGGTTTGCCTTTTGGACGTCCTCGGGATGCCGGAAAAATTCGCGCAGCGCATACTGGATACCCCGGCCCGTGGCCTCGACCCGCCCCGCGATCCCCCCAGCGTTCAGGGGTTTGCCAGTCACACAGGCGCGCGCATTGATATCGGTGGTGTTCATACGGGCGTATTGATCCGCCATCCACGCCATCTCACGCTCACCCGTGCCCATATCCGGCGCCGGGACGTTCTGCGAAGGGTTGATGAGATCACGCTTGGCCAGCTCATACGCGAACCGGCGCGTGATCTGCTCCAACTCGTGTTCCTCATACTGCCGAGGATCAATGCACAATCCCCCCTTGGACCCGCCAAAGGGTGTTTCGACCAAAGCGCACTTATAGGTCATCAGGGCCGCCAGTGCTTCAACCTCATCCTGGTTCACGGCCAACGCAAAGCGGATACCGCCCTTCACCGGCTCCATATGTTCTGAATGAACAGAACGGTACCCTGTGAACGTGTGAATATCGCCCCGTAGCCGCACACCAAATCGCACGGTATAGGTGGCGTTACAGACCCGGATCTTTTCCTCTAGCCCCGGAGGGAGGTCCATCAGGGACGCCGCCCTGTTGAACATCAAATCAACACTCTCTCGAAAGCTGGGTTCGTTTGTGGCCGTCATTTAATCCTCCGTGCCAAAGAGCGATCTACGCTCTGACTTTTTGTCGCACCCCTTGCGTAAACGATCAATATTTAAGCAAAAATAAAATTCAAAATCCTCACACTTTTTTACCGAACCGCGGTGAGTCGCAGTCTTTTCGATCATCGCCCGGAATTGTCCCCAATCAGAATACAGAGCGGCGCGAACTCTGTGAATTATCCGCCATTCGACAGGAAAAGGGCCTAATCTAAGGTTTTTTCGCCCAATTCCCGCCACGTTTCCCAGCTAATTTTCTGGCGTTAACTTTTCCTTAGCAGGGCCAAGCCACTGCTCAGCGAGGTCAGCACTATGATTAAGAACGCTATTGTCAGCGGATTTGGAAAATTTGGAAAAAAGAGTGCACCGGTCCGCGATTTCGCTGAACGCGAAGACGGGACGTTCACGATTTTCGTACTATTGGGTTTCTTGGTTATCTTCGCCACAACGGGGATGGGCGTCGATTTGATGAACTATGAGCGTGACCGCGCGAATTTGCAGTCGACGCTGGATCGCGCCGTGCTGGCTGCGGCCGACCTTGATCAGAAACTGCCCCCGAAAGAGGTTGTTGCTTCCTATTTGGAAAAAGCCGGATTGGAAGGCAAACTTGTCGGCGAACCCGTCGTGATTGAAGGATTGGGATCAAGAACCGTTTCGGCCACCGCCGAAACCGTCGTCAAAACGCATTTCATGAGCTTTTCGGGGGTCAACTCACTGACCGCACGCGCCGCGAGCACTGCGGAAGAATCAGTGGGTGCTGTCGAAATCTCGCTGGTCCTCGACATGTCGGGTTCGATGGACAACCCGTCGGCCGAAGCCGGCAAAACCAAGATCGAAGTTCTGCGGGATGCCGCGAAAGAATTCGTTACGCTGATGCTGTCGAAGCAAGACGCGACAGAAGTTTCCATGTCGATTGTTCCTTACGCGACGCAGGTAAATGCGGGCGAGGATATTCTGAGCAAGTTCAGCAATGTCACCTCTGAACACAGCTATTCGCACTGCGTGAACTTTTCGTCGACCCAATTTGACGACCCGTCAATGGATCCGACTTCGGCATTCCAGCGCACCGCGCATTTTGACCCGTTCCGCTACACCAATGGTGCAGAGCAATTTCCAAGATATCCTGTGTGCCCAACCCGCGTCGGCAGTGAAATTACGGCCGTCACAGACGATATCGACGTACTTCACAACCGCATTGATGCCCTGACCGCGAAAGGCAACACATCAATCGACGTTGGAATGAAGTGGGGATCCGCAATGTTGGACCCAAAATTCAAGGGCATTATCAAAAGCTTGTCGACCGAAGGCGCGGTTCCTGTGAAATTCGACGACCGTCCGTTGCGCTATGAGGATGATGTTCTGAAAGTTATCATCGTCATGACCGACGGTAAGAACACGACGCAGTATATGCTGAATTCAAATTACCGCAGCGGCAATTCGAATGTCTGGTTCAACCCCGAATACGACCGGGGCGATGGTAAGTTGGGTGAATACAGTGTTCGCTATTCGACCAATCCGGATCGCTGGGTCTGGATGCAGCACACAGATGCGGCGGGCTATTATGTCACGGCGACGCATCCGTTTGGCAATCCGCCCGACGAAAACGCTTCGAACGAAGAAGTCGGCACATCTGTGCGCCTGACCTATCCTGAACTCTTCAACCTTGCTTCGACCTGGTGGAATGCCAAGAACAACTATTACTGGCAGAACAACCACGAGAGTAACTGGCACTATAACATTCGCTCATCGGTGGGTGCGACAACCAAGAACACGCGCACCAGCAACATCTGCGGCGCTGCCAAAGACATGGGCGTGATCGTTTACGGTATCGCGTTCGAAGCACCGGACGAAGGTCTGACGACCATCAAGAACTGTGCGAGTTCGGACAGTCATGTCTACAAAGTCGACGAATTCGATGATCCAGAAGGTATTTCGCTGGGAGACGCCTTTGTCTCCATCGCTTCGTCGATCAAAAAACTGAGGCTGACACAATGAGCATGAAAGCCCTGGCAAAACTCCTGAAATTCCGAAAATCAGAGGCCGGCTCTGTGACGGTAGAGTTCGTGCTGATTTTCCCCGCGTTCCTGTTTTTCATCCTGAGCGCGGTGGAGTATTCGCTTGTCACCCTGCAGCAGGCGATGCTGGAGCGCGCGGTCGATCAGTCCGTTCGGGACATTCGCCTGGGCACAGGCTCAAACTTGACCCACGATCAGATCAAGGACTCGATCTGCAACAAGGCAATTATGGTCAGAGAGTGCGGGAAGAACCTGCGGCTCGAGATGATCATCCAAAACGCGTTTGTTGGCGTCGACCTGCCCCCTGCCCCGGATTGCACTGACAATTCCGAAGAAGTGAAGCCCGTGCGTCAATTCAAACAAGGCCAGTCCAACGAACTGATGATCCTGCGCGCATGCGCAAAAGTTGATCCGGTGTTCCCGACCTCTGCGATGGGTCGTGCGCTTTCGGACGAAACTGGCCAGATCGCGTTGACCGCGACCACAGCATTTGTTCAGGAGCCTTGATAGACCCATGTCCTTTCTGTCCAAGTTCAAAAAACTCTTCAGCCGCACCGCGCGTGACGAAAGCGGTCTGCTGACCGTCGAAGCTGTTTTGATATTCCCCATGCTGGTCTGGACTGTGACGGGGGCCTTCACTTTTTTCGACGGGTTCCGTCAAAGCGCGGCCAACCTGAAGGCGGCCTATACAATCGGCGACCTCATCTCGCGGGAAACTCAAACAGTTACGGACACCTATGTGGATTCTCTGTATGAGTTGATGCTGCGCATGGTCAACAATGGCTCGGAAATGAAGCTGCGGGTCACGCTCATTGTTTTTGATGAAGTGGATGATCGCCACTACGTCCGGTGGTCAACCGAACGTGGGTACAATCAAGTCTGGACCGACGGGAACATCAAGGACATGCGGGATAGCCTGCCCCCGATGCCCGATCAGGACACGTTGATTATCGTCGAAACAGCCAACAACTATGTACCTGTTTTTGGGTCCGGTTGGGTTTCTGACGACTATACGTTCCGCAACTTTGTGTTCACCCGCCCCCGTTTCACCAACGAGATCGCGGCTGACGTCTGATTTATGCTCTGTCTGCGATTATCGCAGACAGCATCTCGGACATGAACTTGGTTTCAGCAGCGGCGGTCATTCCTCCGATACCGACCCGACGCCCAAGTCGCCACCACAGACCCGGTGCCCAAACGTTCTTTTCCTTGGAATTTGTCCGCACAAGAAAACCGTTTGATGGTTTGAACGCAAAGACCCCTCGGTCAACGGCCTCGACATCCTGAACGCGCGCAATGATGCGCCCTGTTCCGGTGCGCAGCTCGGTCTGTGTCAGCTCAATCCAATCTTCGGTCGCATTCCACATGCGATACGCCAGCCAAAACGCAGCAGCGCCAACAGCGATCAGGAACACCTGCCAATGGGGTTCGGGCGGCGCGGCCAAGGCCACGTACAGAACCATGGCACCGACCACGGCCAACATACCAACCCCAAGCCACCGCCTGGGCGTCGACGCTTTTACTGTGGCCAGAACTTCCTGCTGCATGTCCATCCCCTGCATGATTTCGACCGGGTTTAGCGGCTTTCCGCGGTGAAAGACAGAGGCGGTTTGATTGCTAATTTTTGCACATAGCACGTGCCCAATCGCAAATTGACGCACATTGCGCACAGACTACATGATCGACCAAGTAACAGGAGGCCGCGATGTCGCTACGACCCACTTTGGAAATCAGGAAATCCGTCCCGACGATGGAGGGCGCCGGCGTCAAGTTGCATCGTGCCTTTGGATTTCAAGACCCGTCCGAACTTGACCCGTTTCTTCTGTTTGACGATTTTCGCAACGAACACCCGCGGGATTATCAGGCTGGCTTCCCGTGGCACCCACATCGCGGGATAGAAACGATCACATATGTCTTGTCGGGAACAGTCGAGCATTCGGACTCTCTTGGAAATACCGGAACGCTGGGCGCAGGCGACGTGCAATGGATGACCGCAGGCTCGGGGATCCTTCACCAAGAGATGCCAAAAGGGAACGCTGCGGGTCAGATGCACGGGTTTCAACTTTGGGGAAACTTGCCGTCCGGCCAGAAAATGACGGCTCCGCGGTATCAGGATGTCGAAAGCAAGGACATCCCAGAGATCACGGATGACGATGGCACGACGGTCCGCGTCATCGTCGGCGAATTCTGGGGAAAGACAGGTCCCGTAGACGGCATCGCCGCCGATCCGCAATATCTTGACATTCATATCCCGGCCGGTGTGAAAAAGACGTTTCGTATCGACACCTACCGCAGGGCGTTTGCCTATGTTTTTCAGGGGCAAGCGGCATTTGCGGATGCATCTCAACCCACCGGCGTTCTGCTTGAAAAGGAAATCGTCGGGCAAGAGGTCAATATCCGCGATATGTCAGGCGACCGAACTTTGGTTCGTTTCGGAACCGGCGACGAGATCACGGTTCAGGCAGGTGCTGAGGGTGTGCGATTTCTGCTGATTTCCGGCACACCGATAGACGAACCGGTTGCATGGCACGGCCCGATTGTCATGAATACACGGTCCGAGCTTGAGCAGGCATTCCGGGAACTGCGCAACGGCACCTTCATCCGGCCCGCGCATTGATCAGGCGGTCACGGATCGCCGGACCATATCCCAATAGACCTGTTCGACTTCATCCAGCGAAAGGCGTCCGCCTGCGCGATACCACGTCATCACGCCGTTCAACATGGCAATGACGGCCAAGGTCGCCATCTTGGTGTCGGCGACCAAGAAGGCCCCTACCTCTTGCCCATCCTTTAGGATTTGTTCGAGCGAGTCTTCGTAAGCCCGGCGTAACGCCTCGATTTCACCGAAATTTTCGGGGGTCAGGTTGCGCAGCTCCATATAGGCAATGAACACCTCATCCGGACGCTCAAGATGGAACCGGATATGGAAACCGACAAACTGGCGCAGCGCCTCAAGGGCGGTCGCTGGCCTTTCAAGCTTTGCGTAGGTCGACAGAAGATGCTGCATGTGATCGTTCATCAGGCGATACAGAAGGCTCTGCTTGTCCGGCGTGTAATTATAAAGCGCGCCAGCCTGCACGCCGACGTCTGCCGCGATCTGGCGCATGGAAACTGCGGCATAGCCCTGCTGCGCGAACAGGCGCAAAGCCGCCTTTCGGATGCGGGGGCCGGTAATATCGGAATGGGAACCTTGTGTGCGTGCCATGCCCCAACCGTATATGAACGGATGTTCAGATAGAACCCCGCTTGAATGCCCACGGTAAAAAGTGCATCACGGGGGCAATGGTATTCGAAAGAGCAGTATGAAACCCCTGCCCCTGCTGATCCTGACCCTTTGCTGTGCGGCCTGTGCCGACTTTCCTGAGTTGGAAGGCAGCGAACCAGCCAGCCTGAAATCAGCGCGCTATCCAAAACTAATCCCCCTACAAGAAAACCTTGGCCCTACGATCGACCCGATCAGCGAGGCATCCGAGGTAGAGGAAGAGCTTGAGACACGGCGCAAAGAGCTGCAGAAAAAGGCGGATCAGCTACAAAGCGAACAAATCAACTGACCAAGTGATTGCTGCGGCTCACCACGCATTGCACCCCTTCGCCGAACCCGCTAAGGCAGCGTTGAACGGGGCAACCCGGCATTAAAGAATTACGAGCGGAAAGGAACCCACGGGATGACACAGGCGCTGCGGCTTGGAATTGCGGGCTTGGGAACTGTCGGCGTGGGCGTCGTCAAGATCATGCGCCGTCATGCGGACCTGTTGCAGGCGCGGACAGGCCGCCCTGTGGAAATCGTGGCAGTATCCGCGCGGGATGCGAGCAAGGACCGTGGCGTCTACCTGTCTGACTACGCTTGGGAAACCGACCCGGTCGCTTTGGCCAAACGCGATGATATCGACGTATTTGTCGAATTGATGGGCGGTGAGAATGGTCCCGCCAAAGCCTCGGTCGAGGCGGCGCTGACAAGTGGCAAGGACGTCGTCACCGCAAACAAGGCGCTGCTGGCAATCCACGGTCAGGAATTGGCGGAAAAGGCCGAGGCCGCTGGCCGCGTCATTCGTTTCGAAGCCGCCGTCGCAGGCGGTATTCCCGTCATCAAGTCCCTGACCGAAGGGCTTGCAGGCAACGAGATTACCCGCGTGATGGGGGTGATGAACGGCACCTGTAACTATATCCTGACGCGAATGCAGTCGCAGGAACTTGGCTATAACGCTCTGTTCGAAGAATGCGCGCAGTTGGGATATCTTGAGGCCGACCCAAATCTAGACGTCGGCGGAATCGACGCCGCACACAAGCTGGCCCTGCTGTCCTCAATCGCTTTTGGCACCAAGCCGAATTTCGACGGGATCGAGATCGAAGGCATCCAGCAAATCAGCCTCGATGACATTCATCAGGCGGATGATATGGGATACCGGATCAAGCTGCTGGGCATCGCACAACGAACCGCGCGCGGGCTGGAACAGCGGATGCAGCCCTGTCTGGTACCCAGCGGTTCACCTTTGGGACAGCTCGAAGGCGGAACGAACATGGTCGTGATCGAAGGCGACGCAGTGGAACAGGTTGTTCTGCGCGGCCCTGGCGCAGGCGAAGGGCCCACGGCCAGCGCTGTGATGGGTGATGTCTGCGATCTGGCACGCGGACTGCAAATTCCGACGTTTGGGCGCCCAGCTACATCGCTTCAGGATGCAGCCCCGGCGATCACGGGCCTGCCTGCCCCCTATTATCTGCGTCTTGCGTTGTTCGACAAACCCGGCGCGCTGGCTAAAGTTGCCGCTATTCTGGGCGATGCAGGTGTGTCGATCGATCGGATGCGCCAATACGGGCATTCCGAAAGCACCGCGCCGGTTTTGATCGTTACGCATAAAACAACGCGTGCCACGCTCGACGTTGCGCTGGATGGCTTCCGCGAGACAGACGTTGTTGCCGGAGAGCCTGTCGCCCTGCGGATCGAAGAGGTTTGACCCTTGCGGCCTGCCCAAAACGCAGGCTATGCCCAAAACAACGCCGATACTGAGTTAAGGATACTGAAAAATGAGTGCTGCCAAGATTGATTTCAACGACCGCCTGCTGTCACTGGGCCTAGCGCGGGTGGCAGAACAGGCCGCACTCGCGTCGGCATCTCTGGTGGGTCGCGGGGACGAAAAGGCTGCGGATCAGGCTGCTGTGAACGCCATGCGTGAACAGTTGAACCTGCTGGACATCGCAGGTGTCGTTGTCATTGGTGAGGGCGAGCGTGACGAAGCACCAATGCTGTATATCGGTGAAGAGGTTGGCACCGGCAACGGCCCCGGCGTTGATATCGCGCTGGACCCGCTGGAAGGCACCACGCTAACCGCCAAGGACATGCCCAACGCGCTGACTGTAATCGCAATGGGTCCGCGCGGTTCGATGCTGCACGCACCTGACGTCTACATGGACAAGCTTGCCGTTGGGCCCGGCTTCCCCGAAGGTGTCGTCAGCCTGGACATGAGCCCGCGTGAACGGGTTGAAGCGTTGGCCAAGGCCAAGGGGTGTGAACCCGCCGACATCACCGTCTGCATTCTTGAGCGCCCCCGGCACGAGGCCATGATCGCCGAGGTGCGCGAGACCGGCGCGTCCATCCGTCTGATCACCGATGGTGACGTTGCGGGCGTGATGCACTGTGCCGAAAGCGAAGTGACCGGCATCGACATGTATATGGGTCAAGGCGGCGCGCCCGAGGGTGTGCTGGCTGCGGCTGCCTTGAAATGCATGGGCGGTCAGATTTTTGGCCGCCTGCTGTTCCGCAACGATGACGAACGCGGACGAGCGGCCAAGGCGGGTATCACCGATCTGGACCGTGTCTATGCGCGCGATGAGATGGTGACAGCGGACGTCATCTTTGCCGCGACTGGCGTGACCGGAGGATCGCTGTTGCCGCGCATCAAACGCGAGCCAGGCTGGGTTGAGACCACCACCCTGCTGATGCGGTCGAAAACCGGGTCGGTTCGGCGCATGTCCTACCGCACGCCAATGTGGTCGCACGACAACGCGTAACCGCGTGCGCAAGTCGATCCATACAATAACAAAGGCCGGGTCCGCGAGGGTCCGGCCTTGGCATATCAGGGGCAGGTCATGAGCTTTCTAGGGGTTGAACAGTCTTTGTCCGGGCGGCGCTGGGTCGGCCCTTCGGCAGATGTGGAACGCGCGACCGAGATGCTGGTGCAACAAGCGGGCCTGCCGCGTGCGGTCTGTCAGGTTTTGGCCCGGCGCGGCGTTCCCGCGATGGAGGCTCCCGGGTTTCTGGACCCCAAGCTGAAAGAATTACTGCCCGATCCCCGCGCGATGAAAGACATGGAAACCGCCGCGACCCGGTTTCTGGCGGCGGTACGCGCCAAACAGCGAATTGCCGTCTTTGCCGATTACGACGTGGATGGGGGCAGCTCAGCCGCTTTGCTTCTGGTCTGGCTGCGTCAGATGGGGCTTCAGGCAACGCTCTATGTCCCCGACCGGATTGATGAAGGCTATGGCCCCAACGTACCCGCCATGCAGGACCTGGCCGCCCGTCACGACCTGATCATCTGCGTCGATTGCGGCACCCTCAGCCATGAACCGATAGCGGCTGCCAAGGGTGCGGATGTGATCGTTCTGGATCACCATTTGGGGGGCGAGACCCTGCCTGATTGCGCGGCAGTCGTGAACCCGAACCGGCAGGATGAAAGCGGCGATCTTGGCTATCTCTGTGCGGCGGGCGTGGTGTTCCTGATGCTGGTCGAGGCGGGGAGGCAACTGCGCGAGGCCGGAGTTAAGGGGCCTGACCTGATCTCACTGTTGGATCTGGTGGCGCTGGCGACGGTTGCCGATGTGGCTCCTCTGATCGGGGCGAACCGGGCGCTGGTACGGCAGGGGTTGAAGGTGATGGCCCAGCGGCAGCGGCCCGGTCTGGTGGCCCTGTCGGATGTGGCACGGATGGATTCGGCCCCCAACAGCTATCACTTGGGGTTCCTGCTTGGCCCGCGCGTAAACGCGGGCGGGCGGATTGGTCAGGCCGATCTGGGCGCGCGTCTACTTAGCACCGAGTCGCCGCACGAGGCTGAAGCGCTGTCGCAGAGGCTTGATGAACTGAACACCGAGCGCCGCGATATCGAAAACGCCGTGCGCGCGGCCGCCATGGAACAGGCCGAAGTACGCGGGCTGGACGCACCCTTGGTCTGGGCAGCAGGTGAGGGCTGGCATCCGGGCGTCGTCGGCATCGTCGCCTCTCGCCTGAAAGAGGCCGCGAACCGCCCTGCCATCGTGATCGGCTTTGACGGGGATGAGGGCAAAGGCTCGGGCCGTTCTGTCTCGGGCGTTGATCTGGGTGCGTCGATTCAGCGACTGGCTGCCGAGGGGCTGCTGGTCAAAGGCGGCGGGCACAAAATGGCCGCCGGTCTGACCGTGATGCGCGATCAGTTGGAACCGGCCATGGCGCGGCTGTCTGAACTTCTGGCCAAACAAGGCGCGGGCGACAGCGGCCCGGCGGACCTGAAACTGGACGGCACATTGATGCCGGGCGCAGCCACAGTGGACCTTATCGAACAGATCGAAGAGGCAGGTCCATTTGGGGCAAGTGCCCCTGCCCCACGGTATGCCCTGCCTGATCTACAAGTGCGCTTTGCCAAACGAGTGGGCGAATCTCATCTCAAACTTTCGCTGTCCGATGGCGTAGGCGCCGGGTTGGACGCCATCGCGTTCGGAGCGTTCGACGGGCCGATGGGCGAAAAGCTGTCCAACCATGGCGGCGCGCGGTTCCATTTCGCCGGCAGGCTTGAGGTCAACACATGGGGCGGACGGCAATCTGTGCAGCTTCGGCTGGAGGATGCAGCCGAGGCCAATTAGGCCAGCACCCGGCCCCGCCAAAAAACTTTCACATCCCTGCATTTTTCGGCTTGCGGGGGTGATAGGTAAACCGTAAAAGGCGCTCCACAAGCTAACGTGGCCCGTTCGTCTATCGGTTAGGACGCCAGGTTTTCAACCTGGAAAGAGGGGTTCGATTCCCCTACGGGCTACCACTTGTGCTTGTATCGCCTAAATGGCCCGTTCGTCTATCGGTTAGGACGCCAGGTTTTCAACCTGGAAAGAGGGGTTCGATTCCCCTACGGGCTACCATTTCCCTTACACTCCGAATTTTTCGCGACACAGATCTTCTATCTGACCCCAAGTAGATTTGAATTCCGGCGTGTTTTCAGTCGCATAGTGGAAGTTCTTCATCAATCCCGTCAGCTGCGTAAAGACCTGTCGAACCTCGGCTTTATCGGCGAATTCGGCGGTGGATTGTGTCACGCCGTAGACCAGCTTGAAAGTCATCTTCTGCCTATCAAGCGGTACGGTCGCATCCACTTTATCGAACGCATCTTGTTGCAGATAGACCATGTCCACGAACAAGGCCTTTTGCTGGGTGACGAAATCCTCGATCGTAACGCCCTCTTCGCCTGTCACCTGCATCATCTGGTCGACCTGTTCGCCCTTTTCGATCAACGCCAGAAGATCACGAACCTTGCTGGTCCAACCCGCCTCAGCGTTCTTGTCATACCAGTCGGACAACTGGTCCAGATAGCGCGACCAACTGAGCATCGGATCGACCGCAGGGTAAAACCGCTTATAGGCACGTTCGGAAGACAGACCGAGGAAACATTTAACCGTCGACAAGGTCGATTGCGTGACCGGTTCGTCAAAGTTGCCCCCGGCAGGTGAGACCGTTCCGATCAGGGTCAGGCTGCCCAGCGCGCCGTCATTAGTTTTCAATGCGCCCGCGCGTTCGTACAACCCCTTGATCGAGCTTTCCAGATAGGCCGGAAACCCTTCTTCTCCGGGGATTTCTTCCAACTTGCCCGAGGTCTCTCGCATGGCCTGTGCCCAGCGGCTTGTGCTGTCGGCAATCAACAGAACATCATACCCCATCTGGCGATAGTACTCGCCCAGCGTGATGCCGGTGAAAATCGACGCCTCACGCGCCGCAACGGGCATCGAGGACGTGTTGCAGATTATGATCGTCCGGTCCATGAGGCTACCACCCGAGGTCGGGTCAGTCATCTTTGGAAATTCGCTAATGGTTTCAACCACCTCGCCCGCGCGCTCTCCACAGGCGACGACTATGACGATGTCTACCTTGGCGTTTCGCGCGATCAGGTTCTGCAACACTGTCTTACCGGCACCAAACGGCCCCGGAATACAGGCTGTTCCACCCCGGGCAATGGGAAAGAACGTGTCGATCAGGCGCTGAGATGTCAGGACCGGTTCGGTTGGATAAAGCCTTTCGGACAGCGCGCGTTTCAGAACCCCTTCGGGCAATGGACGTCGCACCGGCCATTTCTGTGAAAGGGTCAGAGTATGCTCTCCGCCCTGTTCGTCCTCAAGCCGCGCCATGATATCGTGGATCGTAGCCGCGCCCTTCTGGACCCAGACAACCTTATAGTCGCCGACCCAGTTGAACGGCAGCATGATTTTGTGTTCGAACCTGCCCTCGGGCACCGTTCCGATACTGTCCCCTGCTCGAACACTATCACCAACTTTGACGGACGGTGAAAACGACCACTTTGCCTGATCGTCCAACGGGGCCACATCCGCACCGCGCGGCAGGAAAGTGCCAAACTCAGCCGCGACTTTCGGCAAAGGGGACTGCAGACCGTCAAACACCTGACCCAACAATCCCGGCCCAAGTTCGACCGACAGCAACTGCCCCGATTGCTCCACCGGATCGCCCACCGCAACGCCATCCGTGCTTTCATAGACCTGTACGTCCGCTGTTTTCCCACGCACACGCAGAACTTCGGCCTTCAGGCGTTCCTGTCGACCTCCGGGGCCGAGGCGAGTCGGCAAAATAAACACCACCTCGTTTTTGATCAACTGCCCGGGGCGACCTTCTGCGTCCGGTTTTGCTTCGATCTGAACCAGCCCCTCCTGGACCGAGACAACACGGGCGGTGGCTGTTTGGATAGCGGGGGTTGGGGCGGTCATGCGTAAGCTCCCTCAAAGTCGATATCAGCGACGTCGGCCATGGCCTGTTGCGCCAGTTTTTCAAATCGTGTTGCCGCCTCCTGCGCGCTGCTTTGCGCCCAACGGTCGAAAATATTCCAGATCAGCACATAGATCGCCACGGCCTCAAAATCGAAAAGATGTCGTGCGGCGTGGCGCTTTAACTGCTTGTGACTAATCGACAAAAGCAGCCTTTCTAGCCCCAGTGGATCGTTGACTTCCAGCAATTGACGCGCGTCTTTGATCCAAGGCATTGCCGCATCCAACCCGAAACCGGGGTCATTCCAATGGGCAGGGATATGGCGGCTCCATCGTCCAAACCCCAAAGGCGTCGCAGGCGGTGGTTCCCCTCGATGCCGAAGTCGCAACGCGGCAACTACGGTGCGCAAGTCCATCCGTTCGATAAGCAACTTTTTCAATGTCGGTTGCGGGATGTTATCCAGTGCCTTCCTGCAGCGCGCAATCGCTTGATCGTCCGTGACATCCATGTCGTAATCGTTCCAGTTCAGAGCGTGCTCCAACACGCGCAGAACCCGGGCATCTTCGGGTGCCAGCGCCTTCAACCGTCGATCCAGCCGCAGTCGCGACAGAGGCGGCTGCTTGGCCACAAACAACCGCTCCGAGCCCGGCAAACTGCTGATCAGCGCGATATAGGCGTCCGGGTCCGACATGTCAGCGGATCACGCCTTCCAGCACGGCGCGGAATCTGGGTTGCAGATGCTCCATCAATAGCGAGGCCACGGCTTTGTCGGTGAGGTCCAGAACAACGCCCTGCTCCTCGGCCTGAATGCGAATGCCATCCTGCGTATCGTCTGACGCGTGCAGCTCGACTTGTTCCCGCAGCATTTCGGCGGTCAAACCCAGCACATACTTGGTCAATTTACCAGACTGGATATCGTCGGCGTTCTGCTTGATATCTTCCTGAGTGGCCACTTTCGCGGGCAGGATCACCTGCACTTTACCATCCAGCTTGGCACCTGCTGCGGCCCGCCCAACAACCTCAAGGATCATCTGTTTCAGCATCTCGGGATCAGCCAATTCCTTGGTGACAAGGCGCTCGACATCCTTGCGGAAACGGTCGGTCAGGCCAGCTTTCATCGTCAAAACGGCATCGCGCATCGCGGTATTCAGCGCCTCTTCTCCAGCCGCGCGGTAATTGTCCGAGTCGGCGCGGGCTTTCTTCTGATGCGCCTCAGCCTCGTGCTTGGCATCTGCAAGGATCTTGGCGGCCTCAGCCTTGGCCTCGGCGCGTAGCTTCTCGGCCTCGGCCTGACCTGCGGCAACGCCGTCATTTCGCAGCTTGTCGATCAGGGCATCAACACCATGAGAAATCATTCCATCCTGTGCCATCAGCTAATCCCCGCGCTGATGACCAAGGCAAATACGAAGGCGAAAACGCCAAACCCTTCGATGATCGCCGCCGGAGCAAGCGCCAAGCCGAAGATTTCTGGTTTCTCTTTTGTTGCATTGATCGCCGCGGCGCAGGCCCGTCCTTGCCAGATGCCGCAATACATCAGCGCAATGCCCGATAGGATGCCGATCCCGAACAACCCGCCCGCATTTTCGGGCGTCACATCGCGGTTCAGGGTAAACATGATGACAATCCCGTAGATCACCATCGTTGACGGAAATGCCGAGACACCGACGAACCGACCATAGCCGCCTTCGGTTTCAGTCATCGCGCCGATGCTGGCCTGCCCAGCGATTGCGCACCCAATGGCACTTGCCGCCGCGCCCAACGCCATTGGCGCGTAAATACCCAGCCAACCCAATGTCAATACAAGCTCATTCATTCCTGTACCTCCTTGCGGGCGAACGGGCGAAAGACGATGCCTTCATCCGGCAGACCCCATTTAAAGAATTCGATATAATTGAGACGCAATCCGTGAACGACACCGCTCATCATCGCGAGGGCGAAGTTCAGAATATGACCGACGATCAGGATCAACAGCCCGAACAGAATGCCCGGCCCCTTCATCGCCTGCATCACCGAAACCGCCAGATCATTGAACGTGATCGCAAGCGACGCCGAGGCCAGACCCAGCGCAAACAGACGCATATAGCTCAGCACATCGCCAAATGCCCCCATCGCACCAGCAAGGCTTTGCAGCCCATCTATCAGCCGCCACAGCCAGTCGATTGGTTTACGCACAGCCCGCTCACTTGAAAACAGGACAATGGCCAGAACACCCGCAGCCAATACAATCGAGCCCGGCAGCTTCGTCCCACCCTTCATATAGCTGAGCCACAGAATAAACCCACCAATCAAGGCTCCGATCCAGCCAAGGTTTGCAACGGCCCTCCGCTGCCCCCACGCCGCGCGCGCGGCC
Source organism: Ruegeria sp. HKCCA5491 (assembly GCF_013034565.1). Lineage (NCBI taxonomy): Bacteria > Pseudomonadati > Pseudomonadota > Alphaproteobacteria > Rhodobacterales > Roseobacteraceae > Ruegeria > Ruegeria sp. HKCCA5491. The sequence continues at coordinate 656,813 of NZ_WQGG01000001.1, forward strand.
AAAGCATTGGCCAACACCAGATGCAATACGCCAACCACGATCGAGATCATCATCATCGCACCAAAGTTGTTGAGGTCCAGTATCTTGAGCTTGGCCCAAACCGTGCCGTCGGCTGGTGATGCACCAAAATAGCTGCCGACCAGCACACCGTAGATGATCGTAGCGCTGGAAATCATCACTCCATATCGGCGCCAAGACCTTTCGCTCGGCGTTTTTCCCATGCGTTTCCAGAATGCCAAAAGACCCAGCAGTATGACTGCTCCGTAACCTGCATCCGCCACGATCATGGCAAAGAAAAACGCGAATGAGGCCGCGACGATGATACTCGGGTCCCAGTCCTTGTACCCCGGCACCTGATAGAACAACGCAAGATCAACGGCCGCGCTTCGGTCCTCCGGTTGCTCCAGCAGAGTCGGTGGATTGTCATCCGGCCCCGGTTCTTCAATCAGAACAGCGGCATCTTTGGATTTGGCCATGTCCAGAACCGCTTCGATACGGTCCTCGGGCACCCAGCCCTGCAAGGCGAACATCGCCTCTGCGTCGCGGACCTTCTGGGTCGCATGAGCCAGTTCCGCGGCGCTTTCTGCTGCCGACAAGTTACGGCGCATCAGGGTCAGATAACGTGTTTGGGCAACCCGTTCAGCCTCCAACGCCTCAATCGCGATCTCGGCTTCTTCCAGTTGCGCTTCCAATTCGTGAATCGGCAAAGAACCGGTATGCGTACGCGGCACCGGCAGGATATCATCGCCCGGATCATCGGGCGCGATCAGAACGGCGTAAAAGTACCGATGGTCCTCCTGCAAAATCGCCCAGGGCAGATTGATGTTTGACAATGCATCGCGATGTTTCAGGGGAAGCTGATAGAACCATAGCCGATTACCCGCCAGCACATCGGTCGGCGGAAAATCCAGGTCCCCCCAAGGGCGAACCTGCGCGATCCGGTAGGTCAGAAAATCCCGGCGATCCGTCATATCGCGGGTGCGCTGCATCAGGTCCAACACGTCACGCACGAACTGATCCATATCGAACACCGGATCACGCTGTATCTGTCGGCGCGGCTCTGGCACATCCGTCAAAAAGCGCAGCGCCTTATACGCATTGCGCGCGCCGCGCTCGCTGATCTTTTCCGGCTCGGCGGGCGGAGGCGCAAGTGGCAGCACATGCATACAGCCTAGCTCCTGCAACGCCTCCAGCGTATCGCCCTTCCGCGCGGCAGGTCCGACGAGGGACAGTTTCTTCAGCCGCGCAACGCTCATGTCAGCGCCTCCTGCGCATGTTTACGCTTAGAGATTTTCGAGCGCACAACCGCCTGCATCTGTTCATCACTTAGAAAGATGCGGATTTTCTTGATATTGGCCTTGGCGCGCGGGATCAGAACCTTTTCGAACAGGTTAACCCGCTGCGTAATCGTGGCCACAGCCTTGTCAAAGATGCGCACCCGTTCTTCGGCGACTTTGACGCGCAACCGCGCCTCAATCATGTCATGCAACAGGCCGGCAGCGGCATCGACCCAATGCGGTTTCGCCAACACCGAATAGGGCCGCACAGCAACTTCGATCCGGTCTAGGTCGGGCATCTTGACGCCGACCACGTTGACCTTTTTCAGCTTGTAGTCCTTCAGCTGAACCAACCCATCCAGATCGACCCCTTGCTGCGCCAACATCGGCAGTTTTTCCCCGACCTGCTGCGCCAGATCGTGCACCTCTTGCTGCAAGCGTTGGACGTCTTCGCGGGCTTTGGCACGTTCCGCCATCAACTGCTGGCGTTTGAGGTCCAGCGACGGCAGGAACCGCTCATAGCTTTTCAGCTGGGTCTGCTGGCGGGCCAGCGACGATTTATTCAGCTGCAACCGCGCCATCGACATCCTTTGGGTAATACTTGTCGACCAAGGCCTGCTTCATCAGCAACTGATCAGGCTGGAAACACTCGGCCAGCGTCTTCCACCCCAGATCCAGCGCGTCCTCAAGCGGGATCGAGACGTTGATATCCATGAACCGCGCCCGGAACAGCGCGCCGAATTTCAGCAACTGGTGATCGTAATCCGACAGATCAAACGCCATCGCCTGTTTCTGCGCCGCATCGCGGCTTTCCGAATAGAACCGGATCATCGTATTCATGATCTGCCCGTGATCTTCGCGCGTGGTCTTACCGATCACGTTCTGCTTGAGGCGCGACAAGCTGCCGAACGGATCAATAACCCCCGAATGCAGGTAGAACTGCCCCTCGGTGATATAACCCGTGTTATCTGGCACCGGGTGGGTCACGTCATTGCCGGGCATCGTCGTCACGGTCAACACCGTGACCGAGCCACCCTTGGCGTAATCACACGCTTTCTCATACCGCCGCGCGAGTTGGGAATAGAGATCTCCCATATAACCGCGCTGCGACGGCACGCGTTCCTGACTGATCCCCACCTCTTTCATTGCATCCGCATAGGCGGTCATATCGGTCAACAGCACCAGCACGCGCTTGCCCTCTTCCACCGCGAATTTCTCGGCCACGGCCAGTGCCATATCTGGCACCAAGAGCCGTTCCACCAGCGGGTCCATCGCCTGATTGACGAACATCACCGTGCGGGAAAACACGCCCGCATCCTCAAACGAGGTCCGGAACGTGTGGTAATCGTCAAAGATCAGACCCAGCCCCCCAAAGACCACGATATCGGCATCAGCCTGAATACCGATCCGACTGAGGAACGCATTGAACGGCTCGCCCGAAACCGAAAAGATAGGGATTTTCTGGCTTTCGACTAGTGTGTTGAACACGTCGATCATCGGCACGTCGGTGCAGATCATCTTGTTGGGCACAGCCCGCTCCGAGGGGTTCACCGTTGGCCCACCAATGTCGATCCGCGGCTCGGAGGACAGGTCCGGCCCACCGTCGATCGCCACCCCTGCCCCGTCAAAGACGCGGCCCAGAATGTTGGCCGAATAGGGCGTCTGCATCGGGTGGCCCAGAAAGGTCGCGGTTGCCTCGGTCGAGATACCCTTGGTGCCGGAAAACACCTGTAGGGTCACAACATCGCGGTCGATGAAAATCGCCTGCGCCAGCGTCTTGTGCCCGTCCACCGTTTCGATCACGGCCAGGTCGTTGAACCGAACCGCCGCATCGGCTTCGCCGTCCAGCGGGACCCTGACCTTGATAGTGTCCCCGACAATTTCCAGAACACGAGTGTACTTCAAAAGACTTTGGGACATCGTCGAACCTCAGTCGTCTAAAAGAAATAGAGAATTCACTGGACAAGATATCCGCTCGAAACCAGTAAAATCACGATCAGCTTACAAAGAATCAAGGACTTGGCAAGGAAAGATAAACCTGAGGACCGAATGAGGCGCGCTTTAATCCGCGGCCTCCTCAGACTGCGCAAGAACGATGCGTTCCAATGTAAAACAATTACTTACCGAGAAACTATGCCATTTACTAAAAAATTAGTTTGACAGCTAAGCGCGAAATCGCTGATGCTGTTCGTCATCCGGTCAATACCGGAACTCATAATCTTTGGGAGGAGACAGATGCGGAGACATCTACTTTCCGCAGTGGCGGCGGCTGCCGTCATTGCGGGGCACGGCCCTGCTTGGGCTGACGAAGCCGCAGCACAACGTTGGATTGATGACGAATTCCAGCCATCAACGCTGTCGAAAGACGAGCAGATGGGTGAGATGAAGTGGTTCATCGAAGCTGCACAGCCCTATGCCGGCATGGAAATCAACGTCCTGTCAGAGGGTATCCCAACCCATTCCTATGAATCCGAGGTTCTGACCAAGGCGTTCGAGGAAATCACCGGCATCAAGGTCAACCACCAGATCCTCGGTGAGGGTGAGGTGGTTCAGGCTGTTCAAACTCAGATGCAAACCGGACGTAACCTGTATGACGGCTATGTCAACGATAGTGATCTGATCGGCACCCACTCGCGTCTGCAACTGGCCTATCCGCTGACAGACATGATGGAAGGCGACTGGTCGGCGACAACTTCGCCGACACTGGATCTGGATGACTTCATGGGCATTCAGTTCACCACCGGTCCCGATGGTAAGTTGTACCAATTGCCTGACCAGCAGTTCGCCAACCTTTACTGGTTCCGCAAGGACTGGTTCGACGACGAAGCAAACAAGGCGGCCTTCAAAGAAAAGTACGGCTACGACCTGGGCGTTCCGGTCAACTGGTCGGCATACGAAGACATCGCCGAATTCTTCACCAACGACGTGAAAGAAGTCGACGGCGTCGCGATCTATGGCCACATGGATTACGGCAAGCGTGCGCCTGACCTTGGCTGGCGTATGACCGACGCATGGCTGTCAATGGCCGGTGCCGGTGACGTGGGCGAGCCTAACGGTGTTCCGGTCGACGAATGGGGCATCCGCATGGAAGCGGGCACTTGTAATCCTGTTGGTGCGTCCGTTTCGCGCGGTGGTGCTGCAAACGGCCCGGCTGCGGTCTATGCGATCCGCAAGTGGGACGAATGGCTGCGGAACTATGCGCCTCCGGGTGCGGCGTCTTATGACTTCTACCAGTCGTTGCCCGCGCTCAGCCAAGGCAACGTGGCACAGCAGATCTTCTGGTACACCGCCTTTACCGCCGACATGGTGAAGCCGAAATCCGAAGGCAACAACACCGTGGATGACGAGGGCACGCCGTTGTGGCGGATGGCCCCCAGCCCGCATGGCCCCTATTGGGAAGACGGCCAGAAGGTTGGCTATCAGGACGTGGGGTCGTGGACCTTCCTGAAATCGACCCCCGAAGATCGTGCTCAGGCGGCTTGGCTTTACGCTCAGTTCGTGACGTCGAAGACTGTTGATGTGAAGAAGTCCCATGTGGGTCTGACCTTCATCCGCGACAGCTCGGTCAACCACGAGTCGTTCACCGAACGTGCACCCAAGCTGGGTGGTCTGGTCGAGTTCTACCGCTCGCCTGACCGTGTGGCATGGTCGCCGACCGGCATCAACGTGCCGGACTATCCGAAGCTGGCCCAAATCTGGTGGCAGCAGATCGGTGATGTGAACTCGGGCGCGTTCACTCCGCAAGAGGCGATGGACCGTCTGGCCGAGGAAATGGACATCACCATGGCCCGGATGCAGGCTGCGGATGAAAGCGCCGGTGTCTACGGCGGCTGTGGTCCGCGTCTGAACGAACCGCAAGATCCTGCCTTCTGGTTGGAGAAAGCCGGTTCGCCAAAGGCCAAGTTGGAAAACGAAAAGCCGCAAGGCCAGACTGTCAACTATGACGAGCTGGTGGCGCGCTGGCAGGCCAACTAAGCCAATGAAACCGGGGATGCCGTGCGCGGCATCCCCACACCAAGACCAGTGCACCGCACTGAAGGACCGGAACCCACGGACATGATCGAACTTCAAGACGCCACCAAACGGGTTGGCAACGTCATCCACATCAAGCCCACAAACCTGACGCTTCAGACCGGCCATTTCAATGTGCTGTTGGGCGCGACGGGATCAGGCAAGACCTCTCTGATCAAGATGATGGCCGGGCTGGACCCGATCGCCTCTGGCAAAGTGCTGATGGACGGGCAGAACGTGACCCGGCTGAACACGCAAAAACGGCAGATCAGCCTCGTCCACCAGTTCTTCGTGAACTACCCGCATATGACTGTATTCGACAACATCGCCTCGCCGCTGCGCGTGGCGGGCATGGCGAAATCCGAGATCGAGGGCCGCGTGGAAGAGGCAGCCGATCTGCTGCAACTGCGCCCTATGTTGCACCGCCGCCCGCATGAGCTGTCGGGCGGGCAGCAGCAACGTACTGCGCTGGCCCGCGCAATTGCCAAGGAAAGCCGCGCGGTGTTTCTGGACGAACCGCTGGCCAACCTCGACTACAAATTGCGCGAAGAACTGCGCGAGCAGTTGCCCGATCTGTTCGCCGGGCGCGGGGCCGTGGTGGTCTATGCGACTTCAGAACCCGAAGAGGCGTTGCTGCTGGGCGGCTACACCGCCCTGATGGAAGATGGACGTGTGACGCAGTTCGGCCCGACCGCAGATATTTATCGCAACCCCGAAAACATCGCGGCTGCACGCGTCTTTTCAGACCCGCCGATCAACGTGGCGCGCATCACCGTATCAGGCACGCAGGCGCAGCTTGCAGGTGGTGGAGGCTGGGCAGTCTCGGACATGGCCGATGGCGAATACATGGTCGCCGTCCGCCCGCACCGGGTGACCCCATTCCGCACATCTGACATCGATGTAGAACTGACGGGCCGCGTGATCGTGACCGAGCTTTCGGGCTCGGATTCCAGTGCGCATTTCCAACATGGGGACGACGCCTGGGTGTCATTGGCGGCAGGTGTGCACCCTTATCAGGTTGGCGAAGACCATAGTTTCTACATGAATCCAGCGCATTGCCGGTACTTCAGCCAAGACGGAAAAAGGGTTGTCTAATGGCTCAGATCAAGCTTTCAAACCTTAGGCACAGCTATATGCCGGCCCCGAAAGGTCCCGAGGACTATGCACTGAAGGAAATCGACGTGACGTGGCGCGATGGCGGGGCCTATGCGCTGTTGGGTCCGTCGGGTTGCGGCAAGTCAACTCTGCTGAACATCATCTCGGGCCTGCTGACCCCATCCGAGGGGCAGATCCTGTTCGATGGTCAGGACGTGACCGCCCTGCCCCCTGATCAGCGCAACATTGCGCAGGTGTTCCAGTTTCCGGTGATCTACGACACGATGACCGTAGGCGAAAACCTGGCCTTTCCGCTGAAGAACCGGGGAGTCGATCCTGCAACCATCAAGCGCCGCGTCGATGAGATTGCCGAGATGTTGGACGTCACCGATATGCTGAACACCCGCGCCAGTGGCCTCAGCCCGGACAACAAGCAGAAAATCTCGATGGGGCGCGGGTTGGTGCGCGATGACGTGAACGCGGTGATGTTCGACGAGCCGCTGACCGTTATTGACCCGCACCTGAAGTGGAAACTTCGGTCCAAGCTGAAAGAGCTGCACCAGCGCGTCAAAGCAACGATGATCTACGTGACCCACGACCAGACCGAGGCGCTGACCTTTGCCGACGAAGTGGTGGTGATGCAGGAAGGCGAAGTTGTACAGATTGGCACGCCGGTTGAACTGTTCGAGCGGCCCCAGCACACGTTTGTCGGCCATTTCATCGGATCGCCCGGCATGAACGTTCTGCCGTGTGAGGCCAAAGGCGACCGTGCCGTTTTCGAGGGTCATGAGGTGATGCTGGAAGGCCCCACTCACGGCGACGGAGGTCGCACCGATCTGGGCATTCGCCCCGAGTATGTGGGTTTTGGCGACACCGGAATCCCGGCCCATGTGACCAAAGTGGCTGATATCGGCCGCCACTATGTAATCAGCGCCATGGTCGGCAATACGGCCCTGAAAGCGGTGACGGAACACAGTGTGCCCGAGCCAGGATCAGAGGTCTTTCTGCAATTCAAACCAGAACAATCCCGCGTCTACCGCGACGGCTGGATCGCAACCGAGGAGCGGTCGCAATGAGAACGGAAAACCAAAAAGCGTGGTTCTTTGTCCTGCCCGTGCTGGCACTGGTCGCATTCAACGCGCTGGTGCCGATGATGACGGTAGTCAACTATTCGGTGCAGGAAACCTTTGGTAACAACCAGTTCTTCTGGGAAGGGCTGGGCTGGTTCGAACAAATCCTGCGTTCGGACCGGTTCCAAGCGGCCCTCGGTCGGCAGTTCCTCTTTACCTTCCTGATCCTGCTGATCGAGGTGCCCTTGGGCATCATCGTGGCCCTGTCTATGCCCCGCAAAGGGTTCTGGGTGCCGGTCTGTCTGGTGCTGATGGCCCTGCCGATGCTGATCCCGTGGAACGTGGTTGGCTCGATGTGGAACATCTTCACCCTGCCGAAAATCGGCCTGATGGGATATTTCCTGAATGACGTTCTAGGCATCAACTATGACATGACGCAACAGCCCCTGTCGGCCTGGATCACGGTCATCGTCATGGATGTCTGGCACTGGACTTCGCTGGTGGTGCTGCTGTGTTATGCGGGTCTCGTGTCGATCCCGGATGCCTATTACCAAGCCGCCAAGATCGACGGAGCCAGCCCGTGGTCGGTGTTCCGCTATATCCAGCTTCCCAAGATGAAAACCGTTCTGACCATCGCCGTCCTGCTGCGCTTTATGGACAGTTTCAACATCTATACCGAGCCCTTCGTTCTGACTGGAGGCGGCCCCGGCAATTCGACCACCTTGCTGTCGATCGACCTTGTGAAGATCGCGTTGGGACAGTTCGACCTTGGCCCTGCAGCTGCGATGAGCCTGATCTATTTCGCCATCACGCTGCTGGTCTCATGGCTCTTCTACACTCTGATGACAAAGGATGACGCGCAATGAAGAAGCGGTCCCTTATCCCGATCCTGTATATCGCGTTCCTGATGCTGCCGATCTATTGGCTAGTGGCGATGTCCTTCAAGACCACGAACGAGATCCTGTCGGGCTTTTCCCTGTTTCCACAGACCTTTACGCTGGACAATTACATCACGATCTTTACGGATCCGACGTGGTACTGGGGATACATCAACTCAATCACCTATGTGACCCTTAACACAGTACTTTCGGTCTGCGTTGCCCTGCCCGCGGCCTATGCGTTCTCGCGCTATCGGTTCCTGGGTGACAAGCAATTGTTCTTCTGGCTGTTGACCAACCGCATGGCTCCGGCAGCCGTGTTCGCGCTGCCCTTCTTTCAGCTTTATTCGTCGATCCACCTGTTCGACACCTATCTGGCTGTGGCGCTGGCGCATACGCTGTTTAACGTGCCACTGGCGGTGTGGATTCTGGAAGGTTTCATGCGCGGCATCCCCAAGGAACTGGACGAAACCGCCTATGTCGATGGCTATTCCTTCCCGCGTTTCTTCGTGACGATCTTTCTGCCCAACATCAAAGCGGGCGTGGGTGTGGCGGCGTTCTTCTGCTTCATGTTCTCGTGGGTCGAGATGCTGTTGGCCAAGACGCTTACGGCGGTTGAGGCCAAACCCATCGCCGCTGTGATGACCCGCACCGCCTCTAGCGCTGGGTATGAACTTGGCCTGCTGGCAGCCGCCGGGACGCTCACCATTATCCCCGGCGCCATCGTCATCTGGTTTGTCCGCAACTACATCGCGCGCGGGTTCGCGATGGGCCGTGTGTGAGGTTCGATATGCGTAAACTACTACTTACCCTCCCCTTCCTGCCTTCAACGGCCTTCGCCCAAGCCAAAGCCGGTTGGGGCAATGTCGGACAGGAAGAAGAGAAAGGTTTTTCCTGGACGGATCCCCTTTGGCCCGATTTTTGGATGGCATGGACGCCGGCCACACTGGCCGTGTTTGTTGGCATCTTCTCAGCTATTGCTTTGATCGGCGTCCTCGAAGCCACCAAGTACCGCGACGGGATCGAACGGCGCGGCGTTCTGGGCCTGACGACCACACTGGGCGATCGTCTGTTCATCACCCTATTGGGATCGGCCTACATCTTTCTTGCCTGGCTGGGGTTCGTGGGACAGCCCGTCTGGACACCGCTGTTCCTGTCAATCGGCTGGGGTATTTTCGTCTTCTGGAAAGTTTGAGCTTTGCGAAACAGCGAAAGGATGCTTGTCTGTCAGGCATACTAAAAAATGCGACACGAAAGACCGATGCGAAAGAAAAAAACAACAAACCTGCTGACCGAAGTAGAGCTCGAGTTCATGAATGAGCTTTGGGCACTTGGTCAGGGCTCGGTCCGTGACGTGCTTGATCGTCTGCCTGCTGAACGCAATCTCGCTTATACATCCGGCGCTACCATCCTGCGTATTCTCGACGAAAAAGGCTTTGTCGAAAGCCGCAAGGACGGAAAGACGCTGATCTATACGCCGCTTCTGGAGAAAGACAGGTATCAGGCCCGGTCGTTGCAGAACCTGTCACGAACTTTGTTCGACGACACACCTGCCACACTTGTCGCGCGTCTGGTGGACGACGCCGGCCTTAGCGAAGCCGATCTAGAGGAAATTCGGGCATTGGTAGAAAGGAGACTGCAAAATGACGGCGGTTAAACCGGTTCTCGATGCCTATCTCGAACTGAACCTTGTACTTGTTCTGGCAGCATTTGTTTGGTTGGCGGTCAGAGCTGCCCTTGCAAAGACGCCTTTGCAACATGGGTTTGTAATCCAGCTTCGTGCGCTAAAGGCGCTGTGCCTGTGCGTTGTTCTCAGTCCTGTGCTTGCCCTTGGCGTTTTCGCACTGGCCGCTCAGACATCGGCCCGCGGTGTTGTCGCGATCGGGGATATCGCTGTCGCCGCTTATCTGCGAGGCGATATTGCCATGCCAGCCACTCAGTTTGAGGCGTTGCTCAACACACGTCAGCGCTGGGGCGATCTGGTCTTCTCGGGCGAGTATCCGGTTGTTTCTGCTGTGCTTGTCCTTCTTGCAATCATATCGGTGGGGTACGCGGTTCGGATTGCGTATGACGCTTTGGCGATACGCAACACGATCAACAGCAGCTATCTATGGCGGCGTTCTGCCAAGGTAGATATCCGGCTATCTGATCGCATCGCCGTACCTTTTGCGGTGCGCGGTCTGCGCCGACGCCATGTAGTCTTGCCCAGCCATCTTCTTGATACCCCGCGCGAATTGCGCTTTGCGCTGGCACATGAGTTGCAGCACGTGCGCGCCGGAGATGTTGAGTGGGAACTGGGTTTTGAATTGATGCGCCCGCTCCTGTTCTGGAACCCGGCCTATGTTGTTTTGAAATACCAGTTTGACCGGCTCCGCGAACTTGCTTGCGACCAATCCGTTGTTGCCCGCAGGGGTATCAATGCGCGTGACTATACAACCTGTCTATTGGACTATTGCGCCAGAACCGTTGTTCAAGGAAGCCCACGCGTCTTGAACGTAGCCTTGGTAACGGGAGGCAAGGCAAAACGAGTGCTGCGTCAACGGGTAATCGCCTTGGCCGAAGCACCCTCGGTTCAATCTTCCATGCCGCTTCTGTTTCTCGGCCTGACAATCGCGTTTGCGATGGTGCTTGGATTGGCCGCAGCCTCGGTGCGTCAGGCAGATGATTGGAGCCACGACCGCATCATGCTGTCCACTGTGGTGAACCTTGAAAGGTTGGAAGCGCGCAGCAGTCAGTTCGACTGACCTTGCCTACCAACCGCGCCGTCCAAATAGGGCCTGAAGCCGTTTTTGTCCCGAAAACGGATCAACTGGCTGAGGTTCCTTCAATCGCGACACGACGCGGCGGACTAAAACGATACAGATCGCCGCGAATATGACGCCCCCCAGTGCCTGCCCGATCAAAACGCCGGGCGCGCCTGCGATATAGGCACCAGCCACGGCGAATGGCCAGGTTCCCAAAGTGTGTCGCCCCCAGTTGACCCAGGTCGAATACACGGGGTGACCCAAATTGTTAAAGCTGGCATTGGAGACGAAAATCACCCCATTGAAGAATGACGCAAGCGCCAGAGGCCCGCAGAAAAGATAGATCAAGACCCGCGTTTCCCCCTGCGCGCGGAACAAGTCCGCGATAGGTGCGCGTAGGAAATACAGCGTTGCAGCCATGAGGCAGACATAGACGGCCGTAAACTTGACCCCGGACCAAAAGGTTTCTTTTACGCGGTCGTGTTGTCCGGCTCCGAAATTCTGCCCTACGATCGGCCCGATTGCCCCTGACAGTGCAAAGATGACCGAGAATGCAACAGGTATCAGCCGTCCGATCACGGCCATACCAGCAACGGCATCTGTGCCGAATTGGGCGATTTCACGGATGACGATTGCATTTCCCACCGGGGTTGCCACATTCGTCAAAACAGCAGGCACAGCAATTGCCCGTACCGAGCGGAAATCGCCAAGAACCTGTTGAATCGACGGGCGCGCAAACGCGCGGTGCACACGCACGGCGGGCCTGATCGCAGCGATCAACATGCAAAGGCGTGCGATCACTGACGCAATGGCCGCACCGTCCAGACCGAGCCCCACAGCGAAAATCAGGATCGGGTCCAGGACAGCGTTTGTGATCCCACCATAAATCGTCGCCATCATCGAACGCCGGGCGTCCCCGTTCGCGCGCAGAACGGCCATGCCAGCCATCGCCATGGCCATGACCCACATGGTCGGCAAAATGATCGACACGTAGCGCGCCGCCAGACGCAGCACCTCACCTTCTGCCCCCAAGGCAGACAGAAGAAAGCGTATGTTAATCATCACGATGGCGGACACGATTAAACCAAACAATATGCCCAAAATAGCAACACTGGTCGCGAACTGCCTTGCACGTTCGGGCCGCCCAGCACCCAGTTCTCGCGCCACCAACGCACCTGCGGCGATCGAAAGACCGACATTAACGGAATTCGTAAAAAACAGCAGAGTGCCCGCGTATCCCACGGCCGCGGCCAGCGCGTCATTACCCAGCATCGAAATGAAAACCATATCCACGAAGTCGACGGCAAATATTGCCATCAACCCGATACTAGTGGTCAGCGACATCCGTGTGACGTGCCGCATCAGGCTGCCTGTCAGAAAAACAGCCTTGCCCGACGATCCCGATTTCATGTGCTCGATGTCCCCCCAGCTTGCGACAGCAATTTGCCAGCGGACACCGCGACTGCGCAACCGTTTATTGGGGCCATCCGGTCTTTTGCGGTCTGCGGTACCCTAGGCGGTTGGATCAGCCAAATGCTCGGCCAGACGTAGTGAAAGCTGAACAATCGTGAAGGTCGGGTTTGCATGCCCACTGGTTGGGAAAACCCCTGACCCCGCAACATAAAGGTTGGGCGCACCATGCACCTTGCAATTGGCGTCGACCACGCCGGTTTCAGATGTCAAAGACATACGCGCGCCGCCCATATGGTGACTGGAATAGTCAAGCGGCAACTGTTCCAGCGGCTCACGATTCCAAAGGGACGGATCGACGCGCATTCGACCAAGCCCGCTGCGGATCAGGAACTTGGCAGCTTCGGCTGTAGAGCCGCGCAGGGTTTCGATATCTCTCTCGGTCAACCGCAGGTCCAGCCCGACGATGCCCAAGCCAAACCTGTCCCGATTTTCGGTCAGCACAATTCGGCTTGCGGGATTGGGTTGCTGTTCCCCCATCACAAAGGACGTCCCGGTAAAGAAGTAGTCCTCTTCGAATTGCAGGCTCTTGATAAACTCGGCGTCGCCGATTGCTTTTTCTCTGATCGGCAGAGGGTTGAGACGTTGCAGCCGCACAGCAGAATTCAGCCATCCATTCTTGAGCATGTAATCGTGACTGGGGCTCAGCAAAAGTTCAGGCCGGGACCGGCGCAACAGGCGTTCAAGCTCCCACGTGGGTGAGTGCGAATAGAGCCGCTTGGTAATAAAGTAGGTGTCGTTGTCGATAATCGGGTGTTCCATGAAACACCGCCCGACCATATCGTTCTGGTTGCCAAAGCGATTTTCGTGACCCGCATTCAGATGCAGCAACATGCGGCTGGTTTCGATGCCGCCCAATGCCAACACAAACCGGTCGGCCGTGGCCACGCCCTGCCCATCTTCATAATTGCGAACCTGCGCCTGGGTGATACGGCCTGTATCACCATCGACCGCAAACCCCACGACATTGGCGTTCAGGACCAGATCAATATTCGGAGTGTTCTTCAATCTGTCTTGAAAAGAGACACCAAAACGAACGGGGTCTTCATTTCGAACATCATGAAACTGGCGGTCGGAACTGAAACGCTGTTCAACGACCTCCAGATTTCCAAGGTCATCAACGGGCTTTCGAATATCCGCGCTGAAGCGACCGGTTTGCAGAAGGTTTGCCGCCTCTACCTGATAGGGCACCAGATCTTCAAAGCGGATTGGCCAGCCACTTAGCGGAACATCATCGCGCGGCAGGAAATCAGAACGGTCCAACAATAGGCACACCCCGCCCCAATGACCCGTGCTTCCACCCAAGGCCCGAAGGCGCGGGGCGGACAGGGGGTAGTATTCCAACCCCAGATTTTCCCCTTCGTACAGGTCCTGAGATTCCCAGGTCACTTCCCAATCGCCAGCTTCAAGCAAAAGAACACGTTGCCCGGATTCTGCCAGTTTGAAGGCAAGCGTCATTCCTGCAGGCCCGGCACCCACGATGCAGCAATCGTAGCGGTCATCCAATGCGGGAATGTCGCCTCGTGCGTCGAGGATCATGACACCTCTCCACCGTCGAGATCGCTTTCGTCCAGCAACCAGCCATCGACTAGGACAGGTTTGGGGTCTGCAACAGGTGGAAGAGGGTTGTCCTTAATCCGCAGGAAACCAACCCGTGTGATCGGCGGTATCAAAACAATAGCGGCCAGCACACCAAAAACGTGCCGCCGCTTAACAGTTCGTTTCTGTGAAGCCATCGGTAACCACAATACTCTTACAAACAACAAATACGCGAACGGCCAAAACCAGCCAGAGCAACAGTAAGCTGGGTAATTATACTTTTTTTGAGTGGGTTTTGGCAAAACCTAAAAATTTACCTCGATTTAGGACGGCCTTTGCGAAAATCAGGCGGGAAACGGCACGCGCGAAACTAAAGCGAAGTCGCAGTTAAGGCGGCGATTTATACTCAGGCCGACCAATATGCGGGTGAGTGAACGACCCTTTGGATGGGCGCTCGCGGGATCAAAAGATTGTTTTGACCTTGGGTGGTGAAATTATCCGCCTTCTCCAGGCTCAAAGTGACCTATATTATGAGTGGCGAAAGCAAGAAATGCGGGAAAAGTCGTTGTTGTTGAAGAAATGGGCTCAAGGTTTGGCTGTCGCGAGTGTCGCGCTATCACTTCATGCGAGTGGTGCGTCGGCTGGTGTTTCGGTTGACTGGGCGGACCTGCCCGACCCGATCGCCCAAGTCTTTGAAGACCCCTACAGCGACCTGAGCCCCGAAGAATTCGATGATGTGCTGTTTGTCGTCCGACTGCGCGGCAGGCTACAGCAGGATAGCGGAACCAGAGAAGAACGTCAGAACTGGCAAGAGATGCTGGACGAAACCGAAGCTGCCTTGGCCGCAGGCGGCATCGACATCGACTGGTTGCTTGACCAGCGTCACGTCGTCATGGAGCGTCGGGAAAAAGCGGCGAACGCGGGAAATCCGGTATTTGATGGCAAAAACATAACCGTTGCGGGATTTGCAATCCCGGCACCGCCCGACGCAGAAGGTCGCCAGATTGCGTATCTGGTCCCCCAACGGGGAATGTGCAGCCACATGCCCCCTCCTCCGCCGAACCAGATGATCCGGGTCAGGCTGAACAGTGATTGGACACCTGCCTATTTTCACGAACCTGTCCGTTTGACGGGTCAGTTGAACATTGATCCGACCGACCACCAGATGGTTGTCGTGGACGGTCTTATGCCAATGCGAGCGACGTTCATGCTGGATGCTGATCGCGTTGAAATACTGGAAAGCCGCGAGGATCGTTTAGAGTGGAGCGACAGCGCGGCCGACAAACTCCGCGCGGCTGGCCGTCGCAAGACCGGTGGGCAGACGACGCCTGACTAGGTCCGGGGGTAAGGTTTTTGCTTTATCGCAACCCAGATACAGACTTTTGCACTGAAACGATAAGCGCATCGCGTTTTCTGGAAAGTTCAGCAGGCGTCTGCCCCTGTGACGCCGCCTGAACACCCTCGGTCATTTGCCATTTCACATCATCCGTCAAATGGACCTGACCCAGATCATCCCACCATCCGTTGAACGTGTCTGAGAAGTGGTCGCAGAACGCTTCCAGACCACCCTCTCCTGCCCCGAGGTTGAACAACATGGTCGGTCCCATTGCCGCCCATCTCAGGCCCGGTCCAGCCCAGACCGCCTTATCGACATCCTCAACCGACGCAACGCCAGAGACAACAAGGTGAATGGCCTCGCGCCAGAGTGCAGCCTGCAGGCGGTTGGCCACATGCCCCGGCACCTCTTTGTTCACTCGGATCGTCGTTTTGCCGAGGCTTTCGTAAAAACCCTGTGCAGCTTGGACAACGCCCGAAGCTGTCTTGTCGTTTCCCTGCACTTCAACCAGCGGAATCAAATGCGGCGGGTTGAATGGGTGCCCCAAGACAAAGCGTGAGGGGTCCGCCCATCCGGTTTGCATCTGTCCCAGCGTCAAGCCGGAGGCAGAGCTTGCGACGATTGCATCCTGCTCTAACGCAGGTTCGATCAAGTGGAAGGTTGCGTGCTTGATGTCGAGCCGCTCAGGTACATTTTCCTGCACAAAACCAGCACCTTCCACGGCCTGCGTCGCACGGTGACAAAAGGTGATCGTGTCCGGGTTTCCGTTTCGAACAAGACCAAGTTCCTCCATAGACGGCCAGACGTCAGCGATATAGCTGCGCACCTTTCCTTCAGCTTGCGGATCAGGGTCGAACATCGAAACGGACCGTCCCGATGCCAGGAACAATGCGGCCCAACTTGCGCCAATAACACCGCCGCCAAGACAGGCCGTATGCTGGATATCCATCAAAACAATCCCGGATTTAGAGGCGAAGCCGCTGTCATGCCACCGTCCACAGTGAACAACTGACCGGTCGCGAAACCTGCCTCGTCCGAAGCCAGCCAGACCGCCATGTTTGCAATATCCTGTGGCTTGCCGAACCTTCGAACAGCGTGCCGCGCCAGCGCGTCGCGACGCGCAGCGTCGGGGTCATTCGCCAGATCAAACCCGGCGTCCAACATCCCTGTTTCAATCCAGCCGGGGCAAATCGCATTGCAGCGCAGCCTCGGTCCGTGATCGACCGCGATTGATCGGGTGAGCCCATGCACAAAGGCCTTGGATGCGTTGTACAAGGCCATCGAGGGATCCGCGACCATTCCTGATATCGAACCGATGTTGATGATCGAGCCGCCCTCTGCCATTCGGGGGATAATCGCGCGGCAGAGGTTGAATACGCCTTTACAATTCGTTCCAACCACCGCGTCCCAATCTGCTTCCGAGCTGTCGACCACATTCTTTTCAACCTGCACGCCTGCGTTGTTCACAAGGATGCTCAGGTCTTTGATCGAGGTTGCCAATTCGTCCACGGCAGAAGCGTCTGTGACATCAAGCGATATCCAGACGATGTCGCCCTTCAACCCGTCCGGTCTTGGCCCACGGCCGCATGTCGTCACTGACGCGCCTTCGCGTGCGAAAGCGTCAACAATTCCGCGGCCAATTCCCTGCCGCCCACCAGTCACGAATGCTGTTTTTCCTGCTAACCGCATCACTGCACGACCCTCATACGTTGAACCAATGTGCAGGTTTGCTGCGCATCGACGGACCTATCGCGGCCCGATCCCGCTTCACCGATGCTTCCACGGCATGAGTGAGTAGCGTGCTCATAGCTTCATCTGCTGAACCTGCGCGCTCAGCCCTCCGTCCAGAACCCAAAGTTGTCCACTGGCGTAGCGTGCCTCGTCCGAGGCCAGCCAGTTGACCAGATTGGCGATATCTTCGGGCGTTCCGTAAGTGCGCATGGGGTGCACGTCCCGAACGGCCTGTTGCAACTGGTCGATGGACTGACCGCCCCCGCCAGAGCCTTCGCCTGCAAAGAAACTTTGCAGCATCGGCGTATCAACATAACCCGGGCAAATGGCGTTGACACGAATTCCCTCGGGTCCGTGATCGCAGGCCATCGCCTTTGTCAGCGCATGTACGGCCCCCTTGGTTGCGCAATATGCGGCAAGACCGGGATCGGCAATAAATCCGTCATAACTGCCGAAATTGATGATCGAAGCGGTTGTCCCTTGTGCCGCCTCTCGCAACAGCGGCAGCGCGTGTTTGGCAGTTAGGAAAGTTCCTGTCACATTCACAGCGAACGAAAGGTTCCACTCCTCCAGCGTCGTTTGCTCGATGGTCTTTTCGATCTCGATTCCAGCCGCATTTACAAGCACATCAAGCTGCCCCGCTTCGCGCCCGACTTGCGCCATTGCTGCAACCGCGTCGGCCTCTTGCGTGACGTCCAGTTTAACGAAGATGCTGCCATCGTCATCGTGGGCAGCAAGCGACCCCTCTGGCGTTAAGTCTGCGGCATAGACCCGCGCACCCTCCCGCAGGAACCGGGCCACGATCGCCCGCCCGATTCCACCGCGCCCGCCTGTGACCAGTGCAGTTTTCCCCTTCAGCATCATTCAGAGTTCTCCTTCAACGGCGGATACCGGTACCGTTTTGCGGCCACTGTCCAGTCCATGTGATTGCGCACGTATTCCTGCGAGGCATCGCGTGGCGGATTGTAATCCCACGTCTCGCCTGCTCCTGCCTCCATCGCCGCATGAAGGGCACGGCGAGATTTCTGCGTGGCGATCACATCGGCGCGCAGGCTCTCGCTGTCCCAACGCTCTACGACCTCTGCAGCAAATTGCTTGGCAACAGACGCATAAGCAGGATCAGCGGCCAGATTGGTCTTTTCGTGCGGTTCCAACGCCAGATCATAAAGCTGCGGTGGATCCGGGTCGCAATGAATGTATTTCAACGCCCCTCTGCGGATCATGAAAACCGGGTATGGTGTCATCTCGGCGCAGTACTCGCCAATGGCTTCGTCCACCGGGTCATACTCTCCACGCGCAAGGGGCAATAACGAACGGCCGTCTATGGGCTCTCCGAAGATATCTGCCGTACCACCCGCGAAATCGACAAAGGTTGGTAGCAGATCGACCAGAGAACAGGCGTTGCCAGCCACACCTTGAACCACACCCGGCCCGGCCATGATCAACGGCACGCGGGCCGAGTGTTCAAAGAAGTTCATCTTATACCACAGGCCACGTTCCCCCAACATGTCGCCGTGATCCGCTGTGACGACAACCAGCGTATTGTCCAGTTCACCAATATCCTTCAGCGCACGCACCATTGCCCCGACCTTGCTGTCGAAATAGCTGACATTCGCCAGATACGCTCGGCGCGCCCTTTGAATTTCTTCTTGGGTCAGAGGGATATAGCTTGCCTCGATCCCATCCATTACGCGGCGCGAGAACGGGTCCTGCTCGTCCGGAGCAAGCGTAAAATCCGGCATCGGCACATCTGAAGCGGAATACAAATTCCACCACTCTGGCTTTGCGACATAGGGGTCATGCGGATGTATGAAACTGGCCACCAGACAAAAGGGCGCGTCATCCCCGCCTGCTCGCTCTCGCCCGCGGTCAATCAGCCAGCGGCGGGCTGCGAACTCAACCTCGTCGTCGTAATCCGTCTGGAAGGTGGCTATTGCCTCGCCACTTTCCTTGACGGTCTGCATGTTGTGATACCACTTGTCGATCCGCTCGTCCGGTGCTTCCCAGTCCGGCGTCCAGGCAAAATCGGCCGGGTAGATGTCGGTCGTGACCCGATCCTGAAAGCCGTGCTTCTGGTCCGGTCCGACAAAATGCATTTTTCCAGACAGACACGTCCTGTATCCCAGCGACATAAGGTAATGCGCAAACGTCGGGACCGAGGCGCGAAACTCGCTGGCGTTATCATAGGCCGCGATCCGGCTGATCAGTTGCCCGGACATGAAGGCAAAACGCGACGGAGCACACAGCGGTGAGTTGCAATAGGCCGCATCAAACCGCATCCCGCGCTGCGCCAGCGCATCAATATGCGGGGTTTTCACCGTTGGATGCCCGTAGGCTCCGCAAAAATGGGGTGCCAACTGATCAGCCATGATCACAACAATGTTGGGCTTGTTCACGGCGCGGCCTTCGCGTAAGCATCCAGCACCAAACCGTGAAAGTGGTGAACGGCATGTTCCGACTTGCCCGATCCGCTGGGGTCGTGAACGATACGACCCTGCGTGAAGGCCGGAGTGCTCATCCCACGCTGGACGCTTTCAACGATATCGATGTCTTCGCGTTGCAGAACCTCATCCAGATAGCGGATCGCCTCTAGCTCGGCCTCGTCAGGCTCGGGTGTTTCCAAATAGAAATCATAAGTCTCCAGCGTCCGGTCCGGGCCCACCGGAATGATATTCAGCACGATCATGGACGACCGCCCCGGATACCGCATCAGGCAGGTCGTGGGCCACAGCCACCAAACCGCATGCGTTCGCACGGTTGCGTTGGACACGTCATACGCGGTGTTGCTGTTTTTACCGGCTTCGGCCATGTGGCTGGAGTAAATGCCGTAGGTTGTCACCTTGTAGGTGTCCATATCGACCAGATCGCAGAAATCCTTGTGGGCCGTTGGGCAGTGGTAACATTCCAGAAAATTGTCGACGACATTCTTCCAGTTCGACTTGATGTCATAGGTCAGCCGGTGCCCAAAGGTTAGGTCTTCGATATCCGGTGCCCAGTGGCGTATCTCGGTCTGCAAGTCGCCCGAAACTTCGGTCAGCGGACGCGCGTCGTTGTCGAGGTTCACAAACACGAAGCCTGCGAATTCCTCGACCTGAACCTGATCCAGACAGATGTCCGACGTGTTAAACCCCGTCAGGTTTTCGGTTTCCGGCGCACGGACAAGCTGTCCGTCCAGCTTGTAAACCCACGCATGGTACGGGCACATGATCCGAGTGGTCTCGCCCTCGCCAGACAACAGGTGATGCGCGCGATGCTTGCACACGTTGTAGAATGCGCGAAGCGTCCCCTCGCGGTCGCGGACAACGGCAATCGGGCGGTTCGCAATCTCAACTGTCACAAAAGACCCCGGCGCCCGTAGTTTTTCGACATGGCACACCCATTGCCATGTCTTAGCAAGGATTTCGTTCAGGTCCACTTGGTGCCATGCCGGATCAACATAGGCTTCTGCCTTCAAGGAACTGGTGTTCAAAGGATCAGGGCTGAAGCCATCTGAAATTCGCGCAAACTGGGTTTTCGAGGGAAGCTCGCTCATCGGTCACTCCGCTTATTTTGGCCATGTCTTGACTGGGTGTTGGATAGTAGAAGTTATTTTCTGCCGAAAAACTCTAATATTCTAAACTTTTCTGGCCACAAAATTGATATTTCAAGACATCAACCGATGCCCGATCACCCCGCCTGAGGCTTGCGATGCATAGGCCAGGCGCGAAACTCAAAGGGAACGCGGCCTTCGATCCGATCCTGACTGGGGGGCAGCCCAAACCTTTGCTTGTACGACCGGCTGAAATGCACTTGGCTGGCAAATCCCGAAGCCATCGCAACTTCGGCGATCGGCATGTCCGTTTGGGTGACCAGCCCACGCGCGCGGTCCAGACGAATGTCCCTATAATACAAGGCAGGTGTTTTCTTTATGTAGGTTGAGAATAACCGGTCAAGCTGACGCTGCGAAAGGCCCGCCGCCCTGCTGATTTCTGGAACCAGTAGGGGCTCTTCAAGGTTGGCTTCCATCACCTGAATCGCCGTTCTCAGCTTGGCCGGGACAGTCGTCCCCAATGGCTCGTTTGTCTTCGGTTGCTGCATGTCCGACGGACCGCGCAATCTGTCATGGAAAACGTACCGCGCCGCAGCGTTCGCCAAGGCGCTGCCATGGATGCCCTGCAGAACTTGCAGCCCCAAATCAACCGCGGCAGTTCCCCCGCAACAGGTAATACGGTTGCCATCCAGCACAAACAGGTTTTCGACCACCTCAACGTCCGGAAACAACTCCTGAAAAGCGTCGATATGCTCATAATGCACTGTTGCCTTCTTTCCGTTTAACAACCCCGCCTGCGCCAGAATGAAGGCACCCGTATCCAGCGCCCCCAATGTCGCGCCATTGCGCGCCCACTGTCGCAGAGCTTTTGCGATATGTGCTGTCACGTGTTTTTCCGGCGTCCAACTGGACGAGATGATGACAATGTCATAGCCCTTGGTTGCGACTTGATCCAACGCCACCGTGTCGATCCCGCCGCCGTTACTGGAAACACAGTAACCACCTGTTTCCGAGGCAAATTCCCACTTGAAATACGGCTTTCCATCCAAGTAGTTGGCGGCCCGAAAAGGATCAATGAAACCCATTGTTGCAGCCAAATTGAAACTTGGCGTTACAACAACCAGCAACCGAGTTTCCGTCCCTTGAGACTTTGCCATATGACCACCTCTTGCAAGCAGGGCTCAGACCACCAGAAGAAAGGTTTTGGCTGGCTCGCGCAAGAGACACGCCAATGCAGCAAGGTCAGCGGCTTTGGCCTTGTTCGCTACGAGGCGCACAGGTCGGCTTCGTCCGTGGCAACGGTTTGGGTAGGCTCGGCAAGCCGCTAACTAAACCGTCGACAAAGTGCCGCGTGGGTCGCGGAGAAGCCTCATCAAGCGGCGTCGGGCTTTCTTGAAAACGCGCGACTTGCGCCCCTTTTCCCGTCAACAATCGGGAATTCTACGAAAAACTCAGTCCCCACACCTACGGTACTGTAATAGTCGATCGTTCCGCCGAACTGTTCCACGATTTCCTTGGAAATGTTCATCCCAAGCCCGGTGCCTCCGGCGTGGCGCTCATCGGACGAGTCAATTTGAGAGAAGCGATCAAAGACCTTGTCCCGGCTACCTTCGGGAATGCCCACACCTTGGTCTTTCACGAACAACCGCACCCGTGGTCCGATCTTCTTGAACCCGACTGTCACAGTTCCGCCCTCGAACGAAAACTTGGCCGCGTTAGAGATCATGTTGGTCAGAACCTGAATAAGGCGGGATGCATCGCCCTTGATCAACAGGTCCTGCTGTTCAGGTGCGTCCTCGACAAGTTCCACGTCATGCGCGCTGGCAAAGCCAAGGTTGCAGGCAATCGCCTCTTGAACCAGCGGGGCGACCTCAATCATCGTCTGGCGCATGACCATTTCGCCGGCTTCCATCTTTTGAATGTCCAGAACGTCGTTAATAAGGGACGCCAAACGCTCGCTGTTTTTGCTCGCCAAGGCGATCAGGTTTTGCATGTTTTCCGGCACCTCGCCCATGACCCCGGAGTTTATCAGGTCCAGCGAGCCTTTTATCGAGGTCAGAGGAGTTCTCAATTCATGGCTCACAGTCGAGATGAACTGAGTTTTTGCGATGTAAGCTGCCTTGGTGCGCTCATGTTCCTCTTTCAGTTTTTCAAGCTGTTCGAGGTTTTTGCGGTAGAGCTTGAGAAAGACCAACGAGCAGTCGATCAAAAAGTACATCACGAAAACGACTGTGAAGAAGTGCAGCCACAAATCCGAAGACAAGTCAGGTTGTTCAACCCAGATATCCCGAACCACGATGACCATGAACGAAACACCGTACATGGCCAGTCGCACGATCATCGCCCACACAAACTGGTGGTTGTTCATCGCGGCAAACAGGGCAGCGGCAAAAAGGAAAAACAAAGGGGTGAAGTGGCCGCCGGTAGGCTGCTCAAGCGCCACCGAAACAGCGTACAAGCATATCGCGGTGGAACTGAGGATTGTATTCAACAAAATCCAGGCGACCATCACCGCGATTGCGCCGCGTTCATCCGGGTTTAGGCGCGCAACCCGTTTTGCCAGGTACAGGTCCTGCGCTTCGCAGATCAGGATTGTTCCATAAAACAGCAGGGCGTTGAGAGGGTCGAAGAAAAAGCCCGTAAGTATCGTGGTCGCCAGAAAAATCGCTTGCCGCTGCCACAGCAGCGCAAAGCTCATGGCGGTATAGTCTTTGATATTTTGCAGCAGCTTGTCGTCGGGCTCACCCGAGTCCCGAACCTGTTGCGATGCGTCGATTGCCGTCATCCCGGTGTCTTCATTACTTTGCCTCTCAGGATGTCTGTACCGGCACAATGAGGACGTAGTTGGTCGGAATTTAGTTCACAGTTTGGCAATACTCCCGAACCTTATTAAGAATTGTCCCGCCTAGATGAACGTTGCACAATTGCATACGTCTTGAATTGTTTCCCCCAAATAGGCCAATCAATCTCGTCTAAGATCACTAACTCATTGCTTTTTTGAACTTTCTCCACGTAAATATTCCCAATAACCGGCGAAAAGCGAAAAGGGACCGCGTTTTGACCACAATTGGGAAACGTCAGATGGAACAGTTCGACGTGACGCCGGTTTCAGCGAAGCTCGCTGAAAAGCCGGTAACGTTGCTTCAGTTCGCGCGATCCGCTGGTCGGAACATGTTAGAAGTCATTCCGGCCGAAACGCTTCGTCAGACCTATGTGCGTGGGCCTCTGAACATCCACTACATTTGCGACCCGGAAATGGTCACCGAACTGCTTGTCGGAGGCGGCCGTTATTTCCCAAAGGCAAAGTTCACAAAGGACATTATCGGATCCGCGGTCGGCAACGGCCTGATCCTGTCGGAAGGCGAAAAGTGGCGCAAACAAAGACACCGTTATTCTCCGCTTTTTGCAGCCAGAAACCTGCCTGTTTTGTCCCGCCACTTTGCCGAGACCGGGTATGAAGTTGCCGAGTCTCTTGCCGAAAACGAGGGTCCGGTCGACGTTTCGCAGATCGCGCCCGCTTCTACGCTGACAAACATTTCACGGGTCATCTTCTCGGGGAACGAAGAAGTCAGCTCCGAGCAAATTCGCGTCGGGCTTATCGCCTATTTCAACTATATTTCAGACCTGTCCTTGTTCGATTTGATGGGGCTTCCGAAATGGCTTCCTCGCAAGAAATGGCTTAGCAGTAAGGCTCCGGTCACGGACATGCGCGATCTGGCCCGGCATGTTATTGAACTGCGCCGGTCGGAAAACCGCGAAGAACCAGAAGACTTCCTCGACCTGATGATTGATGCGTTGAAGGAAGACTTTGAGGATGCCGAGACAACCGTCGACAACCTGCTGACCTTTGTTGTCGCTGGCCACGAAACCTCGGCCAATGCCTTGGCGTGGGGATACTACCTGCTGGCACTGAACCCAGAGATGCAAACCCGTATCCGGCACGAAATTCGGACAGTATGTCCCGAAGGCAAGCTTGAGTTTTCTCATCTGGAGCATTTGCCGCTGCTTCGGGCCCACATCAAGGAAACCCTGCGCCTTTACCCATCTGCGGCCTTCTTCGCCCGTGACGCCTCCGAGGCCATTCAGGTCAAAGATGTCAAAATTAAAGAAGGGGATGCGCTTTTCTTCCCAGTTTATTCGCTGCATCGGAATGAAGTGTTGTGGGAAGATCCCGCGCAATACCGCCCCGAGCGATTTATGGGAACTCCACCACCCCGCGGCCAGTATATTCCATTCGGAGCCGGACCCAGAATTTGCATTGGCGCGCAGTACGCTGAAACCGAGATCATGATTTTGATGGCTTCAGTCCTGAGGCGGATACATTTTTCGCTGTCAGATGTCGAAATGCCGGAACCTGTTCTCACATTTACAATGCGGACCAGCGGTCCATTGATCTTGAACGCGGAAGAAGTCCCCGCAGGGTCCTGATGGAAACAAGGGTGGCGAGACTATTTACCCGCCAGATAGGATTCGTTTCCGTACATCTCGCGCAAAACCGTGTCGAAAAGTCTTTTCTGAGATTTTTCTTTGCGCCCTACTCGGACTTCGCATCTTTGTTGGGGCTCGACTTCGGTCCCCTTTCGAAGAGCCTTTTCGCGACCGTCAACTTTTTCGATAGCATTATTCATTGCAGCAAACGCACCTGTCTTGGAAATTGAACGCATTGAAACCGGCGGGCTCATCACAGCCCTCATATAGCCAGAGGCACCCCGTCGACCGAGTGTGTCACTGAAAACATGATTGAGTTGGTCTTCCTTGGGCAGCCCGGCCGCCCGATCCCGCCCATGAACAACCACAAGGAAGGCGCCGCCTCCCCTGTAGGAAAACACGGCCTCAGAGTTCCCGGTTGTCAGTTCGATACTACGGCCCAGATCGGCCATCGCGCGCCGGAAGCCTCCGAAATCGTTCAGATCAAAGCGGAACTCTGCATCCTGAAGTTTGATAGCGGTCACCCAGGATTCAAAAAGACGGCCTCTTGAAAGTTGTTCGATATAGTTGTCGAACTCGACATATTTCAAGCAGCGTTCAAGCCCATCTATGGTAAGCGGGTCCTCGAAGCTGAATTGCTGATTATGGTCCAGTTCTTCGCGGAGATTTTTCACCGACGCAGATGTCCTGCGCGCCTTGATCCTCTCCTGCATCAACAAGTGGGCCGCGTGCATTCGACTGCGCAGCTCAAAGAAATCAAAAGGCTTGCTGACATAGTCAAACGCACCCTGCAAAAACGCGTCTTCCACGTATTTGCGGCCACTCATTGCGGTCAGCATGATGGCCGGGGTTTCCGCGTGTTCCGGGATTTGTCGAATGCGGCGCAACAATTCGATGCCGTTTGTTTCGGGCATCTGAA
The DNA here is from genome assembly GCF_013034565.1 of Ruegeria sp. HKCCA5491. Classification (NCBI taxonomy): domain Bacteria; kingdom Pseudomonadati; phylum Pseudomonadota; class Alphaproteobacteria; order Rhodobacterales; family Roseobacteraceae; genus Ruegeria; species Ruegeria sp. HKCCA5491. Next base: position 682,840 of record NZ_WQGG01000001.1, read on the forward strand.
TATCAAGCAGGAAACAATCAAACGGTGTCTCAGACGACTCTATGGCCTGCAACGCTTCGCTGGCTGAACCCGCGACCGAGATTTCATAGTTTTCGAATTCAGCCAGTGCCGCCTGCAGCAACTCCAAAATGCTCGGCTCGTCGTCGACGGCAAGCACTCTTAGTGTTCTTTTCTGCAGCGCGCGGGTTTCCAGCTTACGCTGGAATTGTTCTTTTCCCGGGTTCGTATGTTTCATGACTGGTGAACCGCATTTGACCTCATTAACGCCCTTAGCCTAGGCAGTGAGTGGGACGAAACAGCGGCAAAAAGCCCGGAAAAGCCCCTAAATGTTGTTCATTTCTTGACGTTATTTTGTCGGGCAACGGGCGGATTTCGACAATGCCGTGCCCCGATCGTATTTTTTACAAGTCAAATCAAATAGTTAATTCAAGTCCAAAACGCGCTTCTGCGCGCGCATGCCAAACGGCTTGACCTTACTCCGTATTCTATCAGATCCGGGCGCCGTCGAAAAGCGCCAGAATTCACTCTTGTTATCGAGAAATCGCGGCGGATCAGTCTGAATCGTTCTTAATATTAAACAGCACGGATTGGCTGTAGCTTCCCTCGATCGCAAACTTGGCACCAACGGGTGCGGCCCCTACGCCCAAACGCCGCGACCAACGCGCCCAGATGGACGGCACAATTCCCAGTATCCGTGATGCACCGCCTTTTTCGGCGTTCACCGTCATCTGATAAAACAGTTCGTGCTGTACGGCCATCCTGCGTGCTGACGGAACACTGTCAGCGATGAAGAAGCGCGACGCCTCCCAAACTTTCGGATTTACCGGAGCCTCAAAAAACAGAACGTCTGTAGGCATTCCCGGAAGGATGCCTTTCTGCGCGTCCCGCAGCATATAAGTGTACATGCCACAGCGCGCCGAAGTCGGCAGCAACCGCACCCCGCCAATCACCTCGCCAAATTCGTGCAGGATCACCCAGCGGCAGGCTGGGGTATCGTATTGATCGAACTCCATCCCATCGACTTCGCCGATCTGCCACTTCAGCCGGTCTATGAAGATTGCCTTTCGGGTCTCAAGGTACTTTGCAAGCAGAGTGCCGTGCTCGTGCATATTGCGGAAGTTCAACGTGGTTGCACGAATGCTGCCGAGCTTGCTTTGACGCTCGGACAATCCACGCTTGAGCGCGAACATCTTCTGCCGCGCCGAGACTTTCGGCCCAGCCGGAATATCATTGGCAGGTTCAAGGTCCGGCAGAAGTTGCGACGCCGGGTATGCCTGCTCGTACCTGAGTGGTCGGTCCATATTTTGCTCTTAATTTTGCCACACTTATGCCAAGAAGCTGAACGGCAAGTCTATATATTAGTGGCGCTCTCCTTATGATTGTATGGCATGTGTGACCAAATCTCCTCCCATACCTTGGGTTGAGCAAACGCAAGATACCTATATGTATATTTGCTTGACCATTTTACGCTCTAGGCATGAGCTTTAAGGGCATGATCATTCTCGCAAGAGGTTGACTTACCTCCGCTTTTCTTTGCGGTCGCCAAACTCAGCCAGAATTTCAGGAAACATTAAGGAACGCGTAATAGTCGCGGGCTACAACTGAGCATCGTACACAACTTGGAATGCCTGGTTTTGGCACGGTCAAGTCTACCAATAGCGCCCTACGGCCTATTTCACCCGTGCCAAGATGCAACGCGAAAAAATGTAAGGTGGGACACATGCGCGCCCTTCAAGTGTCAATGTTTTGCCGCTTTTGTCCGACAGGCTGACCAAACCTAAATAATCCACTCGCCAACCGATCTTTGCCTGACGTCTGCAATGCCCAAAGGTCGGTTCGGTGGCAAAACCTGGTGAATAGTTATGCGGATACTTGCTGTAGACGACGACCCAAGCATTCTGGAGCTGCTAATCTGCGTTCTGGGAGCGTTCGGCTACGAAGATGTTGTGACGGCAAACAGCGGTCACGAAGCAATTCGAATTTTGTCAGAAACCGATCAGCCGTTCGACTGCCTGCTGCTTGACGTGCAAATGCCCGAGATGAATGGCATTACGTTGTGCGAAGAAGCGCGCAAGTTGCCCGATTACAAGTTTACGCCGATCATCATGGTAACTGCCATGGTGCAAAAGCAGTATATCGACGAGGCTTTCGAGGTTGGCGCAACAGATTATGTGACCAAACCCTTCGAGTTTGCCGATCTGAAGCAACGGCTTTCTGATGCATACAGGCTGGCGGCGGAACGACGCGCAGCGATCGAAGTGATGGAAGCCGATGTTTACGCGAATAACGACTCGGAAGTTAATCCAAATTTCAGCCTGACCGACCCGCTCTATTTTGGAGATCTGACAGGTTGCATTGGATTGGCCGAGTTCGAAAACTACGTTGTTCAACTGGCGACAATGCACTCCAGAACCTCCAAGATCGTGGCCGTAAAAGTCGCAGATGTAGAAGAGATTTTTGCGTCAAGCCCGTCCAGCGAATTCCGGGAATTCCTGGCTTCGGCAGGATCGTCGCTTTTGTCCGTCACACAGGAAGGGCGCAACTTTGCGACCTATTGGGGCAACGGGGTATTCCTGCTTATCCATGACAAGAAAAAGGGTATGGGCGCTCAACAATTGACGCACCGACTGTCCCAGATTCCGGCAGGTGAACTTGCAGGTGTGCATTCACCGACCAACTTCTCGTTCCATGTTGGAGACGACGTTTCTTTGCTGGCCCACTCCAAGATGGAGGCGCTGTTCCTGATCGACAAAGCCGTGGAATTGGCCGATATTCCGCAAGGCCCGATTGCACGGTTCGGCTAAGCCTAATACACGATCTGAAATTAGGTGCGTTCGGGACAACTGAGCGCACCTTTTTTGTTCGCGGGATACGCCGCAGTTGCGCGGTTCTGGTTTCACCCCTCCTACCGGCGCGCCCAAACAAAAATTCATTCGGATATATTAGAAAAATAGAATATCCTTAGGAGACGGCTGAATCGCCTGTATTTTTCGACTTTTTTACTGGGGAGATTTCGATGGTCAGACTGCGTTCGTGTTTGGTGGCTTTTATTTCGCTGCCCACCATTACTTTTGCTGACGCTGTTCCAAGCAAGCAAGCCGCCGAAGGCACGTTTGCGGAACGCCCCTTTTCACCTTACGCCAATCGCACGTTCCCCGAGCGCCCCTTGTGGGGGGATACGCACCTTCACACCGGGCTGTCACTGGATGCTGGCGCATTCGGGAATACCTTGCTGCCCGACGAAGCCTGGCGGTTTGCAAAAGGTGAACAAGTCATTTCATCCACAGGCCAGCCCGTTCGGTTGGCGCGGCCCCTGGATTGGATGGTTCTGACGGATCATACCGATCTGATGGGGTTTGCACCTGACCTGCAAGCCGGGAAACCCGGTGTTCTGTCCGATCCGAAAGGACTGGAGTGGTACGAGGGGTACAAGGCAGGTGGCGAGAACGCGGCCAAGGCTGCTTTTGACATCATTACGAATTTTTCGCAGATGACCCTGCCGGAAATCCTGCTTGAATCCTACAGCCCCGGCGCGGATGCCTTTGCGTTCACCTGGGAACAGATCGTTTTGGCGGCCGAACGTCATAATGATCCGGGCAAGTTCACTGCGTTCATCGGCTTTGAATGGACCTCGGTTCCGAAAGGGTTCAACCTGCACCGGAACGTCATGCTGCGCGATGGTCCAATTCGTGCGCTGCAAATGGTTCCACCGGTCACGCAGCCGCCCTATGGGGATACCGATCCCAAGGCCTTGTACGCCTGGCTGGAAGAGTATCAGGAAAAAACCGGTGGGCGGGCCGTTGCCTTTGCCCATAACGGAAACCTGTCCAATGGCTGGATGTTCCCGACCGAAGACACCTACCACGGCGGAAAAGTGGACGAAGAGTATGTTCAAAACCGCGCAAAGTGGGAGCCGCATTACGAAGTCACGCAAATCAAGGGCGACGGCGAGGCTCACCCCTATCTCAGCCCCGATGATCCGTTTGCCGATTACGAAAACTGGGATGTTGGCAATCTGGATATCACCGAACTCAAGACCGAGGACATGCTGGCCGGTGAATACGCGCGCGAGGCGTTGAAACGCGGCTTGGCGCTTGAGGAAAAGTTCGGAGTGAACCCCTACAAATTCGGCATGGGCGGCGCCACGGACAGCCACACCTCACTGGCGACCGCGGAAGAGGAAAACTACTTTGGCAAGTCGGTAAGTGCTGAACCTTCGGCAACGCGCGTTCTGCATCCCTTTGTGGAAAGTGAACTGGGCGCATTCGAAGGACACACGCTTGTCGCGTCCGGGTACACTGCGGTTTGGGCGTCCGATAACACTCGTGCGGCGATCTTTGACGCCTTCAAACGCCGGGAGACCTATGCCACGACCGGGCCGCGCATCGGCCTGCGCTTTTTCGGTGGCTGGGATTTTCAGGACGACGACCTACTGACGCGGCTGGTCGCGGATGTCGGTTATACCAAAGGTGTGCCCATGGGCAGCGACTTGCGCCCGCGTGAGGGCGATGGCGCGCCATCTTTCCTGATTGGCGCTCTGCGCGACCCCATTGGCGCAAATCTGGACCGGGTACAGGTCGTAAAGGGCTGGCTGGATGCTGAAGGTGAGCTTCAGGAGAAAGTGTTCAATGTCGCCTGGTCCGGCGATCGCGCATTGGATTCGAATGGCCAGTTGCCTGAGGTTGGCAATACAGTCGATCTCGATACCGCAAGCTGGAGCAATACGATCGGGACATCTGAACTTCTGACCGTGTGGACCGACCCCGAGTTCGATCCGAGCCAAAGAGCATTCTACTATGTTCGAGTGTTGGAAATCCCGACACCGCGCTGGGTTCTGTATGACAAATTGCGCTTTGGCATTGATTTGCCAGAAGAAGCCCAGTTGGTTCATCAGGAACGCGCTTATTCCTCGCCAATATGGTACACCCCCAGCGAGTGATGCGCGGGCTTAAGTCGTCAACTAATCAACACTATTAAGTCACCGGAAAAAGAGCCGCTGGTCAGTAATGACCACGGCCCTCCGCTTCCGAGAAAGAGCCCATGCGTGTATTGAAAGACCCCTTGCTCCACTTCCTCTTGATCGGGTGCGGAATATTTGGATGGTTCTTCCTTGTTGCCCCGGACGGTGAAGTTGCCCCTCCAGCAGAAACGATAATTGTCGACCAGGATGATGTGGATTTGCTGGTTGCACGTTTTACCGACAGTTGGAAACGGCCACCGACGGACACCGAACGACAGGCGTTGATTGAAGCTCTGATCCGTGAAGAAGTCCTTGTTCGCGAAGCGCGCAAACTTGGGTTAGACCGTGGCGATCAGGTAATCCGGGCGCGGCTGGCGCAGAAGATGGATTTTCTGACAGATGCAATCGCGTCCTCGGTAGAGCCGGAAACCGACGTTCTGCAAGCGTACCTGGAGCAGAACGCGGAACGCTTCACCACACCTCGGTTAATTGCATTTGATCAGGTGTTTCTGGGTGAAGCGCCGACGCCTGCTGACATGGACTCCGCGCTAGCAAGGCTAAGAGCCGGCGAAGACTGGACCGGCGTCGGGGCGCGCACACTGCTGCCGTTGTCCCTGCCTTTATCTGCCGCACGCTCAGTCGATGCGGCGTTCGGATACGGGTTCTCTGGCGCCGTAAACCAATTGAAGCTCGGTGAGTGGGAAGGCCCCATTCAGTCGGGTTATGGTCTTCATCTGGTTCGGATCACCGACACGCAACCCTCCAAATTGCCCGAACTGGAGGATATCCATGATGCGGTTTTGCTTGAATGGCGGCGGGACACGGGTGAAGAATTGGCGCAGGCCCAGTTCGAGGATTTGGCCGCAACCTATCAGGTCGTCACTCCGGAAACCGAAAAGGCGCAAGAATGAAGGCTGCGCTGTTTGTGTTGTTGACCGTTTGGGTCGCACTTTCGGGGGCGCCGGCGCAGGCACATGCGCTGGACCCGGGCTATCTGGAGCTGAGGCAATTGGCTCAGAACACTTGGCAAGTGTTGTGGCGAAAACCTGATGTGACAGGCCGCCCCATGACGATTGATGCGGTTTTGCCAGAGTCCTGCTCGCCCGCGCGAGGCCCTGAACCCACATCAGACGGCGTTGCATGGATATCGATTTGGGTCGCTGAATGCGAAACCGGCCTTGGGGGAAATTCAGTTAAAATTGATGGGCTGGAAACACAAAGAAATGACGTGCTTTTGCGGCTTCAACCCATTGATGCACCGACAACAACTCTCAGGTTCACGCCTGACACTGTAGAACTGGAAATTCCCCGACAACCTACGACGTTGGCCGTCTTCACAAGCTATTTTCGCCTTGGTTTCGAACACATTCTGGAAGGTTGGGATCACCTGCTATTCGTTTTTGCCCTGTTCCTTCTGGTGCGTGACAAGTGGCGTCTGGTCGGCGCGGTGACAGCGTTTACAGTTGCCCATTCGATCACTTTGGCTTTGGCAACTCTGGGCGTGCTGAACGTCCCCGGCCCGCCTGTGGAAGCAGTAATCGCCCTGTCGATCGTTTTCCTCGCGCTGGAAATCCTGCGCCGAAAGGACGGGCAATTGCGGTTGTCGGAACAGTACCCTTGGATCGTATGCTTTTGCTTCGGGCTGCTGCACGGCTTGGGCTTTGCCGGGGCATTGGCCGAAATCGGCATCCCCCCTCAGGACGTTTTCGCCGCCTTGCTTTCTTTCAATCTGGGTGTTGAAGCTGGTCAGCTTTTGTTTATTGCGACCCTGTCAGCGGTTCTGATGGCATGGCATTTCATGACACCCTCTGGATCGGGGCGGCTTGCGACTTATTCCATGCCGATCGCAGGCTACGCGATCGGGTGCGTGTCGATATATTGGTTGGTTGAACGTGTTAGCGGGTTTTGATGCTAAGGTGGATGCAATGAATCGGTTAACGAAGAACCGATAATACTTGATCTGAAAGACGCACCGCGAACCAAGCAACAGTGGACGCAAGAATGAATTGAGAGGGGCATATAGTGCGAGTTTTGCTAAAAGGCGCGCTGATAATTGGCGTAATTATCCTTTTCGTCGTTGCCGCCGCATGGCTGTTTCTATCATCCCCGTTTCTGTCGACCCCGCGCACCGCCATGGCCCAACAGGTTCTGACCAACAAGCTGGGTCAGCAATTGGTTATCAACGAAAACATAAGTGTTGGGCTTGGCTCACAATTGTCGGTCACAGCCAACGGCATTGTGATGCCTTCTGCGTCGCTGGAGGGTACCGACCTTGCCAAGATAGATACGCTCAGCTTTTCGGTTTCTGCTGCGGATCTTGTGAAGGCAAAACTGTCGATCAGCAATTTGATGGTGGACGGAATTCACCTAAACCTGATTGCAACAGAAAACGGTAAGACAAGCTGGCCAACCGGTCAAAAGACAGACGACGCAAGCGGCCCAATGCTAACGACGAATGCTGTTTCAGAGATTTTTGCAGACCGTGAACTTAGCCTAACCAACATCACGGTCCTGTATCAAAGTGCGCAAAATGGTCTCGATTTCGATCTACGCCTGCCGGAACTGACATTGGCGTCTGGCGACGGGGTCGCGGTCGCCTCGGCCAACGGGCACGGCACATTGAATGGGCAGGCATTTGACCTAAGCGCCCAATTCCCTGACCAAGACCCTTTTCAGGTAACGGCCAAGTTCGATCAGGTTTCACTTGCCGCGACCGAGGTTCAAGCCGAAGCGGGCTTGGCGATTGCTACCACTGCGACGATTGATGAACTTGGACAACTTCTCGATATTCTAAAGCTGAACCGTGTTCTTGAAGGTTCTGGAAGTGCGGAAGCGGTATTGAAGGTCTCTGAGGGCGTGTCACGTCTGGACGACCTTAACATACAGGCACAATTGGAAGGCCGGCAGAGCCTGGAGCTCACCGGTCAGATCGGTGAGCTTGGCAATCCGGAAGATGTGTCCCTGACGACCCGGATTCGGTTGTACCCAGAAGGGGCCGAGCCCGCGCCGGCTGCATCGCGCTATGACCTGAAACTGATTTCGGTGGACATGGTCATGGACAGCGTCCCCGGTGAAATACCGCAGCGGCAGATGGTCATTGAAACCAATGGTTTCACACTGGACACATCGGGCGAAGGCCCGCCCCCAGTTAAATTCTCGGAAGTGTCCAGAACGCCGGATGGAAAACTGCGAGTTGGCAATGTGAACCTGCGGATCGGTGACCCCGCGAACCCGTTTGTCATTCTCAACGGATCGGTAGGGGACGCGTTGCAGTTGCAGGAGGTCTTAGGCGAAGGAATACTTGAAATTCCGGCAAGCAGTTTGATTTCCCCCGAACTGTTGGGCGAAGATGATCAACTTGGAAAGTTCTCCGGCGCGTTTTCCCTGACCGGCAATATCAAACAGCTCTCGCTCTCGGACTTGAACGGAAGCACAAGTGACACGGATGTCTGGTCTCTGGACGTTCATGGTTCTGTCGAGAACGTTCTTAAGTTCGAAAACCTGGACCTTGGCATCGAAATCGAAGTCCCATCCGGTGCCGACCTTTTGCAGGCATTGTCGCTAGAGCCCGTAGATACCGGACATACAGGATTTTCGATCGACCTTCATAGCGATGGTACGGATTGGAGCGCACAGGCGGATGTGACCGTCGCCGATTCCGGCCTGACCTTTTCAGCCACTCTGGACGACGCGACCTCGGACCCTGTCCTCAAGGGGTTAATCGAAAGCGACCTGATCCGTATTGACCAGATCCGCAGCATCGTTCTGGCGACCGCTCAGTTACGCAAACTGGGTGTGGCCGACGAGGATACCACAGCAGAAACAGACGCACATGCGGAACCCGGCGCCCTAAGGGACGTAACGCTGAAACCGATTGGGCGCTCTATCCTTCTGTCTGGAATGAATATGGATGTTGATATCGACTTGCGCCACATCGAAGGCTCGGACGGTATCAGCACTTTGCAAAGCGAACTGACCCTGAACGAAAGCGAACTGAAAGCGGGGCCGTTGAAGTTTGAATATGGTGGCGCCCATTTCGACGTCAGTGGCCGTATGGACTTGTCGGGCGAAGATCACCGGCTGAACCTTAAAGGTCAGGCTGGGGGGTGGCGGCTGAACGACATTCTGCACAACCTGAATTTCAAGAAAGGCGCCAGCGGAACTATTTACGCGGATTTCGACGTCACCGGCGGGATCGACTCGGCCAAACATTTCGTCAAATCCATGAGCGGTAACGCCACCGTTTCCATGCGCGACGGGTCGATTGAAACCCAGCTATTGGATCTTGCGGGCCTTGGGTTGCTACCTTGGGTCTTTTCAAAGGAAAAGCAGAAGGTTGCGCCAATCGTTTGTTTACGCGCACCGCTGGCTATTGCAAACGGCAATATCTCGACCAAACAAACCACCTTGGAGACCGATCAGGTTCAGGTCGTCGTATTTGGCGCGGTGGATGTGAACAACAAGGCACTGGACCTTAACCTGCAACCTCGCAAAATCGGTGATCCCCTGTCCCGCAGTCCGTGGCCAGTGACGGCGACCGGTCCGCTGGCAAAGCCAAACATTAAGGTCAAGGACGGGCCGAAGCGCCTGAAACGGTCAGACGGGGCCGATCAGATGCCCGCCAAGCGCAAACTTTGCGTGCCCGATATCTTGCAGTTGCAGTAATTTGGTGGACTGAGGTTCCTTAACCCCAGCAAGACTATCCTGCGCGGTATAGCCGTCGCATGACGGTCGGCGTCAGATACATCGGAATTTGATACGCGCCGATGAACACCATCAACGGCGCGGTAACCTCCGGAGGCAGCGCCACAAAGAAGATGGCAATATTCCGGTTGCCCGCAATCAAGGCCATGGCCGTTCTTTTGGCCGGGGACAGCCTGTTGCGTGTCAGGACATATGTCACCGCCTGAGCGCCAAAATTTGCGCAACACGCGAAAGCGATCCAAAACAAAGCAGTACCGGGCTGGTCCAACATTGTGCTGCTGACCGAAGGCATTAACCCCACGACGAAAACGGCCAATGTGATCGTGCCCAACCCTTCAAGGTTCATCAGTATTCCTTGCGACGGGGATTTTAGCACTGTTCGACGCAGAGCTATCGCTGCAAATGTCGTAGCGAAAATCGTCACGAACAACTTTAGCACGGCCTGCAACACCGTATGAAAATCACCAATCTCGGGCATCAGCCAAAAGATGGGAAACACGGTCAGCGGTAAAACGGCAGTCCCGGCCACAAGCAAACGCATCGCGTGTTCCGCCGGGTACCCCATCATCAGGCACAGATTGGGGCTGCCTGCGATGGATGGCGCTGCGGTCATGATTAGCAAAGCCAAAAGCACGGGCTCCGCGTTCCAACCAAACAGAAAGCCAACAGCAAGCACAGCCAACGGAATGGCGAATTGAAAACCCAATACAGTCCCGAATACAAGCCGCCAGTCGCCCATCGAGCCCAGAATGGACGACGGCTCCATCCTCAGGACGGTCACAAACAACAGTAGAACCACCAGCGGGGGCAGCATCGGGCGCATCGGTTCGGCCAGTCCCGGCAGCAGCAACCCACCAACCAGTCCAGCCACTAGAACAAGCGGGCCGTTGCGCGCGGCCCAATGCAAGGGGTTCAAGACGGGCTACCCACCGGGGCTCTGACGTAGGTTGTCCGGAAGCCATGTGGCCAGTTCCGGGAACCAGATCAACACGAAGACCATCAAGACCATGATCAGGAACATCGGGATCGCGGCGCGGGCAATATAGCCCATCTCATGATTGGTCATGCCCTGCATGACGAACAGGTTGAAACCGATCGGAGGGGTGATCTGCGCCATCTCAACCACAACAACGATGAATATTCCGAACCAGATCAGATCGATACCGGCCTCCCTGATCATCGGCTCCACAACGGCCATGGTCAGAACGACCGACGAGATGCCATCAAGGAAACAACCCAGAATGATGTAAAAGACCAAAAGCACCATGAGCAGCTCAAACCGTGTCAGCTCCCACCCTGCGATCAGGTCGGCCAAACCACGTGGCAATCCCGTAAAGCCCATCGACAGTGACAGAAAGGCCGCCCCCGCAAGGATTAACGCAATCATGGCACTTGTGCGGGTTGCTCCCATCAGGCTTTCCGTAAAGGTCTTCCAGTTCAGTGACCCCTGCCCCGCCGCAAGCAGAAGCCCCCCGATCACCCCAAACGCTGCAGCTTCGGTGGCAGTTGCATAGCCCAAATACATTGAGCCAATCACAACCATGATCAGCAGGATCACGGGCAACAAAAACCGAGAGTTCCTGATTTTCTCGGAAAAGCTGAGCTTGCCCTCGTCGTTCGGATTCCAATCCTTGCCCAACTTTGAATAGATCGCGACATAGCCCATGAACATGGCGGCCAGAACCAGACCCGGAAGGATGCCAGCGAAGAACAGCTTGGTAATGGATTCATTTATCGTCACGCCGTAGACGATCAGGGTCAGGGATGGCGGGATCATCAAGCCAAGCGTCGCCGCCCCCGTCAGGGTGCCGATGATCATGCGCTCGGGGTAGTTGCGTTTGCGTAGCTCGGGAATGGACATCTTGCCCACGGTCGTCAGGGTCGCAGCAGACGATCCAGACACCGCAGCAAACACGGTACAGCCTACGATGTTCGTGTGTACCAACCCGCCGGGCAGCGGGGCCATCCAAGGCGAAAGCCCCTTGAACATGTCTTCAGATAATCGCGTTCGATAGAGGATTTCCCCCATCCAAATAAACATGGGCAACGCGGTCAAAGTCCACGAGGACGAAGCTGACCAGACCGTAGTGATCATCACATCGCCGACCGGCCGTGTGGTGAACAGTTCCATCCCCACCCAAGCCACGCCCATCAGGGCAAGGCCGACCCATACGCCCGTGCCGAGCAAGGTGAACAGAACGAAAAGAAAAAGAATGATGACTGAGATATTTTCCATGCCGTCACTCCCCGTGGCTCTGATCTGCGAGATCACGAGTGATGCGGTGATCACCTTTCACGACGACATGGATCAGGTGATCCGTCAGGGCGATTGCAAGGATCACCGCGCCGATCAGCATAGATGACTGAGGGATCCAAAGGGCGGTCTTGTCCTGCCCCTGACTCACGTCGTTGAATTTCCAACTCCAGTAGACAAACCGATAGGCATACCAGCAAAAGTACCACATCACGGCAGCACCGACGGCAAAGCACCAGATCTCCAGCACCCTGCGGACACCATTGGGAACGGCGTTCAACAGGATCGACACGCGAATATGGCTACCCCGGTTCAATGCGTTCGCAAAGGCCAGAAAGGACGCCGCAGCCATGGCATATCCGGCATAGTCAGGGGCACCGGGAAAAACCTCGCCTGTCCAGCGGGCCAGCATCTGCACCACAATCAGCAACAAGATGGCGATCAGGCTCAGCGCGGCCAGAACGCCTGCGGCCTGATAAATGAAATCCAATACGGACCGAAGCCCTCGCAATGCTGCCATACCGTCCCCGCGATGTTATGATTGGTCAGACAAAGGGCGGCAGGATACCCCGCCGCCCGTTTGAGGGATTTATTGCGACTGGAATGCGTCGACGATGGCCTTGCCTTCGTCCCCTGCCGCCTCGAGCCACTCGTTTGTCATGGTCACACCGATCTCTTTCAACTCGTTGACCATCTGCTCAGAAGCCGGACCAACGGTCATACCACCATCACGCAAGCCTTGAAGGGTGAAACCAGTATATTCCTTGGCACGCCAGTTACCGGCATATTCCGCCAGCTCCGCGCAGGCCTTGATGACATTCTTGTTGGCGTCAGACACACCACCCCAGACATCTGAGTTGACCATCACATAGTTGCGCGGCAACCAGGCATCCACCTCGTAGAAATAATTCAGGCTTTCCCATACCTTACGGTCATACCCGGTGGACCCCGACGACACCATCGAGTCGGCCACGCCGGTTGCAAATGCCTGGCTGATTTCTGCCGCTTCGATCGTGACTGGCAGCATCCCGGTCAGCTCTGCAAGGCGTGAGGTCGCGTTGTTGTAGGATCGGAACTTGATGCCTTCCATATCCGCGACCGAGTTCACCTCGTTCTTGAAATAGAGACCCTGCGGCGGCCATGGAACTGCGTAAAGCAACGTCAGGTTCTGTTCTGCCAGCAGGTTCTCAATGGACGGCTTGGCCGCTTCCCAAAGTTTTGCGCTGTCATCGAATGACGTCGCAAGGAAGGGGATCGAGTCAAAACCAAACAGCGCATTTTCGTTCTGGTGCCCCGACAACAGGCGTTCCCCGATTGGCGCCTGTCCGGTCTGAATTGCACGTTTGATATCCGCGCCCTTGAACAAGGACCCCGACGGATGGGTTACGATTTCAATCTCACCGCCGGTTCCGGTGGTAACGCACTTAGCAAACTCGGCCCCCGTAGCGGAATGGAAGTTGGATGCAGAATATGCCATGGGCATATCCCATTTTTCCGCCACAGCCGGAACGACCGAAGCGGCTGTCAAAGCGGTTGCCGCCAAAAGACTTGTTAGTTTCTTCATCGTATTCTCCCTATTGAATATCGAACCGCCGGTGTTTCTCACCGACATTATTGTGTTGCATAGCGTGAGGGCGCATAGACGCTCACGTCTGTGTTCGGAGTTCTGTCCGCGATCATCTGGGCCAACAGGCGCCCGGTTTTCGGCCCACCCGTCAAACCGATGTGATGGTGCCCAAAGCCAAGATACGCACCTTTGATATTAGGTACTTCGCCGATGATCGGGATCGAATCCGCCGGGGCGGGTCTGTGCCCCATCCATTCAACTTCCTCCTTCCATGTTACACCCGGAAAGGCAGCTCGGGCGTTTTTCTTCAGCAATTCGAACGGCGCGCGTGACGGCGCCGCATCCAGCCCTCCGAATTCGACGATACCGGCCAAACGAATTCGCCCATCCATCGGAGTGGCCACAAACTTGCCCGAAGCCACCATCACCGGGCTACGCGGCATCGCAGAAGGCTCTATCAATTCAAGATGATAGCCGCGTTCGCTTTCCAAAGGAACAGAAACCCCAAGACGCGCGGCCAGAGGGCCCGACCAAACACCCGCAGTGATCAGGGCTGTATCACAGGCGATGGTCTCACCACCTGCCCGCACACCAACCACCCGACCGTTTTCATAGGCGATGTCTTCGACAGTGGCGCGAACAATTTGACCGCCCTGCGCTTCGACATGTGCCGCAAGGTCTTTCACATAACGCCCCGGATCAGTGATGTGGCCGTGATCTGAAAGCTTTGCAGCAAATCCGATCTCCTGACCAAAGACAGGGTCATAGGCACGAAATGCCTCGCCCTCCAGTTCCTGCCATTGGAACCCGTACTTTCGACGTATCGCCCACCCAAACGCGTCACCTTCGAACTGCGCCCGGTTTTCATAAAGAAACAGATAGTCGGACGGCACGATCCACTTTTCGGCCCCTGTCCCTTTGGCAAGGGCTTCGTGGTCATTCAAACTGTCCCCCACGATCGGGGTCAGTGCAGCCGCAATACGTTCCACATCATTTGCATTCGCATGTTTGAGATATTGGGACAGCCACGGCAGAAGCTTGGGCAAGTACCCCCATTTCATGAACAACGGCTGAGAGGGGCTAAACAGCATCTTCGGAGCTTTTCGAAGCAACCCTGGAACGGTCACCGGCACGATTGAGCAAGAAGCCAACACTCCGCCATTGCCGTATGAGGTGCCTTCGCCCGGGCCTGCTTTGTCGATCAGGATCACCCGATGCCCATCACGCTGAAGCCAGATTGCAGAGGACACGCCGACAATACCGGCCCCGATGATCGCGATGGTTTTTGCGTCGTTCATGCTGCCACCGCCTTGGTTATTGCATAGTGGTTCAGTTTTCCGATGTCAGGACACCCGCCCAGCCCCGGACCAACGGGAACGATCACGTTGCCGTCGGCCACGCGGAAAGGATCTTGCAGAATGTCTTCCGCAAGGAAGTATGAAGACTGATAAAACTCGCAGCCCAGAGTTATCTCGGGCGTTGCCGCAATCATGTGGGTGCCCGCAAGGTGGGCCAACCCTGCTTCGAACATGTCGCCGCCATACGCGCTCAACCCATGGGCTGCTGCGATACGCGCAGTTGTCTGGGCGCGGTGTAGCCCACCGGATTTCATGATTTTCACCGAAACGCCGTCGCATATGTTTTCGCGCGCGGCGCGCTCCATATCTTCAGGACCAAAAACGCTTTCATCTGCAAGCAGGGGCACATCAATCATCTGCCTTAAACGGGCCATCATGCCAAAGTGATGCGCCCGCACGGGTTGCTCGATGAAATCCGGTGCAAATTGCGCGACGTCCCGCACCCGTGCAGCGGCATCCGTAATTTCAAGCCCCTGATTATAGTCCACTCTGACAGACATATCCGGGTAGTTCTGCGCCAGATATTCCAGCCGCATGATGTCAAAGGCATGATCCTTGAACCCCGTCTTCAGCTTAACGATCCGAACGCCGTCGTCCTGCAGCCGATCCAGCAGTTCCTTGTCCTGCGCGAATTCAGGGTTGGCGATTGAACAGCTCAGCGGAATGGTATCGCGGCACTTTCCACCCAACAATGCCCACACCGGCACGCCACTGATCCGACCAGCCAAGTCAAGCAGCGCACTGTCCAACGCGGCCTTCGCTTCGGTGCAATGTGCGACGACGCGGGACGCCTGTTCCGTGATGGCGGCCCGGTCGGCAATGCACGAGCCAATCACCAGCGGCCGGATATACCGGTCCAAAGCCGCATAGGTGGCCTCGGGCGTTCCCGTGAACACCGACCAGGGCGAGGCCTCGCCAAACCCATGACAGCCGTCCTCGGACGTCAGGCGCAAGACGACAACTTCGCAACTTCCTTCAACAGTGCCAATTCCATGATCACGGCGTGACGTGACCGGCAGCTTCAGATGCCACAGGTCAAACCCAACAATTTTCTGAAACAGGTCGCCCATGCCGCATCCCCTTGATGAGCGGAAGCCTGCCTTGACCTGTATATCATTTCAAATACTATGTTTTCGCAACTCCATCAGAAAAAATGATAGGATGAACCATGTCTCTGCGCTTTCGCCAATTGCAGGCTTTTCACGCCATCATGGAAACCGGAACCGTCACCGGCGCGGCGTCTGTACTGGGCATTTCGCAGCCGGGCATCAGTAATCTTCTGGCACAGCTTGAGCGCGAGGCCCGACTGCCCCTGTTTGAACGCAGCAAAGGCCGATTATTACCCACGCCCGAGGCCGAGCTGCTGTACCGTGAGGTTGACACCGTCGTGCGCGGCCTGGATCACGTTGCCCAAGCGGTCTCTGACCTGCAAAACAAGCATCCCGGTCAGCTTCAGATCGCGGCCCCTCATCTGTTGTCCTTCGGCTTTATCCCGCGCGAGGTCGCCCGCTTTGCCAAAACTCGACCAAACCTGTCCGTCAGTTTTCAATCGCAGTATTCGTCAAAAATACAAGAATGGGTAACCTCGGGCCTGTTCGAGATCGGGGTCGTCGAGATGCCAATCCTTCACGACACGCTGAATTATCAGGTGTTCCACTTCGAAACTCTGGCCACGTTCCCCGAAGGCAGTCCGCTAGCCGCCCACGATGTCCTGACGCCTGCGTTGCTGGAGAACGAGCCTTTCATTGTCATGGGGCCGGAACATCAAACGCACCGGCGCACTAGGGATGCGTTTCAAACGCAGGGGCGCACGTGGCGAACACAAATCCACACGCATCTGTCTGAAAACTTACTGAGCTTCGTCAAACAAGGCATGGGCGTTGCCCTGATTGATCCCTTTACAGTTAATTTCGATGAAGAGACCGGCTATCAGACCCGCCCCTTCCGGCCGGCCGTGATGCTGGACCTAGCGATCATAACGGCCAAGGGTCGCCCTCTCTCAACTGTTGCGCAGGACTTTCTGGCCCAACTCACAGCTTCAATTGCGACTTACGCCACCCATTCGGACACCGGCGCGGCGGCCTCGTGAAGCGGTTGGGAATGTATATCCACCAAGGTTGGCCCGTCATGTTCCACGGCCATCGCCAACACCCTGCGCAGGTCGGCCGGGTCTTTCACAGTCCACGACTTGACCCCAAAGGCCGAAGCAACCGCAGCATGGTCGGTGCGATCAAAGTCGACATTGTAATACCGCTGCCCGAACCCAGCATCCTGACCCGCCTTGATCCACCCAAAGACCGAGTTTGAGAACACGATCGAAGTGATCGGCATTTTGTGCCGTACCATCGTTTCAAACTCACCACATGTGAACCCGAAAGAGCCATCTCCCATGACGGCCAGCGTTTTGACGGACGGCCTGCCGATATGCGCCCCCATCGCGGCCCCTAACGAATATCCCAAGGCACCATGCGCTCGGTTCGTGATGAAGTGGCGCCCGGCGCTTTGCCACCGGTAATGTGCACTGAAATAGGGGCAAGGGGTCCCCGGATCTGCGACAATCGTGGCATCGTCATCAAGAACATCCATGAGCGCTGCCATGACGGCCTCGGGGCGGATCGGGGCTTCACGGCTTGCCGCTAGCGGGGCAAAGGCGGCGGTTTTGGCAGCCCAGGCGGCCTTGGCCTTGGCTGCACCGCCTTGGCCGGGCAGATCATCATTTCCCTCCAGCGCGTCCGCCAGCGCTTCCAGCGCCAGCCGCGCGTCGGCGCAGATCGCCACCTCAGTCCGATAGTTCGCGCCGATCACCATCGGGTCGCTGTCGATGTGGATGATCGTTGCGTTTCGGGCCGGGCTTCTCCAGCGTTCGGTCGTAACCGACCCTGCGCGGCAACCGATAAACAGAACCACGTCCGCCTGATCTACAACCGCCCGAGTCGCTGGCACGCCTCCGTTTGATCCCACGACGCCCAGCGCCAAAGGCTCGGTCTCGGCCAGCGCGCCCTGACCTGAAACCGTTGTGGCCACAGGCATATCCAAAGCCTTTGCCACCCGGCGCAGCGCATCGCTGGCCCCCGACAGAACAGGCCCGCCCCCGCAAACGGCCACTGCCGATTTTGCCTTAGCCAAGACTTCCGCGGCCGCGTCTATCGCGTCAGGATCAGGCCCCGCCCGTTCAGCCGGATAACTGCGATGCCGCGCGTCCGCCCAGATTTCAGTTTCGTCCACCGAGGCCTTTTGAACATCAAAGGGCAAAGCAAGATGTGCCGCACCGGGCGTTCCGGTCGTCATAGCCCGGAACGCCGCCCGCATCATTGCAGGCAACCGCGAGGCATCGTCGATCGAGGCGTTCCACTTCGCCAGCGGCTTGAACAAAGCTGTCTGGTCCAATTCTGTCAGCGGGTATTTTCCCCGGCTGGTTGTCGCGACATCAGAGGTGATCGCCAGAATCGGCACCGAGCTTTCGTTGGCCTCGACCACACCCGGCAGTATATAGGTCGCCCCACCGCCCGATGGCCCCTCGCAAATACCGGGTTTGCCCGTAACGCGGGCATAACCGTCAGCCATATATGCCGCGTGTCGTTCGTCGCGGGTTAAGATGTGCTGAATGCCGTGATCCATCCGCGCCAACGCATCATAAAACGGCAGGGTCGTGTCCCCACACAAACCAAACATGTGAGTCACGCCATGGGCTTCAAGCATTCTTACCATCGCCTCAGCCCCTGTCAGGTAGTTCACGCCCGTCATATTTGCCCTCATCAAGGATTGAATACATAACTGTATACAGTATTGCATATTGAATTCAAGATCGACCTGTGGCACCCCTGAAAAGAAGCAGAGGAAGGCAATATTTGATGGCGGGTCCACGAGTCGATGACATTTACGATCAGGTAAAGGCGATGGCGGTGTCATTTCGCCTGCGTCCGGGTGACCGCCTGAACGAAGTCGCACTCTCCAAAGAACTCGGCGTAAGCCGGACCCCCCTGCGCGAGGCGCTGAACCGTCTGGTCGCCGAACGCCTATTCGACTTTCGCCCCGGTCAGGGGTTTTTTTGCAGACCCTTGGATGCCCAGAGCGTGTACGACCTGTTCGAACTGCGCCAGATCATAGAAGTGGCCGCAGTACGTGCGGCTTGCGCCAAGGCAACGGATCAAGAGCTGAAGGCGCTTGAACAGGAACTGTACGACACAGGCATCGACATAACTGGCCTGACGGTCGAAGAAGCCGTAGCGCGCGACGAGGTATTCCATATCGGAATCGCGCGGTTGTCGGGCAATCGCGAATTGCTGCAAACCCTCAGCCGGATCAATGACCGTATCCGGTATATCCGGTGGGTTTCGATGACTGCGGACCGCATTCATCGCTCGAAAGATCAGCACAAGGGTGTAATGAACGCCATGCTTGAGCGAAACACGGACGAGGCCGCGCGGATAATGGGGGCCCATATCTCCAGGCGGATGGATCAGGTACAGGACGCAGTACGTCAGGGAATTTCCAGCATCTATATGGAGGGGCCCGACGAAATCGCGACCCGCATCATTGAGGAGGCTTGAGGCATGATCGTGCAAGGTGGAAAATCCATTTACGGTGCCTCGGTGGGCATTCTTATGCTGGATGCGCAGTTTCCACGAATTCCCGGAGATATGGGAAACGCGCTGACATGGCCCTTTCCCGTGCTCTACCGAATAGTGCGTGATGCGTCACCGGACCGAGTTGTTCGCCAAAAGGCCGAAGGCATGTTGGGCGCGTTCGTCGATGCGGCTCTGGATCTGGTCAAGGACGGGGCTGACGGCATTACCACAAATTGCGGCTTTCTTTCGGTCTTTCAAAAGGAACTGTCCGAAGCCATTCCCGTCCCGGTCGCGACATCATCTTTGATGCAAGTGGAAATGGTAAACCGCACCCTTCCAGCGGGCAAACGCGCGGGCATCCTGACGATTTCAGCGTCCACCCTGACGGATGAACATTTGTCTGGCGCTCATGTTCCACTGGGTACTCCAATCGGAACTACTGAGGGGGGTGACGAATTCACACGCGCAATTCTTGGCAATGAGCTGACGATGGATGTGGACAAGGCCCGTGCGGATAACATCGCCGCTGCGTTATCCCTGCAGGCAAAGAACCCTGACTTGGGAGCGATCGTTCTGGAATGCACCAACATGTGTCCCTATGCGGCTGACATTCAAAAGGCTACGAACCTTCCGGTGTTTTCGATGGTCACCTTCGTCAATTGGTTTCAGGCCGGGCTCAACCCGCCGCATTATTGATGCCTCCCGAAAACTGCGCGTTTTGATGTCGCTTACATGCAATAACGTCGCATTTCCACTAGTAAGGCACCGCCTGCGCCTGCAAACTTCCGGTATGCGTATGGCCTGTATTTCTCATCCGATGAACCGTCGCGCGACGGGTTGTGATCTGGTGGTTGCCGCCTGAGCCAAGGGCTTTGTACCCTTTGCGACGGACTGCGATTACTCTGACTTCGGACTACAGAATGACCCCTGATGCGCTGCGCCTCGCCATTGATATTGGCGGCACTTTTACCGACACGGTTCTATTCTCGGGTGAGGACACAATCCTTGCATCCACCAAGACGCTGACCACTCATCAAAACCCCGCTAACGGCGCGATGGAGGGCGCGAGGCGGGTTATCGAGCTATCTGAACGCTCATTATCCGACATCTCCGGCTTCATTCATGGAACAACTTTGGCCACCAATGCCCTGATCGAACGGCGCGGGGCCAAGGTTGCAACGATCACGACAGAAGGCTTCCGCGATATCCTCGAAATCGCTTACGAGCGGAGATATGCGCAATACGATATCAACCTGGAAAAGCCCGACCTGCTGGTGCCCCGGGAACGGGCGTTTACGGTGCGTGAACGTATGTCGGTAGACGGTGAAGTTTTGATCGCGCTGGAGCAGTCCGCAATCGACGCAGTGCTGGAAGAGATCGACGCAAGCGGTGTGGGCGCCGTCGCCATCTGCCTTATGCACGCTTACGCCAACCCTGCGCACGAACGGCAGTTGCAATCAGCTCTGGCCCAAGAACGCCCCGAACTGGCCATCTCAATCTCGTCCGAGGTCAGCCCCGAGGCGCGTGAGTTTGATCGCCTCTGCACCACGGTTGCAAACGCCTATATCCAGCCTTTGATGCAGGCATACCTGACGCGTTTCGCGGATCGGTTCCGTGACGAAGGTCTTGCCTGCCCGATCCTGATGATGACGGCCGGTGGCGGAATGTGCACCCTAAACACCGCGGCGCAATTCCCCATCCGTCTTGTCGAATCCGGCCCGGCCGGGGGCGCCATTTTGGCCGCCCGGATCGCCGCACGCGCGGGTCTGGATCAGGTTCTGTCCTTTGACATGGGCGGAACAACGGCCAAGCTCTGCCTGATCGACAACGCGCGCCCGCAGACCTCGCGTCAGTTCGAAATCGCGCGTGCGGCCCGGTTCATCAAGGGCTCAGGCATGCCTGTGCGAATTCCCGTGATCGAAATGATCGAAATCGGAGCGGGCGGCGGCTCAATCGCTGGGGTGGATCGGTTGGGGCGATTGACGGTTGGGCCGAAATCGGCTGGCTCGGAACCCGGCCCCGTCGCGTTCCTACGCGGCGGCACAGAGCCAACGGTCACAGATAGCGATATCGCACTGGGCTACATCACCCCCGAAACCTTTGCCGAAGGGCACATCGCGATTGACCTTAAGGCTGCGAAACATGCTTTGGATCGCGTGATCGGGACCAAGCTCGGTCTTAACGCAACCGGTGCCGCAGATGGTGTCAGTCGCATCGTCGACGAAAGCATGGCCAGCGCCGGACGCATGCACGCCGTCGAAAGCGGCAAGGAACTGGGCACCCGAACTATGATCGCGTTTGGCGGCAATGGTCCCCTGCACGCAACACGGGTTGCCCGGTCCGCCGGGGTCAACCAGATCGTGATCCCACCAAACCCTGGTGTCGGCTCGGCTGTTGGTTTTCTTTACGCGCCTGTCAGTTTTGAGATTGTGCGGTCTCGTTACTCTTTGTTGGAAAGCATCGAAGTTAACGCAATCAACACGCTCTTCGACGCAATGATTTCCGAAGCAAAACAGGTGGTATCCCAAGGCGCAAGCGATGCGCCAACTCAAACGCAGCGTACCGCGTTCATGCGCTACAGCGGTCAGGGCCACGAGATCGAAATCCCAATGCCCGACCGTCCTCTTTCTGGCGCAGACATAGCCCCCCTTACCCATGCGTTTGAAGAGGAATACCGCAAGCAATTCTCGCGCCCAGTGCCGGGAATGCAGATAGAAATCCTGAACTGGTCGGTGCGCGTGGCGACCGTCGGAAAGGAACCGGCTGCATTGACAGATGCGCCGGTACCTCGCGCAACCAAGTCATCGCAGACACGCCCCATCACCTGCGACCTGACCGGACAAACCGTACAGGCCACATTGATCGCCCGCCCCGACCTGCGCGCGGGCGACTATGTCCCCGGACCCGCGCTGATTACCGAGCCACAGACAACAACGTTGGTCTCCTCCGACTTCGCAGCCCGTGTGGACGCGATCGGGAACCTTGTCCTTACCCGGAAAGGAACAGAATGATGACTCTCTCTCCGGCCCGACTTCAAGTTATGTGGAACCGTCTTCTGGCAGTTGTCGAAGAACAGGGGCAAACCCTGATCAGGGCGGCGTTTAGCCCGATCGTGCGCGAGTGCGGGGATATTTCCGCCGGTATCTTTGATGCGAATGGGCGCATGCTGGCGCAGGCCGTCACCGGCACGCCCGGACATATCAACACAATGGCCGAAGCGGTTCAGCACCTGCGCGCGGCCTTCCCCGTTCAAGACATGAAACCGGGTGACATCTATATGACCAACGACCCGTGGCTGGCCTCGGGGCATTTGAACGACTTTCTTCTGATGATGCCGGCCTTCCGGAACGGACAGGTCGTTGGCTTTACCTCATGCACCTCTCATCTGGTCGATTTGGGCGGGCTTGGAATGGGGCCTGAGGGGTCCGATATCTATGACGAGGGTTTGTTGATCCCGCCCTGCAAACTGGTCGATCAAGGCGTGCCAAATGCCCTGCTTCTTGACATCATCCGCGCAAATTCCCGCGAACCCGTCGCGAATGAGGGCGACATTTACGCACTAATTGCCTGTTGCGAGTCTGGGGTCGACCGTCTGCTATCCATGATGGAGGAATTCAACCTCGACGATCTGGAAACGCTGGGCGCCTATATCATCGACACGTCGCGCCGTGGCACCCAAGCTGCAATCTCCGAAGTGCCTGATGGTGTCTATAAAAACGTCCTGAAAATGGATGGGTATGAGAATGAACTGGAACTTCACGCCACGCTGACCGTCCATCAGGACAGGATGCATGTGGATTTCGCTGGCACCTCTGGATGTTCGCGCAAAGGGATCAACGTGCCGCTGAATTATGCCACGGCCTATACCGTATTTGCGCTGCGCTGCATCGTTGGGTCGGACATACCGAACAACGCAGGATCACTAGAGCCCTTCACCGTTGATGGGCCGAAAGGGTGCATCCTGAACGCCCAAAGGCCCGTTCCCGTCGCCATGCGGCATACTCTTGGTCAGGTGACACCTGACTTGGTACTGGGATGCTTGCATCAAGCCTTGCCTGATCAAGTCCCGGCAGAGGGCGCAAGCTGCATGTTTGACCTGCCCATGCGTCACGCGCCCGAAGTGGCCCGCGACGGTGGACGGGAGTTTGCGATCGAACCAGTACATAATGGTGGAACAGGCGCGCGGCCTCATTCGGATGGCTTATCCGCGACGGCCTACCCGTCCGGCGTTTTTGGCAGTCAGGTCGAAATCACCGAAAGCGTCGCGCCCGTGACGATTTGGCGGCGCGAGCTTAGACCGGATTCCGGCGGCGCGGGGCAATTTCGCGGCGGGCTGGGTCAGCGCATAGAAATGACCTCGTCCAATGGCGCGCCTTTTGTCGTGTTTTTATCGGTTGAACGGTTGAAATTCCCCGCCCTTGGCAGGATGGGCGGCGGTGCGGGCAAACCTGGCCGCATTCACCTTCGCAACTCTGCCGAGGACATTTCGGGCAAAGGTGAGCTGCGCGTTGAACCGAGCGATTACCTGATCTTTGAAACGCCCGGCGGCGGCGGGTTCGGAGATCCAAAGCTGCGCGATCCCCTTTCCCTCGACCTCGATTTAAAACGTGGTTTGGTGACCGCAGAAGGGGCAAAAGCCTATGGAGATGACACATGATCCGCCCGAACGCTTATGTCGCTAACATGGCGGCCTATGCCCTTGCCGATCTGGGCGGGGCGCAGACAATCTCGATGGCGCAGAATGAAAGCGCGTTTCCCGCCAGCCCCGCCGCGATGCGTGCAGGCCAAGCTGCGGCGTCTGACCTGACGCTTTACCCTGACCCCGAGTGGACAGAATTACGCACAGCGATCTCGACCGTGCACCAC
Source organism: Ruegeria sp. HKCCA5491 (assembly GCF_013034565.1). Lineage (NCBI taxonomy): Bacteria > Pseudomonadati > Pseudomonadota > Alphaproteobacteria > Rhodobacterales > Roseobacteraceae > Ruegeria > Ruegeria sp. HKCCA5491. Next base: position 707,117 of record NZ_WQGG01000001.1, read on the forward strand.
CTGGACCCAGCGCGCATCCTATGCGGAGCCGGATCAATGGAGCTGATAGGTTGCCTGATCCGCGCATTCGCCGGACCCGGTGTTCGGGTTCTGGGCACGCAGTACGGATATGCTTTCGTGGCGTCGGCAACCGCACAAGCGCAGGCGGACTATCGGACGGCACCCGAGGTTGGCCTGACCGTATCAGTTGACGAAGTTCTTGCCGGGGTAACGCCTGCGACACGCATTGTTTTCATTAGCAATCCAGGCAACCCGACTGGAACGCTTATCCCGAACTCCGACATACTTAGACTGCGCACCGCCCTGCCGAACGATGTGCTGCTAGTAGTTGATCAAGCCTATGCCGAGTTTTCGGACATGGCCAACAACCCTGCGGACATCTTCGCGCTGGTGGACCGAGGTGACACCGTCATCACCCGAACTTTTTCCAAAGCCTATGGCTTAGCCAGCGCCCGCGTCGGATGGGGATATTTCTCTCTGCCCATCGCCGCTGAGTTGCGGAAACTTCTCAACCCAAACAACATATCATCAGCTTCACAAGCTGCAGCCGCCGCTGCTATGCGCGACCAATCCCACATGCGCGATGTGGTCAGCCAAACGGCAAGCCTTCGCGACCAATTTGCGCAAGATTGCTGTGCCCTTGGGCTGATCGTGCCGAACAGCCACACGAATTTTGTCTTGCTCCGCTTTGGTTCCACACACGACGCTCAAAAAGCCGACGCCGCATTGCGGACCGAAAACCTACTGATGCGCGGAATGGCAGGCTATGGCTTGCCGGACTGTCTGCGCGCAACGATTTGCGCTCCTGCGATTATGGACAATGCCCTGAACGTGTTGAAAGGAGTGTTGGCATGACAGAGACACGAACCGCAGCCAAGATTGGTGTGCTCGTCCCCTACACAAACACCAATCTTGAACCTGACATGGAGATGTTGCGTCCGCCGAATACCACGGTTCATTTCCAACGCATGGGTGGCTATGACGTGGATGAGATTCCGGGGGCTGAACAGATGGCAGGTTTGGGTGCCTCGGATATCAGCCATGATCTACGGATGATCGCGGGCGTTCGGCCAGATATTGTGCTGTACGGCTGCACGTCAGCCACCCTGACGCATGGTCCTGTATTCGATACAGAACTCGCAGGTCAGATAAAGACACAATCAGGTGCAGACTCTCTGACAGCCGCGGGGTCATTGATCGCTGGGATCAAAGCTCTGGGCGCAACAAAGGTTGGGTTTTCCTCGCCTTATCTTGGTGAGATCAACACACAGGCCATGGATTTTTTGTCTCAGAACGGGATTGAGACCGTGTGTTGCGCAGATATAGGGCGCGAATTGGGAAATTACGGACAAGGCGAACTGACCCCAGATGAGGTGTTTGACCTAGCCTGCCAAGCAGACCATCCGGATGCGCAGGCAATCGTTCTGAGTTGCACTGACATGCGCGCGGTCGAGGTCATCGACAGAGTTGAGGCGCATCTGGGAAAGCCAGTGATCACCTCCAATCAAGCAATGGTCTTTTGCATGATCCAAAGGTTGAAACTTGACCGCCACGCCGCATTACCGGGCCGCTTGTTCGAACACATTTGAGCCATTCTACCCAGCGGGCGGGAGGCATCCTATGCCGAGGCCGGGTTGTCGTCGTTTTGTAAAAAGGAAATCTGCCGCAAAAGGGCATATCCGAAGATTACCATTCCAAGCATCTCAAAGGATTCTTCAATCGTCGCCAGTAAGAAAAACCTCCAGCCGCGGTCGTCATTGTAGAAATCCACCCAACCGCCCAAAGTTTCGACCATCAACGCACCAAACAGGTAAGTGGCGCCAGCAAGTGCCATCAGACTGGCGACTGCTTTTGGCAGGCGCATGAGAAAGGGCAAATAGAACCCCCCCACAACAAGTGCGAAAAAAGCCCCGATCGGCGTCCAGGAAAAATGCCAAAGCGGGCTTTCGGGCAGGATAGAGCGCATGGGCTGCGTAAACTTCTCATGCACTTGGGCCGCTTCGTCATATCCCATCAGAAACATGACCACAGCAAGGATCAACCAATAGACCGAGTCGCTATCCTTTTGCGTTCGTTTAATCAAAAAAACATAGGTTAACAGGCCAAAGTTCGAGACGAGCAGAAAGTAGTTGTAAATCGTTGGAACGCTTTGCTCGACATCGTGATTAAAACGCCAGGCGAAGAACTTAAGAACCCGGTTGTCCGTGCTCTCAAGGATCAGAATCGAGATCATCGAGAGGGCAAATAAACAAACAATAATCAACGAATTGATACGAAAGTACTTAGAACGAACCGACGCGCTCTGGCCAAGAGGAACGACAAATTCTTCTCCCGGCATTTTGGGCCTCCTGCACTCGTTAACACAATAGCTGACCACGCCTCGGCGCTGTCACAAAAATGAAATAATACATCGTTTTAACCCGACGTTTACTTCAAGTAAACAAGGGTGCTGTCAGACGAATTCGAACCAGTCTCAGTTTGCCGCGGAAACCGCGAACCTATCCGGAACAAAGCTGACGCCACTCGCTAAGAGCGGCGGCGCGGGTCAGCTTGAAGGTGTCTCGACTGGCTAGCGATCTTTCCTGGTTGAAGTGATTGTAGACGGAGGAATGGACGGAGGCGAATTTCTGTAGACTTCGCATGCGCCTGAAACGCTGCATCGCGCGTTCGCGTCGTCGAAACGGCAGGTGTGAATTCTCGGCGCGGTTGTTGAGCCACCTGCCCGTCTGTTGTTTTTCGAACGCGCCTATTTCTCTGAGCGCAGCCTTGTAGGAAGCGAAGCGATCTGTGACGACCTCCTTGGCGCAACCGTGCCGTTTCATCAATTTCCTGAGGAATTTTAGTGCTGCAGCCTTGTTTCGGCGCTTGGTGACAACTGCTTCCAGCACTTCACCTTCGTGATCTACTGCACGCCACAGATAATGTCGCTTGCCATTCACCTTTACGAAAACCTCGTCCACGTGCCACTTCCATTTCGAGAACGCGCGCAGCTGCTGCACACGCTTCCGTCGGATCTCAGCTGCAAACATTGGACCAAACCTGTTCCACCAATATCGGACGGTTTCGTGGCTCACGTCGATGCCTCGCTCGTGCAACAGATCTTCGACATTTCGAAGCGAGAGCGGGAAACGGATGTACAGCATCACCGCAAGGCGGATGACCTCGGGACTGGTTTTGAAGTACTTGAAAGAGGCAGGTTTGGTCATGGGCAAAAGCTACGCAACCGTCCTGCCTGCCTCAAGACAAGTTCTTCTGACAAGACCAGCGCTAAGACGAGTTTTTCTGGCAAGTCGCTACCAATTATTCATCTTTTTCATAAACTATAAATGGCGTTCTCTTAGCGACTTTGTCGTACAGAACTCGACCGGGATAATTAAATTCTTGAGTTGTCCAGTAGGTGGTCGGAACACCGTCCTGCTTGGCGATCTGGAAGACAGTTTCGATTAGAGCTCGACCAACACCTTTTCCTCTAACCTGCTGATCAGCGAAGAGATCCATCAAATAACAGGTATCCTCCACCGACCACATGAACCTATGGTAAAGGTAGTGCGCTAGTCCAACCGGTTTCCCTTCCAACTCAGCGATGAGGCAATTGTATTCACCTGCATCTGTTGACAACAATCTGTTGAACGAAACCTCGTAGACTTCTTCTGAGACAGAGGTCTCGTAGAAATCCAAGTATGCCGTCCATAAGCGCCGCCACTCTTCGTTGTCTTTCAATTCAAGCGGACGGATGATTAAGCCTTCCGGCATGGGTGATTTCTCCTGCGTTCCCTTGAGTGCGTACAACCGAGATCGTCCAGCGCAGTCAAATCGGCTGCTGCCGGACATCCAGACGATCATGTCTAAGTGGAATGTCCTCATCCACTGCTTCGTCCAATTCCTGCGCGTATCGATGGCCTGAATAAACCGCCGCCGCAATTATCGCCGGAGCGTCGCAATCTCCTATGCGACGAAGGCTGAACGGCAAATCCTCGGAACTCGCCCGCCCCAGTAATCCCCTGTAGAGACCATCATTTGGCTTCCGAGCAGTAACCATCACTATGTTGGCAACCGGAACATTCACATTTGGACCGCCATAGGCGCACTCCAACTCTGCGATTTCGCCATCAAATTGCTTAAGCGACTTTGACGGCAGGACCTCGACCCCTAAGCGAAGCAAATGCCTTCTGATGCGCCAACGTTCGGACGTATTTCTTGCCCAGTCAGAAACACTGTCAAACGGTGTGACCAGCGTGACGGCATGTCCCTGCGTTCTGATTTTTTCAGCAACAACACTGGCCATGTAGTAGCCATCACCATCAAAAACGAGCGTTGGTCCAATGGGAAGATTCCCATCCATGATGTCATCGGGAGTAAAGACCCGACCTAAGGCTGACCCTTTTGCGACCGGGGCGAAACGTTCTTCGTCAAAATGCTCTTTTCGCCAAGTCGCGCCGGTTGCGATCGCAACGTGGTCAGCATCGACGGCCAAGATATCGTCAACTGTCAGCGGGCTTTCACGGTAGATTTCAACGTTGGGCATCTCCATCAATTGCTGCTCGCGATAATCTTTGACGCGAATGTACTCGCTCATTCCAGGCAGAGCCGCTTCGCGCGAGACCCTGCCACCCAACTCACGAGTAGCTTCCGCCAATTGGACATCATACCCACGCACGCCAAGTGCCCGTGCCGCTTCCAGTCCGGCAGCGCCTGCCCCGACAATCAAGACGCGCGCATCTGAGGATTTCTTACGAATGATTTCAGGGTGCCAGCCTTTGCGCCACTCCTCTCCCATTGTTGGGTTCTGAGTGCATCGAATAGGTACCCCTATCGAGTCACTGGCGTAACAAACATTGCATCCGATACACTCGCGGATCGCGGACAAGCGTCCTTCTTCGATCTTCTTTGGAAGGTAAGGATCAGCGATTGAGGGGCGTGCAGCCCCAATGAAATCCGTAATCCCCCGCCTGACTTGCGAGACCATGGTATCAGGTGACGTGAAGCGACCAACGGTCACGACGGGCTTATCCGTCACGGACTTGACCCAATGCATATAGGGTTCAAGAGCAGCTTCTTTAGTAAAACGGGAGACACCCATCTCAACCGAGTAATCTGCGATGTTGATATCCCACAAATCCGGAAGATCGGAGAGCATCTCAAACATCTCTCGTCGCTCACCATAGATTGGCTGGCCATCCTCGCCGATCTCTTCGTCAGCCGAGAACCGAACGGCCACGGCGCACCGGTCGCCAACGGCGTCCTTGGTTTCCTGAATCAATTCTCGGGTGAGACGCACCCTATTTTCTAAGTTGCCACCATATTCGTCACCGCGCGTATTCACGCGCGGATGCAAAAAATTCGAGATCAGGTATCCGTGCGTTGCATAGACATAGACAACGTCAAATCCAGCGTCCCGTGCCCTCAATGCGGCCTTTCGATGCCAGCGGCGTAGATCCCGGATGTCCTGCTTGTCCATTGCACGGGTCTGAAAAGGGTGCCCTTTCGTATTGGGACGGCTGTCGACGTCCATGCTCGGCAACCGGGAAAACAAGTTGTTCGAGTTGGCGCCTCCGTACCAAAGCTCAGCACCTGCCAGGCTACCGTATTCGTGTACGGCATCGGTCATAAGGGTGTGCGCCCGAACATCACTTTCATCCCAAAGCGAAGCATAAGGATGCGGTAGGTCATCAGACGACGGGTGGATCGAGTTATACTCTGTGCATATGACGCCCCACCCCCCTTGCGCCTTCACTTTTCGCATTGCAGCAAGAGTACGCGGATATTGCCAACCCATACCTGTACAGTGCGGCACCTGATAGAACCGATTTGGCGCAGTAACTGGCCCGATTTGAACCGGTTCGAAAAGGATATCGTAGCGAGGGTCCCTATCCATTTTTTGATCCTTGGTTGGCTGCGCCATGCGCTGGCTGATCTTGTCTGGAGTGTCCGGTTTGAAAGCCGCTCTGTTTCAACCACCGTTTTTGAACGCGGGCATTCGAAAGTGATCTGGGTAGACCTTGGCAAGAAAGGCGGCAATGTGATCCCGGGCAACCGAACGTTGAAAGTTCTCGGGATAGGTCAAAAGCTCCAACCAGATTCCGTCGTACAGAGATTCCAGAATATTGACGACTTGCCTTGGCGGTATGTCCTTGTATCCACCGTCTTCAGCAATCTCTGAACACAGTCTCAGTGCTACGTCGTACCGCTCCTGATCGATGTCATTGATCAGACTGCGATAGACTTCGCGCCGTCCTGCTTCTCCAAAAAACGCAAACCAAACAGCTAGCTTTTTTGGCGTGCAAATCTGAGGGTAAAAGTGCGCATCGACGATCGCCAACAATTTTTCAGGCGCTGACAATCCTGCATTGTCAAAGGCTTCCAACCACTGTTCGTGGTGTTCCTTTGCTAGAAACAGCAACGTTTCTTCCAGCAAGTTCTGCTTACTTTTGAAGTGGAAGTTGACGATGCCCAATGACAAACCTGCAATCTCGGTCACTGTGGACATGGTCGTTCCACCAATCCCGTTTTCGGCAATCGAGTCGATTGTCGCATCGATGAGTTGTTGTCTCCTTACCTCCTTGGACTCGGTACGACGCCGTCCCTCAGGGTTTGTTTTTTCGATTGGCGATTGTCTCACCAAAATGCATCCCATCTACTAAGCACTTCTTTTGTCTTGCCTGCCCCCAACAGCCGTTCTCACTCAGCGTGTGGACGATTGACATCTAAGCGATAGATGCCATTGATTGAACGATCATTCAATGGAAAAGAGAAAATGATGTGAAAACATCCGGACGTACGCAATCGCAGATCTAGAGTTCCGACCAAAAAGTGAAAACCGGATCGTGCACCAAAGAAATAACTCTACGATGCAAAGCCCCCAAAGGCTCAACGCGGCCTTCAATGGCGGCCCAAGCCGCGTCTGCCTGCGATTGATCCCTGAACTCTACAACAGCCATAAGCGTATGGTTGCGCAGCTCGTCGGTATCGTAACCACTTGCGGGGATGCGCCTGCACAAAGGCGCACCCTCGGCGGCAAGGTCCGTCTTGATCAAGTGTTCGACAAACGCGTTCCACGCCTGCTCGAATGCATCGAGCTCGACGGTTGGTTTCAATTCGAATTGGTTCAAAAGTCTGGGCATTCGTCACATACTATCCGGCAAGTATCACGAGCCAAACCTACGTAGTTCCCCCCACAAGGCAAGCGCGAGGCCACTAGATGATCCGAAACGAAAACCCAGTCATTGCAAATAGCCTGTGGTCAGCAACAGCAGGCTATTCGTCAGAATGTCCACAATTGGTTGGCGAACAGCACTCTGACGTGACCGTGATTGGCGCCGGGTTTACCGGGCTTTCGGCAGCACTTCACCTGGCCGAGAAAGGCGTCAAAGCTGTTGTCATCGATGCGCATCATCCGGGCTGGGGAGCTTCTGGACGTAATGGCGGTCAAATCAATGTAGGCCTAAAGGACGGGCCGACGGGCATCAAAACCAAATTTGGTGACATCTGGGGAACCAGAATGATCCGAATGGCCGGTGACGCCGCCGATCTTGTGTTTGACTTAATAACTCGGCACGGGATTGAGTGCGACGCAAATCGTCCTGGCTGGCTGCGCGCGGCGCATAGTAAAAAAACACTCAGTGAACTACACAAACTAGCCGAGGATTGGGACAACCACGGCGGGGGTATGGTATCGCTTGATCAAAGCGAAATGCAGCGACTGACCGGGACCGAAGCTTACCTTGGCGGCGTTCTGGATCGCCGCGGCGGTGTTTTGCACCCGTTAAACTATGCACTTGGGCTGGCCGAAGCAGGTCGCCGCAATGGCGTGCAAATTTTCGGTGGAACGCCTGCCAAGCAGATTTTGTCAGAGGCCGGTCGCTTTCGGATTGAAACTCCCAAAGGAGCGGTTATCTCAGAAAAAGTGCTGATCTGTACGAACGCCTATTCTGGAGATCTGCATCCGCGCTTGGCTAAATCCGTTTTGCCCGTTCGCTCGGTCCAAGTCGCTACGGCGCCCCTGTCCGACAATGTCCGCCAGTCAATTCTGCCAGAAGGCAACGCTTTGTCGGACGCACGACGCCTGCTTCTGTACTTCAGGCAAGACGCGGAAGGTCGCTTTCTGATGGGAGGACGCGGCACATACAACGACAATTCCACTCTCGAACAAATTGAGCGGTTGAAACGCATTTCTGTTGAACTTTTCCCCCAGTTATCTGGAGTTCAGTGGGAATACGAGTGGGGCGGCTTTGTTGCATTGACGAGAGATCACTATCCACATCTGCATGAGCTCACACCGGGGATTATGACAGGTTTGGGATATAATGGGCGCGGCGTTGCTATAGCTACTACAATGGGGCGCGTCCTCGCTAAATGGGCGAGTGGAACCAAATCAGACGAGTTGGAATTTCCGGTCTCCCCCCTCAGACCACTGCCTTTCTCCTTTGCGAAAGAGACTCTGGTCGAAGCGGAAATCCTGCGCCTGAAACTCTTAGACAAGTTGGGCCTTTAGAAGGCCAGCAAACAGCGCCGCTTAGCGGTTTTGGGAGAAGAAGCGATAGGTCAACGCGATAGCCGCCAAAGAGAGACCTGAGCCGTATCCGATCCAAACTCCGTTGGGACCGAACCCAAGCCAAAAGCCCAGCGCATATCCAAGCGGCAATGCAAAGAGCCAATATGCAATCAGGGTAATCGCAACAGGAACGTGATTGTCCATCATGCCCCGAAAAGCGCCCAGCATTGTCCCCTGCACGCCATCTGCGATCTGCATTGCAGCAATCACAAGGAACATCGATATCGCGAGAGAAACAACTTTTGGATCATCTGAGAGGCTATTGGCCAAAGGAGCGCGGCCAATCAAAATACCAGTAACGACAACGGCCATCCAACTAACGATGACCAACAGCGATGCCAATACTATCGGCTTCAGCCTTTCTTTTTCATTGGCGCCAATGGCCTGAGCTACACGTATCGAAATTGCAATCGAAACGCCCAAGGGCACCATGTAAACTACGTCGCTGACCGCAGAAACGATTTGATGCGCGGCGAGCGCAGCGGCGCTGAACCAACCAAGCATAAGGCCGGCAACTGCGTAAGCGGCCCCCTCCCCCAGATAACCAACGGAGATAATGAATCCTTCTTTGAGCTGCGCTTTGACCTCGGATCTGTCGAAACTCGCGGCCCTCAGAAGGCCTCTCTTTCTTTTCCATACTCGTATGATCACGAGCGCCATGATCAACGGCACTATCTGAGACAACAGACTTGCAATCCCGGCGCCAACAAGACCCAGACCTGGCCAGCCACCAACTCCGTGGATCAAAACATAGTTTGAAGGGATGTTGAAACCGACCGCAAGAAACGCAAGACCAACCCCAATCCACGGACGGTTCATGGCGTCAAAGAGAGCCTTAAGCGTGTAGAAAACCGTGAAGGGCACCAAAAGAAGGCTCATCGCAATCCAATACCCGCCAATTAGACTGACCACTTCAGGCGGCTGCCCAATCCAAGAAAGAGCAGGCTTAAGGCAGATCATTGCAACAGCGCCAACTGACCCCACGACTAGGGAAACAAAAACCCCGGCGTTTGTTGCTGCTGCCAACCCTTGGTCACTTGTTTTCCCAAAAGCTTCGGCCATACGCACACCAATTGCGGACACAAAGCCGTAGAGCGCTGAATAGAAAATGATCAGCACCGAGGCCGTAATTGAGACCGCCGCCAGAGGAAGTGTGCCCAACGGGGCCACCATCACTGTGTCAACGACGCCAATCAAAGCAGCAGCAGCAAGAGAAATGACTATCGGAAAGGCAAGCCGCGCAAGGTAACGCGCCTCTTTTAAGATGGCGCCCCAGGATGGCCGAGGCCGCTGCGATATCCGAACTCGCGTCATATTGTGGGGCCTTTCAGTCGAAATTGACTAAGCCGTATCTCCAAGTAATTCTGGAACCAAACGAACAAGGCATCCCCAGGCAGCTTGCTCCGCCTGCTTTCGGCTCAGGCCTTCCGGAGCTAGATGCAATCGTTGCCAATAGCCATCAGTTAATGTCTCCATCCATTCAGCCATTTGATCTGCTGATATAGCGTCGTCTGCTGAGAGCAGTTCATTCCAGATCAATCTCAAAGTCTCTCTTCGACGTGTCTCAAAATGCTCGGCAACTTCGTCATACTGCAGCTGAAATCGAAGCTCGCCCCAAAATGCATACCAAAGGGGCAAGACATCGGGACCACAGGCATCCGGGTGGAAGTCAGCTTTTATCAAAGCCCTTATCTTTTCGGCGGGCTTGTCCCCTGCTCGCTCTAAAGAAGCTGTCCAGTGCTTTTCGTAACGCTGGTAAAGGTCACGCAATGTTTCTGTCAGAAGACCTAGTTTTGACTTGAAGTAAAACGCCGCGACACCCTGAGAAAGCTCAGCCTCAGACGCCACCGTTGCAAGCGTCGTTTTTGCCAACCCGTGCGTCAATATAGAGCGGCAAGCCGCGTCCAGCAGCTGCCGGCGACGACGATCTGCGTTCTCCTTCCGCTCTTTGCGAGGACGTTTCCGCTCAACTTCGACCAATTGCCGCTCCTCCTACGAATGCAGCCATCTACAGCGCGCAAAAAAGATGCGTCAATAGCTTGAAGTTTATTTGAGCGCTCAAATAAACTTTACGAACGCGCACCCGATCTGTAAACGGAAGAGAAAGGGATGGAGCAATTTGACAGTTGATAACAGATACGATGTGATTGTGGCTGGCGCTGGTCACAACGGATTAACCGCCGCAGCCTATTTGGCGCGCGCTGGCATGCGTGTTTTGGTGGTCGAAAAGAACGACTGGATTGGTGGCGCGGCAGTCAGCCGGTCGCTACACGAGGGTTGGACATACTCCAACTGCTCGTACGTTTGCTCTCTTCTGCGGCGCGAGATTGCCAGGGACCTCGAGCTTCCGAAATACGGACTTCAGGTTATTCCGTATGAAGGCGGCGCGAGCTTCACACGCGATGGGGATTACTTCGCCTACTATTCCGATCACAACGCACTGAAGCGTGAGATGGCACGTCATTCTGAAAAAGATGCCGACGCCTATCGCCGCTATTCGCAAGCCATTATGCGGCAATGCCGTTTTATCCGTCCCTTTCTACTTCGGGACGCACCGGACCCCGCTTCTCTCCATCCGCGCGATCTCGGCGAACTGGCATACCTCGTAAAAAAAGCACATGGTCTGGGCAGTCGGGAGCTTGGTGAAACGCTGAAGTTCTGGACAATGTCCATTGGTGACTTCTTGGATGAACATTTCGAAAACGACCTGATTAAGGCCCATTTGGCAGGCTCAGGTATTATCGGAACCGGCCTCGGGGTGTATTCGCCCGGAACAGCCTACGTTCTGCTGCACCACTACATGGGTGACATTGATGGCGGCATCGGTGCCTGGGGTTTCGCGCGCGGTGGGATGGGCGCGATTTCGAATGCGATTGCTGCCTCATTCAAAGAGCACGGGGGTACGATTCACACAGGTTCAGGGGTTGAGAAAATCCTCAGCAAAGATGGACGCGTTGAAGGTGTAGCTCTCGAGGACGGCAAGGTTTTTTATGCCCCTGTCGTTGCCTCCAATATGGATATCAAACGCACTGTTCTGCACCATATTGACGCGGCCGAGTTGCCGGATGACTTCACCAAGGCGGTGCGGAACTTCAAAATTCGCGGATCTTCGGCGAAACTCAACATCGCACTTGATCGCTTTCCAAATTTCCCTGCAGCACCCGAGCACACCAGCTTCCTCAGGGGTGATTTGCATGTGTCGCAGAGCCTCCTTGAACTTGAAAAGGCCTACGATGATTGGAAAGTCGGGCGCTGGTCGGAAAAGCCTTATATTGACATGCTCATCCCTAGCCAGATTGATCCGACTATGGCGCCGACAGGTGCCCACATGATGACGGTTTTCGTCCAATATGCGCCTTATGACCTAGAAGTCGACGGCGTTAAATCGGCCGAGAATTGGGACGAAAAGCAGCGCAACGCGATGGCAGAAACTGTACTCGACCAGATGTCTGTGGCGTGTCCCGACATTCGCGAGCGCGTTGTTCATATGGAAGTTCGCTCACCATTGGAAATTGAGCGCGAGGTCGGTCTGACAGAGGGCAACATTTTCCAAGGCGAACTGACTTTTGATCAGCTTTTCTTCAATCGGCCCGTCCCGGGTTGGTCGCAGTACAATTTACCTATCAAGGGGCTTTATTTGTGCGGGTCGTCCGCCCATCCCGGCGGAGGGGTTATGGGGGCCCCAGGTGCAAACGCTGCCCGCGCTATTCTCAGAAAAGAAACACGGCATGGCCGAATGAAGGGGTATGCCGCATGAGCCAATTTGATGCGATTGTCGTTGGCGGCGGTGTAAACGGCCTGATTGCCGGAACACTCCTTGGTCGACGCGGCAAGAATGTCTGTATCATTGAGAAATCCGACAGGTTCGGCGGCATGGCGTCTTATTCTGTGGACGGCGGTCCGACCCTTGCACATTCGCTATACAACCTGAGCCCGCGGGCATTGGGTGACATCGGCATAGGTATTCAACACCCTGTCCTGTCCAGCAAACCCGTCTCCACGGTCTCTCTGTCTGAGGATGGGCGGCACATCGTCTTCAAGAACGACGGCGTGTATTGGAGCGACGGGACAAAACACCGGGAATCAGATGCCTGGTCTGATCTGACACGCCAGCTGATTACATATGGAGACCTTTTGCGCCAACTCGCCGAGGCTCCACCTCCCGGGGGGCAAAAGGCCATCCTTTCCCGGGGTGCGCTCAACGAGTTCTTGCGCCTGGCGAAACTGGGCATAGACCTGAAAAAGCTGGGCAAATCTGAAATGCGGCGTTTCCTGCAGGTCGTCTTATCTAATGTCCACGACATTATCCTAGATGACCTGTCGGAAGGACCGGTGGCTGGAATGCTTGCTGCTGATGCAATCTGGGGGACAGCCACTGGTCCAAGATCTCCGGGCACTGTGTTCAATCTGATCTATCGTTTGGGTCACGGAGGGACCATCACTCAACCAGCAGGCGGGATGTGCGCGTTAACCGATTTGATGGTGGAAGCTGCGCAAAAGGCAGGTTGCCTGCTGATGCCGGACACTGAAGTATCCCGCATTCTGTTGGACAACGATGCAGTCTCCGGAGTGGAAACCACCGATGGACGAACCATTGCCGCGCCTAATGTGCTCAGCAGCCTTGCCCCGAAACTAACAAGCCGAATGACCGGTCCCTCTGCCTTTGACATCGAAACGATGCGGCGAGTGCGAAATATACGGGCGCGTGGAACAACGGCTAAGGTCAATCTACGGCTCAAGGATAGCTCCGCCCTGCCCAGCCTGAGTGACGAATTGGCACACGAACGTCTGATCTATGCTCCTTCTGTGGAATACGTCGAAGCTGCGTTCAATCCGGCTAAGTATGGTCAAATGTCCAAAGCACCTGTGATTGAAGCTTTCAAAATGCAGACAGCCGACGGGGCAAGCTGGCTGTCAACCATAGTGCAATATGCGCCATCTGACCTTGAAGGCGGCTGGACTGAGACTGCAAAGGAACAGCTTGCGGAAATTGCAGTCGAAACTCTTAGCCGCGCCCTGCCCGGCTTGGGTGATCAAATTGCAGGTAAGCAGGTCATAACACCGGATAAAATCGAAAGCGCAACCGGAGCGCCCGGCGGGCACTGGCACCATGCAGAAATGTCTTTGGACCAGCTCCTGACACTTCGGCCCACGAACGGGATGTCCAGATACTCCATGGGGCCGAAAGGGCTGTTCCAATGCGGTGCAGCAACGCATCCCGGTGGCGACGTCATGGGCCTCGCTGGTCGCAATGCGGCCCTGGCGGCGCTGGAGGCTCTGCCATGAGCATCTTTACCGATCCAAAACTCGGTTTGATACCCGGGCCATTTCACAAAAAACTCGAAGAGCAAAATCGCGCACAAAATTGGTACGATTGGGCCGGTTATGCTGGCCCGGGTGTGCTGGACAGTGTCGAGTTCGAGTACTTCGCGCTGCGAAATCAGGCCTCTTTGTTTGATATCTCACCAATGCACAAGTACCGATTGACCGGGCCGGACACGACCGCGATGCTCAATCGCCTCGTGACACGGGACGTCCGAAAAATCAGCGTTGGTCGCGTGGGGTACGCGGTCTGGTGTGATGAAGAGGGTATGATCATCGATGACGGGACTCTTTTCCATCTTGGCGACAACGATTGGCGCCTTTGTTGTCAGGAACAAATGCTGACATGGCTACTCGACGCTGCATGGGGTTTTGACGTTTCAGTCGTCGACGAAACTCACAGTGTTGCTGGACTTTCGCTGCAAGGGCCGACCTCTTATGCAGTTTTGGAAGCCGCTGGTTTAGATGTCAGCAAGCTGAAGCCATTCGATCTCGCTCAAATTGAACACAGTCTCATGATCTCGCGGACGGGTTTTACTGGTGACTTAGGTTACGAGCTCTGGTGCGACTGGGACAAGGCAGAAGCGCTTTGGGACAGAATTTGGAAAGGCGGCACACATCAGGGACTGCGCGCCATTGGATACGAAGCTGTAAACTTGGCCCGCATCGAAGCCGGTTTTCTGACCGCAGGTGTGGATTTTCAACCGGTTCATGCGACCGAACGGTTGCACCGAGGCCAAACACCCTTCGAACTTGGTCTGGGTCGGCTAGTCGATTTCAACAAAGGACATTTCAATGGCCGGCGAGAGCTGCTGTCCAAGCGAGAGAATCCAAGAAGCCTCCTCCTACGTTTCGATGTCGAAGGATTCAAACCCTCGGAAGGGTCGTTGATCTACAATCGACGCAAAAAAGAAGTTGGGCACATAACATCCGGGATATGGTCGCCGACCGCCAAGCGCAGCATTGCGTTGGCCCATGTCCGTATGCCGGATGCTGGCCGGTCATCTGGCTTAAAGGCCGAGATTTACACTCTGCAAGAAGGCAAATGGCGCACCAGGATGGCGCGCCTCACTCCTGTCACCAAAGCCTTTTTCGCACCGCCCCGCGCACGAGCTACGCCACCGGCCCGCACCTAAAGGAGAAGCAGACGTGAACACCCTGGGTAATACACCAACCGACGGCGACCTTGTCGCTTGGGATCGCGACCATCACCTACATCCTTGGGCCGGAACCAACGGCTTTGGGTCTGACGAGTACATGCGGGTAAATACAGCGGATGGTATCTACCTTTGGGATGCTGCAGGGAAGCGATATATCGATGGCCCTGGCGGAATGTGGTGCACACAGATCGGATATGGGCGTCAAGAGATGGCTGATACCATTTCCCAACAGGTTGTGAAGATGCCCTACGCGTCGCCGTGGTCGTTTACGACCGAACCCGCGGCAGTTTTGGCGCGAATGATCGCCGAACGTACACCAGGCGATCTGAACACGGTGCACTTCACGACCGGTGGGTCTACGGCCGTTGACACCGCACTGCGGACCGCACTTTTCATGAACAAACGGCTTGGCCGACCGGAGAAGAGGATCGTGATCGGCCGGGAAAAAGGCTACCACGGCTCAACCTTTCTCGCCGCGACTGTCACTGGAAAAGAACGTTTCGAAACGAGCTTTGAGAAAGCTCAGGATCTGGTGCGTTTTCTGCCCGACGTGAATCCCTACCACCGGCCAGAGGGCATGAGTGTTGATGCCTGGTGCGACGCCAAAGTTGCGGACCTTGAGAACCTGATTGCTGACGTCGGCGCCAACCGTATTGCCGCCTTTATCGCGGAACCGATCCTATGTTCCGGTGGCGTGATCGTTCCACCTCCGGGTTATCACAAGCGCACGCTCGAAATTTGCCGGGCAAACGACATTCTGTACATTTCGGATGAAGTCGTAACCGGCTTTGGCAGGCTGGGCCATTGGTTCGCCTCAGAAGAGGTCTTTGGCATCGTCCCTGACATTATCACCTGCGCAAAAGGTTTAACCTCGGGCTATCTGCCGCTAGGTGCCTGCGTAATCTCGGACGCAGTAGTGAAACGCATTTCAGACGCACCGGGAGAGGATGTTTTCTACAACGGCTACACATACTCCGGGCACCCTGTGAGCTGCGCGGCTGCCATTAAAAATATTGAAATCATGGAGCGCGAGGACATCCTAGGACACGTTCAACGCGTCACACCGCATTTCCAGGACCGCCTAAATCAAATAAAGGAAAAGTTTCCGATAGTTGGGGATGTGCGCGGTGACGGGCTCCTCGGGTGCATAGAATGTCGCCCTGAATTGAACGTCGAGAGTTATGAAGCGCATGTGAAGTTTGGACAGAAACTGGACGATGCGTGCGAGGAGATGGGACTCCTGTTGCGACCATTTGGAAACATGGCCGTGTTCTCGCCCCCTCTGATCATAACTCCGTCGCAGATAGATGAAATGTTCGACATCATGGAAGCTGGTATGGCGCAGGTCAGCAAGGACTACGACGCATAACGGTCATCGCGCCCATTCAAAGTTCCAGTCAGATCAGGCAGGTTTCCGACCACGGATGTGATGCGGGCAATGCTCTCCGGTTTTCAACACTGGCTGCATAGCGTCCCAGATCTCGATCTGATGTTCGATAAACTCCGCACCATGCCGAGCTTCCCAGTCGGCTCGGTTTGGCCCGGTCAATTCCTCAAGCTCAGCAGCTGATACCTGAGCATACCAAGGGTTGCGGTTGACTAACTCTACGTCCTCAAAGCCAGCCAGCTCCATCGCAGCGCGGTACTTAGAGGGCGACGCCATCTGAAACTCTAAGGCTTCCATCTTTACGTAGTGCGCCATTTCTGGTGACATCTCACCATCATGATTGGTCAGCCAGTCAGAAGCAGCGAAATGACCGCCTGGTTTGAGCACACGAAAAGCTTCCGCAGCCATCGTTACTTTGTCGGGGATATGGATTATCGAGTCTTTCGAAAACACTACGTCAAAAGCACCATCTTCGAATGGCATTGGACCTGGAGTGACCCGTATGATTTCGACCTTCTCCTCCAAGCCTGCCTGCTTAGCTCGCTCTCTCGCAGCCGCGCAAACTGGGGCCTCTACATCAATCCCCGTAACTCTAGCGGCGCCGAACTCCCGTGCCATCAACACTGCAATGGCCCCAGATCCGCATCCGATATCAAGGATATGCTTATCTTTCAGATCAATCCCTTTAACAACACGCGCAACTTCTTCAGGGCCTCCCGGTGAAAGAAACCCCTCTCCCCAGAGCTCTTCCAGAAAGCTGATTGCCTGTTGGTCATATAGGATCTCGTCTGACATAGGATTCCCCCGCATCTGATTGTCAGTCAGTCACTGCAGTGAAACCTTTTATCTCATCTCAGACAAGCTTTATCGCGAAATCGCAGGTCATAGATTCAGCTATAATTGAATGATCATTCAGTCAGTAGACAGCAAGTGATTTGGCTGGTATTCGGAGAAAAGAACGCCTAAAAGGATTTTCTCGCAATGGCTGACACCCTACCGACGCATGCCCAAACCGTGATTATTGGTGGGGGGTCGATCGGCGCGAACACGGCCTATCACTTGACTAAGCTTGGCCATACCGATGTTGTCGTTCTGGAACAGGGACAACTGACATCAGGGACCACTTGGCATGCCGCCGGCCTGATAGTAGCCGGCCTTCTCAAATCCGAAGCTGAGTGCGCTATCTACACGCACGGTCGAGACCTTTATGCGAAACTAGAGAAGGAAACCGGTATATCCACAGGTTTCCGCGACGTTGGATATCTGCAGATTGCAACCAATGAAGAACGCCTGCATGAGATGCGTCGCGTCGCAGCCTTCATGCGGCGTTTTGGGATAAACAACCACGAAGTCTCAGTAAAAGAAGCGCAGGATATGTTCCCTATAGGGGACCTCTCAGACGTCGTTGGAGCGTTCCTCATTCCGGAGGACGGTCGGGCCAACCCGGTGGACGTGACAATGTCTCTGACCAAGGGAGCCAAAAACAGAGGCGCACGTTTCTTTGAAGGCGTGCGGGTTGAAGAGATTTTAGCCAGGAACGGCACTGCGACCGGGGTCCGCACTGCGAACGGTCATACTATAACAGCCGAAAACGTTGTGATCTGCGGAGGCATGTGGTCTCGCCAACTTGGTGCAAAACACGGTGTAAATCTACCGCTCCAGGCGGCTGAACACTACTACCTGATAACGGAAAGTATCCCGGGCCTACCTCGCGATCTACCCGTTCTCGAAGACCCTTCCACCTACACTTATTACCGTGAAGAAGTCGGCGGGATGATGTTAGGGCTTTTTGAGCCCGGCGCTGCGGCTTGGAAGCTCGATGGTATCCCGGATGAATGGCAATTCGGAGAGATTGAACCAGATTGGGAACGTGTTGGGCCCGACCTGGAGAAAGCCTATTCGCGCGTGCCTGACACCATGAACTACGGTGTCAAAAAACTATTCTGCGGCCCTGAGAGCTTTACGCCTGATCTTGCGCCGCTTGTTGGCTCGACGCCTGAACTGCGCAATCTCTGGGTTGCATGTGGGATGAACTCACTTGGCATCCTGAATGGCGCGGGTACGGGAATGGTTTTGGCCCATTGGATGGTGGACGGCTTGCCGCCCATCGATGTTACCGGCATCAACGTCAATCGCTTTTCCCGTGAAATGGCGACACCGGCCTTTCGACGCGACAGAACACCTGAGTTGCTGGGAAAGCTCTTTGGTCAGCACTACCACAATGAGAACTACAAAACGGCCAGGAACGTTAAGCGTTCAATGCTCTATGACCGTCTCAAAGCGGCCGGAGCCTTTTTCGGCGAAGGAAATGGTTGGGAACAACCTGATTGGTTTGCTCCGACGCCCGAAGAGGCCAAAGTCGAGAAATACAGTTGGCATCGCCAAAATTGGTTTGAATGGCACGCTGAAGAACACCGGGCAGCACGCGAGGATGTCATCGTAATGGACATGACATCAATGGCGTGTTTCAGCGTCGAAGGACCGGATGCCTGCGCCCTCCTCTCTCGCCTTTCCTGCAATGACGTTGATGTTGAACCCGGTCGCGTCGTCTACACGGCCTGGGTAAATGAACGGGGTGGGTTTGAGGCAGACCTTACGGTTACCCGGCTATCCGATCGGAAATACTGGGTCATCGTGGGAGAAAACTCGGCGGGTCATACCGAGATGCGCATGCGACGGCACGTCCTGGACAACGAGAACGTTGTTATAACAGACATCACCGCAGGGCGCTGCCAAATCAACGTTCACGGCCCAAAGTCGCGTGAACTATTGAGCAGAATATCCGGAGCTGATTTGTCGGACGAAGGTTTTCCCTTCATGACAGCGCGTGAAATCGACATCGGGTACGCCGTAGTTATGGCCTATCGCGTGACGTTTGTTGGCGAACTCGGCTGGGAACTTCACGTACCGGCCACTCAGGCCATTCAGACCTACGATCTGATTATGGAAGCAGGTCGAGATCTGGGTGTTCGCAATGCTGGAATGCAAACTCTCAACTCCCTACGGCTAGAGAAGGCTTATCGTGATTTCGGAATTGACGTGGACAACACGGACAACCCAATTGAGGCCGGGCTTGGTTTTGCCATCAAATTGGACAAACCCGGTGGCTTCATCGGCAGGGAAGCACTCGCCACGATCAAGGCGAAAGGCACGCCCAACAACCGGATGTTGCAGTTCCTGCTAAAAGACCCAGAGCCTCTCATGTACGGCAATGAGATGATTTATCTAAACGGCAATGAAGTCGGATATATTCAAGTTGGCGGATATGGGCACACGCTCGGCGCTGCCGTCGGCATTGGTTTCGCCGAGATTGACGAACCGTTGACCGCGGACATAGTCGCAACTGGGCATTGGCAGATCGAAATCGCAGACGAGAAATACGACGCGGCAGCCTCGTTAAAGCCGCTCTATGACCCCGGCATGCACAAAATAAAGCGCTGAAGCCATATTGTTCGATGCTTTCGCTCAGACTGGAAAGTGTTTTGGGAAGAACCGCGACAGCGAAAGCATGCAAACATCCCTGAATTCCCGACGATCAGCCACTTTTGGATACAACATCAAACTTAGCCAGGCCCCGTCTGACATCGCCTCTACGGCCCGAGCTGTTTTTTCTGGATCAAGATCGTCGTAGCCACCGTCGGCAATCAATTCACCACATAGGTGCAAAATTCTATCATATCTTTCGTTGTCATATTTATTATGAATCTTCAGGTAATTAGGCCGATACTTCGCTTGCCCCCAGAAGGCAAACCAGACGGCCAACCGCTTGTGGGTACAAATGCTCTTGTCAAAGTCCGCTCGAATAATCGCAGCCAGCCGATGTGCGGCTGTAGGTTCCGCAGCCTCATAGTATTTGAGCCAATTTTCATAGTGTTCTTGTGCAAGGAAACCCAGCGCGGCGTCATACAAAGCTTCCTTACTGTCGAAGTGATAATTCACCACGCCATGGGACAGATTGGCTGTTTCTGTCACGTGTTTAAGCGTCGTGTCAGAAAACCCGCGTTTCGAGATCGAGTCTATGGCGGCCATGATCAACTGTAAGCGACGAACTTCGGGAGGTTCGGTGCGTCGTTTTTTCTGAAGCTCATGCGTCTCCAATTTAACTCTCCTCTCGTTCAGCCATTTGCCTGTCCAACAAATCCGCTCTCTGTTGCCGGAACATAATTATTGCTGCGATAGCGACACAGATAGCGATCACAAGAATCATGATGGTTGCTAGCGCGTTGATGTCCGGCCTGAGGCCCAGTCGAATGCGCGAAAAGATCAAAATTGGCAAGGTATTTGCGCCTGGGCCGGTAACAAAACTTGCTATGACCAAGTCATCGAGAGACAGCGTGAAGGCCAGCAACCATCCCGAAATTAGTGCCGGCGTCAGCTGTGGGATCGTTATGGCCGTCAGAACTTTGAACGGTTTTGCGCCAAGATCGGCGGCGGCTTCTTCCAGTGTTTGCCCCACACCGGTTAAGCGTGCCTGAATTGTTACCGCCACATAGGCCATGGAAAAGGTAATATGCGCGATCGTAATCGTCGCAAAACCGCGCTCAGCAGGCCATCCGATCAGCTGGTTCAGCGAGATGAAGAAAACCAGCAAGGACAATCCGGTTATCACCTCGGGCATCACCAAGGGCGCGACCAACATGCCACCGAACAAGGTCCGCCCCTTGAACCGTCCAAAGCGCACCATAGCCAGACCTGCCAAGGTGCCAAGCGCCGTGGCAAAAGTAGCGTTGACAACGGCAATCTGAAGACTGAGTGAAACAGCGCTCCAGACTTCCGCAGATTGAAAAAGCTCTTTGTACCAGCGCAACGACCATCCACCCCAAACCGGTACCAGCTTGGAGTAGTTGAATGAGTAAATAACCAACAGGATCATTGGGATGTAAAAGAATGCCAGTCCCAAGGTCAGCATGATGGTTAAGAAACGGGAGCGTTTGGCGTACATCTATTGCTCCTCCGCTGCTTTGCCTTGGTAGTGCTGGAAAACCATGATTGGCAGCACCAGTATGAACAGCAGAACAATCGCAACTGCGGCGGCCACTGGCCAATCGCTGTTTCTAGAGAACTCATTGTAGAGAACCCGCCCAATCATCTGCACGTTGCCGCCACCTAACAGATCGGGGATAACGTACTCGCCGGTCGCAGGGATAAAGACCAGCAGTGAACCAGCGACAATTCCAGGCATCGTCAGAGGCAATGTGATTTTGAAGAAAGTGTTCGTTGGTTTGGAACCAAGGTCGGCGGCCGCCTCGTTCAGGCTGTTGTCCAGCTTCTCCATATTCGCGTACAGCGGCAGGATCATGAACGGCATATAGGTGTAGACGATCCCGATATAGACGGCGAATTCCGTGTAAAGCATGCGGATCGGCTCATCGATCACCCCCAGCGCTATCAGAAGGTTGTTGATCGTGCCTTGATCCGCAAGCAGGCCCATCCACGAATAGACCCGCAACAAGAAAGACGTCCAAAACGGAAGAATGATTGCAAACAACAAGAGCGGCTTCGCAACCGGCCCCGATCGTACAATTGCATAGGCAATAGGGTAGCCAAACAAGAGGCACAAGAACGTACACGTTACTGAAATCTTGAGTGAATTTACGTAAGTGTCAAAGTACAGGCTGTCTTCCCAGATGTAGACAAAATTGTCGAAGACCAGGCGGATTGTCATGATCCCGTCACCTGTCCACTCAATTAAACTTGTGAATGGCGGGCTCGCAATCGCCAGTTCAGCTAAGCTTATCTTGGCGACAATGAAGAACGGTGCCAGAAAGAATACAAGCAACCAGAAGAACGGTATGACGGTGACGATCTGACGCCATCTGCTATGGATACGCCGCATCACTAAACGGATCATGGGTTGTCGTTCAACCTGCGGCGGTTCGAACATATCCTCGGTGAAATCCGTCATGAGTGGAGCAACATGGCGCTAGACGGATCCCAGCTGATATTTACCTTGTCTTCCCAGGTTAATCGCTGCGCAGCATGCGTCGGACGTGACTGGTTGGGCTGAGTGACGTCGAAGATTTCGCCATTGGGAAGCCTTACCTTGTAGATCGATGTCTCTCCCAAATACCCAACATCGTCGATAACGGCCGCTGTCTGGTTCGCGCCCTCAGCAATTGTATCAGATTTCTCAAGTCGAATTTTCTCGGGCCTCAGCGCAACCCAAATCTTGCTGCCAGCCTTAACAGAATGACCGTGATCAATATAAACTTCGCAGAACTCGGTTTCGACCCGAACATGGTCGACCCCATCCTCGGTCACCCTGCCCTCAAAAATATTTGCTGATCCGATAAAGTCAGCCACAAAGCGGGATTCTGGAAACTCGTAGATCTCTGTCGGAGTTCCAATCTGTTTGAAGCGACCCGCGTCCATAACGGCCATTCGCGAAGACAGGGTCATTGCTTCTTCCTGATCGTGAGTCACGACGATGAACGTGACGCCGACCTTGTCCTGAATGTTGGCAAGCTCAAACTGCGTTTGCTTACGCAGTTTTTTGTCCAGAGCAGCCAAAGGTTCATCCAGGAGCAGCAACTTGGGACGTTTGACCAAGGCCCGCGCCAATGCAACACGCTGGCGTTGCCCACCGGACAATTGTTTAGGTTTTCTCTTTTTGAAATCTTCCAACTCAACAAGCTTGAGGATGTCGTGAACTCTGTCCGCAATGTCTAGCTTGGGGACATGGTCTTGCTCCAACCCGAAAGCCACGTTTTTTTCGACGGTCATATGCGGAAACAGCGCATAGCTTTGGAACATCATATTGGTCGGACGTTCGTAAGCTGGCACATCGGCCATATCGACTCCGTCGATAGTGATTGTACCACTGTTCAAATCCTCAAACCCAGCAAGCATTCGAAGTAGTGTCGACTTTCCACATCCAGATCCGCCTAAAAGGCAGAATAACTCTCCTTTGTAGATATCCAGATCAACGTTATCGACAGCAGTCACTGCACCGTATTTTTTGGTTACGCCTCTGATTTTGACCAGAGGTTCCTGTTCTTTTTGATCGAGCCATGGTTCTGGGCTGACAGCCGTGGAAACAGTCAATTTGGGCCTCTTAGTCTGCCAGTCGGGATCTGGGGATGCAGTAGCGAACCGGTCTGGTCCGCTACTTCATTTGCCGGTGTGAGTGGATTTAGTTTCCGGCCTTAAAGTCAGTCCAGGTACGTGTCTGCAAGCGCTCGACCTTGGGAGGAAGAACGGCAGTCGTGTACATCTTGGCAACCTGATCCGATGTTGGGAACGCGGCTGGGCTGGAGGTTACAGCCTCATCAACCATGGGCTTGGCCGTCAGGTTGGCGGTCGCATACCAGGTGAAGTTACTATCATTGGCCGCAACCTCGGGGCGCATCATATAGTTCAGGAAAAGATGAGCGTCTTCTTTGTTCGCGGCGTCTTCCGGGATTAGCCAACCATCAATCCACAGCTGCGCTGTACGATCACCTTCGGGCAGGAAGAAGTCTAGCACTACACCAGTGTCGGCTTCCGCTGCGCCAGACATGGCAAGGAGACCGTCAGGGCCCCATGTGGTTGAGACACAGAACTCTTTCTGAGGCATCCGTTGATAAGCATAGTTATCGAAGGTTTTGATGTATGGCCTGATTTCCGCCAACATCTCCCCAACCTTCTCATAGTCTTCCTTGTTTGTGGAGTTCGCATCCAGGCCCATATGCGCTAAAGCCATCGGAATGATGTCGCCCGGGGAATCCAGGAATGAAACTCCACACTTGGACAGCTCTTTCATGTGAACAGGATCGAAAACCATATCCATCGAGCCTATGGGGGCATCTGGATACGTCTCTTTCACCAATTCTTCGTTGTATGTGACGCCGTGCGTTCCCCACATATAAGGAATGAAGTGTTGGTTGCCTGGATCCCATTCACTTGACAACTGCTCCATGATTGCCGGGTCGATGTGCTTGATATTGTCCAGCTTCGACATATCCAACGGTGCAACAATTCCCGCCTTAATCAGACGAGCCGTATCACTGCCGGCATGACTAACCACATCATATCCGCTGTTTCCCGCGAGTAGCTTGGCATCAATTGCTTCGGCAGAGTCATACGGATCATAGATCACCTTAATACCGTATTCTTTTTCGAAGTTCTCGATTGTGTCTTCAGCGATGTATTCTCCCCAATTCGTAACCTTCAACACACGCTCTTGCGCGTAAGCCGATCCCGAAACTGCAGTAGTAGTTGCTGCTATAACTGTAATTCCGGCGATTTTCCTGATTGAGTTCATAACTTCGCTTCCTCTCCCTGAGTGGTGGCTGAATTTGTCTTGCCTTGTTTGCTAGTCTGTCTTCTCGAATGATCGCGCCTGCGTTGCCGGCGCGATCACCAAGCACCCCATTCCCCCAAGTCGCTATGTTTTTATCTGACTGGTCATTCAAAACGGTAGTCCGCTGAAATCTGCACTGTCAAGCTTGGTTGAATGAATTTTGATCATATCTCTACGTATCACTGGTTTTGCACCTGATTTGAGCAGGTAAATCGAAAACCATCGACCAAGGAAACCTCACAGGCGTGACTAGCAGCACATTTCTGAATGATCATTCAGTCAGAAAAAGTTGACGAGCAAGTCAATTTAAGCGACACCTACACTCAGTCGAAGAGTGGCGGATCCAGTAAGGCCAAATTTTCACTCCTGGATACTGTCCCCATCTGAGACCCAAACTGACCAAACCAAAACTATGCGGGTTGTTCCGATGCGCGACGAAGTAAGAAACACAGAAATTCCTACCAATTGGGACCGTCGCGGGTTGCCCGGTTGGTGCTATCACAGCAATGCCCTTCTTGAACTTGAGAAGAGCGAACTTTTCAAAACGCATTGGCAAATCGCGTGCCATGTTTCGGATGTTCCGGAACCCGGTAATTTTCTATGTTTTGACATGTGCGGTGAGCGCGCCCTGATCTTGAAGGACAGCAACTCGGACATCCGCGCGTTTTTAAACGTTTGTCGTCACCGCGGTTCTCGGCTGGTCTCGAAAGAGCAAGGAAAATGTGCAAACGCTCTAGTCTGCCCATTTCACGGCTGGGTTTACAATCTTGATGGAACGCTACGCGGCGCCGCCCGTCCAGAGTCGTTCCCCGATCTAGACAAGCACGAGTTTGGCCTGAAAGAGATTGAAATGGAAATCTGGCAGGGTTTTGTCTTCGTCCGATTCAAACCTGGACCCCAGCCATCAGTAGCCGAACTGCTAGCCCCGATTGAACAGGAAGTCTCTGCCTACAAAATGGCCGAACATGTCCCGACGGACGGAATCTGGACCGAGGAGACTCCTGTAAACTGGAAATCGATCAGAGATGTCGACAACGAAGGGTATCATGTCCCGCTCGCGCACCCTGCCCTTCAGGATCTGTATGGCTCGACCTATTCAGACGAACCATATGTCGATGGTATCTCACGTTCTGACGGAAAATTCACTCCGACAAAGGGCCGGAGGTGGGCCGTTCGCAACTACAAGAAATTCACTAAACCACAGCCTCACCTGCCAGAACACTTGCACAAAACTTGGCTTTACTACGGCATTTTTCCAAATGCGGTCATAGCCGTCACACCTGAGACGACCCTCTTTTATCAAGAGTTTCCGATCACGACGGATAAATCCATTCTACGGAGCGCGACATACCGAAACCCGAACGAAGACCGCCAACAAAGAGCGGCACGCTACCTTGCCGCCCGGATTGATCGAGAGACAGTGGAAGAAGATATTCAGCTCACGATATGGTCCAACGAAGCCATGGCTTCGGAGGCGTTTGAAGGCTTCTATCTTTCTGATCTCGAGTACGGCGTGCGCTCTCATCATGACCATCTCAGGAACATTCTGCCAATCTACAACTCTGAATCAGCGCCTGGAGAAGATGAAGTTGCCGCGTTGAATGATGCGATGTCCGCTGAGCCGAAATCGTGACTAAAGGTATATTCAAAGTGGAGGAAGCAGAAGCTCAAACGCAGTTCCTGGTAACAGCCATCGGAAAACCTGGCTCTGGCGCCACAAGATATGCTGCCGCGATGTATTTTTTTAAGAGCGGCGAGCTTTCTGCCGAGATGCTGGAAATCTACCGAAGATGCAGCAAGCTTGACACGGAAGATCCGCTCGATCTGGCTAGATACGAGGGCGTTTCAATTCCAGAATTCGTTTGCAATCTAAACTCAAGAACCAATCAATGACTGCTTCCGCGCAAACGACAAAATCCTTGGATAACTCAAATCCTTGTAAATTCTCAAAATGTAAGGAAAGCGCAAACCCACTCCGAAAACCATCTCTCATGCCAATCTCATTTCTGGAGCGAAAGCATTGAAAGTTCACGACTTTGACGTCGTTGTCGTTGGCGCCGGAGCAGCAGGAATTGCAGCTACTCACGCTCTCAAATCCGCGGGACTCTCAGTAGTCTGCATCGAGGCATCCAACCGCGTCGGGGGGCGCACACACACGGACACGGAAATCTTTGGCGTCCCGTTCGACATGGGTGCGCACTGGATGCATACCGAACATGCAAACGCTCTGAAAGCTCCAGGTCTCGCACTCGGCCTTGATCTCTATGCAGCCCCAGACAACGCGGTGACATATGGCTTGGAGGATGACGCTGTTCTGTGGGACGAAGTCGACGAGCTTCATAGCGCGATCACTGAAGCGGCGCGCATCGATGCAGAAATTGAAGCAAGTACCGGAATTTCAACAGACCGGTCCTTGGCAGACATTTGGCAGAACAAAGGGCATTGGTCGTTCACGGCAGCGATGACATTTGCCTTGTCGATTGCCAGAGATTTGCCGGATACATCTCTGCGAGACATCAGTGCCTGGGAGGGCGGAGACGATTGGTTTTGTCGCGAAGGCTTCGGACACCTAATTGCATGCACTGCAAAGGGGCTGCCAATTAAATTGGCCACTCCGGTCACAGAAATAAAATCTCTCACTGAAGGGGTGCAGATAACTACGGCCACTGGCAAGATCAAAGCTCGAACCGTAATTGTTACAGTTTCCGTCGGCGTCCTAGCCGAAGACATCATCCACTTTGATCCCCCGCTAGAATCCGACCGACGCTCAGCGCTCGAGCTCATCACTATGGGAGACTACAATCACGCTGGCCTCCTTTTCCGCTCCGGAGCTTTGCCAGTGCAACCCGATACTTGGTTGACGTACCACTTAGAACCCGACGCCAACGGGGTAGCCCGCGGAGGCGGTTTTCTTTGCAACATCGCAAACACCGGCCTTACCAGCTTTGAAAGTTCTGGAAGCTTTTCCAGACTTTTGCAGGACGCGGGGCCTGAAAGCGCCATAGAGCACGCGCTCGAAACATTGGTTGGCTTTTTCGGCACAACAGTCAGAAAAGCCTTCATCAAAGGCCACGCTACCGCTTGGCGAAATGAACCCTATGTGCGTGGTTCTTACGCTGGAGCCAAGCCGGGAGGCCACAACAAACGCGCTGTCTTACGCCAGTCTCATGCTGAGCGGGTGCACTTCGCCGGTGAAGCTACACATCCTAACCAACAATGCTCGGTCAGCGGAGCCCACCTAGAAGGATTAAGGGCCGCGGAAGATGTGTTGGCGCAGCTACGCTGAACACCTGGCGATCAACTTGCTCCAGCAAGTGGAACAGTCTTAGAATTTCGAATGAACCTTTGACTATAAGTCACAAGGCCAAGTTCATCTTTCGCATGCTCCGCGACCAGTTCAGGGTAAGCTATCCGGTCACAGAAAGATGATAAGAAATTGAAAGTTTTGAAGAACAAAAGCTGACCATGTTTCAGCGGGGTGGCTCGATGGGGACCAGATACTCTCTGTCTTGAGCAGTTTTCCTGGATGTCCGCTAAAGAACGGAACCAGACTTTGTGTCGTAAAACGACTATGTCTGCTGTGCGGACAAAGCTGCCATCCATCGCCATTGATGCAATGTCCGCTTCCAGTCGAAACACTCAGCTATTCCTTGGATCAGAGTTCCTTTGCACAGACACGAAGTTACCCAGATTTGGCAAATCATCAGGTTCAAGTGCTGAAGCGATACAAGTGACAACTCAAAGTTACCTGGCCTCTTTGATCTTAGAAGACTTGTGCTGGAGCAGATTGCGGAATTGATCCAGCGAGCCGATGCGGAAAAGCTTTTCGAGGCAGATTTCAGTGTGAAAAGGTTGCCAAGTTAATTCCGACTGTCCACATTGGCTTGGAAACGCCCTATCGCTAGGTGGGATACTTGGGTAAGTCCGCACAACCAACGTACTCGGAAGACGTAGCTGGGGCTATTCGGGCCGTAGGGACGTCCAACTTTATGCCAGAGTTGTTGAACCTCATGCGCGGAGCAGCTTCGTTCAAGGGCGCGTTTGTCAGCCTTCTGAACCCAGGAAAAGCGCCCGAACATGTCTATGACAATGTACGTGCAGAACGCCGCTCGGTCGTTGTGGACCGATGGCTTGATCGCGCTTGGTTGCTGGACCCATTTGTTGTTCGTTTCATCGGTGAACGCCACGAACCGGTGATGGTGCTGAGAGATGTAGCGCCAGACAGGTTTGCCAACTCCGACTACTTTCGCATCTACTACAAGACCCTGTTTCTAAGAGATGAGATGGGGGTTTTCGTGACAATTGCCAACGGCACCTTGTTTCTTTCCCTCGGTCCCTCGGAGGGAAGAACCCGGTTCTCCCGGCGGGATGTCGAAAGGCTAACGGATCTACATCCAATAATATCGGCGCTTTGCGAGCAGCACTTTCATCGCACCCCCTCATCAGGCCAGTTCGAAGATAGCGAGGTCGATTTCGATGGGGTGATCGACAAGGTTTGCAAGGGTTTGACACAGCGGGAGATCGAGGTGGTGCAATCCCTTTTGCGCGGGCACTCGACGCGGTCGATAGCACTTTTGCTGGACGTTTCCCCTTCGACGATCAAAGTGCATCGCAAGAACATCTACCGAAAGCTGGGGATTTCTTCTCAATCTGCCCTGTTTTCGATGTTCCTGCATTCGACCAACGACTAGGCCTACCCCTTTGGGGGTACAAGTCACCCCGCCCTTTGGAGGTATTCACAGGTTCGGTCTCATGGCTCTAGGCTGATTCTGCATACCAACAAGTGCAGGTGTCTGGATCAGACCATGATCGACGTAAAGAATGTGACAAAACGCTTTGGCGAAGGCCAAGCGGCCGTAACGGCTCTGGGAGACGTGTCGCTGACCATTCCCGAAGGAAGCTTTTTCACGCTTTTGGGCCCGTCGGGTTGTGGCAAGACGACGCTTTTGCGATTGATCGCCGGGTTCGAGCTTCCGACCGAAGGCGAGATTACACTGGATGGCGAGTCGATCGGCCATTTGGCTCCAAACAATCGCCCCGTGAATACAGTGTTCCAGAACTATGCGCTGTTTCCCCACATGAGCGTGGCCCGCAACGTTGGGTTTGGCCTTGAGATGCTGAAGAGGCCCAAGGCCGAAATCGACAGCACCATCAACGAGATGCTGGATCTGGTCCAGCTCGGAGAGTTTGCAACGCGTCGTGTAGATCAGTTGTCAGGCGGGCAGCAGCAACGCGTGGCTTTGGCGCGCGCGCTGGCGCCGCGTCCCAAGGTTCTTCTTCTTGATGAGCCACTTTCTGCGCTGGACCTGAAACTTCGAAAAGGGATGCAGAGCGAGTTGAAGCGGCTGCAGCATGAGACAGGCATTACCTTTGTCTTTGTCACCCATGACCAAGGTGAAGCGCTGGCAATGTCGGACCAGATCGCAGTGATGTCGGCAGGTGCGATACGCCAAGTTGGCACACCGGAAGAGATCTACACAGCTCCACAAAGCAGGTTCGTCGCGGACTTTATTGGCGACACCAATATCGTGCATGCGACGTTGCTTGGCTTTGACGGGGATGCGGCAAAAATCCAATTTGGCGAGGGTTCACCACTCACGGTTCATACAGCCAGCACCTCGCTCACACCCGGCCCCGTGCATGTGGCTCTACGCCCTGAAACCATCCGCGTGGTTGATGAGAGTGCAGAGACGGCGCTCTTGCGAGGTGAGGTCGTAGACAGCATCTATTTCGGGGCCGGGTCACAGATGCTCGTGCTGTTGGAAGATGGCGTCAGCGTTCATGTCCAGGTTTCCACCCCACGCCCCGTCGGATCGCGGGTTGGCCTCGAATGTGACACCTCCATGCTGCACGTACTGGAAGACTGATGAGTGCCGCTGCACATATCTCGCGCACCGACGCCGAAACGAGATTGCGCGCGGCCCAAGAAGAACGCGCGCGTCAAAGGCGCAGAACGCGGCTCTTCCTGCTGACCCCAGCACTCGGGATCATTGGCATCTTTGGTCTGTTCCCGCTCTCGATTGCCCTGGTTTACTCGTTTCTTGAGCCCGGAACATACGGCGGCGTTGAATGGGTGTTCTCCTACGACGCCTACGTGCAGTTCCTTTTCGAGAGGGACATCTTTGATGATACGCTGAGCTTCAACAGCGCCTATCTGCAAATCTTCGGGCGCTCCTTTGGTCTCGCCATCACCACCATGATTGGCACCCTGATCCTCGGGTTTCCCGTGGCCTACTTCATTGCGGCCCGCCCTCCGGAGCAACGCAATTTCTGGCTCTTCGCCATCACGCTGCCGTTCTGGACCAACCTCTTGATCCGTACCTACTCGATGCTTTTGATCGTACGGGACGAGGGCTTTGTGAACCTGATGCTGATGAAGATCGGCCTGATCAGCGAACCGCTTGAGATGTTGTACACCGACGGCGCGGTACTTGCCGGGCTGGTCTACAGCTACCTGCCATTCATGATCCTCCCGATCTATGCCTCGCTCGAGAAGTTCGATTTTTCGCTGCTTGAGGCCGGACATGACCTCTATGCGACGCGTACGCAGGTTTTCCGCCACATCATCATCCCGATTACCCGCCCGGGCATCGTCGCAGGCTGCGTGCTGGTGCTGATCCCGGCGCTCGGGGCCTACATCACGCCGGAACTGTTGGGCGGTGGCAAGAAACTGATGATCGGCAACCTGATCGCCTTGCAATTCGGGTCGGGGCGCAATTGGCCCTTTGGGGCCGCGGCAGCGCTGATCCTGATGGCAGTTGTGTTGATCGCGCTCCTTGTCAGCCTGCGGGCAGGTGCTTCGAAGGAGGGTGGAAATGGATAAACTGCTGTCGATCTTCCGCCCGTCGACCGGGTCTCGCGAGTTGCGCAGGCAACCCCTGTTTACTGGCATGTCCTGGCTGGTTCTGTTGTTCCTCTACGCACCAATTGCCGTACTGGTCGTGTTCTCTTTCAACGACAACCGCTCTGTTGTGCGGTGGACCGAGTTCAGCTTGCGCTGGTACGCGGCAGCCTTGGAAAACGACGACATCCGGCGTTCGGCGATGATCTCTATTCAGGTTGCGCTCACGGCGACCGTGTTTTCCACCATCATTGCCACAATGGCAGCATTGGCAACAACGCGCGGGGGCGTCTATCGCGGTCGCTCTGCGGCCATCGCGCTCATAAACCAACCCCTGATGATCCCCGAGATTGTCACGGCGATTGCCACGCTGGCCTTCTTTTCGATCCTGCGCCAGCTCACGGGGGTAACCGGGATCGGCTGGCTGATCCTCGCCCACACGGTTTTCTGCGTGCCCTTTGCTTACATGCCGATCCGCGCACGTTTGTCAGATATGTCCGTGACCTATGAAGCCGCCGCTGCGGATTTGTACGCAACACCCTGGCAAACATTCCGCCATGTGACGCTGCCGCTCCTGATGCCCGGAGTCATGGCGGGCGCCATGCTGGCCTTTGTCGTATCGCTGGATGACGTGATCATCACGCTTCTGGTGGCCGGCCCGGGCGAGACCACTTTGCCTATCTACATCCTCGGCCAGATCCGTCGTGGCGTGACGCCAGAGGTCAACGCCGTCTCGACAATCCTGATCGGGCTGACCGTGGCCATGGTCACGCTCACCTTCTTTCTGCAACGCAAACGAAAATAACAAGAAGCCCGCGTCGGTGCGGGACGC
Source organism: Ruegeria sp. HKCCA5491 (assembly GCF_013034565.1). Taxonomy (NCBI): domain Bacteria; kingdom Pseudomonadati; phylum Pseudomonadota; class Alphaproteobacteria; order Rhodobacterales; family Roseobacteraceae; genus Ruegeria; species Ruegeria sp. HKCCA5491. The sequence continues at coordinate 739,491 of NZ_WQGG01000001.1, forward strand.
TAACCACTCAACGGAGGACTAAAATGAAACTCTCACTACTCAAAGCCGCCGCTGTCTCAGCCCTCGCGCTTAGCGCAGCCTCGGCCCACGCCGAAGGCAAACTGAACATCTACAACTGGGGCAACTACACCAACCCCGAGATGATCGAGAAATTCGAAGCCCAATATGGCGTCGAAGTCACGCTGGATGGCTATGACAGCAATGAAACCATGTTGGCCAAGGTCAAGGAAGGCAACACCGGCTATGACGTCGTTGTGCCCGGCGACTACATGATTGCGATCATGGTTGGCGAAGGCCTGCTGGCCGAGATCAACGCGTCCGAAATGGAGAACTTCAAGAACATGGATCCGAACTGGGTCGATGTCTACTGGGATCCGGGTCGCAAGTATTCAGTTCCCTACCAGTGGGGCACCACCAGCTTTACAGTCGACAGCGCAGTCTACAGCGGCGACATCAACACGCTTGGTCTGATCTTTGATACTCCCGAAGAACTCAAAGGTCGCATCAACATGCTCAATGACATGAACGATGTGATCAACGCCGGCCTGCGTTACCTCGGATACCCGCGTTGCAACTCGAACCCCGATCAGATGAAAGAGCTGATGGCGCTTCTCGCCAAGGCCAAGGGCGACTGGCGCACGATGGATTATGCGGTGATCGAGAAGCTGACATCGAAAGACGTAGACCTGTCGCAAAGCTGGAATGGCGCTGCCATGCGCGCTCGGGCGGATCGCCCCTCGCTGCAATACGCCTATCCAAAAGAGGGTTTCACTGGCTGGATGGACAATGTTGCCGTTCTTGCCGATGCACCCAACATGGAAAACGCAAAGCTCTTTGTAAACTTCATGATGGACCCGGAGAACGCCGCGATGACCTCGAACTTCGCGCGCTATGCCAACGGTATCAAAGGGTCGGAGGCCTTTATGGACCCCGAGATGCTCAGCGCGCCTGAGATCGTCATGCCCGCCGATGCACCGATTCCGGACTTTGTGAAGCCCTGCGATCAGGATGTCGTTGACCTTTACAACAAGGTTTGGACCCGCCTGAAGCAATAAGGCTTGAAGTCTCCTGAATGACGGCCCGCCGTTGGCCGGGCCGTCACTTTCCGAAGTTTCTTACTCTGACTGCGACCCCTTTTTGGTCGCCCTGCGGGAGCGTGGAAAATGCACGACAGCAAATCCGGCACCAGGCCCAAGACGGCGCGTGAGATCGGCATCATGCAGGGCTTCCCGCCCCCGCCTGAGAAGCGTCCTTCGCTCGAGAACTGGGACCTTGCTCCGTTCAATCGCTGGACTTTCCAGAACATGCGAAGCCTGTTTCCTACGGTAGATGTGCGTCCAGGACCGGAGACCCGAGAATTGAAACAGGCCCACCGCGACCTGTTGGAAATCGAATTTCAAACTTTTGACGACCGCCCCCTTTCCGTCGCGGCCTGGCTCTCTGAAAGCTACACAGATGGTTTCCTGGTGCTGAAGGGTGACCAGATACTTACCGAGATTTACGCCAACGATTTCACTCCAGACGCTACGCATCTGGGCCAATCCGTCTCCAAATCCCTGATTGGATCTCTGGCCGGTGTGCTCCATGGAGAAGGCAAGCTCGACCTCACGGAACCGCTTGAAAACATCGTGCCGGAATTGGCCGCGACAGGCTATGCCGGATGCACCGTGGATCAGGCGCTTGATATGCAATCAGGGGTGCGTTTCACCGAGGATTACGGCCTTCCGGACAGCGACATGACCCGCGTCGATGTGGCGTCAGGCTGGCGCCCCGTTCGCAAGGGTGAAATCAAGCCAACCATTCGGGACGTTATTCTGACATTGCCTCAAGTCAGACCCCATGGGCAGGTGTTTTCTTACCGCTCGATCGAGACGGATGTCGTAGCCTGGGCCTTGGAACGCGTCAGCGGAGAAGACCTTGCTTCGCTCTTGTCGAGCCGTATCTGGCAAAAAATTGGCTGCGTGCATTCCGGCTTTTTCACAGTGGACGACGCCAAGACCGCGCTCGCGGACGGTGGGTTCAACGCAACGCTGCGCGATTATGCGCGGTTCGGTCGGATGATGGCCGATGGTGGCAAAGTTGGTGACCAACAAGTGGTGCCGGAAAGCTGGGTTTCGGGGATTTGTTCGGGTGCGGACCCCTCGAAACATGGTGATCCCTATGACGTGCTGTCTCCCCAAGGGGCATACCGAAGGTTCTGGTGGGTTCACGACCCCGGTCGGGGCGTGTTCATGGCGCGTGGAGTTTTTGGTCAACTGATCTTCATTGATCTGATGGCGGACGTCGTTATCGTCAAGCTGTCCAGCTGGCCCGACTATCTGATCCAGTCCTTTAGCCACGATGCCGTGCTCGCTTGCGAGGCCATCATTCGCGCGCTTGGTTAGTTCGAAACCCATCTCAGACACACGAGGCCGCATGTCGCCGACACCTGATCTGATTATCCTCAACGGCTCTCTTCTGACCTTTGACGAGGCCACACCAAAGGCTTCGGCATTGGCCATTCGGGGCGACACAATTGTGGCTGTCGGAGACACCGACGACATTCGCGCCATGGCTGGGGCCGGAACCAAAATCATCGACGCTGCCGGTGGCACAGTTATGCCCGGCTTTATTGACAGCCACGTGCACCTTTTTGGCGGGGCGGCCGAGTTGGGAATGCTGGACCTGCGCGAAACGATGGGCGCAGATGCTCTGACCAAGGCGTTGCGAACTTTTGCGGCTGAGCACCCAGAAGAACCTTTGCTGATGGGCGTTGCGGCCGATTACGAAATTCTTGGACCAGGCGTTAAAACCACTCGGCAATATTTGGATCGCATTCTGTCTGAGCGTCCCGTTGCGCTGATGTCGGCTGACCACCACACGGTCTGGGCGAACACAATTGCCTTGGAGAAGGCAGGCATTCTTCACGGCTCAGTTGTTCCCCCCGGTTCGGAAATCGTGATGGCTGGGGACGGCACCGCACAAGGTCAGCTGAATGAAACCGGTGCTTTTGGCCCGGTTCTGCGCCTGTCGCAACTGGGAGGACGTGATCTGCTGGGCTACGTCACAGGAGCGGATCCCGAGCCACCCGCAACGCCCAAAGAACGCGCCTTTGACAAAGAGGTCATCCTACGTGGCCTGAATCACTGTGCATCCCACGGGATTACGGGGCTGCACAACATGGATGGCAACTTTTATCAACTTGAACTGCTCAGCGAACTTGAGGCCGAGGGGCGCCTTCCGATCCGTGTTCAGGTGCCCATGCATTTGAAGAACACCGACCCTCTGGATCGGTTGCAAGAGGCCGATGAAATGCGCCGCCGTTTTGCGTCCAATATGGTTTGGTCAGGGCGGGTTAAGATGTTCATGGACGGCGTGCTGGACAGCTACACGGCGCTGATGCTTGCGCCTTATCCGGGAAAACCTAAGAGCCTCGGTGATGCCGTTTTCAGTGCGGAACACTTCAACGAAGCCTGTATTCGCGCTGATGCAATGGGGTTGCAACTCAGCACGCATGCCATTGGCGACGGTGCCGTTCGGCGTACGTTGGACGGTTACGAGGCAGCGCGCAACGCCAACGGCGCCCGAGATTCCCGACACCGCATTGAACATATTGAAGTAATAGACCCCGCGGACCTGCCCCGGCTGGTTGCCCTTGACGTCGTTGCCTCTCTTCAACCCCTGCACTCACCCGCAGGAGGATTGTTTTCCCCCTATTCCGCCGGAAATATTCTGACAGCGGAGCAAATCCCTTTTGCTTTTGCATGGAACAAGATCCGTGAGAGCGGCGCCAAAGTCTGTTTCTCGACGGATTGGCCAGTCGTCCCTGTCGACACAATGATGACGGTTGCCGGGGCCGTTAACTGCACTGAGCTGCCACCTCCTTGGCTGGACAACCGTCAAAGCCTTATGGCTACGCTGTCTGCCTATACGCATGACAATGCCTGGCTAGAGTTTAACGAGGACCGAAAGGGCCGCTTGAAGCCAGGATACCTGGCCGACATCGCCATCCTCGAACAGGATCTGTTTTCAATTGATAAAAACCAGTTGGCCCATGCGCGCATTGCGCTGACAATTTGCGGGGGAAGAATCTCTTTTGGAGATCTCCAAAGCTGATTCCGCCAGAGAGGCCATGAAAAGATTGTGTCAAAGTTTCGATGCTCCTCCTTTTCATCGTCGGTTGTCAGCCTTGGGCACCGCAATGCCGACATTGGCACACGGTGCAGCGTTCCGTATTTTGGGCTCGAGGCAGACGTTCGCTCAACTACGCTCAATGACTGCATTGCGGACTTTCCCGCCGTTCGCCTTGCGCCCCTATACGGCCGCTATCTGCGCATTGCGGTCGTTGGTCGAGCACCGCACTTCGCAAGCGCAGCACGATCTCAGACCCTCGTGAACGGCCCATTGCGGACATTCTCTTTTAGTGCCCGTTGCCGCAGCGCGGCCTGTCGAACCGGACATTCGCTGCACGCGCAAAGCTGGAGCTGCTCGAACTCACACAAAAAAGGACGAAGCCGCCATTTGGCGAACGTCCGCTTTCCAGAAGCGGCATTCCTTAGAGTGCTAAGCTTACCGGACCGATCGTTTGAAGGCTGCTGAGGACATCCCGGTCCATCTAAGAATCGCCCATGAGAAGGCCGTTGAGGCGTTGAGGCAGAGTCTTTGCGCTGTACGCGGCGTTGAAGTCCCACGGAAAAACGCCGGATATCCTGATCGACCTAACGCCCGCGACAAAATGCGAATTGCATCTTCTCCTCCGAATTGCAAAGAGGTGATCCTCCGGGCATCAATCAGGCGGCGTCGCATTTCGACTGCGATTTCTGAACTCGCCCGGGGTCATCCCGGTCCATCGTTTAAAGCTCCTGTGAAATGTCGGTTGGTCCAGAAGCCCAACACTTTCACCAATTTCCTTTATCGAAAGTTGGCTGCTTGCAAGCAAAGTCTTGGCTCGCTTCGCCCGACATTTTTCCAGTTCTACTTTGAAGCTTGTACCATTGGCTCGGAAGGTGCGTTTCAAACGCCCGGGGTTTTGCGAAAACAACTCAGCAAAACCGTTCAGAGTGGCAGGTTGCTTGTCGAGATGCAGTTCCAGCAGATCGCGGGTTTGCTGAAGAAAATCATCGCCGCCTGTGAAGTTTTCCGGGAGGTTTTGGCTTTGCCCACCTCCGTATCGAAGTAGCAACCAGTTCGCCGGGAATTCGATTCGAGCGCCCAAGCGATTGGTCCTGCGTACCGAAATCTCCTTTTTCTGCCAATCGGGTATGCAATCAGGTTGGCAAACCCAGAAGCGTAGTTTTTTGGAGTCCCAGTCGGGATCGCAGACGGATCGAACCAATCGGACCATGAAACCCAGATAATAGCCGTCGGCTTGGCCGGGTGGAGAAGATGGCGTGAATGTCCGTTTTGCAACCAAACTGCCGACACGGCCATCAGTCTCGAGATTGTAGTTCGCCATGGACGAAATCCGGCCGACGTCCACTACAAGCGATATCAAAAGTTCACCCAGCGTCGCATTTTCAGTTTCAAGGATCGACAGGTTGGGCAATGTCTTCAGAGCGGCATTCGCCCCAATCTCAAACCCCAGATGCTGGTTTTTTAATGCATGAGCGAGATTGTCGGCAAGATCGTACCAATGCTGCCCTGCCATGAACGCTTCGCCGCGCTGCACGTCCTTTAAACTTAGGCCAGATGGCTCAAGAAAGCGTTCGACTTCGAGGCCATGGCTGAGGGCAACGGACACAAAGGGTTGCGCCATCGAGCATTCAACAGTGGGGAGCTTCATGTGCAGATCAGATTTTCAAGTCGAAGTTTCGGACTTCAAATTAGCACTTTGGATCAATTTTTTTGAAACATCAACCATAAAGCCAATGACAGGTTGGGCGCAATACGCCAAAATAGAATCGCGTAGCGCAGCGCATCTTCAAGGAAAATATAGAATGTTCAAAAGCTTAATGGTCGCCACTGTTCTTTCGGCGGTCGCAACAAATTCGTTTGCTCAGGAGGAGAGTTTTCCAATCCTCTTCACCAATGTGCATGTCTTTGACGGTGTCAATGAGGAGCGGATCGAGAATGCCAATGTTTTGGTGATCGACAATCTAATTGCCGAGATCTCGACCGAACCATTGGCTGTGGCCAATGCGCAAATCATCGACGGCGGTGGGCGAACTCTAATGCCAGGCATGCATGACCAGCACGTGCATCTTACGGTATTCAATCCGCTCAGCGACGGGTTACGCCAGAACATCACTCCCTTTCACCTTGGCGGCGTCGCCACGATCCGGTCCGAACGCATCCTGATGAACGGATTCACAACCGTGCGCGACCTTGGTGGTCCGGCCAAATCCATCGCCCGCATCATTGACACCGGAATGTTTCCCGGCCCGCGTATCTATTCCTCGGAAGCGTTTATCACTCAGACATCCGGTCATGCCGATTTCCGCAAACTGAACGACCGGCATCCGACACTCTCCGGACAGGGTCCTTCGCATTGGGTCGAGACGGACATGAGCTTTATCGCCGACGGACCTGAGCAAATCCGAATGGCGGTGCGTGAAAACCTGCGTCGCGGGGCAACCCAGATCAAGATCATGGTCAGCGGCGGGGTTACGTCAGAGTTTGATCCGCTGCACTCACTTCAGTATCAGGCTGACGAGATCCAGATGGCGGTCAAGACGGCCGCGCAATGGGGCACCTATGTCACCTGCCATGTGTTCACCGAAGAGGCGATCCGCAACTGCATCGACAATGGCGCCAAGACGATTGAACACATCCCGTTCCTGACCAAGGAGGCTGCCGAGATTATGGTCGAAAAGCAGATCATGTTCGCGACGGCGGTGGCCCCGGTCTACTCGGTGACCACCGAACAAGCGGAAGCCTTTTACACGCCAGCGTCCTTTGTAAAATGGAAAAGCGTGCGCGATGCTGCAGCCAATATGATCGAAGTAATCCAGACGACGCCGGGCATGATCGATCTCTACACACTGGGCACAGACCTTGTGAACAACTGGGATCAGACGCTTGAGCAAGACAAGAAGATGAACGACGAAATCGGGTATCTGCACGAAGCGGGTTTCAGCGCATATGACATTCTGCGCATCGCTACGTCGAACGGCGCCCGCATGAACCAACTGACCGGCTTGAACAACCCGTATCAAGACGGCCCCCTCGGCGTGGTCGAGGAAGGTGCCTATGCAGATCTTCTACTCGTCGATGGCAACCCGCTGGAGGACATCCTTCTGTTGGCCGAGCCGGACGCCAATCTGAAAATCATCATGAAAGACGGCGTGATCTACAAGAATACACTCGATTGAGTGTCGCACGGGGCGAATTCACCTCGGCACCCCGCGCACCCCGATAGCGGAAGGGAAGGGAAGCCCATGAAATACCTCGGCAAATCTACAATGATGGCGAGCGCAGTCGCTCTCACCACAAGCGCGGCTTTTGCACAGGAGGCCACCGGTGACATCCCTCCTGTTACACTCTTCAAGAATGTGATGGTTTTTGATGGAGTGAGTGACGGACTCAAGAACGTCGACGTTCTCGTGGTCAAAAACAAAATTCACAAGATTGACGCTGACATTCCTGAGGGCGGGAAGTGGGAAGTCGATGTGCGCACTGGGGGATCCAAGCGGTTGCCCGATCCAGTCGGCGGCATCGACGGCTACTCCTTCACCGTTCAAACGGAACGCGGCATTGAGACCAAAGAAGTGGATGTGACCGTCATTGACGGAGGCGGTCGTACGCTCATGCCAGGGCTTATCGACAGCCACGTGCATGTGAACATGTACAAGAACGGGACTATCCCGGGGCTTCAGGACACCACATGGGAAGAAATTGGCGCACGTGCTGCCGCATTCGCGCAGGAAATGTTGGCGATGGGCTTTACAACTGTTCGCGATATGTGCGGCGCTCATGGTGGGCTGAGAGCGGTTATTGATGAAGGATCACTTCCCGGCCCAAGAATTTATTCCTCCGGCGCATGCCTTAGCCAAACGGGCGGACACGGCGACTGGGGTATCGCTGGTCAACGCAAGAACGAGAGCAATCTTGAGCGACTGGAGATCACCAGATTGGTGGACGGGCCCGCCGAGGTGCTTCAGGGTGCGAGGAGGAATTTTGCTTTAGGGGCAAACTATCTCAAGATTATGGTCAGCGGTGGCGTGACATCGATCAAGGACCCGATATATCAGTCTGCTTTCACAAACGAAGAGATTTCTGCTGCAGTAGAGGTTGCAGGCGATATGGACTCATACGTCGCTATGCACGTATTTATGGATAGCGACCTGTCTCGTGCGCTCGATCTTGGTGTCAAAGTGGTAGACCACGGCCTGACTATTACCGAACCGACGATGCAGAAGCTGGTCGAAAAAGAGGCGTTCTTTTCACCCAACCTGACTGCGCTTGCGCCCGAAGCTCTGGAACACCCGATGCATCAGGACCCGACTTTCCCGCCGACGGCGAAGTTTCTGTGGTTGCGGGAAAACAGCAAGCAGCTCATGGATCTTGTGAAAAAATACAAGCCTAAGATGGTGTTCGATTCCGATTACGTGCTTCTCACGGGTGTCCCTTATCGCCAGTCAATGGATTTTACGAAGGCGTTTGTCGCGCGTGAGTTTGGCAACCTCTGGGCATTGCAGATGATGACCTCGAATGGTGGCGAATTGGCGGCTCTGACCGGACGAGGAAACCCTTACCCTGAAGGCAAGCTTGGTGTGATCGAAGAAGGCGCCTACGCCGACATTCTGATCGTAGACGGGAACCCACTTGAAGACATCTCGGCCATCGGCGCGGTGGACACATGGTTTGATGCGCCGCCGCGCGGGCAGGATGTCCCAAGCATTCGAATGATCATGAAAGACGGCGTGATCTACAAGAACACGCTGGAGTGATAAGCAGAGGTTTTTTGTATTCTGCCTATGCCTGCGCCGGATCGCGCCATTTTTTGGCGCGAGCATCCAAACAATAGCCTGCATCGTCTTGCCGCAGGCTCAGCATTGAAGGGACGTACAATGAAACATCTTATCCTAGGTGCCCTTCTGGCGGGATACGGCACGTTGGCCACTGCGGAAGATACCCAAAAAATGCGTACGTTTCTGTTCATTGGCACATCCAATAGCGCCGCTTGGGAAATGCAGATCGCAAATCCGGGCGATCGTGCAGCTTCGGTCAAAGGCAGCATCGAAGCGCTTGGCGGGGAGCTTTTGAGCTACTACTGGGGCCTCGGAAACGGAAAAAACTACATCACTGTTTCGCTACCTGACGATCCCACCTTCATTCAGGCGTTTTACGTCAGCCGTCTTGGGGATGGACTGCTCGATGACTACGAGATGATCGAATTGATGAGCAGCGCGGACATGGCCCAAGCGTTGTCCCGCGTGCCCGAGATCAAGGCGCAGGATGATTTGAAGTAGCGTCAGTCATATCAGGACCAACACCATGCGCTTAAACCTCTATGTGACAGTTGCAATGGCGTGGTTGAAACAGGCCATGAGCATCTGCGCTGGGGTTGCGGCCATCGCTTCGGACGCGTCAGCCCAAGAAAACAGCACGTTACGGCAGTTGGAGGCGGCTGCCACCGCTTCGCTTGGGGGGCCAGCGTCGGCTCAGGCGCAATTAGAGCAGGACAGGCTCCGGCGTCTCGAGAATTCCAGATTGCCGGGGCTGGATCGGTTTTTCGATCCCTTCGAACAGTCGCGCGAGGCTTTCGCCAAACGCACTGGGTTGAATTTGTCCTTCGACTACCAAGCGCTCTACCAGAAGTCTTCAGACAGCCTGAGTGGCACCGACGAGGCCGCTTCGGGGCAGGCGCGGATCATTGGCAATTGGGAATTGCTGAATCGTGGGACCGACAATGCAGGCAGTTTTGTCTTCATCCTCGAAAACCGTCATCGTTTGGGCACGGATATCGCGCCGGGCAGTCTCGCGGGCGAAATCGGATATCTCGGTGTCACGGCAACGACCTTCAGCGACACAGATTCAACGCTGTCGGTTGCTTATTGGTCGCAGGCGCTGTCCGGCATCAACGGAGGCTTCGTTGCAGGTCGCATCGATCCCGGCGACTATTCCGATATCCTTGGCTATGTGAATCCCCGCACGACCTTTTCGAATTTTTCGATCCTCTTTAGTCCTGTGCTTCCCATTCCCGACCCAGGTTTTGGAATTGCAGGCGGCGGATACATTACCGACCAGATTTACGCGCTTGGCGTGGTCAGCGATGCAAATGGGTCGCTCACTGATGTGGAATGGTTTCCAGGTGGCTCGGAGTTTTTCACTTACGGTGAGATCGGCTGGACGCCCGCAAGAGACCAGCGATTCCTCACAAACGTCCATTTGGGAGTTTTCCATGTGGGCGACAGAGAAGACGCAGGCGTCCCCGGCGGTCACGGAGCAATACTTTCGGGGAATGTAACCCTAGACGAGAGTCTCATGCTGTTCGGTCGTCTTGGTTGGTCAGATGGCGATGCATCGATTGCGAAACGTGCCGTCAATGCCGGTGTCATGTGGCGCCCCGGATTGTATGACGACTTGTTCGGGTTTGGTGTGACAGTCGCCGATCCAACCGATCCAACTCTCGATACACAGACCACGGTCGAAGCATTTTACCGTCTGGATATTTCCGACAACCTCGCGCTTACGGCTGATGTTCAGTATTTGAACAACCCCGGCTTCACTGACGATGGCCCTTTGATTTTCGGTCTGCGGCTGAGGTTCAATTTATAAGGCTGAAAGCAATAGGAACTCCCTTTTTGACATTTCGCATTCTCACAGCCGACGCTCGCAACCCACCGTCCGATGGCAAGTTCGGGCTCGGAGCCGTCATGCGGCGTTGCAGAGAATTTCCCAGTTTCGGGCGAATGTGGATGTCCGCTTCCAACGAGGCACCTTGGTCGTTTCGCGCCTGCAGAGAAAGTCCGTAATCCGCCCATCTTGACCGCCTTGGTTTCTGCGAACTCTGACTTCTCGTGCCCGCAGCGAAGGTCCGTAAGGTCGGCATTCTGCCCGTTCGTGACAAAAGCTGCATCGGTCGGGAAGGGCTCAAAGCCGTCATCCGACGGCATTAGCGATTAGACCGGTTTGTGGTTGCGAGCGGTCATTGGGGCCGCTCTCAGGATTGGTCCGACATCGGCCCTCCCAGTACTATTCAACGAGTTTTCAAGCTCAACTCCGAGATCCTACCGTCGCCTGACCCTCTCTCGATTACGCTCCCGACGTTCGATGTTGATCCGGTGGTCGCGGCCCAATGCCCGGTAGAAGCCCGGTCCCTTGGACCAGTTCAGAAAGTGGGCAAAGCTGTCGACCTGATCGTCGTTGCGTCCGCGTGGAAAGGACTGAAGCTCCCGTTTGAATACCGGCAGCCAGGGTGCATCTGCAGGCAGATAAACCTTGCCCTCTTCGACAGGACCGCAAGCGGACTGGAACCGGGTTTCCTTGTCCTTGTCGGGTTTAATGCGTTCGTAGCGCCGACGGTCATCACGAAACAATTCGTCCAAAAGAGGTTTGCCGGAGGCCGCATCTTCGATCAGGACACGATCGGGATCCCAACGGCCGACAAGTTGCAGTGCCTTGGCTTTCAGGTCTGGGTAGTCTACCTGCCCGCGCCAGACGTCGATAAGATGCCACGCATTTTCGCGGAACCCCCAGGTTGTACAGACAGAGAAATCAGACCGGGGGTCTGCCGACATGCCCGTATCCCAGCTCTGAACCACCAGTTGGAACCAGCGGCGATCTTCGATGGTCTCGTAGGTGCCAAACCACTCCCAGCGCAAGGGCGACCCGTCGGGAGCAATGGGGTTCTGCTGATACTGGCAATTGAACACGGCCGAGCCCATTTCGCGACGCTTGGTATCCAGCGTTTGCTGATCCAAACGGGACGGGCACAGGAGATCACCCGGTTTGCGGCGCATGACCCTTCCACGCCCAAGAGGAACCACCTCATGGCCTTCTGCGATGGCAGGCAGATTCAGATGCCGGTAGGTCCCGCGTTCGAGCAGATAACCCGGCGGATCCATCTCGTGCAACCGTTGCGCAACCATAACCACACGCCCTTCGGCCGGATTGTCGAAGCGCGACAACAAGGTCCCCTCAATGAACTCCTGCGCCTTGACCAGCTCGGCTTCGGAGCCGGCATCTCCGGCTTTCAGCAGGTCATCGATGATGATGTAATCGGCGCCATGACCGGTGACAGAACTTCCAATGGAGACAGCCTTACGGCTGCCTCCCTTTGTGGTGCGGATTTCTTCTGAGGTGTTGCCCTTTTTAGCCAAGACCGTTTCAGGGAACATTTCCCGGTACCAGCGCGCAGACATGATCCGACGACAATCTTCGGAATGTTTGCGCGCCAGATCCAACCCATAGCTGGCAACGATGATCTTGGCGCTGGGGTTATGACCGAGAAGATAAGCGACATATGCAACGGCCACGGTGACCGATTTCAGGCAACGTGGCGGGATGTTGATGATCAGTCGCTTGTTTTCGCCTCGACGGACATTGTCCAACTCATGGCACATGGCCCGCACATGCCAGGCCGGATCAAAGCTGCGGTCAGTTCCCTGGTGCAGCGTGCCAAACACACGCCAAACGAAGGGAAAGAAATTGTCCCGGCAAACCTCGCGAGCGGCTTGCACGACGATTTTTGGATCAGGAGTCGTCATCTTCCGCCTCCTCGTTTTCCAGATCACCGTCACCGTCCAGTTGGCTGGAAAAGAAATCCCGGAGGATGTCGTAGTCGACAGCGTCGGGCTCAACCGTACGGACGCTTTCTTGCGCGTCCAATTCACTTGCGTTGAACAGATCTGTGTCCAGCTTAAGCAGCGCCATCAACAATTTCGTGTCGCCCTTCAACGCGCCTGCCGTGAACCGCTTGGCAATTGCCTCAGCCTTGGAAATCCGGATTTCGTGGCTGCCTTCGCGAACCGTAATCTTGGTTTCCAATTCACGTTTCAAGCTGGCATTCACCCCCTTGGCACCTTTCGGCCGCCCTTTCGGATTGCCGGATCGGCCTTTTTTGAATTGGGTCGCTTTGGGCGGTTTGCCGTAGCCGACCTCATACTCTTTCGTATCGTCAGACATGACCCACCTCCTGTTCTGAAGTGGTATCGTTGGCCGCAAAACGCGCATCGAACGTCTGGCCTGTTACCGCGTGCACGGCGCTATCACCGGTCATCTCCTGCCAACGGCGGATGGCCACATCGACATAAGCCGGGTCGAGCTCAATAAGCCGCGCTTGGCGCCCGGTTTTCTCAGCTGCCAGCAGAGTCGCGCCGGACCCGCCAAAGGCGTCCAGCACGACATCGCCGCGGTGGCTCACATCCATGATGGCATCTGCAACCAGAGCTGTCGGCTTCACCGTGGGATGATCCGCGAGATCCGCCTCGCGCCCTGCCCCAAAGCTGTTCACACCGGCGTAATCCCAGACGTTGGTCCGGTTGCGCCCGTGTTTGCCCAGCTCGACGTTGTTGATGTGCGGCGCACCAGGCTTCTTGAAAATGCAAATCAGCTCATGCTTTGAGCGATAAAGGCTGCCCATGCCTCCGTTCGTCTTGTTCCAGACGCAGAGATTGATGAGGTCCAATCCAGCTGCTTTGCCCGCCGCAATCAGTTCTTCGATATGACGCCAGTCCATGCAGATCATCGCGATGCCTCCGTTCGGCAGGCAGTCAAACAACTGCGTGATCGCGCCTGAAAGAAAGCCGCGGAACTCGCTATCCGTCATTTCTCCCGACGCCATGGCAAACTCGCGGTGTTCGGCGCTATTGCCGGACCGCACATGCCCATTGACAGGCACGTTGTAAGGCGGATCGGTGAAGACTATCTGCGGGGTCTCGCCTTCCAGCAAGGTGTCGTAGCTCTGGGCTTGAAGGGCGTCCCCGCAGAAAATGCGATGATCTCCGAGAACCCAGAGGTCGCCCGGCTCCGTGACTACGGGTGCCGCAGGGTCCGGCGTCTCAACAGTTTCCGCTACAGATACCGTCACCTCACCGACGCTGTCGATAATGATGTCGATCTCCGGTGTTTCGAACCCTGTGATGTCCAGATCAAAGTTCAACTCGCCATCAAGGCTGAGGTCCATCAGCTCGGCAAATTCGATCTGCAACGCCGCTTCATTCCAGTCCGACAATTCCGCCAGCTTATTGTCCGCAATGCGCAGAGCGCGCACTTCCGCTTCTGACAAATGATCCGCGACAACAGTCGGTACGGAATTCAACCCCAGGGCCTTAGCGGCCTCATAGCGGCCATGACCCGCGATGATTGTGCCCGAACCATCCAACAGGATCGGAGTGACAAAGCCAAACTGGGCCACCGATGCTTTCAGTTTGTCGACATTCTTGGCCGCGTGCACGCGGTTGTTGTTGGCGTAGGGCTTGATCTGGCTGATCTTCAATTGGATGACTTTCTCCGCCATCCAGATCGGCGTATTGGACGCCAGAGCGTCACTTAGTGTTTTGTTGGCAGGCATAACCGCCTCCTTTTGCGTGACGCCGCGCGGACGTCGAGATGGAGGGATCGCGTTGGAAAATCGGAGAGAGCACAAATCGCAACTCCCCGGACCAATCGATCCGAGACGTTGCTCCTTTGAATGCTCTCTGCGGAAACCTGTGTTTCCAATGAGTGCTGCCTGCGGGAGCAGTTTCCCGCCCTGATAGTCCGGGCGATTAGGTCGAATGTAGGTGCCATCAATACGAGACGCAACCCCCCAAACTAAAAGTAACCAATTAAGATTGTTGACGAATAATCGGGGGTACGCCAGCAACGCCCTTCAAAACACACGCCTAAAGTAATCGCTTCAGAAAGAGCTGGACTGTTGCCGTCAACCACGCATCACTGAACCCACGCCCGAGCCATTCGGGCGCTCCTCGGTACCGGGGTTCGGCATCTAGCCAGCCCCAAATCAGAGGAGACAATACATGTCCAAGCGGAAGCAAACCAAAATTGACAAAGTGCAAAACTTGTTGCGCCGCCCGAGCGGCGCCAGCCTTGAGGCGCTCTGCAAAGCAACGGGATGGCAGCCTCATTCGGTCCGAGCAGCTCTAAGCGGTCTGCGGAAAAAAGGCGTCACAATTGAACGGCGGACATCCGACAAACCAAATGGACCATCCACATATCATCTGGCGGCGGGAACTGGAGAAGCGTCATGACCAAGACGAGCGATGTCGCCGATCTCGCCGCCATGGGTCGATCGGATCTGGTCACGCTTTGGCAGCAACTGTTTGATCAACCCGCCCCCGCCATGCTCAGCCAACCCTTTCTGCGCCGCTTTATCGCCTTTGAGATGCAGTCCCGCCGTCATGGCAGGCTACCCCGCCAGGTCAAAGCCACGCTGGAAAAGGGCTCTGGGAAGAAACCCCGGCCTACATGCCCTGCCCTAAAACCCGGCGGGCGCCTGCTACGCGAGTGGAATAGTGTGACCCATGTAGTCGACGTTACAGAAGACGGCTTCACTTGGAACGGTCGGTCCTATCGCTCACTCTCGGCCATCGCCCGAGAGATTACCGGCGCGCATTGGTCAGGGCCGCGTTTCTTTGGGCTCACCGGCAAGGCGGCCAAATGAGCCCGCGCCGTAAAATCCGATGCGCCATCTACACGCGCAAGTCCTCAGAAGATGGTCTGGATCAGGACTTCAATTCGCTGGATGCGCAATATGAGGCCTGCGCGGCCTATGTCGCAAGCCAGCGACATGAAGGCTGGACCCTGTTGTCCGGGCGCTACGATGACGGTGGCCTGTCGGGCGGCACCCTAGAGCGACCCGCCCTTCAGCGCCTTCTTGAAGAGATCGATGCCGGGCGTATTGACATGGTGGTGGTCTACAAGATTGACCGGCTGACCCGGTCGCTTGCCGACTTCTCTAAGCTGGTCGACCGGCTGGAACAGGCAAACTGTTCTTTTGTGTCCGTCACGCAGGCCTTCAATACCTCATCTTCCATGGGCCGGTTAACGCTGAATGTGCTGTTGTCCTTTGCTCAGTTTGAACGGGAAGTCACCGCCGAACGTATTCGCGACAAGATTGCAGCGTCGAAGAAGAAGGGGCTTTGGATGGGTGGCAACCTGCCTCTGGGCTATGATCGCCACCCCGATCCGAAGGCAAGAACGCTGGTGGTGAATGAAGAGGAGGCCAGAACGGTCCGGCATCTCTTTCGGCTTTATGACGAGCTTGGTTGCCTGCGCAAAGTAGAAGAACGGGCAACGGCAGAAGACCTGCGGTCAAAACGGGTTGTTCGGACAGATGGCAGTGTGAAGGGGGATTGTCCGCTGTCACGGGGTCAAATCTATTACCTGCTGCGCAATCCGGTCTATCTCGGAAAAATCCGCCACAAGGATAAGATCTGGGACGGACAACATCCGGCGATCATCGATCAGGACATCTGGGACCGGGTGCAGGAAAAAATGCGACAGGCCTCCAACCGCTCGCGGGCACGCGGCGACTCCGATGCGCGCCAACACTCCACTGACCCCGGGGCCTGGCTCACCGGTCTGCTGTATGACGAAACTGGTGATCGGTTGACGCCGACCCACACCACGCGCAAAGGCCGACGGTTGCGCTACTATATCTCCAATCGACTGATCTCAGGCGGCAAGGATATCTCTGGCTGGCGACTGCCCGGCCCAGCGCTGGAAAACGCGGTCATTGATGTCATCGTCAGACATTTGCAAGACGCCGCCGCGGCGCACCAAGTACTGGCGCAGCCGGAGGCCGGGTCAGCCGAGGCAGTTCAGACTTCAGTTGCGGATTTAGTAACCCGGCTTCTAGGCCATGGCTGTCAGATCGGCGCTGCTCTTCTGGCCAAAGGCAAACTTGCACGAGGACAGATCGACCTCGAATTTAACCCCAAAACTCTGGCAAGCGCACTTGGCATCGCGGCCGATCATCTGCACCCGGATCTCACCCACGTCACCGCATCTTTCGATCTGTGCCGCCGCGGCGTCGAGGCCAAGGTCATCGCCGGAGACATGGCACCCCAACCTGATCCCCACCTCCGGTCCATGCTGATCCGCGCCCATGGCTGGGCCCGTGATCTGAAGGCCGGAGTTCAACTGATGGAGATTGCCCGCCGCGAAAGCGTCCCTGACGCCTTCATCCGCACCCGTGCTCAGCTCGCCTTTCTCTCACCAAAGATTCAAACGGCGATTCTCGACGGGAGCCAGCCGCCCGAACTCACACTCAAGCGTCTGGTCAGCGTGACCCACCCACTTGAATGGTCCGAACAGGAACGCCTGTTCGGCTTCTGACATCTCCAGCTCCTGCGTCCCTGATACAGACTTCGCCCTCCCTGATCCGGCGGAACAATTCCCTGTTCGCACGAGGAAATTCCCTGTTCCACCTTTTAGGGAATTTGCAACATAAACCTCTGAGAGACATACAGTTCTGATAGAAGAAATGACGGAAGTCAGTCCCGGTTTGCGAATATTCCCTGTAAATTGCAGGTTATCAGGGAAATCCAGCCCAAAGCGACCCCGCTAAAATGCGACACTGAGACTCGCGCCTGAATTGTCCTCTGAATGTACGGTTTGCTTCGTCTCTGATTGAAAGCGCATGCGCCAACGCGCGGGAATTGCGTAACAATTCCGGATCAGAAAATACAACTGAAGTGAGACAGGTATGAGTGGCGGGGAGACAGGGATTCGAACCCTGGGAACGCTCTCACGTTCAACGGTTTTCAAGAGCGGCAAAACGACGGTTTTCTTTACGTCCTTTACGTTATTTACGCATTTAACGTACACACATGCCCTAGTTTACGCGATTGACGCCCCCAACATGTTCCACCGTCTGTTCCATGGAGCTGGCATGAACCACTCATCGATGGTCGGCGGGACCGGTCTGCTCAGACTCAGCCGGCAAGGGATGGTCTGGCGGCTCGACCCCGTGCTTGTGAAGCTATTCAAACACCGCGCCCTAGTCGTCCTGCAGCGAAGGCTGCGCTACACTACTCCCTCAGAGATTCCAGTTTGCATCGAAAGTCATAAGGGATGGTTCGGGGCCCTTTACGCATGGCGAATGTTCCAATTTTGTTCTGCGGCTTGTCAATTGGCGCCTGCGGGCAATACCTTGACAAAAAATCGCAAGCTGGAGGGTCAAAACCGGCATAAGTGCTAATTTGCCAATCAGCAATTTAGTGAGCAGACCATTGAAACGACCAGCCATCTTAACCGCCGCTGCTTTGGCTTTTGGAAGCGGTGCAAAGGCCGACACCATTGAATTCGACCAAGCCACTTATGAATGCATCTTAGACGTTAAACTTGAGGACGCAGATGTAGACATTTTTTTAGACAAAATGGGCTTGTCGATGCGAGCTGCATTCGAAGTCGTCATCGATGACCAATACAAGGTTTTAACGGTAGCGCGCATTGCAGAAGGCAGCAAACTGTCTCGCGCGTTTTCAGAGGAAGATGCAGATAAACGCGATGCTGACTACGAGAATTACGCGGTCAAGATACTTGATAACTGCTTGGATGCGCGCGGCTAGCGTTAAAACAGCCAAAACGGCCTGAGGATTCACTTTTCGCACATTCTATCAAAATATGAATGTCTGCAGCGGGACTTTAAGGAGTCATTCAAGTATATAACGCTAATGTCGGTTTTGTCCGCGAAGCGGCCATTGCTGAGCCTCAGGCCAACGTCCGCTTGTCGGCAGAGGCAGAAGCCATTGCATAAGCTCTGCCTCGACTGATCACCTGCTGAATATCTTCGTCATGACATCCATCGATACCTTCACTGCCTTGGGTTTGTATTAGATGTCCACATGAGAGATTTCATCACACTCCCGTGCCTAAAGCTCATTCGTTAGCTTTTCGACACACTGAGCTGAGTAGTGCGCTGTGGAGGCAATTGTGAAGTAGAAACGCTGATGTGAAGGCCCGCAAAGGCGCGTAGCCGCCAGGTTGTCAAGGCCAGCATTATAAGCACAGTGCCATCCCGCGGATACATCAACCTGTGCTGCTTTGTTGGTGCTACTTCTGCATGAACCGTTGCCAGAAACATTCCCTCCCTGAACAATGCCGAATTGTGAAACAAACATCGAAGTTTGGGAACCCGATTACCTCGCCCCGCAGGGCGCTTCAAAATTTAGTGGTTTAGTCAAGCGCCCTAAGGCGTTTGAAAAGCGAAGAGGTGTCCCAGCGACCGCCCCCAAGTTTTTGGACATCCTTGTAGAATTGATCAACCAGCGCGGTCACAGGCAGACTTGCGCCGGTTTCGTTGGCTGTATCAAGACAGATGCCCAGATCCTTGCGCATCCAGTCAACTGCAAACCCGTAGTCGAAATGATCTTCGAGCATTGTTTCGTGTCTGTTGTCCATCTGCCAACTACCGGCCGCGCCTTGGCTGATAACTTCTACAACAGAACGTCCATCAAGGCCCGCTTTCTCGGCGAAGTGCAGCGCTTCGCTCAATCCCTGAACCAATCCTGCGATTGCGATTTGGTTGCTCATTTTTGTTAATTGCCCAGCACCGCTCTCGCCGATACGTCGACAGATTTTTGAGTAAACTTGCATGATAGGTTCGGCAGCGTTGTATACAGGCTGATCGCCTCCACACATAATCGAAAGAACGCCGTTTTCTGCCCCGGCCTGACCGCCGGAGATTGGCGCATCCAAAAAACCCAGGCTTTGTTCTTTCGCCGCAGCGTAAAGTTCGCGCGTGACCTTGGCAGAGACAGTTGTGTGGTCGACTAGCGTTGCGCTCTGTGACATGCCACCGAATGCGCCGTCTGGCCCAATGCAAACGTTCCGAAGATCATCGTCATTCCCGACGCATGTCATTACGAACTCTGCACCTTCGGCAGCTTCGCGGGGTGTAACGCGCGCAGAGCCACCATGCTCCGCCACCCACGCATCGGCTTTGGCGATTGTTCGATTATAAACCGTAACGTCGTGCCCCGCTGCCTTTAGGTGACCGGCCATTGGGTAACCCATTACGCCTAATCCGAGGAAAGCTAGTTTTGCCATTAAAGTGTCCTCTTCTACAAAAGGTCTCGGGGTGTTTTGCCAGCAAAGAATGCGTCCAAATTATCCAAGGCGCGAAAGCCCATTGCGTCGCGGGTTTTCGTCGTTGCGCTTCCGATATGCGGCAACATGAAGATGTTCTCGTACGCGGCGAACTTTGGGTTGCCCCCCGGTTCCGTCTTGAAACAATCTAAGCCCGCGGCGGAAAGCTTTCCGTTTTCGATCGCGTCCAACAGCGCGTCTTCATCTACAAGGGCACCTCGGGCGGAATTCACGAGAATTGCTCCGTTCGGTAACTCGGACAAACGTTTGGCGTTCATCAGGTCAAGAGTTTCGGGGGTAGCAGGGCAATGAAGTGATAGGAAGTCGGCGACTGGAAGCAAAGTGTCGATATTTTCGTGGTAAATTGCTCCGTTTTCCTGATCGGCCGACAGGCGGGTGCGATTGAAATAGTGAATTTCCATTTCAAACCCGCGGGCTTTTTTTGCAAAGGCCCGACCCACGCGCCCCATCCCGATGATGCCGAGCCGCGCACCTGTGACTTGCTTGCCAACCATGAAAGACGGGCTCCAACTGTCCCAGGTGCCCGACCGCATTAGGCGGTCGCCTCGAGCCGCGTGTCGCGCTGCACCGAGCAAGAGCAGCATTGCCAATTCTGCCGTTGCATCAGAAAGAACATCGGGAGTGTTTGTCACCGCAATTCCTTTTGCCGCCAAAGCTGAAAGATCGCAGTGATCAACACCAACGGAATGGTTAGCAACAATCTTCAAGCGCGGGTCTAGTTGCGACACAACCTCGCTCGAGAAGTGTTCCGAATGGCAGGGCATCATCGCGTCGACCTTTGCACTCATTGCGATGATTTCTTCCGCGGTGCCCGGTGTATCGGTTTCGTTGAGGATTACGTCATAGTCCCGGCGCGCGCGATCGACGGTAGCATCGGATAATCGACGTGGAAGCCAGAGGACTGGTTTATTGCTCATCGGGTCAGTCCTTTTTGATTGCGTCTTCCCACAAATTGTATAGCGCAAGCGCTATTACGAAGACTGCAATACAAAGGAATGGCAGACCGCCCCAGAACCCGGCAAATCCTGTCGAGATACTGTGCGCGAGACCAAGGACGAAAATCATCATCAGTCCTGTGCCGATTATGCCCATGAGAATGTTTGTCAGACGTGACATACGTTTACTCTCCGTTTTGTTCCTGTGCTCTTAAGCTGCGTTGAACCCAGGATGCCGTGCGTAAAAGTCGGTCATCCTCTTCGATAGCCCCAATTAGCTGGACGCCGATGGGCAGGTCGTTATGTCCGACCAGCAATGGCAGCGTGAGACATGGCAAACCCGCAAGTGTCCAGGTCAGACAGAAAACGGAATCGCCGGTGTGCCCCACAGTCAGTGGAACAGCTTCTCCTGTTGCTGCCGGGGCCAAGATTGCATCGAATTCGTTGAAATACTCTGCAAAAAAGCCTTGAGCAGATGCCATGACGGATAAGGCATCTTCGTATTGGGTCTCGCTGATATTTGCGCCGCGGTTTATTGCGGATTGCATCTCGGCGCTGATTTCTGACCAATTGGTATTCGCAACTTCCATCATATTCTGTCGAATTTCGTAGTCATAGATCGTTTTGTGTACGTTGATGAGATCAGCCAGTTGAGGGGATACCGAAAAGCGCTCGACCCGGCCGCCTAGGCTGTCAATCACTGCATTCAGACCATCAAGGGCATCTGCATCGAGGCGGTCGTTGAACGGAAAATCCAGCCAGGCAATGTTCGGCTCGACCGGAACGTCCGCCTGAGCGCCGGTCAACATTTCCGCGCGTGGCCGAGCAAAGCTGGCAGGATCGCTTTGGTCATATCCGGCCACCACATCTGCCAGCAAAGCGACATCCTCAAGCGAGTTGGCAAACCCCCCAACGTGATCCAAAGAAACCGACGTCCTGAAAACCCCGCTGCGCGAGATCATTCCACGGGTCGGCTTGAAGCCATAAACGCCGCAGAACGAGGCCGGACGGATGACCGACCCGCCGGTCTGTGTCCCGATAGCCAAAGGTACGTGTCTGGCTGCTACGGCTGCAGCCGATCCGCTTGAAGACCCCCCAGGTGTTCTATTCTGATCGAAGGGGTTGGTGGTGTCGGTCGGATGCATAAAGGCAAACTCGGTTGTCTTTGTCTTGCCCATGATGACAGCGCCAGATTCTCGAAGTAGTTCAACTAGCCTTGCATCTGTTTCAGGTTGTCGGCCCTCAAAGATCGGTGTCCCCCGCTGGGTGGGCAAATCTTTTGTGTCGACAATGTCCTTCAGCGCTACGGGCACACCATGCAGCGGACCAGTTGCCCGGCCTGCCTTTCTGATGCGATCCAACTCGCGGGCCTGATCCAGCGCTAAGCCTGCGTCAAGGTAAGCCCACGCGCGCAAAACACTGTCGGTTTCCTCGATACGCTTCAGGCAGTCTTCAACTAGTGCTTCGGAAGAAAAACGTCCGTCCCGAATGCCCTCGGCGGATTGGACCGCCGAGAACAATGACAGATCATGCTTGGTCATGGCACCCAAACCCCAAATAGGTAGTCAGGCAACCAAAGCGCGATGCCCGGGAACTGGTACATGAGCACCATGCAAAGGATCACGATGGCCAGATAGGGCATCAAACCCTTGAAGATCTCCATCAGTTGGATCTGGTTCTTGAGAACCCCTTTTAGGTAGTACGCTGACATGGCCATCGGCGGCGTCAGAAACGAGGTCTGCAAGTTGAGAGCAACCAGCATCGCGAAGAAATACGGGTTGACCCCAAAGGTCTCCAGCATAGGCAGAAAGATCGGCACGAAGATGATTAGGATCTCGGACCATTCAAGCGGCCAGCCAAGCAGGAAGATGATCAACTGAGCTAGTACCAAGAACTGCCAAGGTTGCAGATTCATGCCAACGACCCAATGCTCGATAACGTCATGTCCACCGAGATACGAAAAGATCGACGCAAAGGTCCATGAACCCACGAACAACCAGCACACCATTGCGGTGGCCTTGGCAGTTAGGAAAACGCTTTGTTTAACCTTGTCCCATGTGAGCGACCTGTAAAGCATCGCTAGCACCAGTCCGCCCAATGCGCCCATTGCAGCTGCTTCAGCCGGGGTCGCCAAGCCTCCTAGAATTGAGCCAAGTACCAGCATGATCAAAACGGTCAAAGGTACAAATGATACCAACAGGTCCATATAGATTTGGCGTTTTGGAGGAATGTCGTCCTCTTGCGGCTTCGGTGCCAGCGATGGATTCAACCAAACGCGTACCATCACGTAGACGATGTACAAACCCGCCAGCAGCAATCCCGGAAAAACTGCCGCAGCATACAAACGCAATGGCGAAAGCTCAGCAATTGCGGCATAGACGATCAACATAATTGAAGGCGGGATCAGAATGCCCAAAGTACCGCCCGCGCAGATAACGCCAGAAGCGAAGCTACGTTGATACCCTGCATTTGCCATCGCTGGATAGGCCAGCAGGCCCATCAGGGTAACAACCGCGCCAACAATCCCGGACGCCGTTGAGAATACAGCACAGGTCAGAAGTGCGGCGATTGCCAGTGACCCGGGTAGGTTTCGGGCAGCCATATACAGTGAGAAGAACAGACGATCGACGATGTTCGCTCGCTCAACCACGTATCCCATAAATAAGAATAATGGGATTGCAACAAGCGTGTCGTTCTCCATCACCGAGTAGGTGTTTTGGTTGAGAAGATAGAAGATGTTGTTGTTGAAAATATCCGCGATGCTCTCTGGCGCGGACTGGTAATAGGCGTAGTACCCAAATCCAACACCCATAGCGAGCAGTGTGAATGCGATTGGAAAGCCCAGCAGCACCAAAACAATGAAGAGGCTGAGCATCAAGATGGCGACCTGAGGATCAGTCATCGTTGCGGCCTCCTTCTTCGGTGCCCGTAGTCCGAATTTTGTCGATAGTCTCTTCCATCAACATGTCCTCGGTCTCGCGCACGTCATCTAGCCGCTCAAGCCAGACACCATTTCGCATTGCCAGCCAGCATCGCGCCATTTCAGCAAGTCCTTGCAACATCAACAAGAAACCAGCAACTGGGATCAGAGTTTTGAAGAAGTAGATTTGGATTCGGGCGGGGCTGTTCCAGCTGACCTCTTCATAGCGCCAACTGTCTTTCGCTATCTCCCATCCGTACCAAAACAACGCGAACATGCCGGGGAAGAAGAAGAGGATGTACAGAACGAAATCGACACGGGCCTGCCAGCGGACAGAGAACAATCGATACAGAACGTCGCCCCTGACATGAGCATCTTGAGCCAATGCATATGCCCCGGCCATCAGGAACAAAGCGCCGTACATTTGGACCATCATATCGAACGCCCAGACGGTTGGCTTGTTAAGCACATAACGGACGAACACTTCGTAGGACACGGAAAGTGTCAATACTAGGATGCACCATCCAAAGGCTTTGCCGACCCATTGGCTTAGCCCTTCGATGGCGTGGATTGTCTTGATCAAGGTCAGTTCCTCGCCTGTTCTGCCCGGAGTTTAGGAAGCCGCACAGCAGCGCGGCTTCCAATCTTCAGAGATCGTCAGACCTCAACCGAAATAGTGCTTGTAAGCCAGTTTGTAGTCCGGCTGGTTCAAGTTGAGGTAGTTCATCACTGTTTTTGCGTAGGCCTTCTGGCTATCGACAACTTTGGCAAAGAATGGATCTTCATTTGAGATCCTATCGACCACAACGTCCCACGCCTCAAGCTGGGCCTGCATCACACTGTCAGGTGTGCGATACACGTTCACCCCTTGCTCTTCGGCCAGCGTTACCAAATCATCTGCGTAACGCTTTGTGTTGTTCCAATAGAAGTTGGAGTTTTCGGCCTCTGAAGCATATTTCAGGATTGCTTGAAGCTCGGGCGCCAGAGCGTTGAACTTGTCTTTGTTGAAGGTAACCTCGAAGAACTCCTGACTCTGGTGGAAGGATGCCAAGTGATAGTGCTTGGACACATCCTGCATGCCAAAGTCGCGGTCTGATGTCGGGTTGTTGAACTCGGCCGCGTCGATAAGGCCAGATTTCATCGCGGGCTGGATTTCGCCGCCAGGAAGCTGCACTACCGACATACCCATCTCGAGCAGAACATCTGCCGCAAGGCCAACGGTACGATACTTCAAGCCGTTCATTTGGTCAGAACTTGTGATCTCTTCTTTGAACCAGCCCAACGGTTGTGCCGGCATGGGCGAGTTAAAGAAGGACACGACGTTCAGTCCGAGGATTCCCATCAACTCGTCGAACAGTTCCTGCCCACCTCCGTAGTTTACCCAACCCAGTACTTCTTGGCTGGACCACCCAAAGCACGGACCGGTCCCAAACAGCGACGCTGTTTTGGATTTGGAGTACCAATACGCCGGTACGTAGTGCGCTGCATCCAGTACGCCGCGATGAACCGCGTCCTGCATTTGACTAGTTTTCACGACCGAGTTCACAGGCAGTAGCTCGATCGTCAGCTTGCCACCGGACATTTCGTTGACGCGATTTACGTAAGACTGTGCATTTTCAAGAAAAATGCCTCCGCCCCAGGCTGCTTGCATCTTGAGGTTTGTTGCTTCCTGCGCATGGACCGCCGGGGCCGCGAGCGCACCAGCGCCTACAACAGCAGAGCCACGCAGAAAATTTCTGCGGTTCAAAGATTTTGTCATGTTTCCTCCCTTGACTGCGCCATCTCCGTTTTCTGCTTCGGTACTGGCGCCGATCCGCGTTTAAGCGGATGTGGACAACGATAAGCCAGATTCTAAATTTTTCAAAATATTTTGGAATAACCTTCTGTTTTAAGCTTCAAATGCCTATAAGCAATTGAAATAAATTATTTAATATTTTTCATTTTTTTACAAGTCTTGCCGGGCTAGAGTCTTTAGACAAGAAACAGAGCATTGGTTTCACTGATTATGAACTCACACAAAACCGCCAATCGTCGAGGACGTCCGCGTCTTAAGTCGAAAGAAGAAAAGATCGTCGCACCACCTGTTGGGGCACTTGATCGCGGTATTCGTGTCTTGATCTACATAGCCGACACACGCTGTGCTACGCTGGCTGAGATTTCAAAGGTTACAAAGATACCGCCTGCAACGGCACACAGGCTTCTGACAACGCTGCAGCAGCGTGGCATGGTGATTCATGATGTTGGGCAAGGCAAATGGCGTATAGGCCCGCAAGCGTATCGCATTGGCAGCACCTTTGAAGAAGGGTCAAACTTGCTGGAAGTTGCCCCGCCAGTGATGAGGGTGCTGTCAGAAGAAACTGGAGAGACTGCAAATCTAGCAATCGAGGAAGGTGGCCAATTGCTCTACCTTACCCAAGTCGAATCCGACAATCCGATAAGGGCCTCTTTCAAGAACGGGACAGCGGCTTTTTTTCACACATCCGGTGTGGGTAAAGCCATCATGGCCTTTATGGACAAGCCTGAGTTAGAGAGTCTTTTGACGCCGCTAACACTGGTAAGTCAGACGCCAAATTCAATTACTGACATAAAGGAGTTACAGGAAGAACTCCGTAAATCCAGGCATCGGGGCTGGACGTTGGACGATGAAGAACGCTTCCCAGGCATGCGTTGTATTGCAGCGCCTGTATTCGACTCTTTGGGAAAGGTTGTGGCTGGCGTTTCGATCTCGGGACCAATTACAAGATTTCCAGACAGTAAGCTCGAAACTCTGGCGGTATCGGTCGTCAAGGCAGCGACGGATATCTCAGAAAGACTGCAAAGCTAGTCTTTGGGAGGTTAACTTCCCGCAAATGAGAATCCCTTTTTAGGTATCTGCATAGAGCCCAAATTGTCCGATGCCGCGCGGCGCATGAATTTCCGTTACCGAGTATCTACTCCATGGTCATGCGACAAGGCCAAGCTCTTTGTCGGAGGCAGTAACTGCATACTTTTCCCTCGGGGGCATGGGCCTTGACTGCCAGGGCGGTTCGAAGGTGAAACTTGAAACGCTGCGGCCGTTAGGCAAGGCACCGTTTCCGGCCCCGAGCGCGTAGTCGTAGTAAAGCTTGACGATCTCTTCTTCGGTCACCTGCGCTGTTTCTGGATGCGCCATGCATGCATCACGCCACGCTCGTACCCGGTCATAGTCTTTGCCAACGGGTAGTGTGAACCCTTCGTAGTAGTCAAGGAACCAAAACCGCTTGAACATTGGGGTAAAAACAGCCTCTGCCAAACCGAAGTCCTCGAACAAGAATGGGCCAGTCGGATTATGATGAGCTAGGAAATCATCAAGGTCTCGATAGAGCGCCAGGATTTTATTCAAATGCTCATCTCGGCGCGCCTGGTCTTGATTCATGACAAAGAGATAGCCCGCCATTGTGAAGGGTCCTTCACGCGCGATCAGCATCGACTCAATGGCGTGCTCGGCAGGATCACTGCGGCGCAGTGGTGCCCCCGGTAGAGCCTCGTCAAGATAACGCAGGATCACAAGGCTTTCTTTCAAAATACGGCCGTCGCCGGTTTCCAGCACGGGCAAGGCTGTCGTCCCTAGGGTCTTGGCCAGCAATTCAGGGTCGCGCGGCTTGGTGATGTCTACTACACGAAATTCCACGGCATCCGTCAGTCCGCGCAGCGCCAGTAGGATTTCCAGTCGCTGCGAAAAGGGACAGACGGGGATATGATAGACGATGTGTTTCTTAGCCATGGCTTCAATCCAACGGCGGGCCGGTGAAGGCCATGTTGTGCCGCTTGGCGCTCTCTTCAATGGCGGGCATGTCTTCTGGGATACGGCACTGACCGGCTGCCATGTCGGAAAAGAAACCTTCGAATCCGCCGGGCGATAGTATCACGAGATGGCGGCAAGGTTCGTCGTCTGTCACCTTGAAGGTATGTTCCTTGCCTCGTGGGATGAATACGCTTTCGCCAGCCCCTGCGGAAAACTCCTCGCCTTCCAACCAGAACCTGCATGTGCCGGTGAGGATTACGAAGGTTTCGTCTTCGTTTTGATGCACGTGGCGTGGAGGGCCGCTACCCGCAGGCGAACAACTGTCCACAATAGACATAGTGCCACCAGTCTGTTCTGAGCCGAGGATGGTTTTGTATTTTACGCCGAGCCATTCGATGGCTCCGTCGATTTGGGCCAAGTCCTTCATCGTTCCTCTCCATTGGCATTGGATTGAAACGAAAGCGCTTCCGTTGACAGAAACTTATCCGAAGGCCAACCTATCAGGCAAACCGCAATATCTAATATAGGATATCGGCCAGGTGAATTTCGCTACACTGGACCTCAACCTTTTGCGCGTGCTGGACGCCCTTTTTAGCGAAGGCTCAACCGTCAAGGCGGCCGACAAGCTCGCCATGTCGCAATCCGCAGTCTCCGGTGCATTGTCGCGTCTTCGTCATGCCTTGGACGACCCCCTTTTTGTCCGACAGGGAAACCGTTTAGTCGCTACCGATTATGCATCCAGGATTGAATCCGGTTTGCGCGAAGAACTCGAACGTCTTGAGGCTCTGCTAGCTCCGCCAGCTACCTTTGATCCAAGAACCGCTGAAGGCACTTTCCGGATCGCCGCCAGCGATTTTTTCGCGGAACTCCTGATGCCACCTTTGGGTGATTTCCTGCAAAAGTCGGCGCCCAATCTACGAGCGCAGCTGGTTGATCTGGTTCCGAATGACTATGTGGCCAGTCTTGAGCGACGCAACGCTGACATTGCGCTGATCCCGGATTTGCTCCTGCCGGACTGGGTCAATCGGGAGCCGCTTTTCCATTCGCCGTTCCACGTGATAGCTCGCAAGGGAAATCCAAAGCTTGAGGGGCTTCAGGAAGGGACACAAATGCACATGGATATGTTCTGTGCGCTCCACCATGTCTTGTTCTCCCCCGAAGGGAACTTGGCCGCGATGGGCGATGCTGCCCTAAACCGCGTCGGAAAACAGCGACAGGTTGCGATGACCGTGCCCGTCTTTAGTGGCGTGTGCCGAGCGGTAAGTGAAAGCGACCTCATTGCGCTTGTGCCCGCTCAGCTCGCAATGAAAGTGGCCAAGACATTCGAACTGAAGGTGTTCGAACCTCCGATGCATATTGAACCAGCGTTGATCATCGGCATCTGGCACAAGCGTTCTGACAACGCCCCGATGGCGGCTTGGATGCGTAGCCAAGTCTTTGAATTAATGAAGGGTCTGGAATTTGACAGTCAGTTAAACTTTTCCACGTAGAACCCGTCGGATAAATACAAGTTGATGTTTGAAAGACTAAATCGGATTACACGAATCAACCAATGCAGACATTCGCTCAGCCGCAACGAACGACAGCTTTGTCCGCAGAGCTGTCATTCCGCGCAACTCTCTCCCTTGTCTGCTTCGCGGACAAAGCAGTGGTTCAGCTCAGACGCGAGAAAACCTCCCCACACATATGGCAAACTGGCTCGATGCCGTGATCAGAACCTGACCCTAACCGCCAGCCCAACCAATGGTGCAGTGTCATACCTTTGCCGACTGATTTCTACTCCGTTCGCATCATCTAAAGTCAGGCGGCCATCAAATTCTGCGCCCGCAAACACGCTCATTGAAACCCCAGGATTCGGATTGTACCCAAGAGAAAGAACTACAGGGATACTCTTATCTTCACCCACCCCATCCGGGGCGAGGCCATCCCCATCTAACCTGAAACGAATTCTCTCTGAGCGTGCGGTCAACGAAAGGTCGATAGCCTCATTTAGAGCGTAGCTCAGCGACAACCCGGGGCCTTGCGTTGCTCCGACACCAGAGCCAGTGTTCAAATTCCAGCGGTCATTTATGTCCCAGTCGATAAGCAGAGCCGGAAAAAAATCAGTACCGCTTTCGTCAAATTCAGAAAACGCGCCAAAGGCCGGACCTATCGTTAGGCGCTCGTTCAGTTGCCATGCAATACCTGCAAAAACACCGTAGGTTCTACCGTCAGATGAGGAGGCCCCGCTTTGGTAGTCCCACCTGATCTGTGGCGAAACAAAAACCGTTGTTGTATCCCCCACACGAAACCGGACAGGAACAGCTACGCGAAGGTCCCGGATGTTTTCCCAAGGCTGGTTGTTAGATTGGCTGAAATTATAATCCAGCTTGCCAAAGCTGGTGGAAAGCCCAACGCTGCTTCCGCCTTCTAGATTGTAAAGTGCGGTAGCACGTAGAAACGCTCGACTTGCAGAGAACTTCCCACCGCCACTCAAATCCGCATCCCCTTGAAACGCGGCAAGCCCATCAACCTGATACGCCCATCCTAACCGAGGCTGGGCAGCCGACGGAAACGCGGTGAACCCAAGAAAAACAAATCCAAAGCAGCACGTTAGAAGAAGGTTTTTCATCTGACATTTTCCACGTGAGACTGGTTTCCTTTTGGGATGCCATTGCTCGACGAGCGGTTCAAGTCCGATACCCGCACAATCATCTGGGTGCTTGCGTTTTGTGACGAATGGGTAGTGTGATCCGTCTGGAGCGGTTTTTCATGGCAGGAGTTCCTCGATCTTGTTCGTAATGGACGCCGAAAGCGGATCAACGGTTGACCTGTAGGTTTCTACGACTGTGCCATCGGGGCCGATCAAGACCTTGTTGAAATTCCACCTTGGCATGAATCCTTCCTCCTCTTTCAAGGACCGGAAGAAAGGGTGAGCGTCAGGGCCGGTCACGTGTGTTATCACGCTCATCGGCAAATCGATTCCGTATTGCAGTTCGCAGAAATCGCGCACTTCGTCGTTGGTGGCCAGTTCTTGCTTGAAGTCATCCGAAGGGACCGCGACAACAACCAATCCGCGGTTGCGATACCTATCATAAAGGTCTTGAAGCCCCCGGTATTGACGGGTGAACGCGCATTGGGATGCCGTATTGACAACTAGAACCGGTTGACCGTTCCAATCTGACAAAGACAAGGTTCCCCCGTCAATCGAGTCAAACTTCGCGTCAAGTTCAAGGGCGCGCACTTGTTCGCCTAGCAATAGCAAGCCGCAAAGCACAATTATCCGTAACATTCCACACCTCCATTTTCATAGTTGGATACGGAAGAACAATGCGGACGGATTTCATTTTGTGGACATAGCGCGCGGGCCGCGTGCAACT
This sequence comes from Ruegeria sp. HKCCA5491, assembly GCF_013034565.1. Lineage (NCBI taxonomy): Bacteria > Pseudomonadati > Pseudomonadota > Alphaproteobacteria > Rhodobacterales > Roseobacteraceae > Ruegeria > Ruegeria sp. HKCCA5491. The sequence goes on from NZ_WQGG01000001.1 coordinate 770,445, forward strand.
GCCGGCGGTCGCAACTCAGAGATAGAAAATTGGGGAAGTTCGAAAGCTCAATTCAGGCCCATTTTCAAAAATTATCTTGTTCCTCAGTGGCAACGTCAAAATGGCTTTACCCGAATATATTTGAAATCGGTCGTCGCTGGGACGCAGAAAATCATACCAGAACTAGTAATGCACTCGGCACTTTGCGAAGCGCAATACTGTAATTTGAACCTCTGTACTTTGAACTTCCGCGCTACGACGGGCTTTAGACGCAATAAAGAAGAAGACGTTTTCTGCAGGCTAAACAACAACGCCTGCATTGCTGACGTGGTCGCTTTCAATACCGGGCAGATATCTACCCGTGGATCAACGCTGAAGGGTCAATCAATTTGCTGGCAGCAGCTGTGAATTCGGCAATCACAATTTGACTTTTCCTTTGTTAGGCAGACTTCTACTTGCAGATCATTTTATTGAAACTGAACCTTGGTCCAAAATAGTTGAAAGGAACTACAATGTCGCACACACCTCGATCCTTTTCTCACATAGGGCTTTCTGTGCCAGACGTTGATGAAGCCGTAAAATTTTATTCCGAGGTATTTGGCTTCTACGTCATCATGCCGCCGACAGACGTTCTCGAGGATGATAGCGATATTGGTGTAATGTGCACGGACGTCTTTGGACCAGAATGGAAAAAACTGCGCATAGCTCACATGGCGACTGCGGATCGCGTTGGGATTGAGATTTTCGAGTTCGACGGGAATTATGCGCCTGAAAACAACATGGACTACCGGCGCAATGGGACATTTCACTTTTGTATCCAAGATCCCGACGTGGAAGGTCTGGTGGAAAAAATCGTAGCGGCAGGGGGAAAGCAGCGGATGCCCATTCGTTACTATTATCCGGGCGATAAACCTTACCGGATGGTCTATGTTGAAGATCCATTCGGTATTGTTTTCGAACTATACAGCCATTCCTATGAATTGACGTATTCGTCCGGTGCTTACAAATGAGAAACAATTCAATTTGAAGGCTGCTTTGGCTCCAAATAACCGTTCTCTGCGTTGCAGCGCCTCTCAAGTTTTTGAGCGACTGCTTTGAGGTCTGAGCGATCGCTAGTTTCAATTCGCTTCAACGACCGCTTTGCGGACAAAGCCGCCCGATGCTGGCGCAGCGAAAATAAAATCGATTGTTCGACAGTGTCACGGTATCGCCCGCGACGGCGCAGCACGATTTCTCGATACCGGACGTTCAAATCATGCATTTGGGCCAAAACTTAATCAGGCCGTTCGCTTCGCTCGGATACAATGTTTCAAATGCGGAGCAAGCTGCCTTATGCTGCTGCGGAGACAACTGGCTTGTTGCGCCACCGTACCTTTGCAAACCAAGCACCCGCCCAGCCAAATATTTTTAGCGAGCGCAGTTTCCGTCACGTTTTTTTTAGTGTTAACTTCGCAGTACTGCCCGCATTTTGGAGGAGAGGGGCAAACCTTGGAACGCAGGCTTGCCGCCATATTCGCCGCAGACGTAGTCGGTTTCAGCCGTATGATGGCCGAGGATGAGGTGGGCACTTTCGAACGTTTGACCACGGTGCGCCATGACATCCTCACCCGTTTGATAGATGAAAAGAACGGGCGGATCGTCAAGCTTATCGGCGACGGACTGCTGGCCGAATTTGCAAGCGTTGTTGATGCAGTCGAGGCTGCGATCCAGATACAAGAGGCGGTTAAGGACAGAAACGACACCATTGATCCCCACCAGCGTATCGAATTGCGGATTGGTATCAACCTGGGAGATCTAATCATCGATGGCGACGACATTTACGGAGACGGTGTTAACATTGCGGCGCGCCTGGAACCCCTAGCTACGCCCGGAGGCATCTGCATCTCGCGCGAGGTTTACGAACACACGCGCGGCAAAGTCAGTAAGCCATTTGAATCTGCGGGTGTCCACCGGGTCAAAAACATACCTGAGCCTCTCACGGTATTTCGGATGGCGGACCCGAATGGCTCAAAATACACTTCACTGTCTCGCTTCAAAGTTCGAGGCGCTGTCACGGCGGTGGCCGTAATAGCGGTTCTTTCAGGTGCCGCTTTTATATTGCGTGATGGCATAGTTGCCCTTTTCGGCGGCGCTGAAAGTGAAATCATCGCGGCAGAGGACGGGCTGCCTTCTCTCGTCGTGTTGCCCTTTGAAAACCTCGGGCTGCCAGACGCGGAACGCTACATCGCAGATGGGCTCACGGACGATCTGATTACAGATTTCTCGAAAGTCGCCGGGCTGATGGTGATCGGCAGCAACACCGCGTTTTCCTATCGGGACCGGACAATCGACAGCAGGTCCATCGGTCGCGAGTTGGGGGTGGGCTATGTTCTCGAAGGCAGCGTGCGCAGAGCTGGAACTCGGCTTTTGGTCAACGCGCGGCTGACAGATGTGAGCAGCGGGCAGACAGTATGGGCCGAGCGGTTGGAGCGAGACGAAGCCGATATTTTCTCCATGGAGGCTGGCCTGATAAACGAGATCATTGATCAACTTGGTGTGGATGTGAGTGTGTCCGAAAAGGAGCGGATCGAACGCCTACCTACAACGGATCTGGAAGCATATGACTTCTTTCTCAGAGCCGAAGAAGCCGCTCGCAGCGGCTTTCGGCCCAAGCTGCGCGAAGCGTTGAGCCTCTATTCGGAAGCAACCGCAATCGACCCGACTTTTGCCAGGGCATTCGCGGCACAGGCCCGCACCGAGGCATTGATCATGCGCCGCAACTATGACGATGTGCTGCCCTTTCCGGTCGCCCGGAAACGCGCCTACGAACATGCCGGTCGTGCCTTAGAAATTGATCCCGATGCGGCGATGCCTTTTGCAGTATTAAGTGAGTTGCAGACTGTGGATCGAAGGTATGAGGAAGCGATGCGCTCGGCGCAGCTTTCTGTCGAGAAGGCCCCCGGTGAAGCATCTGCCTATCTTGCGCTGAGCTTTGCGCAAACATTTTACGGACGACATGAAGAGGCGATCGAGAATTTCGAAACGGCTCTGCGTCTCAACCCACTATCGCCGGGCTATGCACGTCAGATCGCAAGCTTGTCCTATATTCTGACAGGGCGTCCCCAACGTGCCGTCGAAATCCTTGAGGAGATAAAAGGCAATTCTCAAGGTATTGAGGACTACTTTAACATCCTCGCTGCCGCCTATGGAGAGGCTGGCCAGACGCAAAAGGCGCAAGCAACTGCAGACGAGGTGGCCGAATTTGCTCCGCATACTTCGGCGCAACTCTACAAGGTCTTGTTTGCGCATTTTCGGAAGCAGGAAGAACTCGATCGGATCATTGATGCAATGTTGACTGCGGGCGTGCAGGAATGGCCCTTCGACTTTCAACCTGGCGCGCGCGAAAAGCTATCTGCCGACGCGGTTACCGCTCTGATCGATGGCAACGTATGGCAGGGAAACTTCGAAGGCCGCGGACCCGGCTTGTTGCAGATTTCAGAGAACGGAAGTATGGCCTTGCGCGCATCCACATTGTTTGTCACTGGATCGGCATTTGTGAAAGATGACACATTGTGCTTGCAACAACCCGGTCTTTCGCTTGGTCGCCCGGCTTGTGGCATGGTCTACAAAAATGCCGAAGAAGAGGTCGCGGCGAGCGCGCCTTACAGCTACATCAACCCGCATATTCTGTTTCACTTTAGACCTGGCGGATGACCATCATCCGAGGTGCGCGTCAGTTGGAGTAATCCTTGGCTGCCAGCGGCTTGGTCTTCTCCCAATTCGCATCCGCCTTGGCGATCACCGCCTCCCCTTCAGGATGGTCAAGCATTTCTGCTCCGGTCGGGTCCGATATAAAGTAAAGCTTCCCATCGATGATCCGCCAGGAATTTACTGGGTCGATATTTTCAGACGCGTTGGCCCCAAGGCCGACACCCAATGTGCAATACCCGCCGTATTGCGGAGCGTATTTGGTTGGGTCAGACTTAAACAGTTCGCGGTTCTCCGCGCTGTTGAAGTGCCATGGCGTGCCAAGCCAATCATATGCGAACTCACTTGACCCCTTTACCGCACGGCTTTCGGTGAAATAGGCAACAGTATCATAACCCTTGATTGCAACATCGCCGAAAGGCCCAGTGTTGATGGGCTCATCCGCCAGCGCACTCGTGGTCATGCCTGCAATAACCAGCCCGCTCATCAGAAGTCGAATGTTCATTTTTTGACCTTACCTTATGTGCCTGCCTCCAAACACAGGCGGTGAAATTCCGGGCCGAAGGCATCCGGCGGGGGGCATGTGGCTCCGTTCTGCTTCAGCAGCCCAACGATATCATAGTGTTTACGGAACATCGTTCGGATTAGAACCGAAAAGCCATCGTTATCGAGTGTCACAATATCCGCACCGTTGTCGAGCAGTAGCTCGATCATCTCGATATGACCCTCATCGGCCGCCATGAAGATGGGTGACTTTTCGGCCCTGTTGATGCGTCCATTCACGTCTGCGCCTTTGGCGAGAAGCAGCTGCGCTGTCTCAATCTTACCGCCGAAGGCAGCCGCGTGAAGTGGAGTGAAACCGCTGTGGTTACGCGCCATCACGTCAGCCCCTGCTTCGATCAGAGCCGCAGCGGTTTCGGTGTTTCCAGCCAACGAAGCAGCGATCAAAGGCGTAGCCTTGTTCGGCCCCCGCTCATCAACCGAGGTACCGCTTTCCAGCAGAGCCTTAACGGTCGCTGTATCGCCCTGCTTTGCTGCATCGAATAACTGACCTGCTTGAGCGGGCCCAAGTATAAAGAATGCAGTTGTAAAGATGGTAATAATCCAACGCATGGATCTACCTCCCCTGTTTGAAGTCTACAGTGAGCCGCTGTTCCGCGCAACGACGGCTTATTCGCTGCGGTGTTGAAGACGAATCCGATCGAGTGGGTTTAGTCCATGCAGCGGCCTCAGAGACAACGAGTGTTTTGTCCGCGATGGAGTCGTAGTGCCTCCGAATTTCGCCGCAGCAAGCATGAGTGGTTGGTCTTTAATCAGCGCCGCGGCGCTCCGGTTTACGAGAAGTAATGCTGCACCGGCGTGGTCTACTGGTCGAGAAGGTCTGCTTCGGGCTCGGTGCAGACGTTCGCAGAATTTTCACTAACGACCGCTCTGCGGACATTGCTGCCTTTGACAGGAAGAGCCTAAATGTCGGCTAACCGCGGTCTCTCTAGGCTGGGCGTATTCCATTCAATGGCGGACATCTGCTTTTCTGACCTTTCTCGATTTTGCAGATGACAAAGCTCCGTCGCTGCTGGTATCTGGATAAAGGCGTGCGCATCACAAATTGGAGAACCGTCAATGAACTGCGCAGGTTGGCTCATTGGCTGAGAATGGGCACTGGCACCCCAAGACTTATCCGGTCACGCAATTGCTCATTCGGAGTTGAGAATGTCAGGTTTCGCACAGACAACCCCATCGGTTCTTGGAAACGCGAACGCACCTTGGGTGTTGGGCGGTAGAGCGGTCGCCGAAAACCTCGGCGTGAACCCTGAGACGGGATTGAATCCGGACGAGGTGGCCAAGCGGCTTTCAACACACGGTCCAAACCGCTTGGAAGAGACTGCAACAGTTCCGCCATGGAAGATGCTCCTGCGGCAATTCGCAAGCCCGCTGCTGATCATCCTGATAGCAGGTGCTCTTGTCTCGGCCTATACGGGGCATTGGGTTGATGCGATTGCGATATTCGCGATCGCCGTCTTTAACGCCTTCATCTCCTTCTGGCAAGAATATAAGGCCGAGCAGTCCTTGGCGGCCCTGCGGGAGATGTCTGCACCGCAGGCCTTCGTGCGTCGCGGCGGCGAGATCGTCGAGATACCGGCGGCGGATCTCGTGCCGGGCGATATTCTGCGAGTAAAAGCCGGTGACATTCTGGCCGCCGACATTCGCTTTGTCACCGCCAGCCGGATGCAGGTCGACGAGGCCGCGTTGACGGGAGAATCCGAACCGGTCGACAAACATGCTGATCCGATCGAGGACGAAGACGTCGTTTTGGCCGATCGTCTGAATATGGGCTTCATGAGCACGCAGGTCACTGGCGGCGCTGGTGAAGGCATTGTCGTGGGCACCGGAATGGAGACCGAGGTCGGTCACATCGCTGCCCTCATGTCCTCTGCGAAAGAGCCAAAGACCCCGCTGCAACTCAAGATCGAGGGCCTTTCCAAGGTGCTGATCATGGCGGCCCTGATCGTGGTCGCCATCGTGATCGGCATTGGCGTGGTCAATGGAATGGATGCGGCTGAGATGCTGAACACGGCAATCTCGCTGTCGGTCGCGGCGATCCCGGAGGGTCTGCCGACAGTAGTCACCATCGTTCTGACGCTGGGATCACAAAACATGGTTGCCAGCAACGCCTTGGCGCGACGGCTTTCCTCTGTAGAAACGCTCGGCGCGACCTCGGTGATCTGTTCAGACAAGACCGGCACGCTCACGCAGAACCAAATGCAGGTGATGCAATGCTGGGCCGGTGGCAAGGACTGGGAAGTGACCGGCGAGGGGTTCGATCCGCATGGCGAGTTCCGTTCCGAAGACGGCAGCGTGGCCGAGATCGAGGCCGAAACGGATCTTCGGCAGATGCTGGCCGTCTCCGCCTATTGCAACGATGCGCGTATGGTCGAGGCTGACGGGCGCCCGGCGATCCAGGGCAACCCGACAGAGGGCGCTCTGGTCGTGGCCGCGGCCAAGGTCGGGATTTCCCGCGAGAAGTTGACAGAAGCGCGGGTCGAGGCGCTTCAGCAATTCCCCTTCGATTCAACGCGCAAGATGATGTCTGTCTTCGCTCGATTGCCGGATGGGCGCACTGTACTCGGCGCCAAGGGGGCGCCCGATGTGATCCTGTCAAGGGCGAGCCATGTCCGCATGGCCGGGGAAACGCTTGAGATCTCCCCGGCTTTGCGGGAAGAGATCGAGGCGGTGATCGACAGTTTCGGCGAGAAGGCGCTCCGGACCCTCGCCGTGGCTTATCGGGAGGTGGCAGAAGAGGATCTGGACCATGCCGATCCTGAGCAGCGGATCGTACTGCTTGGCATTCACGGCATCATGGACCCGCCGCGCAGCGAAGTACCCATCGCCGTTTCGGAGGCAACCGGGGCCGGCATCCGAACGGTGATGATCACCGGCGACCACGCCGTGACCGCCCAAGCGATTGCGGAACAGATCGGCATTCGCACCAGCGACGCGCAGACGGTTCATACCGGGGTCGAGCTCGACCAGATGAGCGATCAGGATTTGAAAGAGATGGTGCAGCACGCGGCCGTCTTTGCCCGGGTGACCCCGGAGCACAAGCTGCGCATCGTCAATGCCATGCAGGAGAATGGCGAGGTGGCGGCAATGACCGGGGATGGCGTCAACGACGCGCCCGCTCTGCGAGCGGCGGATATTGGTGTCGCCATGGGCATCACCGGCACGCAGGTCGCCAAGGACAGCGCTGCCCTCGTGCTGCTCGATGACAATTTCTCCACCATCGTGACGGCAGTCCGCGAAGGCCGGCGCATCTTCGACAATCTGTTGAAATTCATTCGGCAGGCGCTCACCGCCAACGTGGCCGAGGTCTCAACGATCCTGTTCGCCTTCCTACTGATGGGGGCAGACCCGCTCCTGCCGATCACACCGCTGATGATCCTCTGGGTGAATCTTGTATCGGATGGGCTACCGGCTCTGACACTCGGCTTCGAGAAAGCGGAACCCGACCTGATGCAGCGCCCACCGCGCCCGCGCGACGATAATCTGTTCGGCGGCGGAATGAAGGAGCGGATCCTGATCCGGGGAACGATGCTCGGCCTGCTGACCTTTTATGTCTTCCAGGAGTTTCTCGAACGAGGCGCCTCCTTGGAACACGCCCAGACAGCAGCGTTCATGACACTGATCTTTGCCCAGATCTGGCATATTTTCGACGCCCGAACGACCTCCACGCTCTACCGCAAGTCGCCGCTCGGCAACCGCACCTTGCTTGGAGCGGTGAGCATTTCCATATTGCTGTCTCTTCTCGCCATTTACACCGGCGCTGGACATTTCGTGCTTGGAACAGTTTCCCTGCCTCTGTCGCATTTGCTCGGAGTGTTCTTCATCGCCGCACTGCCCACGCTTCTGTTGTCTGCGCTGAAGGAAATGTTCGGACTGAAATGGCTCTGACGCTACCTTTGCTTAGAACGGCACTGAAGGTGCTAGAATGGACATCCTGAAGCACCCATTCGTTGTCAATTTCTTGGCAGAGGGTCTGCATTGTGCCTGGCCAGCATTCCACCCACAAGGATGTCAGAGGAAGTTAAATTTTATGGCCTGATAACCCATACGCACGATCTAGTGACGCGCAGCGCGCAGTGTCGACCCCGGTGTCTCATAGAAGGCATTACAATCAACAAAGCCTATTCTTCGGGCCTAGTGAAACTGTGTTTCCCCCGCCTCTAGCGATACCGTCGTACCTTTTTCACCGCGAACGGCTGCAGGAACGTCAGCAAGCGCGCAAATAACGGCCCGACCGCCCGAGGATCGCACAAAGTCTTGTGCGGACTGCACCTTGGGACCCATTGATCCAGCGGGGAAGTCGTACTCATCCAACGCGTCGGGGGTGATCGACCGAATACCTTTTTGGTCAGGCGTTCCCCAGTTCAGGAACACGGCTTCTGCATCTGTAGCGATGACAAAGAAATCTGCGCCAAGGTTCTGCGCCAGTAGGCACGAGGCGAAATCCTTGTCGATGACGGCTTCGACCCCGACCAGTTTCCGTTCTGCGCCTGCCTGGTACATCGTCGGGATGCCGCCTCCGCCAGCAGCGATCACGGTCGCGCCCTTTTCCAGGATCCAACGGATCGGTTCGACCTGAAAGATACGTTTCGGGCGGGGCGAGGGCACCACGCGCCGCCAGTACTCGCCATCCGGTTTCACCGTCCAGCCCTTGTCAGCCGCCTCTTTCTTGGCGTCCGCTTCGGAATAAACCTGCCCGATGAACTTGGTCGGATTGTCAAAGGCCGGGTCGCTCGGATCGACCTCGATCATGGTCAAGAGGGTGGCGATGTGATGCTCAAAAGGCAGGATGTTCCCAAGCTCCTGCTCGATCATGTAGCCAATCATCCCCATCGTCTCGCCCACCAGCACGTCCAGCGGGTATTCCTCCACATCCGTATACATGATCTCTTGCAGGGCCAGCATCCCGACCTGCGGACCATTGCCATGAGTGATGACGGTTTCGTGCGCTTCGCATAGCGGGGCGAGGGCTTCGGCGGCAATCTTTGCGTTCTTGCGCTGATTGTCCGCCGTCATCGCCTCCCCCCGTTTGAGAAGCGCGTTGCCGCCAAGTGCTACAACAACGCGTCCCATGGATCAGGCTCCCAATGTCGCGACGAGGATCGCTTTGATCGTGTGCATCCGGTTTTCGGCTTGCTCGAACGCGATATTCATATCACTTTCGAAAACCTCCTCGGTGACTTCCATCTCGGTGATGCCAAACTGTTCGTGAATGTCCTGACCGACCTTGGTCTCCAGATTGTGGAAGGCGGGCAGGCAGTGCATGAACTTGACGGCTGGATTGCCGGTTTTCTTCATCAGATCCATGTTGACCTGATAAGGGCTCAGCAGCTTGATCCGCTCAGCCCAGACTTCTTTAGGCTCACCCATCGACACCCAGACATCGGTATGAATGAAATCCGCGCCTTCTACGGCCGAGGTATCGTCCGTGATGGTCACACGTGCGCCGGTCTTTTCAGCCCGCTCTATCGCCAATTCGCGCACATCGTCATGGGGCTGGGTTTCTTTCGGCGAGATCATCCGCACGTCGCAGCCCATGATCGCGCCCAACATCAGCAGCGAGTTGCCCATGTTCGACCGACAGTCGCCCGAGTATGCATAAACAATGTCCTTGCGGGGTTTGTCGGCGTGCTCGATCATGGTCTGCATATCGGCAAGCATCTGGGTCGGATGCCAGTCATCCGTCAGGCCGTTATAGACCGGAACACCGGCATATTCAGACAGCGTCTCAACCATGTCCTGACCCGCACCGCGGAATTCGATCCCGTCGAACATGCGGCCCAAAACGCGGGCAGTGTCTTTCATCGACTCTTTGTGCCCGATCTGCGATCCCGACGGATCGAGATAGGTGATGTTTGCACCCTGATCGTAGGCGGCCACTTCAAATGCACAGCGGGTACGTGTCGACGTTTTCTCGAAGATCAGGCAAATGTTCTTGCCGGTCAGCGAGGGCTGTTCGGCGCGGGCATATTTCGCGCGTTTCAGGTCACGTGCCAGATCCAGCAGGTACAGCATTTCACGCTGGCTGAAATCGGCAATTTTCAGATAGCTACGGCCTTTTAGATTGAATGCCATTTTGTCTCTCCCTAACAAAAAATCAGTGGGCGCAAGGGCGCGCGCCCTTGGTAAATTCAATAGGCGGGGTCGCGGTCGATCGGGCAGGTCATGCAGTGGCCACCGCCGCGGCCGCGACCAAGTTCCTGGCCTGAGATTTCGATCACATCGACACCAGCTGCGCGCATCTTGCCGTTCGTAAACGTGTTGCGCGCATAGCCGACGACCACGCCGGGCGAGAGGGCGACGACGTTATTCCCGTCATCCCATTGTTCGCGCTCGGCCTGGAATTCGTTGCCACCGGTCGAGATGACCTCAAGCGAGTTCAATCCCAAGGCTTCCTTATAGACGTCGAACAGGTGCCCTTTTTCAACGTGGATATCCAAATCTCCACGGTCACCCGGACGGATCGAGATGCAGGTGATCTGGTCCGCAACTTCCGAGAATGCAGTAACTTTGTCATGGTCAAGGCAAGTGAAGACGGTATCCAGATGCATGGCCGCGCGGCTTTTTGGCATGGCACAGGCGACGACACGTTCGGCGCCGCCCTTCCTGAACAGCGCTTCCGCAACCTGAGCGACGGCCTGCCGGGTTGTGCGCTCGCCCATCCCTATGAAGACGGTGCCGTTGCCCACCGGTTGAACGTCGCCACCCTCAACCGAAGCGAGGCCGAAATCGTCGTCGCTATCGCCCCACCAGAACTCGAACTCGGCGTCCTTGAACATCTTATGGTGGCGATACACCGTTCGCATGATAAGGGTTTCTGGCTTACGAGCAGGCCAGAACATCGGGTTCGTCGTCACGCCATCGAAAATCCAGCAAGAGGGGTCGCGCTGGAACTGCGCGTTGGGGATGGCGGGAAGGATGAAGTCGCCCAGAGAAACCAGATCACCGAACTGTTCGTCGATCATACCCTTGGGCAGGTCTGCAAAGATGATGCCGCCAAGCATATGGCGAGCAAGCAGCTTGGCATCCATCTCGTCCAACCAGGCACGCATTTCTACGGAAAAGCCCAGGCCGACCATGTTGGGCGTGATCAGTCGGTCCAGCAGGAAGGCGCGCGCTGCGGGGTCGTCTGCGATAGCTTGGGCGAGCAGATCCTGAATATCGTAGACCTCGACCCCGCGTTCCCGCATCAGGGAACAGAATTCTGCGTGGTCCTTGCGGGCCTGCTCGACCCAGATCACGTCATCGAACAAAAGCTCTTCGCAGTTTCGTGGTGTCAGACGATCATGCGCCAGTGAAGGGCGCGAGACGATCACCTTGTTGAGCTTTCCGATCTCGGAATGAACACCGAGCTTCATTGCAACTCTCCTTTCGAACTATCGGTTTTCTGAATTTCTTCAATATCATTGGCCTGACTCCAGCGGACCCAGACATGGATTGGCACGCCCATAAGCAACAGGACCGAGCCAACCAAAACGGTTTCAGCGCCTGAGCCGATGAAGGCCCAGACCGAATAAATGAACCCAAGTGCGCCCAGCACGACGACCTTGGCCAATTCCGGGCCGTGCAGGACCTGCCCGCCTTTCAGCCGGATCATAATCTCCGCCACAGAGCAGATGGCATAGGGCAACAGGCTGGCGACAACGGCGAGCAGAATGACAAAGTTGAATGCGGCGACCAGCCCTTGCGCATAGTTCATGATGATCAGAACCGAAGCCAGCGCATTTGACAGGATTAACGCGTTGGCAGGCGTTCCAAATTTGGATTTTTGGCCCAAGGCTGCAGGGAAGACGCGATCCAAGGCAGCACCGTAAGGGACCTGGCCACTGAGCAGTGTAAAGCCGTTCAAAGTGCCAAAGGTCGAAATCACCGCACCCACTGCAACAAGGACACCACCAACGGGACCAAACATCACCTCACCGACGGCTGCCAGAGGTGCGGCGGAAACAGCGAGCAACTCGGCAGGAATGACGCCCATCGAAACGGCGGTTACCGAGATATACACGCTTGCCGCGATAATCACGCCGATCACGGTGGCGCGTGGAATGGTCTTTTCCGGCTCGATAACATCGCCAGAGGGAACTGTTGCAGATTCAAGGCCCAAGTAAGCCCAAAGCGTCAGAGCAGCCGCGGCGGAAATCGCCGTAAACGCCGTGGTGCCGCTTTGATTGACCGGAACATAGTTCTCAGTGTTGATCCAGAAGATACCCAATATGCCAATCAATATCAGCGGAGCGAGCTTGAGCACGGTGGTCACGATCTGAACCAAACCAGCCCCTTCGACCCCTCGGATGTTAACCAAGGTGAGCGTCCAGATTGCAACCAACGCGGTCGATAGGCCGTACATTGGCACTTCGATGATAATCGGGAACAGGAATCCCAGATATCCCACCAACGCGACAGCAACAGCTGCGTTCCCAGTCCAAAGTGCGATCCAGTACCCCCAGGCAATTATGAAGCCTGCAAAGTCTCCGAATGCTTCTTGCGAATAGGCATAGGGGCCACCGGGTTTCGAAACGACGCGAGACAGCCTTCCGAAAATGATCGCGAGAACAAGCGCCCCTGCCGAAGTCAGAATCCACCCGCCGATTGCGATTGGCCCAAACGGTGCAAGTGACGCTGGTAGAAGGAACACTCCCGACCCGATCATGTTTCCGACAACCAAGGCAATACAGGCCGTCAGCCCAAGGGCACCGGATGTCGATGTTGTCTCTGTGGCGGCGCGATCGGTCATTGCGACGGCTCAGTTCGATGTTGTGTCTGAAGTCTCGGTTGTGGGCCCGTCGATCCCCGGATCAGTGATGGCCCCAACGGTAAGTGCCGCGCAGATGATCACTGCCAGAATTACGAGCAGCGGGAAAACAAAGCGTAGCCACCGGTCATAAGAGACACGGCCAATGGCCAGACCACCCATGACGACGGCAAATGTCGGGTTGAAGAGGTTCACCCATCCGTTTGCCGACTGGTACGCTGTAACCACCAGGTCACGACCGACGCCCGCAAAGTCTGCCAGTGGTGCCATGATCGGCATCGAAAGCGTGGCCAGCCCTGACGAGGACGGCACCAGGAATGACATCAAGATCTGAATGCCAAACATCGCGTTGATAAAGGCGAACTCGCTCAGTCCTGAGACAAACCCTTCGGCTCCGGCGAGGATTGTATCGGTGATTTTGCCCGCGTCCATAATGACGACAACACCGCGCGCAACGCCAATGATCAGAGCAACGCCCAGCAAATCGCGCGCGCCATCAACGAAGGTTTCCACAAAGGTCCCTTCGTCCATTCTGGACCCTTCATCCGTTTTCCCGACCCACCAAACGATGATGGACATCACCAGGAAGAGACCGGACATTTCCGCCATCCACCACCCCAGCGCGACAACACCATAGATCATAATGGCGAAGGTAATCCCAAAAAGAACCAGAATGATCGAACGCGTCTTGGTCATATCGGGGAACGTATCATCGCCTTCCGAACCCTTTAGAAAATGCGCCCGGTTTTCCTCGGCCTGATCGGCCACCACGGACAATGACGGGTCGGCTTTCACGCGTGATGCGTATCGCATGACGAATGCGATGCCTGCAGCAAGACAAAGGACAAGGATAATGAACCTAAGAACGATCCCGTTCGTGAACGGAATACCCGCACCTTGCGAGGCAACAACTGTCGCAAATGCGTTGAAGGTTGAGCCCAGGGTCCCAATGCCTGCGCCAAGCATGATCACTGCGACCCCGGTCAAGGAGTCGTACCCTGCCCGAATAAAGACCGGAATAATCAGAGCGTAGAACGCGAGGGATTCTTCGGCCATGCCATAGCTTGTCCCGCCAAAGGCAAAGGCGATCATCAGGATCGGGATCATCAGGATTTCCCGCCCGGCCAACCTGTGCAGCAACCAACCGATACCGGCGTCGATAGCTCCTGTCTTGGTGACAACCATAAGGAAACCGCCGATGACTAAAACAAACAAAGCGACATCAATCGCCGCGCTGGATGAACTTCCCAGAAGACCGGGATCGTACATACCTGCAATCGGGGCAAGGATAACTGCCGTAAGTCCTTGGGGGTTCGGCTCGACTTCGTGGTAGGTGCCCGGGACAGGCGCTTCGTTGCCCAGAGCTTCGTTCATCTGACGGTCGTACTCACCGGCCGGAATAACCCATGTAAGGGCGGCCACGACGGCAATCAGTATGAACAGAATGGTAAAGGCGGTAGGAAATTTGAACTTGGACATATGAAACTCGCGCTGGGTGAAGCTGAGAAACTGGGCAGTCAAATATTTGAATATTTATGTCTCAACTTAGTACTAACGCGGTGACTTGTCACTTTCGTAAAACGTGAGGTTGTCGAACACATTGAACAATGTCTGCCATGGGCTCAAGGCAGTCGTTCGCTGCGGTGTCCATCAATGTCCGCTTACGGGATAGCGGGATCTAAGTTAGGTCAGAACTCAATATTTGGAAATTCCTGCCGACGCCTACGGAAAACCTGACAAAAAAACCCGGCTGGAATTTTGGGAATCTCAGCAACGGCATAACTTCCTATAACCGACTTTCCTTATGCCAGCGTTAGCGGATGAAGGTTTTGAGATCCGAAGTATCGACAGGATCGCGAACAATGCAGGTGCAGGCAGAACACTTGCTACGGCTCAGCAAAGAGCCAATCATGAATATAGAAGCTTCGACAACTTTTCGGCTCCTCCATTCAGGACAGGAAGGAATTCGAGCAACCCTTGCAGTTCATGCCTTTGCGTTGGGGCATGAACCGACAAAGTGGCGACCAACCTGCCCGTCTCGTCCTGAATTGGAACGGCAACAGCGGTCATGCCGGACATGAATTCTTCGTCATCAGTCGAATAACCGCTGGCAGAAATCCGGTTCATTTCGGCCCGCAATGCCTTAGGTTCGGTCAGTGTATGCTGGGTCTGGGCGTCCAGCCTTCCAGCGGCCAGATAACCGTCCAGAACTTGTTGCCTAAGCGTCGACAAGTACATCTTGCCGCTAGCGGTGCAGTGAAACGGCACTTGCGTCCCGACCGGCAACTGAATGCGCAAAGGCCACTTTGTCTCGACCCGGTCAAGATAGATCATCCCTTCGCGGTCGGGGATTGCCAGATTGCATGTTTCACCGATTTCATCTGCCACGCTGCGCAAAATCCTAAGTCGCGCAGTACGCAGATGTTCGGACGACACTGTATTCACCGAAAGCTGACGCAGGCGGGGGCCCGGTCCGAAAGACCGCCCATCCAGATCACGCTGAAGGAAACCTTCGGTCTCAGCAGTTTGCAAAAGGCGATGAATCGTCGGTTTTGCCAGACCCAGCGTTTCAATCAGATCCGAGGGTCTAACCGCAACTCCGCGACGAGCGACTTCTTCCAGGATCAGCAACAGGCGCAGGTTCGTCGGTATCTGAGAATCTTTGTCTGGTACATCTAAATTCGCCATCCCGCTACCTTCTAGTTGTTGGGCAGCAGGATTAAGGCCAGATCGGGCACCAACGAAACAAGTATCCAAACTGATAGCAAGGCAACCAGATACGGCACCGTGTAGCGTAACAACCGGAAATACGGAACACCTGTCACACCTGAAGCCACGTACAAGTTCAGCCCATAGGGCGGAGTGATGAATCCGATGGACGCCCCCACAAGGAAAATCACCGAGAAATGGATCGGATCAACTCCTACTGATGCTGCGATAGGGGCCAGAATTGGAGCGAGAATAATCGTTACCGGGAGACTCTCCAAAACCATGCCGGAAAAGAATACGATCACCATTGAGGTAAACAGCACGGCATGGTACCCGCCCATCGACGTGACGAAATCGCCAATAGTCTGCTGCGCACCAAGCAAAGACAGGATTTGCTGCATCACGACCGACACCGCGATCAGCGGCGCAAGGATACCGGTGATCTGTGCCGAACGGATCACGATCGATGGGATTTCTGGAATGGTAAATCCCTCTACCACAAACATCTCGGCATATGTCTTTTCGGTGGGCGGAATGTTGTTGCGTGCGCCCATGATGCGGTTGATCGGATAGCTGACCAGCCCGGCGATCACGCAGAATCCTACGGTAACTCCTGCAGCTTCGGTCGGCGAGAATTTACCCGTGTATATACCCCAAAGAACCAGCCCAATGGCAAAGAACCCGAGCCATGCGCCAAAGGCAGTTTTCAGAATACGGTTCAGTTGCAGAGGGATCAGGTAGCCCCATCCATTCATGCGGCAGATGATCCAACAGGCGAGTTGCATGCCCATTACCATCAGCGCACCGGGCAGAATGCCTGCTACGAACAGTTCGGAAATCGGCAGGTTCATCAGGAAACCATAAACGATGAAAATGATCGAAGGTGGGATGATGATCCCAACCGTACCCCCTGCTGCCGCAGTTGCCGCACTGAACCGTTCGTCATATCCGCCCTTGACCATCTCAGGATGCAGCATTGACCCGATCGTCGCCGTCGTGGCCGAGTTCGATCCCGAAATCGCCGCGAACAATCCGCAGGCCCCCAATGATGCCATCGCAAGCCCGCCGCGTATCCAACCCAGACAGGCGTAAGCAAAGTCACTTAGCCTGCGGGCGATACCGGACTTGTTGATTAGGTCGCCAGTCAGAATGAACAGTGGCATCGCCAGCAGCGCGAAACCCTTATTGAAGACGTTCAACAGCTCGGCACCCATATTGTCCAGCGTAAGGCCGAGGACAAAGGAACAGCCAATCACCCAGTAGCTGATGACCAGCAAAACAGGCACACCAAGCATGAACAGAAATGTGACCCCTACCGAGATCAGAGTTACCCAGGTTCCGTCTGCCATCAGTCTGAACCTATCACTGCCTGTTGCAACAAAGGTTTGCCTGTTTTCCAGTTTCGGAAATCATCGGCCAAGTTTTGAAATACCCGCCCAACCATCAGGAAAAACGATAGGGGGGCAGCCAGCAGGAACCACCATTGCATAATGTTGTCTGTGCCCAGAACAATCTGGAAATTCGATGCGGATAACGCCACCAGACGTGTCGTGGTCACGATCACGATGACAGCAAAGATGAACCATAACACCGCGTCCAAGATCAGGCACGCCAACTGAGCGCCGCGCGGCATTGCTGTGCGGAACTCGGAAAAACTGAGATGAGTGCGCAGGCGCACGTTGTAAGACGCGCCAAACCACGCCATTACCATAAATAACAGGGGTGGGATGGTGGTAGACCATGGTTCCTGATCATTGAACACGAACCGATCTATGACTCCCCAGAAGATAATCAGCGCGATCGCCAGATACGAATACACCATGACCGAGCGCTCAAGGTGGCGTTCGATAAATGGCACTTTTCGGTAAATCATCATGATCAGCAATCCGCCAAGAGCCGCTACCACCGTGCCCATTACCCAGGCCGCGTCCGAGCGCAACGCAGATTGAATCTCGAATGAATCCCGGCTGAGTAAAGCATTAAAAATCGCGCCGATATCTGCCCACAACGA
This sequence comes from Ruegeria sp. HKCCA5491, assembly GCF_013034565.1. Taxonomy (NCBI): domain Bacteria; kingdom Pseudomonadati; phylum Pseudomonadota; class Alphaproteobacteria; order Rhodobacterales; family Roseobacteraceae; genus Ruegeria; species Ruegeria sp. HKCCA5491. The sequence goes on from NZ_WQGG01000001.1 coordinate 788,144, forward strand.
CATGAACCCCGTCCTCCCAGTGGGTATTTGTTGGAACTGGCCCGCTTGGGGCCAGTTCGTTCTGCTTAATCAGGCAGTGCCCATCCACCAACGACGGGGCTCGACATTTTCTGGCAGCATGTCTGCCGGAATCTCGCGCGCGATATCGTAGATTTCCTGATAGGTATCGATGCCGCCCGCCCAGTTGTTCAGACGCTCACGCCATTGCGCCCACGGTTCGGGATTGTAGTTCGGGGCACACATCTCTTCGGCCAGTTTGATCTGATCGTCCGGCAGGAAGGCCGCACGAACGCCGTTTTCTGCAAAGATCGTGTTAGGCAGTTGCGGGTCCGAGAACCCAACGGTGTTCAGCAGTGCAGCCTCGTTCGCACCCTGAATCAGCGCTTGTGTGAAGTACGAGGATTCCATGACGGCATCCTGAAGCTCTCCGCTCAGGCTGTCGAAAACTTTCGCTGACATCGAAGTATGTTCGGTACCGCAGAAGAACTTGAGGTTCACCGATTGCGAAACAACAGGGGCCATGTTGGCATAGGCAACAGCAGACGCCCATGTTTCGGCCCCGTCGATCAAACCGGTCTTCAGCGCGTCCAACGTTTCTTCCCACGCCACCGGCACCGGGTTGAGGTTAAGCAACTGCATCGCGATCCGGCCAAGTTGTGTGCCGGTGACCCGGTTCTTGGTGCCGAACAGTTCCTCCAGTTTCGTCACAGTAGGCTTGTCCGCAAAAGTCGAACCCATCTGTAGGCCGCGCAGTTCACAGTGGGTGAACAGGAACTTCAGGCCATGCCGTTTTTCCAATGGGTCACGCAGGATGCGTTGGCTTTCGGGGCTGTAGAAGAAATGATACTGCGCCGCGCGGCTTGGGAACATATAGGCATAGTCCAGCACGTTCAGATACGGTGCACCGCCCGCGGAGTTCTGGGTTGAGGCGGCGTAGATATCCACGATTCCCTGCTGAGTCTTCTCAACACAGCTAAGCTGACCGCAGATCTGATTGTCGCCAATAAATTCGATGCGAATCTCACCGTCTGTGCGCTCTTCCAGGTCGCGGGCGAACTCAATGGCCCCTGCCCGTTCGATCAGCAGGTTGCGGGTGTTGAAACCGGCCGCACCGAATTTCAGCGTGTGTTTCGGTTCTTTTGAGAACCGCTTTTCATAATTTGATTCAGCGGCTTGCGCCAAATTGGCGAGGCTCATCGCGCCGCCGAACCCACCAGCTGCCAGCAGAGTCGAGCTCATGCCATAGCGACCTGCCACACGGAAGAAATCCCGCCGTGAAATGCCACTCAGTTTCCGTCCGATCTCCATTGCTATCCTCCCGTATCGCAATTATTGAGACGTTTTGTATCAAAAAAGGCTAGTATAGTTCTGGCAATTTGCATAGAGTTTTTTGACGACTTTGGGAGGAGACGGTCATGGAGGTGGACTATGCGGTTGTAGGGGCGGGGTCTTCTGGCTGTGTCATTGCCAACCGTCTGAGCGCCAATCCAAACATTAAAGTCGCCCTGCTTGAAGCGGGTGGGCCAGATACGAATCCATGGATTCACATCCCCGTTGGGTATTTCAAAACCATGCACAACCCATCGGTCGACTGGTGTTACCGCACCGAGCCCGACCCAGGGCTAAACGGTCGTTCTATTGACTGGCCGCGCGGAAAGGTTTTGGGCGGTTCGTCCTCGCTAAATGGTCTTCTTTATGTGCGCGGACAAAAAGAAGACTATGACCGCTGGCGTCAGATGGGCAATGTAGGCTGGGGATGGGAAGACGTGCTGCCCCTCTTCAAGCGCAGCGAAAATCAAGAACGCGGTGAGGATGCCTTTCATGGCACAGGCGGCCCGCTTTCAGTGTCGAATATGCGTATACAACGTCCGATCTGTGACGCCTGGGTCGCCGCCGCGCAGTCCGCGGGCTATCCGTTCAACCCTGACTACAACGGTGCGGAACAGGAAGGCGTCGGATATTTTCAGCTGACGACGCGCAACGGGCGCCGGTGCAGCGCTGCAGTGGCCTATCTCAAACCGATCCGCGACCGAGACAATCTGAATATCATCACCCACGCTCTGGTTTCGCGAGTAGTACTCGACGGAAAGAAGGCCACCAAGCTGGAATATCGCGACCGCTCTGGTGAGACACGGACTCTTAAGGTGCGCCGGGAAATCATACTGTCTGGAGGGGCAATCAACTCGCCACAGATATTGATGCTATCGGGCATCGGTAATCCCGATCACCTGAAAGACAATGGGATTGAGCCGATACACGCCTTACCTCGCGTAGGCAAAGGGTTGCAGGATCACCTGCAGGCGCGCCTTGTATTCAAATGCAACGAACCCACGCTGAACGACGAAGTGCGCAGCCTGCTCAATCAGGCCCGCATTGCGCTAAAATATGCCTTGTTTCGCGCTGGGCCCATGACCATGGCTGCTAGCCTTGCCACCGGGTTTCTGAAAACGCGCCCCGATGTGCATACACCCGATATCCAGTTTCACGTCCAGCCATGGTCTGCGGACAGCCCTGGCGAAGGCGTGCACCCTTTCTCTGCTTTTACCATGTCGGTTTGCCAACTGCGCCCTGAAAGCCGAGGCGAGCTGCTCTTGAATGGGCCTGACCCGTCTGAATATGTCAAAATCGTTCCGAATTACCTGTCAACGGAAAAAGACTGCCGGACGATCGTAGACGGAGTGAACATCGCCCGAAAGATCGCACGGCATAACCCGTTGGCGTCAAAAATCTCGGAAGAGTTCCGGCCTGACGCTCAGCTATCCTGCGATGATTACGAAGGCACACTGGACTGGGCACGGTCGAATTCTGTTTCGATCTACCACCCGACAGGCACCTGCGCGATGGGCGCGTCGGGCGATGCGGTTGTAGACCCCCATTTGAAGGTCAACGGAATAGAAAACCTGCGGGTCGCTGATTGCTCGATCATGCCCGAAATCGTCAGCGGAAACACCAACGCGCCTGCGATCATGATCGGTGAAAAGGCGAGCGATTTGATACTTGCCGATGCCTGACCACTCGGCATGTGCGATCCGTTCTCTTTTGCGGCTAGACCACCTTGGCTCTCAAAGTATGGAAATTCATTCAGACGCCTTTGGAGAAGTCTTCAAGCCCTCCTCGTTGTACTATCTGTATTTCCAGATCGGCCTTCAAAACTCCGAAAGCGGACAATCAAGGCAGCGCAACCGAACGACCGCTGTGCGGACGAAGCAGACGTTTAGCACCCTAAGTCACAGGGCAGTTCTACGTGAAAAGATCGGTAGAAAGGTACTTCAGCCCGGAGTCGCAAATGATCACGGATACGGTCTGGCCTTTGTGAGGGCCTTTTAGTAGCTCGACAGCACCCGCCACGTTAGCGCCGGCAGAAAACCCAGCGAAAATGCCTTCGAAGCGCGCCAGATCGCGACAGGTCTTACGCGCGGTGTGGCCATCAATTTGAAGAAACCCATCCCACACGAACCCTCGAAGGAAATCGAGATCACCCATAACATACCCTCCTCCCTGAATGGGATGTTCGGGGCTTGTCACTTCCTGACCCGCGATCACGGCAGCGCCTTCAGGCTCAATTGGATAGCATTTGATCTCTGAATTTCGCGATCGCAGGTACTTGGACGTCCCAGCCAAAGTGCCACCCGATCCGACAAAATCACAGAATGCATCGATGTTGCCGCCGGACTGTTCCCAGAGTTCTGGGCCAGTCGTATGTTCATGAGCACTCGGATTACCTGCTCGTTGGAATTGGTCAGCTCGAAATGCGTTGCGTTCAATCGTCAGTTTTGTAGCCACGCGATCAACCTCTGCGAGGTCAGCGCCTGATACTTCCCCAGGGCGACTTCCCGGCATTTGATCTACCAACACGACTTCAGCACCAAGAGCCTGCATCATTTGTGCGCGCTCAGGCGAGTTGCCTTTGGACATGACAGCAACGAATGGGTAGCCCTTGATACTGCAGATGATGGCAAGGCCGGTGCCCATATTGCCACTTGTCAGCTCAACGATTGTCTGCCCTTGCTCCAACGTGCCATTGGCCTCAGCTGCTTCAATGACACCGAGCGCCGCGCGGTCTTTTTTGGAGAATCCGGGGTTCAAGTAATCGAGCTTGGCTAAAATTTTTCCCTCACAACCATAATGCTTTACCAGCCGATCAAGACATACCAAAGGTGTGTTTCCAATCGCTCCGAGAATGGAACAAACTGTACCAGTCATTTTAAGAGCCCCAACTCTGTTTCGAAGCGAACTTTGGTAGACACTGCAGAGTTTTGCAACATAGGCGCCTGGCGCTCTTCCAGCAAAAAGTAACGGGAGGCTGCTCTGTAGACGACACAGCCTATCGCGGCAATCAGGTTTGGCGTTAGAGGCCGGTTCAAAACTGATTTCCAGTCTCGGTTATTTCAGTGGACAATAATTTCTTGTGGATATCTATTGGAGTGCCAACTCACAGATAAACCCGTTGGCTGTCTGCTGCTTCCAATAGCGCCGCCGTAACTGCCTCGATCATTTTGGTGGGAGGCGACGCTTTCATACTTGCCAGGCCAACAATGCGCTTAGGTCCGTTCTGTTCTAGGGGGATCCTTTTGAGCCGCAAGTGGTCATATGCAGCTAAGCGGCTGTCTGGTATGATTGATACGCCAAGTTCAGCGGCCACCATACTTGAGATTGCTTCAAGGCTCTCTAGTTCCATGGCGTCTTTGACTTCAATGCCCTTTCTTTGCAGCCAAATCTCGATTTGCCTTCCTACAACCGCATCACGCGTAAAGCGAATAAATGGTGAAGCTCCTAGCAGTTTTCTTGAAGGTAAATTTGGGGTATTTTCCGAGACAAGCAGGACCAATTTTTCGGATGCAATTTCAGAGAACTCCAACGTGTTTGGCAGAACATCTGGTCGGGAAATGATCGCCGCTTGAATCTGCCCGCGGTCTAACTGTAGCAAAAGCTGATTGGTCAAACCTGGAACAATACGTACATGGATATCCGGATGCACGGACTTTAGCCTCGCTAGCGCAATCGGCACTAATCCAGTCAGGGTCGTTGGAACGGCACCCAAGGTTATTTCACCAGAGAGTTCATTGTTCGACTTCACCCTTTCCGCCAAACCGTCATAAGCAGCCACCACCGCAGCAGCCTCTCCGACGAACGTTAGCCCGGTATGAGTAAGTTTGGGCGATTTGGCTGATCGGTCAAATAAATCGAGCCCCAACGTGATCTCCAGATTCCGCATCTGGTGACTGACCGCCGAAGGAGTTAGATGCTCCGCCTCTGACGCTGCACGGAAGCTACCATGTCGATGAACTGCGATTAGAGTTCGCAGTGACCGAATGCTCATTTCGATAACCTTACTACCGACTAAACCGTAATCAATATGTGAAAGTTTTTCACTGATCAGTCAAAGATTTTTCGTTTTTGTTCATTTTTGTTGATGTGTACCTTGCGCATAGCATGCCCACGAAACCAAACCCGGAGGTGATTATGGTTGCTCCCAAATCTAACGCCTATACTTCCATCGTTGCCAAACCCTTCGCTCCAAACCTTGGAGCTGAGATTTATGGAGTCGATCTAAGCCGGCCTGTTCCTGACAACCAGTTCGCAGAGATCTGCGACGCTTTTCACACCTACCAGGTGCTGTTCTTCAAAGAGCAGAAAGAAATTCCGCCTGCGCAGCACATTGAATTTGGGAAACGTTTTGGGCCGCTTCATGCGCACCCTGCGGCCCCGACAATGGAAGGATATCCAGAGATTTTCGAGATCCATGCAACTAAGAATTCCAAGGTGGCAAACGGTGAGTTCTGGCACTCTGATGTCTCTTGCGACGAGACGCCACCCCTTGGAACTATGCTTCAAATCCATATCGCCCCTCCCTGCGGCGGGGATACTATGTTCAGTGATATGTATGCGGCCTACAACGATCTTTCTGAACCGATAAAAGATATGATCAGCGGGTTATCTGCACTTCATAGTTCTGAGCACATCTACAAAGGCCGCTATAGCGACCGGGGACAAAAAGACAGCGATATTGACTGTCCCGAAGCAGCTCATCCGATCGTTAGGACTCATCCGGAAACGGGCAGGAAATCGCTGTTTGTGAACCGAACATTTACAACAAAGATTTTGGGCATGTCGGATAAGGAAAGCGATGCGATCCTCAAAATGCTTTTCGAGCATGCAGAGCAAATTAACTATCAAATCCGGTTCAGATGGTCGCTTAACGACATGGCCTTTTGGGACAACCGGTGCTGTATGCATCGTGCTATCTGGGACTATTGGCCCGCAGAGCGTAAAGGCCGACGTGTGACCGTGAAAGGCGATAGACCAGTTTAGTCTCGACCGAACCAAATTGCTCGATCAAAGAAACCAAATTTTTAGGAGCGCAAAGTGCGAGCTGCAGTCGTAAGAGAGTTTTATGAAGACCTTTCGATTGAGACGGTCTCGGATCCGACCTGCCCAGACAATGGAGTGGTCCTGGAGGTCGCTGCCTGTGGCGTATGCCGCTCGGACTACCATGGATGGTCTGGTGCACACCCCAAAGTTCAAAATGGCTCCATCTTAGGGCACGAATACTGTGGCACTGTGGTAGAGGCAGGGCCTCAAGCGAAGCACAGTGTTGGTGACCGCCTAATAGCGCCATTCATCTTGGGGTGCGGCAGCTGCAACGCTTGTCAAACAGGCGTATCAAATACTTGTGCTAACCAAATCGTTCCTGGGTTTGGAACGCCTGGTGCCTACGCAGAATACGTTGCAGTGCCTTTTGACCACAATTTGGTTCACTTGCCAGAAACGCTGTCCCCTGCCTTGGCGGCAGGGCTCGGGTGTCGTGTAACCACTGCTTGGCATGCTTTGACAGACCGTGCAGATGTCGCAGCTGGTGAATGGGTGGCTGTTCACGGAACAGGAGGGATTGGCTTGTCCGTTCTTCTATTGGCAAAAATGCTCGGATGCCAAGTTGTTGTGGTGGATGTCGTGGATGAGAAACTTGAACATGCAAAGCTTCATGGCGCGGACGCTACAGTAAATGCATCCAAAGAAAATGCCGCTGCCGCAATCCAAGACATCACGGATGGAGGAGCACAGGTATCCATAGAAGCGCTGGGGATCGAAACAACGACGAACGCATCTTTGGAGTGTCTCGCCATCCTTGGTCGACACGTGCAAATTGGGATGCCATCGGGCGACGGCCAGATGCAGGTGAATATGCGTGCAATCTATTCCAAACAACTCTCGTTTTTCGGCACTCGTGGTATGCCTTCATGGAAATACCCGCGCCTTCTGGGAATGATTGAACGTGGTAACGTCGACATCCAACCAATGGTGGCAAGGGAGGTCCGCTTGGAGGAGGCAAGTAGTGAACTTCGCGCAATGAGCGGACCGACTTCCCCAGGAACCGCTGTAATCACAAGGTTTCAGCCATGATCAGCCCAAACGCCTGACAGTTTTTTAACAGTCATTCTGTTTATCATTTTGCGCCCCTATGCAAATTAAGTTGCTCGCGCAAACTGGCTGTTCAGGGTAACGCAATAAACGCCCGCTTTGGGCTCAAGGCGGTCATACGCTGCGCTGCCAACGAACGTCGAGTACTCTGATAAAACCTGTCTTTAGCTCCCTGATAGATTCAGTTGGTCGACACGGTGTCGGTGCCT